>JAFIHA010000047.1 GCA_017848965.1 Dechloromonas aromatica (nom. nud.) | reverse complement strand
GTCGGTGTAGCGGTAGGGGAGCGAGGCGTCATGCACTTCCATGCGCGGCACTTCGCCGTTGTCCAAGGTCGATTCGACTTCGGCGCCGGTGGCGAGCAGTGTCTTGTAGTCCCAGCCGGCAATGGTGACGGCGTTGGGCAGGGCGTTGCGGATTTCCTGCCAGGTCTGGACGGTGTCGCTGGCCTCGGTCGCGTTGTTGCGATGAAAGCGCAGGACGGGCTGCGCCAGCTCGGGTAGTGCCGTCTCGCGGTCGAAGATTTCCAGGCGGTGGCGGGCGTGCGTGGCCTCGTCGCCGGCCACCGCGTTCTGGTCGTGGCTGAAGCGGAAAGAGAGGCCTTCCTCGGCGAGCAGGCGGCGGCAGTAGTCGAGGTCGGATTCGCGGTACTGCAGGGACAGGCTGTAGCGGCGCAGTTCCTGGGTGACGCCCTGCGCCCAGTTGGCTTGCGGATGATCGGCGAAGAGCTGGCCGAGGATCTCGAGCACCGTCTTGTCCTGGAAGACGTAGCTGTCGCGACGCTCGCGCAGCAGGGCCAGCCAGGGTTCCATGATCAGCCGATAACGGGCGAAGCCGCCATCGGCGCCGAGCTGCAGCGCCTCGGTGACGTAACCGTGCCAGGCGCGCTTGCTGCCGTCGGCCTGCAGCAGACGCAGGGTGATTTCCTCGCCGGTCAGCGCCAGCAGGTCGAGGCCGGCGCTGGTGGAAATGCAGTCGATCTCGAAACGGAACAGCTCGTTGACCGCCTCCCGCCCGGAGAAACGCTCGACGACCAGCGCCGCTTCCGGCAGTGCCGTGGTGATCTCCAGCAGTCGGGCGTGTTGCGAGAGAAAGGCGGCAAACGGCGACGGGAGCGACATCGGTCTGGAGGGTCATGACGAGAGGATGGGGATTGCATCATGACAACGTCACTGTGGTCAAGTCATCGTCCGGCAAACACGTGGAAAAACCGGTGCCGGAGCCGCCATCGTCGCAGCCGCTGCCTTGCGTTATATTGCCGGCTTTGCCCGAGAGCCGACCGCCATGCTCAGTTTCGAACAGTTTTCCGGATTCCTGCTCGCCGCCATGCTGATCACCGCTGCGCCCGGTCCCGACAACATGATGGTGCTCGGCATGGGAATTTCGCGCGGGCGGCGCCAGGGGATTGCCTTCGGTCTGGGCTGTGCTTTCGGCTGCCTCAGCCACACCCTGCTCGCGGTGCTCGGCGTCAGCGCGCTGATCGCCGCCTCGCCGCAGGCCTTCACCCTGCTCAAGCTGGGCGGTGGGCTCTATCTGGTCTGGCTCGGCATCGGCGCCCTGCGCAGCCAGGGCGTGGCCCGGGTCGGCGCGGTCGATGGCGCGGCGGCGACCTTACGCCAGGTCTTTCTCAAGGGCGTTTTCGCCAATGCGATCAACCCCAAGGTGATTCTCTTCTTCCTCTCCTTTTTGCCGCAGTTCGTGGTCGCCAGCAACGGCGGGATCGGCTGGCAACTGGCCCAGTTGGGCATCCTGTTCACGCTGCAGGCGGCGCTGCTGTTCGGTCTGCTCGGGCATTTTTCCGGCAGCGTCGGCCAGTGGCTGAACCGGCGTCCGCGCGCCGGGGCCATCCTCGACCGAATCGCCGGTGCGGTGTTCGTCGCCCTCGGCCTGCGCCTGATCATCGACCGGTAAACGGAAAAGGCCCGGCATGGGCCGGGCCGTTCTGCGCGCGGCGCGTTTTCAGTTCAGATAGATGCCGCCGTGCCGGCCGGCGTAGGACAGGAAGTCGTCGATGCATTTCTGCAGCGCTTCTTCGAAGATGCTGTCCTGCCAGTTGTCCCGGCCATAGGTGACGCCGCCGGTATTGACGTAGTTGCGGCCGTTGTCGTTGGTGTAGTGGGCGGTGATCTCGATGCGCCGGTCGGCCAGGCGGCCGTCGAGGGTCAGGCCGCAATGGCCGCCGTCGCGATAGCGCAGGGTGAAGGAAATGCAGGCGGGGAAACTCTTGACCTCGGCGCTGATCTGCCGTTCCGCGAGCTTGGCCTGGTAGGAAGCGACCACCGGCTGCAGGCGGGCGACCACCGTTTCCAGGAAAGCCTGGTTTTCGGCCGGCATGTCCGCGGAACCGGTATCGGCTCGGCTGGCACGGGAAATCTTGGCATCGATGCTGCTGAAGAACTCTTCGCGATTCACTGCACACCTCCCTGACGTGTTGAAATTCCTTGGTCTTGCGACCGCCGCGCGGGCGTGCCCGCGCAGTTGAACTGCTGTCTGATTGGGGAGGGGAAGTCTTGTCGTTTTTGGAATCCGGGCGATTATGCCATCGTCGGCAGACGCTTTGGGGACTTTCCCGCGCGGAAAATGATCGGGCTGTCGAGAATTGCTTTGCTATTTCTCTTGGCAACGCGTATTGTGCACCGCAGCGATTTTCAAACAGTGTCGTTTTCTGCCGGTTTAGCCCCGTTGTTGCGGCGTTTCTCCCCATTCTGACCTCGCCGTCTTGATCTCGCCCCATTTACAGGGGCTCGGGCCCCGATTCATTTTTTACCGGAGATAACAGACATGGCCAACGGCACCGTCAAGTGGTTCAACGATTCCAAGGGTTTCGGCTTCATCACCCCCGATGAGGGCGGCGAAGACCTTTTCGCTCATTTTTCCGCCATTCAAGGTCAGGGTTTCCGTACCCTCGCCGAAGGTCAGCGCGTCAGCTTCGACGTGACGACCGGTCAGAAGGGCAAGCAGGCCGGCAACATCCGCGCTGCCTGATACCGGCGGGGCCGCTGGTCGGCCCGCTGGCACTGCAACCCCGGCATCGCCGGGGTTTTGTTTTATTGAGACAGGAGGCCTTGTGGCCACACCCATGAATATTGAAAATCGCCGGCATGAAGCCTTGCATCTGCTGGCCGCTGCGCGTATTACCGCATTACCCTACGGCAACGCCTGGTGGCTGGTCGGCGACGGCATCAGCCACGTGGTCGGCGAACTCGCCGGCATTTCCCCCGATCATCTGACCCGCTTCGCCGTCGTCAATCGCTGAACGCCCGCTGGCGGCGTCAATCGCCTCCACCCAAGAGGTATGCCTTATGCACCGAGCGCGGCTCGCTGATCGTGCCGTTTCCGGCCTGCAGCGCGGCACAATGCTCGACATGCAGCAGTCTGACGCGGAAATGCGCCGCGTACAGACCTTCCACTTCCGCCGAACTGCCGCTGGCATCGGCTTCGCTTTCCCCGTCATCGAGATCCTCGACCGTCAGCAGCAGAATGCGGCAGTCGTCGGGCAGGATCGCCCGCAGGTGGGCGACGTAGGCGGGGCGCAGGGCTTCCGGTAGCGCGGTCAGCGCGGCGCGATCGTAAACTGCGCTGACCCCGGCCAGGTCTTGCCGACGCAGCGCGAAGAAATCGCCGCAGTGGATGGTCAGCCGTTCCTGCGCCCAGCATTCCAGCGCGCCGTGCGCGCTGCGTTGCGGGCGCAAGCGGCTTTCCCGGAAAAAGGCGTTGACCGCCACCGTACTCAGTTCGACGCCAACGATGTCATGCCCCTGGCCGTGCAACCACATCAGGTCGAGGCTCTTGCCGCAAAGCGGCACGAAGACGCGCGCTGCCGGCGCGACGCCGATTTCGGCCCAGCAGCGCAAGAGGAGGGGATGGACATGGTCAAGGTGAAAATCGATGCGGTTCGCGCGCCAGTTCTGTTTCCAGCGCAACTGGTCGGGATGGTCCATGGCGGGGCCTTTCGGAAAGCGTCGGAGGACGACGGCGGCGGCATCGCCGCGCGGTCGCGGAAGCTTTTCAAGGCGCCGGGCGCAGATTCAAGCCCCTCCACTATGCGCGCATGCGGGGCTGGCGGCAAACGGAAGTGGTGTTGACCTGACGACAGTCGCAGGGTTGAGACTGGCGCTTTCCATTTCACCGGAGTCTCATCATGTCCGATCCGAAACAGATGTCGAACGCCCAGTTCCTTGCCGCCTTTCTCGATGCCAGCATGCCCGCCGCCGGCTTCGACCACTACGGTCACCTGCGTGCAGCCTGGTTGCTGCTGCAACGGGAGCCGCTGGAACGGGCGGTCAGCGATACCTGCGAGGCCATTGCCCGGCTGGCGGCGCGCCTGGGCGTGCCCGGGAAATACCATCGCACCCTCTCCGAAGCCCTGGTCCGCTTGATGGCCGAAGGTGGCGGCGCCGATCCGGTGCTTTCCTGGGATGACTTCCTGGTCGCCAACGGAGAGCTGGTCAACGACGCCCGCGCCGTCCTGGCGCGCTATTATTCCGCATCGCTGCTCAATTCGCCGGCGGCACGGGAACGCTTCCTTCCGCCCGACCGCCAGCCGCTGCCATCATGACACAGGCCATTCCCGAATCGATGACGCTCGGACAGCTTTGCCGGCAAGTCGGCCTGGCGCGCAGTTCCGTCCTCCACTACGAAGCTCTCCAGTTGTTGGCGCCGAGCGGGCGTACCGCTGCCGGCTATCGGCGCTATGGCGCCGCCGAATTGGCGCGCCTGCGCACGATCCGACGCCTGCGCGACGCCGGCCTGACGCTTGCCGACATCCGCGCCCTGTTGCTCCCGCCGGGCGACAGCGCAGCTTCCCGGCCGGTGGCGCTGCTGGAAAAGCGCTTGCTCGAGCTCTGCCAGGAAGCCGCGCGGCTGCACGCCCAGCAGCGGCTTCTGGCCCGCCTGCTGGCCACGCCTGAGTTCCGCGACCGGCGTCAGTCGTTCGACAAGGCCGCCTGGGTAGCCTTGCTGCGCCGCGCCGGCTTCGACGAGGCGGCGATGGATCTGTGGCACGGCGAGTTCGAGCGGGAAAACCCCGCTGATCATGCCGCCTTCCTCAAGTCGCTCGGGCTGGAGGAAGGCGCAATCGACGCCATCCGGCAGCGGGCGCAGGCCCGGGGGTGACATCCCGGGGCGCCGGAAGCGCTGGCGCAGCCCGCCGTTTCCGGGTAAAACGCCGGGCAGGACAGAGGAGTTGTGAAATGAGCGAATACTTGCCGGCAATCGAACTCGAACAGGGCAGCAACCCGCAGTTCGCGGTGATCTGGCTGCATGGCCTGGGGGCCGATGGTTCGGACTTCGTGCCGGTGGTGTCGGCGCTCGGCCTGGCGGAATCGCCCGGAGTGCGTTTCGTCTTTCCGCACGCGCCGGTGATGCCGGTGACCTGCAATGGCGGCTGGGCGATGCCGGCGTGGTACGACATCCTGTCGCTGACGCCGGGCGAGCGGCGCATCGACGAGGCCGGCCTGTTGCGTTCGCGGGCGGCGCTGCGCCGCCTGATCGAGCGCGAGGGCGAGCGTGGCATCCCGGCAGCGCGGGTTTTCCTGGCCGGTTTCTCGCAGGGTGGGGCGGTTGCCTACACGACGGCGCTGACGCATCCGCAGGCGCTGGGCGGGGTGATCGCGCTGTCCACTTACCTGCCGTCGCCGGGACTGGTCGAGCGCGAGGCGACGGCGGCCAACCGCGCCATCCCGGTGTTCGCCGCGCACGGCGACGACGATGACGTGGTGGCGCCGGCGCTCGGCCGGCAGGCGCGGGATTTCCTGCGGGCCGCCGGCTATGCGGTCGGCTGGCAGGAGTATCCGATGGCGCACGAGGTCTGCTTCGAGGAAATCGCCGCTATCGGCGACTGGCTGCGCGTGCGTTTCGCCGCCGCCTGAATGCGAAAAACGGGGCCGCGGCCCCGTTTGTGCTTCGTCCAGGAAAAGCTGGCTTACTTGCCTTCCGGCACGTCCTTCTTCTTGTCGTTGCCCGGGATGTAGGGCGACCACGGGGCGGCGCGGACCGGGCCCTTGGTCTTCCAGACCACGTTGAACTGGCCGTCGGCCTTCACTTCGCCGATGAACACCGGCTTGTGCAGGTGGTGGTTCTTTTCGTCCATCTTGACGGTGAAGCCCGACGGCGCCTTGAAGGACTGGCCGGCCATCGCGGCGATGACCTTGTCGGTGTCGGTGGACTTGGCCTTCTCGACCGCCTGCGCCCACATGTGGATGCCGATGTAGGTGGCTTCCATCGGGTCGTTGGTGACGACGGTGGAGGCGTTCGGCAGCTTCTGCTTGGCGGCCCAGTCCTTGTACATCTTGATGAACTTGGTGTTTTCCGGGTTCTTCAGCGACTGGAAGTAGTTCCAGGCAGCCAGGTGGCCGACCAGCGGCTTGGTATCAACGCCGCGCAGTTCTTCTTCGCCGACCGAGAAGGCGACGACCGGCACGTCGGTCGCCTTGAGGCCGGCATTACCGAGTTCCTTGTAGAAGGGCACGTTGGAGTCGCCGTTGATGGTCGACACGACGGCGGTCTTCTTGCCTTCGGAAGCGAACTTCTTGATCTTGGCGATGATGGTCTGGTAATCGCTATGACCGAACGGGGTGTACTCTTCCATGATGTCGGCGTCGGCGACACCCTTGGACTTCAGGAAAGCGCGCAGGATCTTGTTGGTGGTGCGCGGATAGACGTAGTCGGTGCCGAGCAGCACGAAGCGCTTGGCTTCGCCGCCGTCCTTGGACATCAGGTATTCGACGGCCGGGATGGCTTGCTGGTTGGGCGCAGCGCCGGTGTAGAAGACGTTCTTCTCGAGTTCTTCACCTTCGTACTGGACCGGGTAGAAGAGCAGGCCGTTCAGTTCCTTGTAGACCGGCAGGACCGACTTGCGCGACACCGAGGTCCAGCAGCCGAAGGTGACGGCGACCTTGTCCTGGGTCAGCAGCTGGCGAGCCTTTTCGGCGAACAGCGGCCAGTTGGAGGCGGGATCGACGACGACCGGTTCCAGCTTCTTGCCCAGCACGCCGCCCTTGGCGTTGATTTCCTCGATGGTCATCAGCGCTGTTTCCTTGAGCGCCGTTTCGGAAATCGCCATGGTGCCGGACAGCGAGTGCAGGATGCCGACCTTGATCGTGTCGGCGGCGTATGCCGTCATGCCGATGGAGGAGAGGGCGGCGGCGAGGACGGTGGCCTTGATGAAGTTGCGACGAGTGCTCATGAGTGCTCCTGGATCTGAGGGGTTGAACGATTCGGAAAACCGTTTGCTGCGGTGCAACGTCAGATTAAGGAGACCGGCCCGGCCGGCAAATACGTCAGATTGCGTAGGGTACGCAGCGCTCGTTCAGCCGAGCGACTTTTCCAGCGCGGCGAGCAGTTTCAGCGCCCGTTCGCGGTTCCTGGCGATCGCCGCAGCCTTCTCTTCGGCATTCTCGGCGTCGGCGCGCGAAGCGGCGATCAGCGCTTCCTGCGGCGTCATGCCGCCGAGCGCGGCGTGCAGCAGGCGGTCGAGTTCGGGGTCCTGGCCGGATTCGGACATGGGGCTTCCTGTTCGTGGGTGAAAAAAAGCCCCGCGGGTCGCGCGGGGCTTTTCGCGCCGGGAGTGGCTGGCTTACTTGCCTTGCTTCATCGCGGCGGCGATGTTCTTCTGCGCGACGTCGGCGAACTGCTTGGCCATCGCGTTCATGTTGCCGAAGGCCGAGTTGGCGGCGGCAATGGCGCTCTGCACGGCGGCAACGGCACCTTCGGAACCGGCCGGGGCGGACTTGGCGGCCAGGTCGACCATGTTGCCGATCGACTTCTGGAATTCGCTGAACTGGGCTTCAACCATCTTGGCCAGTTCCTGCTGGGTCTGGGTGGAGATCTCGTAGACCGAACGCGAGTAGGCAACAGCCTTCTCGATCGCCGGCTGGGCCAGCGCCTTCTGGGCGGCCAGGGCGGCTTGCGGGTCCTTGGCTTCCATCACCGACTTGACGCCGGCGGCGCTGTCTTCCAGGGCGGCACGGGCGGTGTTCAGGTTCAGCGCGGCGATGCGCTCGGCGGAAGCCAGTGCCGTATTGGCAACGGACAGCAGGGAATCAACGGTGGCCTTGTTGGCCGCGGCAAATTGCTCGGGGGTGATGGACATTGCTGTCTCCTGGAAAACGGGTTGTCGATGAAATTCAACCTCAGTATATCCGTTCTGCAAACAAATTTGTGCACTGCAGCAAAAATAATTTTGATCCCGGCAAGCGCACTTTCGTGCCGCCCTTGGTTTATCTCCGTTCATGCCCTTATCATTGGCGGCGATTGCCAAGGCACTGGCATCTCCCGAAAGGAAACCCCCATGTACGACCTCTACATCGGCAACAAGAACTACTCGTCCTGGTCGCTGCGCGCCTGGCTGTTGCTCAAGCATTATTCCATTCCATTCGCCGAGCACCTGGTGTCGGTTGCCGGCCGCGACTACAACGCATCGCTCAAACCGATCGCCGGCAACGCCCGCGTCCCGGCGCTGCACGACGACGGCTTCCAGGTCTGGGACAGCCTGGCCATCGCCGAATACCTGGCCGAGCGCGAACCGCGCATGTGGCCGGCCGATGCTCGGGCTCGCGCCCGCGCGCGCAGCGTCTGCGCCGAAATGCACGCGGGCTTCATGAACCTGCGCCAGGCGATGCCGATGAACCTCAAGCTGCGCCTCAAGGGCAAGCCGGCGACACCGGAAGTGCAGCGCGACATCGACCGCATCGTCGAAATCTGGGAAGAAGCGCGCGAATACTTCGCCATCGGCGAAGGCCCCTGGCTGTTCGGCGATTTCTCGATCGCCGACGCGATGTTCGCGCCGGTCGCCTGTCGCTTCACCGTCTACAACGTGGCGCTGCCGCCGGTCGCCGCCGCTTGGCAGGAAACCCTGCTCGACCACCCGGCGATGCGCGAATGGCAGGCCGCCGCGCTACTCGAGCGCGAGGCGCACGCGCATTACGACTGCCTGGCCGAGGAGTACGGCGGGGCGCGCTGATCCGCAATCGACAACGGGGGCCGCGGCCCCCGTTTGCATTCCGGCTCAGCGGCCGGTGAGCAATGCCCGACGCCCCTCCGCTTCGGCTTCCGGGTCGTTGAAGGGCAAGGCCGCGGCGGCCGAGAAATCGCCGTCGCGAGCGCCGTCGCAGGCCCAGGCGCAGATCGCCAGGAAGCCGAAGAAGGCGAGCAGGGTGTAAGCCGGCAGCAGCAGGTCGAAGCTCATCGCCGTCCTCAGTGCTGGGCGGCCGGAATCACCGCCACCGGCTCGATCTTGCCGGCGGCGATGGTGCGGAACATGTTCCAGGCCATCAGCAGCATGCCAGCGAGGAAGAACACACCGCCCAACCAGCGGATTGCCCAGAACGGGTAGGAGCCCTTGACGCCTTCGACGAAGCTGTAGGCGAGCGTGCCGTCGGCGTTGATGGCGCGCCACATCAAGCCCTGCATGACGCCGGCGATCCACATCGCGGCGATGTAGAGCACGGTGCCGATGGTCGCCAGCCAGAAATGCACGGTGACCAGGCCCGGTGCGTACATCTCGCGGCGCCCGAAGAGGCGCGGCAGCAGGAAGTAGATCGAGCCGATCGACACCATCGCCACCCAGCCCAGCGCCCCGGAATGGACGTGGCCGATGGTCCAGTCGGTGTAGTGCGAGAGCGCGTTGACCGACTTGATCGCCATCATCGGCCCTTCGAAGGTGGACATCCCGTAGAACGACAGCGAGGTGACCAGGAACTTCAGGATCGGGTCGTCGCGCAGTTTGTGCCAGGCGCCCGACAGCGTCATGATGCCGTTGAGCATGCCGCCCCACGACGTCGCCAGCAGGATCAGCGAGAAGACCATGCCGACCGACCGCGTCCAGTCCGGCAGCGCGGTGTAGTGCAGGTGGTGCGCGCCGGCCCACATGTAGGTGAAGATCAGCGCCCAGAAGTGCACGATCGACAGCCGGTAGGAATAGACCGGGCGGCCCGCCTGTTTCGGCACGAAGTAGTACATCATGCCGAGGAAGCCGGCGGTCAGGAAGAAGCCGACCGCGTTGTGGCCGTACCACCACTGCACCATCGCATCCTGCGCCCCGGCGTACATCGAGTAGGACTTGGTCAGCGACACCGGCACGGCGGCGCGATTGACGATGTGCAGCAGCGCGACGGCGATGATAAAGGCGCCGTAGAACCAGTTCGCCACGTAGATGTGGCCGACCGTGCGGCGGGCGATGGTGCCGAAGAAGACCACCGCATAAGCCACCCAGACCAGCGCGATGAGGATGTCGATCGGCCATTCCAGCTCGGCGTACTCCTTGCTGCTGGTGATGCCGAGCGGCAGCGTGATCGCCGCCAGGACGATCGCCAGTTGCCAGCCCCAGAAGGTGAACGGGATCAGCGGCCCGCCCCACAGCCGGGTGTGGCAGGTGCGCTGGACCACGTAATACGACGTGGCGAACAGCGCGCAACCGCCGAAAGCGAAGATCACCGCGTTGGTATGCAGCGGGCGCAGGCGGCCGAAGTGGAAATACGGCCCCACGTTCAGCTCCGGCCAGACCAGTTGCGCGGCGATGACGACGCCGACCAGCATGCCGACGATGCCCCAGATGACGGTCATCACCGCAAACTGCCGGACGACCTTGTCGTTGTAATTCGTGATGTTGGACATGAACCCCATTCCCTGTTGTTGGTGAAATCCCCCCGGCTGCGCGCGAACGCAGCGCCGGACCGCGTTTGGTGGGTGGCCTGGGGAAAAGGTTCAATCCGGTTTCCGGGTATTTTCGCGCTGGCGAGCGGCGGGCAATGACATCGGGTTTGTCGCTACAATCCCGGTGGAATTCCCGAAAACACGAAGGAAGCAACTTGCAAACCATCGGCATCATCGGCGGCCTCGGGCCGGAAGCGACGATCGACTACTACAAGCGCATCGTTGACCACTTCCACGCCCGCAACCAGAGCCTGGCCGTACCGGAAATCGTCATCGTCAGCGTCGATATCACCCACCTCTTCGCCATGGTCGAGGCCGGCGACTGGGAAGCGCTCGCCGCCTGGCTGGCCGGCAAGGTCCGCGCGCTGTACGCGGCCGGTGCCGATTTCGCCGTCCTCTCCGCCAACACGCCGCATGTCGTGTTCGACCAGGTGCAAGCCCAGTCGCCGATCCCGCTGCTCAGCATCGTCGATGCCACGCTGGCCGCCGCCCGCGCCGCCGGTTACCGGCGCCTCGGCCTGCTCGGAACCGCCTTCACCATGCAGGCCGGCTTCTTCGCCGGCGACGGCCTCGCCATCTTCGTTCCCGAACCCGAAGAACAGCAGCGCATCCATGCCCGCTTGGTCAACGAAATCGAGCACGGCATCTTCAATGCGACGACCCGGCAGGAATTCCTCGCCATCATCCGCGCCCTGCAGGCGCGCCACCAGCTCGACGCCATCATCCTCGGCTGCACCGAACTCCCGTTGCTCCTGCACGACGGCGACGCCGACATCCCCTTCCTCAACACGACCGCCATCCATGTCGAGGCGATCTGCCGCCGCTGCAGCGCAGACTGAGAGCCGGCGATGAAGCGCAGCAGAACTGACCGCCAGCGTTGCCTCGGACTGGCCGCCCGCCGGGAGTTTGCGCGCAAGGAGTGGGTGGGAGCTATGTAGTCTGTGATGGGCTGGGCAGGCGCTTGGGATGCCTGCAGACAGCGGGAAGAGGACGGCAAGACTCTTCGTGTCGCGGACAATCAATAGTCCGCTCCACACGAAATTCGTACGGACGCCTGCCGTAAAGCTGATGCATTGCTTCCAGGGAGCCGCCAAAAGCGCTTCGCGGATCAAGTTTTCATTCACGCTTTCTTTACACGCCCTTAATGCTGTCATGGCCATCATTTAGCGTTTTCTTAATACCCGAACGACTAACGTAGAGCTTGTCGCAACCAGTCCATTCAGGAGGTTTCATGGACCCGCTCTACCTGCTGCTCGCCATCGCTTTCTTCGCCGTGACGGCCGGCCTTGTTCCTCTGTTTGAAAAGATCCGGAGGAAATGATGAATCCGCTCTATCTGATTGCCCTGGCTGCCGCCATCGGCGTCTTCGGCTATCTCGTCGCCGTGCTGTTTTATCCGGAGGACTTCTCATGACTGGCAACGGCTATTTGCAACTCGGCCTGTATCTGGTCGTCCTGCTCGCCTGTGCTTGGCCGCTGGGCCGCTACATGGCGCGCATCTATCACGGTGACATCCCGGTTTTCGTGCGCTGGCTACGCCCGCTCGAGCGCGGAATCTACCGCCTGGCAGGCGTCAGCGGTGACGATGCCATGCCCTGGACGCGGTACACGCTCGCCGTCCTGCTCTTCAACCTGCTCGGCTTCCTGGCGGTGTTCGCGCTGCAGCGCCTGCAGGACGTGTTGCCCCTCAATCCGGACGGGATGGCCGCAACGACAGCCGATCTGGCCTTCAATACGGCAGTCAGCTTCGCGACCAATACCAACTGGCAGGCTTATGGCGGCGAGTCGACGATGAGTTACCTGACGCAGATGCTCGGTCTCGGCGTGCAGAACTTCCTGTCCGCCGCCACCGGCATGGCGGTCCTCATCGCCCTGGCGCGCGGCTTCGTGCAGCGCGAAGCCGCGGCTCTGGGCAATTTCTGGGTCGACCTGGTCCGTTCAACGCTTTACATCCTGTTGCCGCTGTCCATCGTACTGTCGGTCGTCCTGGTCAGCCAGGGCGTCGTGCAGACGTTCAACCAGCACGCCAGCGTCCAGCTCGTCGAAAAGCTCGAATTCGACCAGCCCAAGCTGGGCGACGACGGCCAGCCGCTCAAGGATGCGCAAGGCCGGCCGGTCACCGAAACGATGACGAGCGCCGAGCAGCGCATCGCGGTCGGTCCTGCTGCGTCGCAGATCGCCATCAAGCAACTGGGTAGCAACGGTGGCGGTTTCTTCAACATCAATTCGTCCCACCCCTTCGAGAATCCGACTCCGCTGTCCAACTTCCTCGAACTCCTGGCCATTCTCCTGATCCCGGCCGCCTTGTGCATCACCTTCGGCTGTTACGACGGCGACCGGCGCCAGGGCGTCGCCATTCTTGCGGCAATGACCGTCATTTTCGTGGCCATGCTGGCCCTCTGCGTCGGCTCCGAGCAGTCGGGCAACCCACTGTTCGAGCGCCTCGGTCTCGATACCAAGGCCTCCGAATTGCAGGCCGGCGGCAACATGGAAGGCAAGGAAACCCGCTTTGGTGTGGTCAATTCGGCGCTGTGGGCGACAGCAACCACCGCCGCCTCGAACGGTTCGGTCAATGCCATGCACGACTCCTTCACGCCGCTCGGTGGTCTGGTACCGATGTGGCTGATGCAACTCGGCGAGGTGGTTTTCGGCGGCGTCGGTTCCGGGTTGTACGGCATGATCATCTTCGCGCTCGTGGCAGTCTTCGTCGCCGGCCTGATGATCGGCCGCACGCCGGAGTACCTGGGCAAGAAGATCGAGGCCTTCGAGGTCAAGATGGCTGCTGTCGCCATCCTTGTGCCGCCGTTGGTCGTCCTGCTCGGCACCGCCATCGCCGTGATGGCGGACGCCGGCCGGGCCGGCACCGCCAATCCTGGCGCGCACGGCTTCTCGGAAATCCTCTACGCCCTGTCGTCGGCCGGCAACAACAATGGCAGCGCCTTCGGCGGCCTGTCGGCGAATACGCCTTTCTACAACACGCTGCTCGGCTTCGCCATGCTGTTCGCCCGCTACTGGCTGATCGTTCCGGTACTGGCTATTGCCGGTTCGTTGGCCGCCAAGAAGAGCATTCCGCCGGGGGCCGGCACCTTGCCGACCCATACGCCGCTGTTCGTCATGTTGCTGATCGGCACGGTGATCGTGGTCGGTGCGCTGACCTTCCTGCCTGCACTGGCATTGGGGCCGATTGTCGAGCACCTGCAAATGATTGGCGCCCAATAAGGAGAATTTGATGCAAACGACACAATCCATGACCGATCCGGCGCTGCTGCGCGACGCCGTGGTCGAGTCCTTCAAACGCCTGTCGCCGCGTTACCAGGTCAAGAACCCGGTGATGTTCGTCGTCTGGTTGGGCAGCGTGCTCACCACCGGGCTGTTTGTCCAGGCGCTGGGTGGCGATGGCGAGGCCCCGGCCGGATTCATCCTGGCCATCACGCTGTGGCTGTGGTTCACCGTGCTCTTCGCCAACTTCGCCGAAGCGGTCGCCGAAGGCCGCGGCAAGGCGCAGGCCGCCGCCCTGCGCGGGCTGCGCAAGACGGTGTGGGCCAAGAAACTGCAGGAACCGCATTACGGCGCGAAGACGCGCATCCTGCCTTCGGAGGATCTGCGCAAGGGCGATGTCGTCATCGTCACCGCTGGCGAAGTCATTCCCGGTGACGGCGAAGTCATCGAAGGCGTCGCCTCGGTCGACGAATCGGCGATCACCGGCGAATCGGCACCGGTCATCCGCGAGGCGGGCGGTGATTTTTCGGCCGTCACCGGCGGCACCCGCGTGCTGTCCGACTGGCTGGTTGTCCGCGTTACGGTCAATCCGGGTGAGACCTTCCTCGACCGCATGATCGGCATGGTCGAAGCGGCCAAGCGCCAGAAGACGCCAAATGAAATCGCCCTGACCATCCTGCTCGTTGCGCTGACTATCGCCTTCCTGCTCGCCACGGCGACGCTGCTGCCGTTTTCGCTGTTCAGTGTCGAAACCGCCGGGGCCGGCTCGCCGATCAGCGTCACCGTGCTGGTGGCGCTCCTCGTCTGCCTGATCCCGACCACCATCGGCGGTTTGCTGTCGGCCATCGGCGTCGCCGGCATGAGCCGGATGATGGCCAAGAACGTGATCGCCACTTCCGGCCGTGCTGTCGAGGCGGCTGGCGATGTCGATGTGCTGATGCTCGACAAGACCGGCACGATCACGCTGGGCAATCGCCAGGCGGCCAGATTTGTCGCTGCGCCAGGCTATTCGGCAGACCAGTTGGCCGAAGCCGCGCTCTATGCCTCGCTGGCCGACGAGACACCGGAAGGCCGTTCCATCGTCCATCTGGCGAAAGAAGTGCTGCATCAGCGCGGTCGGGACATCCAGGCCGAAGGGGCGACGTTCGTGCACTTCACCGCCCAGACGCGGATGAGCGGTATCGACTGGCGGGGCAAGAGCATCCGCAAGGGCGCTGCCGAAGCAGTCAAGGCCCATGTCAGCGCTTTGGGCGGATTGTGGCCGGCCAAGGTCCAGGAAGCGGTGGACGACATCGCTCGCCACGGCTCCACCCCACTGGTCGTCGCTGAAGGCGATCGCGTGCTCGGCGCTGTCGAACTCAAGGACATCGTCAAGGGCGGTATCAAGGAACGCTTCGCCGAATTGCGCCGGATGGGCATCAAGACCGTGATGATCACCGGCGATAACCGCCTGACCGCCGCCGCCATCGCCGGCGAGGCCGGGGTGGACGATTTCCTCGCCGAAGCGACGCCCGAAGCCAAGCTCAAGCTGATCCGCCATTACCAGGCGGAAGGCCGCCTGGTGGCGATGACCGGCGACGGTACCAACGACGCCCCGGCGCTGGCCCAGGCCGCTGTGGCGGTCGCCATGAACACCGGCACGCAGGCCGCCAAGGAAGCCGGCAACATGGTCGACCTCGACTCCAACCCGACCAAGCTGATCGAGGTCGTCGAGACCGGCAAGCAAATGCTGATGACGCGCGGCGCGCTGACCACGTTTTCGATTGCCAACGACGTCGCCAAGTACTTCGCGATCATCCCGGCTGCCTTCGCCTCGACCTATCCCGCGCTCAACGCCCTGAACGTCATGGGCCTGGCGACGCCGGACTCGGCCATCCTGTCGGCGGTCATCTTCAATGCCCTGGTCATCGTCGCGCTGATTCCGCTAGCCCTGAAGGGCGTCGCCTACCGGCCGCTCGGTGCCGCCGCCATCCTGCGCCGCAACCTGCTGGTCTATGGCATTGGCGGCTTGATCGTGCCTTTCGTCGGCATCAAGCTGATCGACCTGGTCTTGGTCGGCCTCAATCTCGCTTAAGGAGCCTGCAATGCTCAAGGAACTCAAACCTGCCGTCGCGATTTTCGGCCTGCTCACCCTGTTGACCGGCGCGGCCTACCCGGCGCTGATCACCGGCATCGCCCAGGGTGTATTCCCCGATCAGGCCAATGGAAGCCTGATCGTCAAGGATGGCAAGGCGCTCGGCTCCCGCCTGATCGGACAAGCCTTCTCCAATGCCGGCCACTTCTGGGGACGGCCGTCGGCGACAGCGCCGATGCCGTTCAACGCTGCGGCCTCCGGCGGTTCCAACCAAGGGCCGCTCAACCCGGCGCTGGAAGAAAGCGTCAAGGGACGCATCGCGGCACTGAAGGCCAGCGATCCGAGCCAGACGGCAGCCATTCCTGTCGACCTGGTCACGGCCTCGGGCAGTGGCCTCGACCCGCACATCAGCGTTGCCGCTGCCCTGTGGCAGGCCCCACGCATCGCCCGCGAGCGTCAGCTACCGGAATCCCGGGTTCGAGACCTGATCGCCAGCCAAACCGAAGACCGCCAACTTGGTGTTCTTGGTGAACCGCGCGTCAATGTGCTGGAACTCAACCTGTCACTCGATGCCTTGGCAGGCATCCGATAATTTGCACGTCGGTCTCAATGGCGCGCTGCGCAGCAAGGCACCCGTACCTGGTACGGGTGCCTTTCCCCATGCTGCTCCGGCTCTTTCATATTTACGTCCGCTTGACGAGCAAGCCCCGAGTTTTTACGAAATCCTTATTTCCGGATCGCTATATTGGTCGTATCGAGCAGGTGGCCGTCCGGTTGCCTGGAACAGCCGGAAAGCGTGTATGAGTATTTGCTCTGTTCAGAAAGCCATCAGTGTCGGGGTTGCCGTTGAGAACGATCACTACTGCCTGGCCGTGTGCGAAGGCGGTAGCGGCATCCGGCGCCGTGAATTTGCCGTCGATGCCAGCGGGCAAGTCAGCCTGGCAAGCTTTGTCGCCGGTTTCAAGATGCCGGCACGGATTGCCATCGGCGCCAGCACGGCGGCCATAGCGTTGGCGGTCGCGCTGAGCGCCATTCCGCAGAGCGAGATTTTTCTGGTTGCGCCGTCCATCGCCAGCCAATCGGTGCAACTGGCGCGTTATGCCGAACGCTCGATCTGAGAACGGAGTGCAAATGATCACGCATGTCTGCCCGGTGTGCGGCATCGCTCACCCCATCAGTATCCGCTTGCATGAACTATCCTATGGGCGCCAGCGAACCTGCAGCCCCAACTGCAAAAAGGCCTTTCGGGCACTGGTTGAGGCTGGAATTTCAGCGGCGCGCAAACGGTAGTCACGATATTCGTCAACAAGGGCTAGGTCATGGAAGAAATGACGACAAACAAGGCAATGCGTGTTCCGCTTTTCCATGCCAGTCTCCTCTGGCCCCTGCAACTGGAACCGCTGGCCCTGGAGAAAGGCGAAGGACGCCACTGGGAGGTTCTTGAGTCGCTGAAAGACAAGCCCTGGCAACGGATCGACGACGAATTCACCGCCGACCCCGGCCTGTTTCAGGAGCGTCACTATCGGGAGTTCGTCTCTTTCCTGCCTTATGTGCAGCGCTTTCTTTATGGCGAGGGGAGGTCATCCAAACGCTCGCCCGGCGATGACATCGGTGAGTCGCCGGTACACGTCTTTCGCCGCAAGGATGTCGCCGGCCTGCGCCTGACGTTGCGCCCCGGCAGCGAGCCACTCACCTTGCATGTCGTTCACCTCGACTTGTATTTCTTTCACGATCTCGACCTGGTCATTTTCAATCTCGAAGTGCGGGGGAATGACCTGCCCCTGGACTTGGTCCGGGACATCCTGTTCCGTTTCGGTCGCGCTTACCCTTCGGGCTGGGGGGAAGACGGATTCGGCTTGCACAACATCCACCTCTCCGAATGGCTGGGGCACGATGGCCAGATACTGACGGTGTCGGATACCGAGCGTCGCGCCAAGTTCCTCGAATACGTCTGCGCACATCGCAGCCCCGGCATCAGCGAGCATTGGGCATGGCTGCTGTCGCCGCTGGTCCTCGCTCACTCCGACAAGGCTGGCGAGATACGCTATCGACTGATCGAGTATCACCGCATGCCGGTGATGGCCTATCTGGCGGTCGACAATCCGCGCCTGTTGAAGCGCGAAGACTGGGTCAGGATTGGCTTGGCGACCGTGATGCATCCCGATGAGCCACTCCCCGGCAACGAACCGTCGGTCAAGGATTTCGTCGGGCTGTACTGCCAGGATCGCTATTGGCACAACAGCGAAGCCGGTCCGAATACGCGCTTCATCTGCACCGGCAATGCCTTTACGGTGGTCGGGGATGCCGCTTCAGGGTTTTTCATCGATGCCGAGCGCGGGGTTCTGGCGCAGTTCCGGCATCAGCATTTCGTGATTTTCCTGATCGCCCACCTGCATCGCGCATCGCTGCTGGTCTTTTCGGAGGTCCTGGTGGATGCCGTCAACGACTTGAACATTCGCAACGAGGTATCGGTGCGTCGTTTCAAACGCCGCATCCGGGCGAATTTCGAAACCTTCCTGCGCTTCACTCACCGCTACTGGTTCCACGAACTGTCCGAACGCCCCCATCTGCAAGCCTTGTACCGCCTGTGCAGCCGGCATTTGCGCAACGACAGCCTGTATGAAGAGGTACGCGACGAGATTCGCGAAATGAGTCATTACCTGGATAGCGATTCGCAACGGCGGCAATCGAATACGGTGGTCCGGCTGACCGTGATCACGATCCTCGGGCTGATGGCGACGGTGACGACTGGCTACTTTGGCATGAACATCATTCCCTTCGGCGAAGGAAGCGTGACCGAGAGGATCATCCATGGCGTCGTGGCGACGGTCGTGTTTGTCGGCCTGGTGCTGTTCGCCATCGCACGCTCCAAGCGGCTGTCGGACTTCCTGGAAACGCTGGCCGATGAGCGCGTGCCCTTCGGCAAGAAGATGACTTCCTTGGGCCAGGTGATTTGGCCGGGCAGGAGAGGTTGATGAGCAACGAGGTGCAGCGCCCCGATCCGGATGCCCTGTTGGCTCGTCTGGAAGCCGAATCGGTACAAAAACGCCGGGGCAAGCTGAAAATTTTCTTCGGTGCCAGCCCCGGTGTCGGCAAAACCTACGCCATGCTTGGCGCCGCTCAGGGGCTGCAGGCGCAGGGCGTCGATCTGGTCATCGGGGTGGTCGAAACGCATGGCCGCTCCGAGACGGCGGAAATGGTGCGCGGCCTGGAGTCGATCGCGCAGAAGCGCATCGAGTACAAGGGGCACGAACTTCGGGAATTCGACATCGATGTAGCGCTGGCGCGCAAACCGGAGCTGATCCTCGTCGACGAACTGGCCCACTCCAATGCCCCGGGCTCGCGTCATCCCAAGCGCTGGCAGGACGTGGAAGAGTTGCTGGCGGCGGGCATCGACGTGTTCACCACGGTCAATGTGCAGCATCTGGAAAGCCTGAACGACGTGATCGGTGGCATTACCGGCATCAAGGTCTGGGAAACCCTGCCCGATCACGTCTTCGACCAGGCCGATGAAATCGTCCTGGTCGACCTGCCGCACGAGGAACTGCTGCAGCGTCTCAAGGAGGGGAAGGTCTATATTCCCCAGCAGGCCGAACGCGCCGTACAGAACTTCTTCCGCAAGGGCAACCTGCTGGCGCTGCGGGAACTGGCCCTGCGCCGCACGGCGGACCGGGTCGATGAGGATGTCCTGGCCTATCGCCGGGAAACCTCGGTGACGACGGTATGGCCGACCCAGGAGTCATTGCTCGTCTGCATCGGCGCCGGCCTCGGCAGCAACAAGCTGATCCGTGCCGGAGCAAGGCTGGCTGCGCAGTTCAACGTTCCGTGGCACGTGATCTACGTCGAAACCTCGAAGCTTCAGCGCCTGTCGGAAAGCGACCGCTCACGCATCCTGCGCACGCTGAAACTGGCACAGGATCTGGGTGCCACCACGGCGAGCCTGTCCGGTGATGACATGATTGCAGTGACGACCGCTTACGCTCGCGAGCACAATCTGGGCAAGGTGGTCGTCGGTCGGGAAGCGGCCAGGTTATGGCCATGGCAGCGCAGTTTTGCCGAGAAGCTGGGACAAAGGGCGCCCGAGCTCGAGGTCGTGCTGGTCGCCCGCGATGCGGACGAGCGAACAAGCGGCGCCGGTGATGTCGCGAAGGAGCGTTCCGCTGACGAGTTGCCGATTGCCTGGCGGGACTATCTGCTGGCCGGCATCGGCGTGGCCTTGACGGCCCTCGTGGCGACGCCGCTGCTGCCGCATCTTGAACTGGCCAACATCGTCATGATCTTCCTGTCGATGGCCGTCTTCATCGCCTATCGCCTGGGGCGCGGTCCGGGGGCATTGGCTGCCGTGTTGTCGGTGGCCGCTTTCGATTTCTTTTTTGTGCCGCCGCGCTTTTCGTTTGCGGTGAGTGATGTCCAGTACCTGCCGACCTTCGCTGTCATGCTGCTGGTCGCGCTGCTGATCGGGCAGATGACGGCCCGCCTGAAATTCCAGGCCGGTATTGCCCTGGGGCGGGAACAGCGGATGCGGGCCCTGTTCGAAATGGCCCGCGAGTTGTCCAGTGCCCTGGCTATCGAGCAAATCGTCGAAATCAGCCAGCGTTTTGTGGACCGCGTGTTCGGCGCCCGTTCGACGCTGATGGCGCTGGATACCGGTGACCATCTGCAAGTGGCGGGGGACTGCGCATTGCCCGAGCTCGATGTCGGTGTCGCGCACTACGCGCTCGATCACAACGAGCCGGCCGGCTGCTCGACCTCGACGCTGCCGTCGGCCAGTGCGCTGTATCTGCCGTTGAAGGCGCCGATGCGGACGCGCGGCGTGCTGGTCGTCGTGCCGCCCACGGGTAAGTGGTCGGCGCCGCCGGAGCAACAGCGTTTGCTGGAAACCAGTGCCAGCCTGATCGCCATTGCCCTCGAACGCGTGCACTTCATCGCCGTGGCCCAGGAGGCATTGGTCAGGATGGAGTCGGAACAATTGCGCAATTCCTTGCTGTCGGCACTGTCGCATGATCTGCGTACGCCGCTGACCGTGCTCTCCGGTCTGGCCGAATCGCTGAATATCGCCGGGCCGCCCTTGCCTAAAGCACAGGCCGACATCGCCAACGCCATTCGCGACGAAGCACTGCGTACCAGCGTGCTGGTCAGCAACTTGCTGGACATGGCTCGTCTGCAAAGCGGGGATGTCAAACTAAACCGCGACTGGCAGCCGCTTGAGGAGGTCATCGGCGTGGCGCTGGAGTCCCGCGCGGCGATGCTGAAAGAACATGCGGTCAATATTGCCCTGCCGGCCGAGCTGCCGATGCTTTATTTTGACTCGATTCTGATGGAGAGAGTCTTCTGCAACCTCCTTGAGAATGCTGCGAAATACACGCCGACAGGAAGTGTCATCGCCATCTCGGCACAGTGCGTTGGCAACAATGTCGAAATCAGCGTCGAGGATAGCGGACCGGGTTTGCCTGCGGGCAAGGAGGAAGCACTGTTTGCGAAGTTTGCACGCGGCCGGAGCGAATCGACGATCAGCGGCGTCGGTCTGGGCTTGTCCATCGTGAAAGCCATTGTCGAAGCGCATGACGGGACTATTCGGGCGGAGAAAAGCAGTTTGGGCGGCGCGCGTTTCGTCATCGCCATACCTCGTGGCGAAGCACCGAAAGTACCAAAGGAGGATGTCTCATGGTGAACCCCGCCGGGACCTGTTGCGTGGTGGTCATCGAGGACGAAGGGCAGATTCGTCGCTTCATCCGGACCGCGCTCGAAGCCGAAGGTTGTACCGTGCATGAGGCCGAGACGGCAGCGCGAGGCTTGATCGAACTGGGTACCCGCAAGCCCGACCTGGCAGTGCTTGACCTCGGACTTCCCGATCGCGACGGTATCGATCTGATACGTGAAGTCCGTAGTTGGACAAGCTTGCCGATACTGATTCTCTCGGCGAGAACCCTGGAAAGCGAAAAGGTGCGGGCACTCGATGCCGGTGCCGACGACTATCTGACCAAGCCTTTCGGAATCGCCGAACTGCAGGCCAGAATTCGCGCCTTGCTGCGGCGTGCAGCGCATACCGGGACATCGCCCCTGATGGCTTTGGGGGATATTCAGGTGGATATGGTCAAGCGTCGGGTCATGCGCGGCGATGAGGAAATTCATCTGACCCCGATCGAGTACAAACTTCTGGTGCAATTGATCGCCAACCTCGGTCGGGTCGTGACACATCGCCAGTTGTTGCGAGAGGTCTGGGGGCCTGGCCATGTGGACGACACGCACTATCTACGGGTTTACATGGCTGGTTTGCGCCGCAAACTTGAAGCCGATCCCAATCGCCCACGCCACATTCGCACGGAACCCGGGGTCGGATATCGCTTGATCGTCCAATGATCATCCTTCCCCGGCTGTGCTTACTCCCGTCCGCCGGTATCCCCATCCGGCCCCGCCCCCATCCGCCCAAGAAAAGCCTGTTGTTCGCGCAGGAAACCGCGCAGGCCGGGGCGTTGGTAGGGGGTGCCGTGTTCGGGGGCGAGGCGGGCGATGAGGTCGGCCAGCGCCGGGTAGTGGCGGTGGCTCCAGTCGGGGAAGAGGTGGTGGGTGAGGTGCAGGTTCATGCCGCCCAGCCAGTAGCCGAGCCAGCCGGGGGTGATCTGCCAGTCGAAGGTGGTGAGGAACTGGTGTTCCCAGCGCCCGTGGGCGAAGCGGCCGTCGGGCGGGGCGGCGAAGAAGCGGCCCTTGGCCCAGTGGGTGCCGAGGATGAGCAACACGAAGAGCAGCGAGGCGGCGCTCAGGCTGAGGAAATAGGCGAGCAGGATGGTGGCGGGGGCGATCCGCCCGGCGCAGAAATACAGCGGTAGGCCGATGCCCAGCGTCAGGTGGGCGGCCTTGGCCAGCAGGAAGCCGGCCCAGCCGCGCCAGCCCGGTGTCGCCATGCGGGCGCCGACCGGGGTGCGGCCGGCGCGGTCCAGCCAGTCGAAGGACCAGATGATGGCGGGGAAGGTCATCGCCGCCACCAGCGGCCAGTACCAGCGCTGCCAGCGCATGAAGGGCCGCCAGCGCTGGTGCGGGGTCTGGCGCAGGACGCCGTTTTCCTCGATGTCGAGGTCGTGGCCCTGCACGTTGACGCGGGGGTGGTGAAAGATCACGTGGCGCACCCGCCAGCATTCGGGGTCGAGGCCGAGCGGCAGGCTGACCAGGCGGTTGAGCCAGCGGTTGCCGCGGGCGCTGCGCAGGAAGGCGTTGTGCGAGGCGTCGTGCACGACGTTGATGGCGAGCAGCATGGCGGCGGCGAGATAGACGAAGTAGGCGACGCCGAAGCCGGCGGCCGTGGCCTGCGTCAGCGCGCTGGCGTAGGCGGTGGCGGCGACGGCGACGAGCAGCAGCAGCTTGCCGATCATGCCGGCGTCGGCGCCGCGGTGGTCGTTGCGGGCGGCCAGCCAGGCGCCGGCGGCGGTGTCGAGGGCGGCGCGCAGCGCTTGGTCGTCGCGCCCGAAATGCAGCGGCGGCGCTATCTTCATGAGCCTTGTTCGGCGGGTTGGCGGCCCATCTCGCGCAGGAAGCGGCGCTGGCCGGCGAGCAACTGGCGGTAGCCGAGGCAGCGGTAGGGCAGGCCGTGTTCGGCGGCGGTGCGGGCGACGATGTCCGCCAGCGCCGGGTAGTGGCGGTGGTGCCAGCCGGGGAAGAGGTGGTGGGTGAGGTGCAGGTTGAGGCCGCCCATGCCCCACTGCAGCCAGCGCGGCGTCGGCAGCCAGTCGCAGGCGGTGGCGAAATTGTGCCGGTGCCAGCCTTGCGCCAGGCGGCCGTCGGGCGGCGCCGGGTAGAAGGCGGCCTGTGCCCAGTGGGTGCCGAGGAGCAGGAAGACGAGGAGCAGCGAGCCGGCCATCTGCGCCGCCAGGTAGCAGATCAGCGCCAGTTGCCAGCCCAGGCCGTGGGCGTCGGCGGCGGCCAGCGGCAGGCCGAGCGCGAGCAGCAGATGGCCGAGTTTGGAGGCGAGGAACAGCGCCCAGCCGCCGCTTCCCGGCAGCAGCCCATGCTGGCGCAGCGGCGTGCGGCCGAGGCGGTCGCGCCAGTCGAACACCCAGGCGATCCAGGTCAGCGACAGCGCGGCGATCAGTGGCCAGTAGCGGTGCTGCTGGCGCATGTGCGGCCGCCAGCGCTGGAAGGGCGTCTGGCGGAAGATGCCGTTTTCCTCGGTGTCGAGGTCGTAGTGTTCGATGTTCGGGTAGCGGTGGTGGAAATCGACGTGGCGCACCCGCCAGTAATCGGGGTCGATGCCGAGCAGCAGCGTGACCAGCCGGCCGACGACGCGGTTGCCGCGCCGGCTGCGCAAAAAGACGTTGTGCGAGGCATCGTGATTGACGTCAATGTTGAGCAGCATGCAGACGGCGATGGCCGCCAGGTAGGCGCTGGCGAAGCCGCTGGCGGTGCCGGCCATCAGGCTGAGCAGGTAGCAGGCGAGGCAGGCGGCGGCGAGCAGCGCCGCCTTGAATAGGTGGGCGCCATCGGCGTAGCGGTGGTCGTTGCGTGCCGCCAGGTAGCCGCGGGCGCGCACCTGCAGCGCCTGTTCGAAGGCCACCTCGCCGCAGACCTTGGGGGCGGCGTAGCAGAGCGGCGGCAGCGGCCTCATGCGGTGCTCGCCGGCCGGCGGCCGACGCCAAGCGCCAGTAGCAGCCCGTGCACTGCCAGCGGCAGCATCAGCCACGGCCAGACCCCGGCAAACCAGCGCAGGCCGCCCAGCCAGGCGGCGGGCAGGGCGAGGCAAAGCGCCAGCCAGGCGAGCGGCGCCCAGCGCCGGCCTTCGGCCATACCGCCAAGGACCACCGCGCCGCCGGCCAGCAGCGCGAAGAGCACGATCTGGGCGACATCGACGGCGCCGTAACCGTAGCCGTAGCGGTTGACGTAGCCGATGACCAGCGCGAACAGCAGCAGGGCGCCGCTGGCGATCGCCCAGTCGGCGCAGGCAAAGCGGGCCGCCGGCGGGGTGCCGGCGCTGCCGCCCAGGAGGCGCAGGAAAGGCAGGTTGCTCGCCCAGAAGGGGTTTTCCGGCGGCGCCTCATGGCCGACGCCGTAGCTGAACGGCGCGGCCGGCAGTTCGCGTTCCAGGCTGCCGAACAGGCGGTCCCAGAACGAGAAGCTGCCGCCGAAATTGCTGTTGCAGTAGCGCGCTTCGTTGACATGATGGACGCGGTGCAGGGCCGGCGTGATCAGGATCGTTTCCAGCCAGCGCAGGCGCGGCACCAGCGCGTTGTGGTTGTAGAACTGCACGCTGTAATGGAGGATCGAGACGGCGACGAACACCGGTAGCGGCACGCCGAGCAAGGCCAGCAGCAGGAAGAAGGGAATCGAGGTGAGCGAGGAATACCAGGAATTGCGCACGCCGAGCGAGAGGTTGAAATGCCGCCCCTGGTGGTGGATCAGGTGCACCGCCCAGAACGGCGGCCACTGGTGGTGCAGGCGGTGCAGCCAGTAGAAGCCGAAATCCCAGGCGAACAAGGCGAACAGCCAGACCGCAACGGGTGGCCAGGCGGCCAGCAGGTTGAAGCTCCAGTGCGCGGCGACGTAGCCGTAGCAGGTGATCTCGAGGCCGCGGAACAGCCACAGCATGAGGTGGCCGGAATCGATGTTGAAGACGACATCGCGCCAGTTCACCGACTGGCGCCCGCTCCAGTGCAGGAATAGCGCTTCGCCGAAGACGAGGATCAGCATGCAGGCGATGGGCCAGGCGAGTTCGCTCATGACGGGGCTCCTTGCGTCAGGGTGGCGGGGGCAAGCCAGCGCCGGCACAGCCAGGCGGCGGCAAAACCGAGGGCGACGCCGGACGCCAGGTCGATGGCGAGGTGGCGGCGCAACTGCAGGATGGAAAAACCGATCAGCGCGCCCCACGCCCACAGCAGCAGGTTGCGCAGCGACCGCCGGGGATCGTGCAGGGCGAGGATGGCGAGCGTGGTCAGCGCCATGTGCAGCGAGGGAAAGCAGTTCTGCGGCGAATCGACGGCGAGCAGGCCGGCAAGCAGCGTGCCGCTGAGGCCGGCGGCGGAATAGTCGGGATAGGCGAGGGTGGTCGGCCACAGCATGAAGACCGCGCCGGCGGCCAGCGCCGCCACCTGGAAAGCGCTGCGCAACCAGCGCAGGCGTCCGGCCGGGCAGGTCAGGAAGGCGAGCGGGACGATCAGGAAGAACGACAGGTAGGGCCAGACCGCGTGCGGGCTGTAGGGAATCAGGCGGTCGATGACGCCGGGTTCGAGGACCAGACCCGGCCCCTGGAAGCGGTCGCTGAGGTTGTAGATGAGGCCGACGCCGCCCCAGCCGAAGAGCATCTGGCGCAGCCGGAATGCGGTGCTGGTCATGAGGCGAGGCGCCGGATGCGCCGCCGCTTGTGCCGGAAATCGGCGGGCAGCGGCTGGCTGGCGAGCTGCCAGTGCAAGGCGGCGACGGCGACGCCCTGACGGGCGAAACCGGCGAGCAGCGCGGCGCGGCAGCGTTCGATGTCGGGCAGGGGGCAATCGGCGGTCAGTTGCAGGCGGTCGGCGCCGTGCTGTTCGAGCCGGTAGTCGGCGGTCAGCGGTAGCGCGTTGGCGATCAGCCGGCTGCACAGGTCGGCGAACACCGGTTTGACTTGCCCGTCGCTGCCGGGCAGTTGCAACTGGTCGTCGCAACGTCCCTCGATCGCCGCCAGCGCCAGGCCGGCGCGGCCGCAGGGGCAGGGCTCGGCGCGCCGCACCAGAACGTCGTCGAGGCGGTAGCGGACGATCGGTTGGGTCTGCCGCGTGAAGTCGGTGACCCAGGGGGTGAAGCGCTGTTCGTCCAGCCACTGCGGCTCGATGCGCAGGAACTCCTCGTTCAGGTGCAGCGTGCCCCGCGGGCAGGTGGCGGCGAGGAAACCCTCGGTCGCCTGGTAAACCTCGCCGACGCGCGGAAATACTTCGCCGAGCAGCGCCCGGTCGGCCGGCTCCAGCACTTCGGCGACCGAAATCACCAGCTTGGGGGCGATCTGCAGGCTGCCGTCGCGCACCGCCAGCGCCAGCGCGCGCAGCACCTGCGCCGGGGCGACGACGATGCTCGGCCGCTCCGCCTGCAGGCGCGCGCATTGCGCTTCGAAGGGCGCGAACAGGTCGTGGAAGGAAAGGCTCAGCCAGCGGTTGTCGACGCTGTGGTAGAGGTGGTTGTCGGCGCGCAGGAAGAGGGCGACGCGCTCGCCGGCGGTCAGTCCGTCGGGCAGGAGGCGCGCCAGCATGACGCCGGCCCAGGCCGCCTGCTCCCGCGGGCTGACGACGAACAGCCCGCGTTGCCCCGAGGTGCCGGACGACAGCCCGACGCTGTAGCGGCCGACGCGCGGCGTGAAGTCGCGTTCGGCCTCGCTGCGCCGCGCCACCGCCAGCAGCGCGTCGCGTTTGAGGCCGGCGGTGTTGATGGCGTCGAAGTGCTCCATCATCAGCGCCTTGTCCATCGTCGGCCAGGCGGCGAAAGGCAGTTCGGCGCAGCGCGCGAAATAGGGGCTGCGCACCAGCACGCGCCGCGCGTAACGCCGCAACTGCCGGTCCTGGTGGGCGAGCAGCGCGGCGCGGTCGGCAAACTGCAGACGCCGCGTGCGCAGGTAGTGCCAGAGCGTGGTCAGCGCGATCATGCGGCGGCCTCGCGCTGACACCTGCTGGCGGCGGCTCGGGCGGACTGGCGAAGCGGCAGGTCGTTCACAGTTCCCCCTCGTGGCACAGCAGGATGCGCACCTGGCCGCCGCGATGCAGCGCCTGCAGGCGAGCGAGCGTGTCGTAATAGGCGGCGCGGTCGTCCATCAGCAGGTGGGTGAGGCGGGCGGGACCGCGCAGTTCGCGGTAGCCCTGCGGCGCCCAGGCGGCGTCGCTGGCGAGCAGGGTCCAGCCCTCCGCAGTCTGCACGAAGGCGCCGATCTGGCCGGCGGCGTGGCCGGGTAGCGGGACGAGCAGGATTTCGTTGCGGCTCTCCGGCAACGCCCAGGCCCATTCGAAGGGCGCCAGTTCGGCCGGCAGGCGCAGCAGCGGAAAACTTTCGACGAATTGCAGCGTCGTTTCGAAGCCGGCCGGGATCAAGCCAGGCACGAAGGCGCGGCGCAGCGCGCCGAAACCGCGCAGGCCGCGCGTGCGCTGCCAGCCGTCGCCCGAACAGATGCACGGGGTGGCGGCAAAGTCGTGGAGGCCGGCGATGTGGTCGCCGTGGAAATGCGAGAGGATCAGCCCGCAGATGTCGCGCGGCGTCAGGCCGACGCCTTTCAGTTGCGCCAGCAGCGCCTCGTGGGCGGCGAAATGCACCGGCGTGATCGCCGCGTAGAGGCGGAAGATGCCGGCGCTGGTGTGCTGGCGGAAATGCTCGGCGTAGCCGGTGTCCCACAGCCAGTGGCGGCCGCCGACGCCGAGCAGGTAGGCGCGCGCGGGAAAGCGGCAGACCTGCCAGGCGGCGCCGCGCAGCCCCATGCCGGCCGGGTGCGTGCAGTAGCCGACGGTGAAGGCGGTCAGCTCAGCCATCGACCGCCTCCTTGCCGCGTTGCCAGGCGGCGGTGCGGCGGATGCCCTCGGCCAGCGGGACGATCGGCCGGTAGCCGAGTTCGGCGATGGCGCGGCGATTGTCGAGGGTCATGTCGAAGTTCACCGCGCCGACGCTGTAGCGGGTCAGCGGCGGTTCGCGCCGGGTGAGGGCGGCGACCGCCTCCATGCCGGCGGCGACGCCGTGCAGCAGCGGATAGGGCAGCGCCTGCAGGCGGTAGGCGAGGCCCATTTCCTGCCGCAGCAGGCGGTCAAGCAGGTCGATCAGGCGGCCCGGCTGGTGATTGCTGATGTTGTAGACGGCGGCTGCCGGCAGTTCCGGCTGGGTGGTGGCGAGCTGCAGCGCGTGCACGACGTTGCCGACATAAGTGAGGTCGAGCACGGCGACGCCGCCGCGCGGCAGGCGCAGGACGCCGCCGTCGCGTTCGATCTGGCGCAGCAGGCGCGGCAGGATGACGCGGTCGTGCGGGCCGAACAGGGCGCGCGGGCGCAGCATCGTGTAGCGGGTGGCGGGATGGCGGGCGGCGAGTTCGCGGATCGCCTGCTCGGCGGCGTACTTGCTGGCGGCGTAGGCGTTGGCGAAGCGCGCGGCGCGGAACTCCTCGCCGACTTCGTGGCGGTGCTGGAAATCGAAATAGATCGACGGCGTAGACACCTGCACGAAGCGCGGTAGCCCGCGTTCGCCGGCCGCCGCGGCAAGTTTCCGGGTGGCATCGAGGTTGGCGGCCTGGAACGCCGCCGGGTCGCCCCAGGGCGCCGACAGCGCGGCGCAGTGCCAGAGCGCGTCGATGCCGTCGAGCAGCGCGGCGCACTCGGCGGGAGAGGCCAGCGCCAGATCGAGCGGCACGAATTCGGCGCCGCGGGCGGCCAGTGCGGCGCCGGCCGGCAAATCGCGGCCGCTGGCGCGCACCTTGAAACCGGCCGCCAGCAGCCATTCGGCGGCGTTGCGCCCGAGCCCGCTGGTGGCGCCGGTAACCAGGTATTTCACGGCAGGAAGGTGAGGCCGCTCAGCGTCAGCCCGGCGCCGGTGCCGATCAGCAGCGCCGGCCGGCCCGGCAGCAGGCGGCCGCTGACGCGGGCGGCGTGCAGCGCGCTGGGGATCGAGGCGGCGACCTGATTGCCGCGCTCGCGGTAGATGTCGATCAGCGCCGAATTCGGCACCTTGAGCCGGCGGCGCATGTGTTCCAGCGACAAGTGGCTGGCCTGGTGCGGGATCACCGTCGCCAGGTCGGCCAGTTGCAGCGCGCTGCGCGCCAGTAGGCGACGGAAGAAATCCTCGATCAGCGCCGAGGCCTGGCGGAAGATGCGGCGGCCGTCCATGTGGAACAGGAAATCGCTGTCCGCGATGCCGGCGCGCGGATTGCGCCGCGTGCCGCCGGCGCGGATCTCGCAGTATTCGATGCCTTCCGGGTAGGTTTCGAGCAGGCCGGCGATGATCCCGCTGCTGCCGTCGCCGCGTTCGACGATGGCGCAGGCGGCGCCGTCGCCCAAGATCAGTGCCGATTCCTCGTCGGCCCAGTCGATGCCGCGCGACGCGAGATCGGCCGAGACGATGGCGATGCGCCGGTAGGCGCCGCCGTTGAGCAGTCCTGCCGCCACTTGGAAAGCCTGGATGAAGCTGACGCAACTGGCGTTGATGTCGAAGGCGGCGGTGCCGGCCGGCAGCCGGCTGGCGTGCAGGACGTGGGCGGCGCTGAAGGGCAGCGCCTGGACGGCGATCGCCGAGGCGTAGAGCAGCAGGTCCACCGACGCCGGGTCGAGGTCGGCGCGGGTGAGCGCGTCGTCGAGCGCCGCCGCGGCGAGTTCGCTCTGGCTGGCGTCGGCACTGGCGTGGTAGCGGCAGGCGATGCCCGAGCGCTTTTCGACATAACCCGGTCTCCTGCCCAGGCGGCGGTCGAGTTCGCTGGAATCGACCCGGTTGGGCGGTAAGGCGTGACCGGTGGAGAGAATCTTCAGAGGCAGGCTGACGGCGGGGGGATTTTTCATGAAACCTTTGCAAGGAGCGCGCGGCGCGGTCGGAATATGCCATGCCTATAGACGGGTGGCAATTGCGCCGGCATGGCGCCTACTTGTGGGCGTCGAATTCGCTCGACTCGCTCGCCCGATGGCTGACCAGCGCGTCGCCGAAGTACAGAGTGTAGGTGTCGGCGCTTGCCGTGTAGTCCAGCAGGCTGTTGGCGAAGCGCGGCCGGCAGGGGATTTCCGGCAGCGCCTAGGCGAGTTCCGCCGGGTAGCGGCCATGCGCGGCGCGGTAGTCGGCCAGCGCCTGGCGCACCGTTTCGCCGCGATCGACGCATTCGTTGAAGGCGCGGATGTGTTCGTCGGCGCCGAGTTGCCAGGCGCTCAGGCCGAGGCCGGCGAGGAGCAGCGCCGCCAGCAGGCGGCGCCAGAGGCCGGCGGTGACCAGACAGGCGAGCAGCCCGGCGATGACGATGATGCCCGGGATGACGATCACGAAATCGCCGATCTGGCCCGGGGCGGTGCCGCAGTAATAGGCGGCGGCGAGCGCCGGGAGAATGGCGAGGCGGGCGGCGAGCCGGAGGGCGCGGCGCCAGCGGCCGGCGGGCTGCGGCATCAGGCGTTTTCCTCGCTGCCCTGCCAGACCGGCCGGGCGAAATCCGGCGCGAACAGCATACCGTGGCGGACGATGCGCAGGACGCTGGCGTGGCCGCCGTCGCCGCGGCAGGCGTCGTTGAGCGCCTGGCGGCGGGCGGCGATGCCGGCGAAGAGCAGGTCGTGGGGCGTCTCGGCCAGCGCCGGATCGTCGACCAGCAGGCAGCGCTCGGTGAATTTTCCGGGGCCCTCGTAGCGGGTTTCGCAGATGCCGCGCAGGAAGGTGAAATCGAGTTCGTCGGCGGTGAACCAGAGGAAGCCGGGAAGCGGGTAGTGGCCGGGCAGGTCGCGCCAGGTGGCGCTTGCGCAGTCGACGATGCGGATCGTCCCCGGTACCGCCGGCGGCGGCTCGGCGACGACCAGCGCCAGGTAGCGGCCGCAGTGCGACCAGATGAACTCGCCGAGCACCGGGCCGGGATCGATGCCGCAGGAAGTCGCGCAGCGGTAAGGAGCGTAGGGCGTGGCCGGGCCGTAGCCGGGCAGGGGGAAAAGTTCGGCGCGGTAGTCGGGCTGGGCGCGGTTCTTCAGTTCGATCACCGTCGCCAGGCGCTGCTCGCCACCCTTGAAGCAGGCTGCCAGGTCGATGCGGTAGAGCGCGTGGCGCTCGATCCGGGTGCGCATGCGGCGCTGCGGCTGGCCGTCGGCATCCCGGTAGTCGACCTCTTCTTCGTCCCAGGGGTAGGTCGACGATTCCTGGCAGCTTTCGGCGCGGTCGTGGGCGACCGAGCGCTGCAACAGGGCGACTTCGGCGAGCAGCATGCCGGGGCCGCCGGCGCGCATCTCGCCCAGGCTGGCGTGCGGGAATTCGTCGACGCCGGCCAGCGGCAGCTCGCGGGCGGCGGCGGGGGCGAAGACGCCGTCCGGCATCAGGTCGAAGAGGCGGTCGCCGATGACCAGAAAGCGTCCTTCGTGTTCGGTGCTGTCGATCCAGCAGGCCCTGGTGTGGCGCGTTTCGATATCGAGCAGATAGCCGTCGACGAGTAGCGCATAGCTCGGCGCGTCGAAGCGCAGGAAGGGGTTGTCGCGGAACGGTCGCCGGTCGGGAACGAAGATCAGCGTGTGGCGGCCGCCGCTGCTGCCGACGCTGACCGCGTCGTGGCGCGGCAGCGCTTCGCGTTGCGCGTCGTCGAGCAGCCACCAGCCGTCGTCCTCGACCAGCGGGATGGCCGGCTGTTTGGCGATCAGGCGGTCGATGTCGAGGCTCACCGGTTCGGTTCCGCTCAGCGACGAAACCGTGCTATGGATCCGGCCGCCGTTGATGGCGTCGATCTCCTGCGGCAGGTCGCTCGCCGACAGTTCGTAGGCAAGGCGGTGTTCGAAGTCGACCAGCAGTGTTCCGCCATTGCGCGACGACAAACTCATCGCTGCGTAGCGCCCGTCGTCGGCGATCTTCACCGACGGCCCGACGTTGTGAAATGCGCAGCGATTGGAAAACACTAGATCGCCGTGGCTTGGTTCGTCCCACCAGGCATTGCTGTTGTCGTGGAATTGCCAGGTGATGCGATGGCCGCCATAGCCGCTGCCCGAGTTGGCGGGTTGCGTGACGGCTCCGCTGCCCGGGGCAGACGTCAGCGAATAGCGATCCCGCAGCAGGCTGAAGATCACCGCCGTCACCAGCCAGAGGACGAGCGGGGCGATGATCATCGACAGCAGGTGCCCGCGTACGCCGTAGCCGGCCAGCACCTGTAGCCCGGCGCCGGTGCATAGCCCGCCGAACAGGTAGGCGCAAGCGCGCTGCAGTTCGACCCAGCGCGGCGGGTGGCAGGCGACGTAGGCGAGGAGCAGGGCCAGGCCGACGAATAACCCGTAGCTCAAGGGGACGAACAGGCCGCCCGGAATGCCGGCGACGACCAGCAGCCAGTGGCGGAGTTTCATCGCGCGCTCGGCTGAGCGGGGCAGGGGGAAGGCCGGGATGGCATGGCAGAAGGGCGGGTTTTCATGAAAACGGGATGATAGGTGATCGCTCCGCCAAAAGCATGCTCATCGGGGAATTGTCCTTTTCGTTCCGCACTTTCGAATGAGTGTTTCAGGTTTCATTTGAGCGCCATCTTCCTGAAATATGCGCCGCCTAGCATTTCGAACGAACGCGCCGAGGCGCGGAATCGAGACATCCCATTCAGGAAAGGACAGGCATGCAGGCGGAACAACGCGCCCGGGCGATCGTCGAGGTGGTACGCGAGCGAGGTTTCCAGACCATCGAGTCGCTGGCCGGCGAGTTTGCCGTGACGCCGCAGACGATACGGCGCGACGTCAACGCGCTGAGCGATCAGGGCATGCTGCGCCGCCGTCACGGTGGCGTCGAACTGCCGCAGCAGGGAGAAAACCTGGCCTACCCGGCGCGTCAGCAACTCAATCTGGCTGCCAAGCGGGCGATTGCCCAACTGGTGGCGCGCGATGTTCCGGCGCGTGCCTCGCTGTTCTTCGGCATCGGCACGACGCCCGAGCAGTGCGCGCTGGCCCTGGTGCATCACCCGCAGTTGCGGGTCATGACCAACAACCTGAATGTCGCCATGCGCCTGGCGCACAACCCGGACTGCGAACTGATCGTTGCCGGTGGCCGGGTGCGCAACCTGGACCTCGACGTGGTGGCCGGCGAGGCGCATGACTTTTTTGCCCGCTTCAATGTCGATATCGGCATTTTTGGCGTCGGCGCTGTGGCGCCGGATGGCACGCTGCTCGATTTCAGCCTCGACGAGGTGGCCATGCGCGAATCGCTGATGCGCCATTGCCGCCAGCGCTTTCTTGTCCTCGACCACAGCAAGTTCGCCCGTGATGCCACCGTGCGTGGCGGTCACATCACCGATGCGACGGCGGTCTACAGCGACCGTCCGCTGCCGTCGCCGATCCGCGCCATGCTCGTCGCCGGCGGCGTGCGTGTGGTGGTGCCGGCGGAAAACCCAAACCTTTCGCAAGTTTCCCTCACCCCTGGAGAATGCTCATGATCCCAACCCGTTTCGCCCGTACCCTGGCCGCCGTCGTCCTCGGCGGTGCCGCGCTGTTCGGCGCCACTGCCGCCGTTGCCGAAGAAACCGCCGTCTGCTACAACTGCCCGCCGGAATGGGCGGACTGGGGCGCGCAACTGAAGGCGATCCACAAGCGCCTGAACATCGTCGTGCCGCCGGACAACAAGAACTCCGGCCAGTCGATCGCCGCGCTGATCGCCGAGAAGGCCAACCCGGTGGCGGACGTCACCTACCTCGGCGGCATCGCCGCCGACCCGGCGCGCGATGCCGGCGTGCTCACCCCGTACAAGCCGAAGGGCTGGGACAAGATTCCGGCCAGCCTGAAGGACCCGGAAGGCCACTGGTTCACCATCCATTCCGGCACCCTCGGCCTCTTCGTCAACAAGGCGGCGCTCGGCGGCAAGCCGGTGCCGCAAAGCTGGAGCGACCTGCTCAAGCCGGAATACAAGGGCCTGGTCGGCTATCTCGACCCGACCTCGGCGGCGGTCGGCCAGCTCGGCGTCATGGCCATCAACCTGGCGCTCGGCGGCAGCTACGACAACCTTGACCCGGCGATCCGCTTCTTCAAGGAGTTGCAGAAGAACCAGCCGATTGTGCCGAAGCAGACTTCCTACGCCCGCGTCATCTCCGGCGAGATTCCCATCCTGCTCGACTACGATTTCAACGCCTATCGCGGCCAGTACAAGGATATGGCGCCGGTCGCCTTCGTCATTCCCAAGGAAGGCACGCTGGTCTTCCCGTATGTCATGGGGCTGGTCAAGAACGGGCCGCATGCGGTCAACGGTCGCAAAATGCTCGATTTCGTCCTCTCCGACGAAAGCCAGGCGATGTGGGGCGATGCCTACCTGCGCCCGGTCTTCGCCGACAAGCTGTCGGCCGCAGCCAAGGCCAAGTTCCTGCCCGAGCGCGAGTACGCCCGCGCCAAGCCGGTTGACCTGAAGAAACTGGCGGCTGCCCAGGCGGCGATCATCGAACGCTATCGTAACGAAGTGAAGTAAGCGACGCGGCACGCGGCGCTCCGGCGCCGTGTGCCAGTCCCCGTGTACCAGCCCCTTGCCCATGTCCCATTCCCTCGCCATTTCCCGTCGCCAGAGCGCCTTGCTGCTGCTCCCGGCGGCCATCTTCTTCACCGCCTTCTTCCTGTTGCCGATGCTGCGCCTGTTCTTCATCAGCGCCAGCGGCCAGCTTGGCTGGAGCGCCTACCTGGCGATCGTCAGCGACGCGAACTACTTTCGCGCCCTGTGGACGACGCTTGCCGTGGCCGCCGTAACCACCCTGCTGACGCTGGTGATCAGCGCCATCTCCGGCGTCTTCCTGCAACGCCATGCCTTTCCCGGGCGCGCCCTGCTGGTGTCGGCGCTGACCCTGCCGCTGGCCTTTCCCGGCGTCGTCGTCGGCTTCATGGTGATCATGCTGGCCGGTCGCCAGGGCTTGATCGGCGAGGTCTTCGCCCTCTTCGGCGGCGAGCGTCCGGTGTTCGCCTATTCGCTCGCCGGCCTGTGCATGGGCTACGTCTATTTTTCGATTCCGCGCACCATCCTGACCATCATGGCCGCTGCCGAAAAGCTCGATCCGCGCCTCGAAGAGGCGGCGCGTTCGCTCGGCGGCTCGCCCTGGCATGTCGTGCGCGACGTGATCCTGCCGGGGCTGCGGCCGGCCTTCGTCTCGTCGGGGGCGATCTGCTTCGCCACCGCCGTTGGCGCTTTCGGCACGGCGTTCACGCTGGCGACGCGGATCGAGGTGCTGCCGATGCTGATCTATACCGAGTTCACGCTCTCCGCCAACATCGCGATGGCGGCGGCGCTGAGTTTTTCGCTGGGCGCCGTTGCCTGGCTGGCCCTGGCGCTGGCGCGCAGCGCCGCCGGGGCGACGGTTGCCGCAGCGGGTTGAGGAGACGCCATGAAACACGGAAAACTCCTGCTCAGCCTGCAGTTCGCCTTCACGCTCGCGGTCTGCGCCTTCCTCGTCGTGCCGGTGGTGATGTCGATCCTTGCCGGGCTGACGGTCAACTACTTCGTCGGCCTGCAAAGCGGGCTGACCTTGCGCTGGGTGTTCGAAGTCTGGGACGCTTACCGCGACACGCTGTTCCTGTCGCTCGGCCTGGCGCTCGCCTGCCTGGCGCTGACCCTGCTGCTCGGTGTGCCGCTGGCCTACCTGCTGGCCCGTTCGCGCGGCCGCCTGGCGCGCGCCATCGAGGAACTGCTGATGTTGCCGGTCGCCGTGCCGGGGCTGGCGACGGCGCTCGGGCTGATCGTCGCCTACGGCGGTTTCGCCGGTTTCCGCACCTCGGCGGCCTTCATTCTGGTCGGTCACGTGCTGTTCACGCTGCCCTTCATGGTTCGCTCGGTGCTCGCCGTGCTCAGCGTGATCGACCTGCCGACGCTGGAAGAGGGCGCCGCCTCGCTCGGCGCCGGCTTCTGGCAGCGCTTCCGCGACATCGTCCTGCCCAACTGCCGCAACGGCATCCTGGCTGGCGCGTTGATGGTGGTGACCCTGTCGGTCGGCGAATTCAACATGACCTGGCTGCTCCATACGCCATTCACCAAGACGCTGCCGGTTGGCCTGGCCGATGCCTATGCCTCGCTGCGTCTGGAGATCGGCAGCGCCTACACGCTGATCTTCTTCCTGCTCATCACCCCGCTGCTGCTCACCCTGCAGGTGCTCGCCCGGCCACGCCGGCAGTCGTTCGCCGCGCCGGATAACACTATCGAGAATGCTTCATGATGCAAACCGTCCCCATCGCCCTTGAAAACTGTGCCAAGACCTTTGCCGATGGCACCCGCGCGCTGGAAGCCGTCAACCTGGAAATCGCCGCCGGCGAGACCGTCGTCCTGCTCGGCCCTTCCGGCTGCGGCAAGACCACCACGCTGCGCCTGATCGCCGGGCTGGAACAGCCCGATGCCGGCGGCCGCGTCCGTTTCGGCGCCGACGACGTGACCGCGCTGCCGATCGAAAAGCGTAACGTCGGCATGGTCTTCCAGTCATACGCGCTGTTTCCCAACATGACGGTGGCCGAGAACATCGCCTATGGGCTGCGCCTGCGCCGCCAGTCGGCTGCCGAACAGCGCGCCCGGGTCGGCGAGATGCTCGCCCTGATGCGCATCGAGCGCCTCGCCGAGCGCAGCATCGACCAGTTGTCCGGCGGCCAGCGCCAGCGTGTCGCGCTGGCACGGGCGCTGGCCGTGCAACCGCGCGTTTTATTGCTCGACGAGCCGTTGACCGCGCTCGACGCCAAACTGCGCGATACCTTGCGCTTCGAAATCGACAGCCTGCTGCGCGAGCTGGGCATCACGGCGATCTACGTCACGCACGACCAGGCCGAAGCGATGGCGCTGGGCGATCGCATCGTCGTCATGGACCACGGACGCATCGCCCAGGTCGGCGCGCCGCGCGAGATCTACCAGCAGCCGGCGTCGCGCTACGTCGCCGAATTCATCGGCACGATGAACCGCCTGAGCGGCCATGCCGACGGCGAAGTCTTCCGCTGTGCCGGCGGTTATGTTGCCTGGCCGGCACTGCCCGCCGGGGCGCAGGAAATCCTCTTTCGCCCCGAAGATACGCGGATCGCCGCCGACGGCGAGGCGGCGACGTTGCACGGGACGGTCGGCGCCGCCTTTTTCTGCGGCAACCATGTCCGCCTCTTCGTCGAAGTCGGCGAAGCCCAGCCGCTGGTCCTGGAAACCCCGGCCCGGCGCGAATACCGGCACGGCGAGCCGGTTGCGCTGGCGATCGAAACCCACGGCCTGATGGTTCTGTAAACATGCTCATCGCACAACTGACCGATACCCACATCAAGACCGCCGGCCGCCTGGCCTATCGGCGGGTCGATACGGCGGCGATGCTGGCCGCCGCCGTCGACGCCTTGCGCCGGCTTGATCCCCAGCCCGACCTGGTGGTCATCACCGGCGACCTGGTCGATCTCGGCAACGCCGAGGAATACGCCCGCCTGCGCGCCCTCCTGGCGCCGTTGCCGCAACCGCTGCTGGTCGTTCCCGGCAACCACGACGCGCGCGACGCGCTGCGCCAGGCTTTCGCCGACGGCGGCTATCTGCCGGCCAGCGGTTTCCTGCATTACTCGGTCGACGACCATCCGCTGCGCATTATCGGGCTCGATACCCTGATTCCCGGTCAGGGCGGCGGCGAACTGTGCGCCGAGCGCCTCGCCTGGCTGGCGTGCACCTTGGCCGCGCGCCCGGCAGCGCCGACGCTGATCCTGATGCACCATCCACCGTTCGCCACCGGCATCGGCCACATGGATCGCATCGGCCTGCGCGGCCGGCAGGCCTTCGCCGCGCTGCTGGCGCAACACCCGCAAGTGCAGCGGGTGCTGTGCGGCCACCTGCACCGGACGATCCACGCCGTGGTCGGCGGGCGGGCGGTGCTGACCGCGCCGAGCACCGCGCACCAGGTCGCGCTCGACCTGCGCGAACAGGCGCCCAGCGCTTTTCGCATGGAGCCGCCCGGCTTCATGCTGCACCGCTGGGCGGACGACATGCTGGTCAGCCATGTCGCCAATATCGGCGATTTCGCCGGTCCCTTTCCCTTCTTTGACGAGAACGGCGCGCTCATCGACTGAGCGCGCCGGATAAACATGCATCTGGCACTTTTCGATCTTGATCACACGCTGCTCGACGGAGACAGCAACAGCCTCTGGCTGTCCTACCTGGTGGCAGCCGGGCAATTGCCCGCCACCGTCCTGCACCGCCAGGCCGAGGAATACGCGCGCTACGAAGCGGGCATTCTGGATATCGCCGCCTACCTGGATTTCCATCTATCGTTGCTGGCCGGCCGGCCGCTGGCGAAATGGCTGCCCTGGCGCGAGCGCTTCGTCGCCGAGGTGGTCGCGCCGCGCGTTTCTCCCGAGGCCATGGCCAAGCTTGCGGCGCATCGCGAACGCGGCGACTTGCTGGCGATCGTCACGGCAACCCACAGCTTCCTCGCCGAAGGAATCGCCGAACTGTTCATGCCGATTGCCCTCATCGCGCCGCAGGCCGGTGTGGAAGACGCCAGCCTGAGCGGCCGCATCGTCGGCGAGATCAGCTATGGCGAACGCAAGCCGGCCGCGGTCCGGGTCTGGCTGGCGCGGCATGGGCTCAAGCTGGCGGATTTCGCGAGCGTGCATTGCTATTCCGATTCGAGCAACGATCTGCCGCTACTGGAAATGGCCAGCCATCCGAACGTCGTCAATGGCGATCCCGGCCTGGCCCGCCTGGCTTCGTGCCGGGGCTGGCCGGCGCTGGAATGGCGGACGCGAGCGCTCGGCGCAGGCCGTTTGGCCGACGCCGCCGGCGATGGCGCGGTTCCGGGTGAAGACGGTGCCGGTCATCCTCAGGCCGTGGATCGCCGGTCCGCCAGCCTGCGTGGCCGGCACAGCGATGGCGCCGAAGCGTAGCGTGCCGCTGTCCGGGAGCGGCGGCGGGGCGGCAGGCAGGCGCCGATGCATTGACGCGGCGCGGCCCGCCGCCGAAGATGGCGGGCCGCGCGCAAACCGCCAACAGGAGAGTCGTCATGCAAGCCATCCTCACCGGACACAGCCGCGGCCTGGGAGCCGCTTTAGCCGCCGAACTGCTCGGCCGCGGCATTCCGTTGCTCGGCCTCGCCCGCCAGGGCAATCCGGCGCTCGCCGCCGCTTACCCCGGGCGGTTGAGCGAGGCTGCGCTTGATCTCGCCGACGATGCCGCGCTGCGCGCCTGGCTCGACGGTCAGCAGCTCGGCGACTTCCTGGCCGCCGACGACGGGCCGCTGCTATTGATCAACAACGCCGGCGTGCTCGGCCCGATGGCCGCGCTCGACGCGCAGGCGCCGGGCGAGATCGCCGCCGCCATCGCCATCAACGTCAGCGCGCCGCTGCTCTTCAGCGCCGCGCTCGCCGGCCGCCATGCCGGCGAACTGCGCATCCTGCACATCTCCAGCGGTGCCGCCCGCCATCCCTACCCGGGCTGGAGCATCTATGGCGCCAGCAAGGCGGCGCTCGACCAGCACGCCCGCTGCGTTGCCGCCGACGGTCGCACCAAGCTGCGCATCTGCGCCCTGGCCCCGGGCGTCATCGATACCGACATGCAGACCCGCATCCGCGCCAGCGCCGAAGCCGATTTCCCGCTCAAGGACAAGTTCGTCGCCCTCAAGGCCGAAGGCCGCCTGAGCACGCCGCAAGGCGCCGCGCGCGCGGTGGTCGATTACCTGTTGGGCGAAAAATTCGGTAGCCAGCCGGTGGCGGATTTGCGCGAGCTGGGCTGACGCCGCGCGCGGTCGTTTGCGCGTCCGGCGCCGGCGCGCCATTTCGGCCGGGCGCTGTCCTCTGCGATAATCCCGGCCTTTCCTCGTTGCCCGTCCGCTCATGACTGCCATTGCCTCCCGCCTCATCGATGCCGCCCAGACGCTTTCCCGTGACGTCGACGCGATGCGCTTCGCGGCGCCGGTCAGCCACGTTTACAACCCGCTCGACTACGCCTGGACGGTGCATCGCAGCTACCTGGAACGCTTCGGCAGCAACCAGAAGCGGGTCGTCTTCCTCGGCATGAACCCGGGGCCGTTCGGCATGGCGCAGACCGGCGTGCCCTTCGGCGAAATCGCCGCCGTGCGCGACTGGCTCGGCCTGTCCGGTACGGTCGGCAAGCCGCTGCCGGAAAACCCCAAGAAGCCGGTGGACGGCTTTGCCTGCAAGCGCGGCGAAGTCAGCGGGCAGCGCCTGTGGGGCCTGTTCCGCGAGCGCTTCGGGACGCCGGAAGCTTTCTTCGCCGAACATTTCGTCGCCAACTACTGCCCGCTGGTCTTCTTCGACGAAGGCCGCAACCTGACCCCGGACAAACTGCCCGCCGCCGAAGCCGGGCCGTTGCAGGACGCCTGCGACGCCCAACTGCGGCGCATGGTCGAAGCGCTGCAGGCGGAATGGGTGATCGGCGTCGGCGCCTGGGCGGAAAAGCGCGCCGCCAGTGCGCTGGCCGGCCTGCCGGTGCGCTTCGGGCGCATCCTCCACCCGAGCCCGGCCAGTCCGGCCGCCAATCGCGGCTGGGCGCCGGAAGCCACCCGGCAGATGGTCGAAATGGGTTTGTGGGAGAACTGAACAGGCTGTTCCGGGCAGCGGTTTTTCGGGAGGCAATGACCAAAGCCGCCGACCTTGCGCCATGATGACCTTGTTGCTCCCGCCGATCGCCCGAGGCCGGCTGGGCGCGAATACCACGGGCCGATCCCGGAACTGGACGAGTGGCTGAGAAGGCGCATCCGGATGTGCTATTGGAAACAATGGCGCTGGCCGCGCACTAAGATCAGCCACCTACTGGCCTTGGGCGTCAGCCTGAAGACGGCGATCCAGCATGGCGTCAGCAGCAAGAGCTACCGGCACATGGCACGCACGCCGGCGATGCAACAAGCGTTGAACAATGACTGGCTTCAGCGCCAGGGCGTGCCGAGCATCAAGCGGTTATGGTGCAAGGCACAGCGCTACACGTCTTAGTCGAGCGAGCCATCTCGTTGAACCGCCCATTGCGGACCCGCACGGTGGGTGGTGTGGGGGCCGGGGGAGAGAAACCCCTGGCTACCCGATTAGGCCGCTGTTTGATAGCGAGTCTTCCCGATGAGGTTGAGAAGCTCATTGGCTTGTTCATGGTCATCGTCTGCGTTTGCCGTTTCAAGTAGAGATCGGACCCGTGCAAGCTTGCCTTTCGTCGTCGGGCCACGGATGAGTTGGAGGACGGACAACCAGTAGCGCGCATTTTCAATTGATCTTTGGCAGCAGGTGCTCGGGTCGCATGCGATGACGCGCTCGAAGGAGGAACGTGCGGACGCGAAATCTTGAAGAGTACCGAAGCCGAAGAAATGACAGAGGCCGATTTGCAGATGTGCGTCGTTGTCTCCCATGGCTCCGGACTTTTGGTAGCAGCGAAACGCCAGCTTCGGCTTTCCCATGTCTCGGTAGATAGTCGCAAGGTTGAATGCAGCCGTTGAGTCGCCTTGCGCGATAGCCAATTTTGACCAGTAAATGGCGCGCGGAAGGTCTTTGGGGACTTCGCCACCCGAACTGAGGATTACGCCCAGCGAGTTCTGCGCCTGACGATTGCCTTGCGAAGCGGATGCTTGGTACCACTGTATGGCCACCTCAGGGTTTGCGGCGGCAAGCAGTCTTCCGGACTTGTCCGTTACCCCCGTCTCGTAACAGTAGCCAAGTTCCCATTGCGCATTGGCATCACCGCTGTCGGCGGCTGATCTAAGACTATTCCAGTGTTTGCGGAGGATGATGTTCATGGGCAGCAAGCGTTGAACAGTTACTGGCTTCAGAGGTAGGGCGTGCCAAACATCAAGCAGTTATGGTGCAAGGCAAAGGGCTATTCGTCGTAGTCGAGCGAGCCATCTCGGTGAACCGCCCACTGCGGACCCGCACGGTGGGTGGTGTGGGGGCCGGGGGAGAGAAACCTCTGGCTACCCGATTGGGCGCCTGGCGGACACTATGCCACTTGATTCTAGCCGCCATCGCAGCCTCCACCATCGCTAGCGCCACAGCTACCAGAGGGACCACTATCGACCGTGGCGGAACTGTGGCAAGTATTGATAGGGCCGACGCCATGGAGCACGCGGGAGAGGTTGTCGTCTAGAGAGATAGGAGAACAATCGACTTTCCGACCATGGAGCCATGCCAACAGCAGGCGAACACCAACAAACCCGATTGCAATGGCGAAGGGGAGGACAAACCAGAATACAGCGCCAGAATTCATTGGGTGTCACCTCCATAGGGCAGCGAGATCAGTGCAGGCGCCACGTGACCAAAGAAGGCGAAATGCGCCTTCTCGGAAATTGAGGCATCTCGACATGGAGTGATTCCGCGCGGCATATTTCTCGAAGGCGCCCAACGTAGAAGTGAGCGGACTGCGCGGCTTTTCGCGCAGGTCCGCTCGACTGCCGGGTGTGCGCCCAGCATGGGCGCAATGTAATGGGGTGCAAGTCCCCTGTGGGAGTACCGATCTTGTCGCATGCGATAAGAATAACCACTAGCCGAAGGCAAGGGCAAGCTTGTGAGGGGTTGTCTGAAGGAAGCCGGAGAGCAAACGTGCGAGGCGACGGACAGAAACCGCATAGAAGGCTGAGCAGGTCGAGGCGAGCTGGCACATGACAGCGAAGCCCACCGGTACGACCGGCACGGTAAATGCGGCGCTTGTGCGCGGACACATCGCGTTCTTACCTGGGGAGGTCTGCCGCGCGAGCGGAGAAGGAAGTTGAGCGAAAGTGGCCGGGTCGTGCCAGTGCCAAACGACCAGCGCCGATGCGGGCTGTCACGCATCAAGGGCGAACGAAGCGACAGCGGCGCTCAACAACGAATCAGCGCCTCGGCCAGCAATGGCAGGGGTGACGCGGGAGAAGTCAGCAGCGGTCATAGTAGCCGGGCAGGTTGCGACCGGCGAAGGACCAAACAACGAAACACAAGGCGCAGACGGCCTGATCTCGGCGCAGCCGCAATCTCCCCGGACGGGGAAGGCGAGCCGGCGAGCGGGTCGCACCGAGCCTTGAACCAAGACGAGACGAAAGTAGTGGCAACAAACGAGTTACTGGCAGCCGTCCTCTCCAGCGACAACCTGCGCAGTGCATGGAAACGCGTGAAAGCCAACCAAGGCGCGCCGGGCATCGACGGCATCGCCATAGAGGACTTTCCCGCCTACCTGCGAGCGCACTGGGAAGACACCCGCCGCCAACTCGAAACCGGGCGTTACCGTCCGCAAGCCGTCCGCCGGGTGGAAATCCCCAAGGACGACGGCGGCAAGCGGCTGCTGGGCATCCCGACCGTGATGGACCGGGTCATCCAGCAAGCCATCGCCCAAGTGCTCACGCCGATCTTCGAACCGGGCTTCTCGGCGTCGAGCTTCGGCTTCCGACCGGGCCGCAATGCCCACCAGGCGATCAAACAGGTACAAGCGTATGTGAAGGACGGCTACGCCATTGCCGTGGACATCGACCTCGCCAAGTTCTTCGACACCGTCAATCACGACGTGCTGATGAAGATCATCGGGCGAACGATCCGCGACAAGGCGCTGCTGGCCCTGATCGGCCGCTACCTGCGCGCCGGTGTGCTGGTCGGAGAGCATATCGAGCCCAGCGCCATCGGCACGCCGCAAGGCGGGCCGCTGTCGCCGCTCCTGGCCAACATCCTGCTCAACGAACTCGACCACGAACTGGAACGGCGAAGCCACCGCTTCGCCCGTTACGCCGACGACATGGTCATTCTGGTCAAAAGCCAGCGAGCCGGAGAACGGGTCATGAAGAGTTTGACGCGCTACCTGGAAGGACGACTGAAGCTCAAACTCAACCCTGCCAAAAGCAAGGTCGCGAAGATGAGCGAATGCGGCTTCCTGGGTTTCACCATCAACCGGGGCAAGATTCGCTGGCTGGACAAGAAGCTGGTGTCCTTCAAGCACCGGGTGAAGGAACTCACCGGCAGAAGCTGGGGGGTATCGATGGCATATCGGCTGCACAAGCTGGGGCAGTACGTGCGGGGCTGGCTGGGCTACTTCGGCATCAGCGAATACCACGGGCCGATCCCGGAACTGGACGAGTGGCTGAGAAGGCGCATCCGGATGTGCTATTGGAAACAATGGCGCTGGCCGCGCACTAAGATCAGCCACCTACTGGCCTTGGGC
>JAFIHA010000046.1 GCA_017848965.1 Dechloromonas aromatica (nom. nud.) | reverse complement strand
GCTACAACCGCGAGACGCTGGAAATTCAGTACAAGGGCAAGAACATCCACGACATCCTCTGCATGACCGTCGAGCAGGCGCGCGAGTTCTTCGACCCGGTACCGGTCGTCGCCCGCAAGCTGCAGACCCTGGTCGATGTCGGCCTTTCATACATCACCCTCGGCCAGGCGGCGACCACGCTGTCCGGCGGCGAGGCGCAGCGGGTCAAGCTGGCGCTCGAACTGTCCAAGCGCGACACCGGCCGCACCCTCTACATCCTCGACGAACCGACCACCGGCCTGCACTTCGCCGACAATGAACTGCTGCTCAAGGTGCTGCACCGGCTGGCCGACCACGGCAACACCATCGTCGTCATCGAGCACAACCTCGACGTGATCAAAACCGCCGACTGGATCGTCGACCTCGGCCCCGAAGGCGGCGGCGGCGGCGGCCGCATCCTGGTCGCCGGCCCGCCGGAACAGGTCGCGAAATGCAAAGCCAGCCATACCGGCCGCTTCCTCAAGCCGCTGCTGGAGAAAAAATGATCAAGCCAACAGCCACTCAAGGGCTTGCATTTGTACGGGAATCCCGCACAATCCAGCCATGCGCACGGTAGTCGAAACACCGACCTTTCAGCGACAGGCCGGCAAACTCTGCTCGGAAGAGGAAAGACTGGAATTCATAGCCTGGATTGCCAGCAACCCACTGGCCGGCGATGTCATTCCAGGAGCCGACGGCGCACGCAAAGTACGCTGGAGCCGAGCAGGCTCCGGCAAATCCGGCGGGGTTCGGGTGATCTACTTCAACCTGACCGACGCAGAAGTGGTATTACTGATCGCAGCATATGCAAAGGCAGAACGAACCAACATGACCCCTGCCGACATCAGAAAGGTCGTTTGAAATGGACAAGAAAATGGACATCGAGCGTGTAGCCAGCGCCATCGAAGCCGATGCCGGCGAAGCCTTACCCGACCTGCGCCAGGCACTCAAGGAAGCACAAGCCGGTATCGGCCGCGTCACCACGCCGGCGCAAATACTGGTGCGCCAGGCCCGGGAAAAATCCGGCCTGACTCAAGCCGCATTCGCCGAACTGATTGCCACACCGGTAGCGACACTCCGCGATTGGGAACAGGGCCGCTTCGTCCCTCCAGGTGGGGTGCTCTGCCTGTTACGTCTGATCGAAAAACATCCTGAACTCACCCGCGAACTGGCCGCCTGAAAGCAACATAATGAGTGACTACAAGGAATTCAAAGGCAAGCAGGGCATCGTTCGCCTGATCAACGCCCTCGGCTATTCGCGCGACGGCCTTGCTTCGGCCTGGAAGAACGAAGCCGCCTTCCGCGAGGAAACCCTGCTCGCCGCCGTTGCCATCCCGCTCGCCATTTTTCTCGGCCAGACCGGCGTCGACCGCGCGCTGTTGATCGGCAGCATCCTGCTCATCCTGATCGTCGAAATCCTCAACTCCGGCCTCGAAGCCATCGTCGACAAAGCCTCGCCGGAAAAGCACGAACTCGCCAAACAGGCCAAGGACATGGGCAGCGCCGCCGTGCTGCTGTCGCTGGTCAATGCCGCCGTGATCTGGGCCTGCGTGCTGTGGCCGGCGGGATGATCCCGCAAGGAAAATAACCGGAGTCACCCCCTGCCAACGGAGGTCGCCGAATGGAACGGATCAAGCTGAGCCAGGCCTTCACCCTGATCGAACCGGGACCGGTCGTTCTGGTGACGACGCAGGACGGCGAAAAACCCAACATCATGACCATTTCCTGGACCATGGTCATCGACTTCAGCCCGCGCTTCGCCATCACCACCGGCGCATGGAACCACTCCTACGCCGCGCTGCGCAAAACCGGCGAATGCGTGATCGCCATCCCGACCGTCGATCTCCTCGACCAGGTGGTCGGCATCGGCACCTGCTCCGGCGCCGACACCGACAAGTTCGCACGCTTCGGGCTGACCCCGGCAGCGGCCAGCCAGATCGCCCCACCGCTGATCCGCGAATGTTTGGCCAACATCGAATGCAAGGTCATCGACATCGTCGAACAACACAGCATCGTCATCCTGGAAGGACTCGCCGCCCACCTCGACGGCGCACGCCAGGAAAGGCGCACGCTGCACGCGGTGGGCGACGGCAGCTTCATCGTCGACGGGCAGCGCCTGGAACGCAAGCAGATGATGGCCGCCAAACTGCCGCCAGGCCTTTGATCCGCTCGCCGGCCGCGCTAACATCCCGGTTTTCATGCCAATGTCAAACCAAGGAGAGCAAGCGTGGCGCATGTCCTGGAGAACCCCGAGCTGTATCGCAACAGAAGTTTCCCGAACGCAAGCGGCAACACCGAATGCGTCGAGTTCATCCAGCAGACCCTCGCTGCGCCACCGACCCCGCAATGGCGACAGGGCATGGTCATCCGCAAACTGACGCCGGGCACCAGCGACCCGATCCGCAAAGGCACCGCCATTGCCACCTTCGTCGGCGGCGCCTACCCGCAGCAAGGCAACACCGGCAAGCATGCCGCGATCTACCTCGGCCAGGACGCCGATGGCATTCAGGTTCTCGATCAATGGCGGGCGCAAGGCCGGGTACAACCGCGCACCATTCCCTGGAAGCCGCGCCGGCCGGGACTCAGCAACGATGGCAACGCATACTCGGTGATCGAATGGTAAACCCCGCCCTGCCCCACCTCGCCCTCGCCGCGCTGCTTGCCGCCAGCGGCTGCAGCGCGCTGGCGGAACCCGTCGCCTGCCCGCCCAGCATCACGGTCAACGAAACCCTGACCGGCGCCGCCCCGGAACCCTGGACCGCCCGCTACGACAACACCAGCCGCAACCTCGCCGGGGTCGGCTTTTTCGACGGCCACCCCGACGAACAAAGAAGCCTCGCCCCGAGCACCGACTCCGGCGGCCGCAACCCCGTCGCCACCTGGAAATTCGGCAGCAACCCGGTTCCCGTCTGGCTGAACTGCCGCTATTTGGACAGCGCCGTCACGCTGGCGCGACCGCTGCCGGCCTACCGGGAATGCCGCGTTACGCACGGGCCGGGCGGGATTGTCCGGTTGATTGAGTGTCGGTGATTCACACGAAGCAGTCATCCCCTGGTGCAAATGGCAACAACTGCTTTACACAAAAATCCGGACAAGCTCCGTGGCGCGTGTACGAAAAGAAAGGCACACCATTCATTTCGGTGCGCCCTGTAGTGTACTCAAACGATATTCGGGAGAGGTTGCGGGGTCTCTAGCGAGGAAAGTCTTCTATATGCTTCCTTCGCCTTCTCTAGTCGTCCATTCCCGATTTTGTCGGGCTTCCTCTTGCCGGTTTCGCCCCATGGATCGGGACAGTGCTCTACTGCAGCGAGATACGCAGCCGTGGCAGCAAGCTCCAATTCAACGGCACCGATCGATGCTGCTGCTTTGGCAAACTTGGTCCGGGTGCTTTCTGACGACAGTTCACCACAGCCTTTGGCGGAATAGATCGAATAGTGTCCTCCCCATTGGGCAACACAATCCTCTTCCTCAATTAGGCCAAAAGCGCTAGCTACCCGGGCAGCGTCCGAAAGCGATTCGCTGTAAGGACCGTAGTGACGATACTCAAAGTCGAACCCTTCACCTTGCCCCGTTAGTTCAAGTAGGTAAGCAATTTTTTGGAGCCGTGTCCGGCCAACAATCTGCCCACCCGCATCGCGCACAATTTCGGCTACTTTTTCGCGCTCACGCTTAACAGACATGGTCACTCTCCTTTTTTACATTTTCTTCAATGACTTGGAGCACAAATTTCAACGCTTCCTTATCATCTTCACTATAGTAGATACGCAGCAATCGGAAAGGTTCTAGTGCTGCCACGACCGGCGATACCTCTGCCATGTCAAAAATTTCACTACCTTCGCGTCGAATGCTGATCTGGTTCAGGGCACCCTTTGATTCGTCGAATCGCTTGTAAGGAGCCCGGGCAGCTGAGTCAATCAACAGCCGGGGGGGATCAGAAAGGTCTGTCGACAACCAGTCTTCAATCGCTTCTTTTACCGAGACAGTTGCTCGTTCAACGCGGTTTTTTGAATCCCGGACAGCTTCAGGTGCTGCCCCCCGCTTTGCGCCGAGGTGCGCGAAGATATGCTGATACACATCCACACATTTCAGCAATCGGCGATTCCACAGACGATCAGCAAACCTACTTATCAATCGATCGTCCGCGGTTGCTAGCAGTGGCAGCGAACCCCAAAAAACAGTGTCATCCAGTGCCGTTGCTCGGTCGATACTGGTCGGATCTAGAGCAAAGAGGACTATCGGATGATTAGCAGGAAGTCCGGTCTTTGCTGTCTGATTATCGCCCACTAACTTGAATACGCGCAAAATGATTGCAGAAAATAGTTTCTCCGCGCCCCGGGTCGCTTTGTGAAAGTAGACAGTCGGGTATAGGTGAAAGAGCGACAGCACATAAGTTTCTGCGGCGTGGAACGCTTTGGGGCCGAGCACAAAGGTTGGTACAGTTCCGCTTTGCTCATCATCGGCGCCAACAGGAACTTCACCGAGTTCTAGGTTGTCGATCAGCCACGTGAAGTCAATCCCGCTGTTTTGCACGCCCGTCATCAGTCGGTCACGCTGCATATAATCAAGACGATCAGCATCGAACTGACTCGATACGACGGCATCGTAAAGGTCGACAGGTCCGCGCCGACTGATTACCTCGGCGACATCATCCGCAAACCCACTACCCAATTCAGCCTTGAACGCCTCGCGAATTTCGCCGTTGCGAATAAGAATGTCGCTGACATGTTCGTGGTTGGCCATTTTTAACTTCAGCTCACTGCCGACTTCCTCGAAGGCATGGCTGAACATGCCATGCCCAACGTCATGCACTAAAGCTGCAGCAAGGGCTACGTCTTGTTGGTGAGATGCCTCACCGCCAGCATCGCTGATGATTTTCATCAATCGACGTGCCGTGTGGAAAACCCCGATGCTATGCGAAAACCGCGTGTGAGTTGCCCCAGGGTAAACCAGTTCAGAGAAGCCAAGCTGCCGAACACGGCGCAGACGCTGGAACGGTCGCGTCTGGATGACGTTCCATAAGGTCTGTTCAAACTGACTCGATCCAAACTCGATGATGTTGTGCAGTGGATCCCGGATGCGCTGTGGTTTTCTCTTAGCCATCAGTAGTATTTTGTCTTGGAAGCCTAGGTCGCGAAGGATCGTGAAATTTAACCTGCGATTATACCTGCCGATCTGTGGCAAGCGCCAAAACGCATGACCATGTCCTGTACCGGCCGCTCTGATGGGATGCTAATGTTTAAGTACAAAGGAGACTTTGTCTGCCCAGTATTTATGGCAAAATTTTTGACGACGTGAATGTTTGAAGTGATAAGCCCTGAAGAGTCGGACACCAAGGACTGGATACGGGAAGCCAGCGACGAGGACATCGCCGAGCTCGACAAGCATCTAAGTGCGAAGGAGGAAAACCTCGACGGGCCAAGCGCCAACGATGACGAGCGTGTCCGAATATTTCTGTGCAAAGCAGCCATCTGTAGCTGGTTTGCTGAATGGCTGCTTCGCCGATATCCCGCCCTTCCCTCACAGATACAAACAGTATTTCATCGTTCGCCGCTTCCGCTCGTGTGGCGTCATTCCAGCTCCACCAGCCGCCCCTGCAGCACGAACCACACCGCCAGTCTGAGCGGTGGCAGGTCGTCGGCGAACAGCTTGGCGTAACGTTCGAGTTGCGGGCGAAAGCCTTCGGCGCGGGCGGGGAGTTCTTCGAGCGGGGCGCGCACGGTCTTGTAGTCCACGATCCAGCGCACGCCGTCGGCGACGAAGACGCGGTCGATCACGTGTTGCGCCAGGCTGTCGCCGTCGCGGCTGGTCCACGCCTGCTCGGCGGCGGAATCCGGGTGGGCGGCGAGTAGCCAGCGGCCGGTTGCCGAGCTCAGCGTCGTGGTCAGCGCCGCCTGCGCTTCGGCTGCGCCGGCGGCGGCTTCGTCGTCGCTGCAGCCGCGCGCCTGCAGCCAGCGTTGCCAGCCGGGGAGCAGGCTGGGCAGGCGGTCGACCGGCCAGGCGGCGAGGCCTTGCTGGGCGATCAGTTCGAGGCAGCGATGGACCAGGGTGCCGACGGCGATTTCGAGCGTATGCGCCGCTTCGTCGGGCAGGGCCGCCGGGTTGGCGGCGCCGCGCGGGGCGGTCGGCGACGCGACGAGGATTTCCGGGACGGCCGGCGCGGCGAGGCGCAACAGCGGCGGCACGAAGCTGACGGAATCGATACCGGCGCTGGCGTCAGCGGTCAGTGGTTCGGTGGCGGCGAAGCGCGGCTGCACCTGCGACCAGAGCAGTTTGAGAAAGCTGCCGGCGGGCGGTTCGCGCAGGCCGTCGTCGCTCTTCTCCGAGACGGCGGCGACGCCGATCAGGTGCAGGCGGCGGATGGCGCGGGTGGCGGCGACGTAGAGCAGGCGTTCGGTTTCGTGTGCGTTGCGGCTGGCTTCGAGGCGGCGCAGCGTGTCGTACAGCGTCGGCCCGCTTGCACTTTCGCCGCGCGCCCGCAGCGGCGCGACGAGCAGGCGCTCGCGGCCGTCGGCGCCGAGCACCTCGTCCCACAGCAGCAGCGCGCTGTCGCTGCCGCCGGTGTCGCGGTGCAGGCCGGGAACGATGACGGTATCGAACTCCAGGCCCTTGGCCTTATGGATGGTCATCATCTGCACGGCGTCGCCGAGCGGATCGGCCGGCGCGTAGAGTTCGGCGGCGCGGGCGGCCAGGGTGTCGAGGTCGAGATGGCCGGCGGCGGCCAGCTGCTCGACCAGGTCGAGGCAGGCCTCGACGTCGGCGAGCGCGGCGGGATGATCGAGGCAGCGCGGCCCGCCGAGCATCAGCCAGACGCCTTCGAGCCAGCGCTGCGGCGGCTGGCGGTCGCGTTCGGCGAGCGCCAGGCCGAGCACCTCGCGCAGGTGGAGCAGGCGCTGGCGGCCATCGGCGCTGAGCGCGGCAAGCCGCTCGGCGTCGTGCATCAGTTGCCAGACGGTGCGTTCGCTGTCGCCGGCGGCCAGCGCGTGCAGGTCGGCCAGGGTCAGGCCGCACCACGGGGCGCGCAGCACGGCCAGCCAATGCACGCGGTCGGCGCGGTGGGTCAGCGCGCGGTAAAGGGTGAGCAGGTCCTGGACGTGCTGGCGCTCGGCCAGACCTTCGATCTCGACCGCCTGGAAGCGCAGGTCCGGGGCACTGCGGCGCAGTTCGCCGACCAGCGCGTCGAGGTGGCGGCGGGCACGCACCAGGATGGCAACCTTGCCGTCCGGCTCGGCGCGGCGGGCGGCCTGGATCAGGCCGAGGGCGAGGCGAGCTTCGGCGGCGGCGCCGTCGCCGCCTTCGCCGACCACCAGCGGGTGCACGCTGACGCCGCTATCGGCGAGCGGCTCGCGCGTCGCCGCCGATTCGGCGTAACGCACGGCGCCGGCGGCGGCATCGTCAACGGCCGGGAAGATGGTCGGAAAACTGGCATTGACCCAGTCGACGACGGCCGGGTGCGAGCGGTTGTTGCGGAACAGGCGCAGGTGTTCGAGGCGCAGGTCGCCGATGCCGCGCTCGCGCACCTTGAGGAAGAGGCCGACGTCGGCCTTGCGGAAGCGGTAGATCGACTGCATCGGGTCGCCGACCACGAACAGCGTCCGCCCGTCGTCCGGCGTCCAGCCGCGCATCAGCTTCTCGAGCAGGGCGACCTGGGTCGGGCTGGTGTCCTGGAACTCGTCGACCAGCAGGTGGCTGATCCGGTAGTCGAGCGCCTGCGCCAGGTCGGTCGGCGCCTCGTCGTCGCCGAGCGCCAGACTGGCGCGGGCGGCAATCTCGATGAAATCGACCTCGCCGGCTTCCTGGAAGACCAGCCACAACTGGCCGGCGGCAAGACGCAGCAGGCGGGCGAAGACCTCGACGGTGGCCCATTCGGCGTCGGCAAAAACCGGCGACGGCAGCGCCGCCAGCCCGGCCAGCGCGTCTTCCAGCCCGGGTACGGCGGCGAGATCGGCAAGCAGCGCGGCCATCGCCTGCTTCGCGTCGGCGAATTCCTTGCCGGCCGGGAAGCCGACGTTCTTGTTGAGTGCCTTGCGCAGCGTTCCCTCGCCGGTCAGCAGCAGGCCGGCCAGCGCCTGCCAGGCGGGCAGGCAATCGAGCTCGGCCGGTAGCGGCTCGGTCCAGTCGAGCAGCGCCGGGAAAACTTCCGGCACATTGCTGGCGGCGAAACGCGCCAAGGGCATCAGGCGCGTCTGCCAGGTGGCGTCGAGCAGCGCCGCGGCGCGCCCGAGGTCGGCGGCGAACAGTGCGGCGAAGCCGGCTTCGACCTCGTCGCGCAGCAGTCCGCCGTCGACGCGGGCGGCGTGCTGCAGCCACTGGTCGCGCCGGCCGAGCATGGCGACCAGCAGGCGTTCGAGGCGGCCGGCGTCGTTGTCCAGCGCGGCCAGCGCGGCGGCCACCACCTCGGCGTCGGCGTCGCCGGCTTCGACCATTTCCAGCGTGCGCCGCGCCGCCAGCGCGTAGTGAGGTTCGGCGTCGTCGGCGACGCCGGGCTGCGCGCCGAAGCGGGAAAGGAAAGGCATCTGCCGGGCGAGCGAGGCGCACAGCGCGTCGAGCGTGGTGACGCGCAGACGGCCGGGATGGTCGAGCAGGCTCCAGGCAAGTTCGGCGTCGCGCGCCAGGACAGCGAGCGCCCACTTTCGTGTCGCCGCCTTGTGCTCTGGCAGATCGACCGGCGCGGGCTGGGTGGCGGCGGTGAGGCTGCCGAGGATGCGGTCGCGCATCTCGGTCGCCGCCTTGTTGGTGAAGGTCAGCGCCAACACTTCTTCCGGGTAGTCGACGGTGGCCAGCAGGCGCAGCGTGCGCTGGGTCAGCAGTTCGGTCTTGCCGGCGCCGGCCGGCGCCTCGACGATGAAGGAGGCGAGGTCGAGCGCCCGCTGGCGGGCGGCTTCGTCTTCCCGCAGGCGGTCGACCGGCGGCACCTCAGCGCACCTCCAGAATCGGCAGCGGGCGCGCCAGGCGCCGGATGTCGCCGAGACGGCGGGCCCAGGGCTTGGCGGCGCGCAAGCTGGCCGGCACTTCGCCGAGCGCCTGGCTGGCCGCCGCGGCGCTGGGGAATTGTCCATAGAGCAGGGCGTACCAGCGCTGCCCGCCGCGCTCGAAGGCAAGCAGGGCGATCGGCCGTTTCCATGCGTGGCGCGCCGCCAGCGCACGCACCTCGGCCTCGCTGCTCGACGCGAACACCTGCAGGCTGGCCGCCTCGTCGCCCAGCGCGCGCCAGCCGACATCCTCGGTCAGCGCCCGGGCGATGTCGGGCAGGTCGCCGGCCGGCGCCGCTTCGGCCACCGGGGCGGCAACTGGCGGTCCGGCCTTGGGCGCTGCGCCCGGCTCGGGCGCGATCCAGCCGGCGGCCTGCGCCTCGGCCAGGTTGCTGGCGGCTCCCTGGTGGCCCTGCGCCGCGGCCCGCTGCCACCACTGCGCCGCGCCCTTGATATCGTAGGCGTACATGTGCAGGTAATTGCCGAGCTTGAACTGGGCTTCGGCGTGACCGCCTTCCGCCGCGCGCTTGAGGTAGAACAACCCCCGCCGGTCGTCGCGGGCGACGCCGAAACCGACGAAATGTTGCTGCGCGAGCTGGTAGTCGGCAGCCGGATCGGCGACGGCGGGGTCGGCGCCGAGCACCGGGAGAGAGGAAAGCATCAGAAGGCAGGCGGCGAAAGCCAGGGAAGAACGCATGCGAAAAAGCGGCACGAAGCCGGAATGCTGAAACACGCGACATTGTAGGGCGTGTTCATCGCTAGCTGCTGAAGACAGCTCGACGCCTGTCCCTGCGGGCTTCGCCGTGGCGAGCAGGACGCGGTGCTACAATCTTTTGCACCGCAGCAATCGCCTCCGGATACCGCCATGCACCCTCGCCTGATTCTCGCCGAACTGGAAGAACACCCACTCCGTCACCGGCTCAACAATGAATTCCACGCCCGCCCGGCGACCGCGCTGGCCGGCGCGGTGCTGGTCTCGCACCTGGTCTTCAAGCACAGCGCGACGACCGTCGTCGCCGAGCGCGAAAACCTGTCAAAGCTTTGCCAGGGCCATGTCTGCAACGCCATCGACAGTTCGGAATCGCACCTGATGATTGAGACCGGCGCCTTCCGCATGCGCTGGGAGCTGCATACCGAGTTCTCGACCTACACCTTCTTCCGCGACCTGAATTCCGACGAAACTCTGCCGGCCGACGCCACCGCGTTCGACGCGGTGCATCCGGAATGGTTGTCCGGCATTCCCGGCAAACTGATCGTCGCCACCCAGGTCGAAGTCCGGCCGGCCAGCGAGCTGTCGCCCGACGCGGTGCTCGCCGGCCTGACGCCGAGCGGGCGCACGCTCGGCGGCGCCCGCGTCGCCGACGACGCGGCCTGGGTGTTCACCGACTTCAAGATCGACAACGGCTTCTCGCGTTTCCTGGTGATCAACGAGAACATGACGCAGCGCCAGACCGGGCGCACCGTGCAGCGCCTGGTCGAGATCGAGACCTACCGGATGATGGCGCTGCTTGGCCTGCCGATCGCCAAGGAGGTCGGCGCCTGGCTATACACCGGGGAAAAGCAGCTGGCCGAACTGATGGAAAGGATCGGCCAGGCAAAAACCCCGGAAGACGAACGCGACGTGCTCGCCTCGCTGTCAGCACTGGCTGCGGAAGTCGAAAATTCGGTGGCGCGCACCACTTTCCGCTTTGGCGCCTCGCGCGCCTATCACGGCCTGGTCAGCCAGCGCATCGAGGAACTGCGTGAGACGCGCATCCCCGGCCTGCCGACGCTCGACGAATTCATGCAGCGCCGCCTGCTGCCTGCGATGAAGACCTGCGAGGCGATCAGCCGCCGCCAGGAGGAGCTGTCCGGCCGGGTTGCACGCAACAGCCAGCTACTGCGTACCCGCGTCGATATCGAACTCGAGCGGCAGAACCAGGAACTGCTGACCCAGATGAACCGCCGGGCAAAACTGCAGTTGCGCCTGCAGGAAACGGTCGAGGGGCTGTCGGTGGTCGTCCTCACCTACTACGGTTCGCAACTGGTGCAGTACCTGGCCAAGGGCACAAAGGAAGTGCACCACTTCAACACCGACGTCATCACCGCCGTTTCGATCCCGCTGATCGCCGGCCTCGTCGCCTGGGGCACCCGCCGCATGCGGCGCAAGCTGGCCGCCGAGGAAGCGGCCGGCTGAGCCCGCTTCAGTCTGCCGCCAAGGCCGCGCGCAGTTGCTCGAAAACCACCGGCTTGGCGAGAAAGCCGGTCATTCCCGCCGCCTCGCACTGGGCGCGATCCTCGGCGAAAACGCTGGCGGTCAACGCGATCACCGGCACCGGCCGACGCTCGTTGTCGCGCTCCCAGGAACGGATCTGGCGGGTCGCGGCGAAGCCGTCGAGGACCGGCATCTGGCAATCCATCAGCACCGTCTCGTAGGCGTGCGGCGCCGCCTGCACCGCGGCCACCGCCGCCGCCCCGTCGCCGACGCTGTCGTGGGCGACGCCCAGCTTGTCGAGCATGGCTTCGACGATGCGCCGATTGACCGCGTTGTCCTCGACCACCAGCACCCGCGCCGGCAAGCGGTCGGCGGCGCTGGCGCCAGACTCGGCCGCCGTCGGCAACGCCTCGGCGCTCGCTTCGAGGACGATCTCGAACCAGGCTCGGGTTCCGATGCCCGGCGTGCTGTCGATGCCGACCTCGCCGTCCATCAGGTGGGCCAGTCGGCTGACGATCGACAGGCCGAGCCCGGAGCCGCCATAGGCGCGGGTCGAAGAGGTGTCGACCTGGGTGAAGGGGGTGAACAGCCGCGCCTGCGCTTCCGAAGGAATGCCGATGCCGGTGTCGCAAACCTCGATGTGCAGGCGGACCTGGTTGCCCGCCTGGCGGAAGGAAGCGATCACCTCGACGCCGCCGCGCTCGGTGAATTTGAGGGCGTTGTGGATCAGGTTGGACAGCATCTGCCGGACCCGCACCGGATCGCCGAGGCAAGCCGGCGGCTCGCCTTCCGGCCATTGGCCGCGCAGCGTCAGACCGCGGCTGGCGGCATTTTCGGCGTACAGACGCAGGCTGTCCTTGACCAGCATGCCGGGCAGGAAAGACTGGCGCTGCAGCAACATGCGACCGGCCTCGACCTTCGACAGGTCGAGGATGTCGTTGAGCAGGACAAGCAGGGTTTCGCCAGATTCCATGATGACTCGGGCGTAATCGAGACGTTCGGCGTCGCTCATGGTCGGCGACTGCAGCAGTTGGGCCATGCCGAGGATGCCGTTGAGCGGCGTCCGGATTTCGTGCGACATCGTCGCCAGGAAACGGCTCTTGGCGACGTTCGCCGCCTCTGCCGCCTCGCGTGCGGCAACCAGTTGGCCGACGCGGTCGGCCACCGTCTGCGACATGACGTTGAAGGCGGCGCCAAGCTGACCAAGGTCGTCGCGCCCTTCCGGCACCCGCGCCGGCGTCAGGTTGCCCTCGGTGACGGCACGGCTGGCCGCCATCAGCGCGCCCAACTGGCGCGTCATCAGGAAACCGATCAACATCAGCAGCCCGGCCGAGAGCAGGAGCTCGCCAAAGGCGATCAGCATGCCCTGGCCGGCCAGGCTGTTGCGGGCCTTGATGATCGGGCCGAGGTCGATGCCGAAATGCAGCATCCCCAGTCGCTGCCCGGCCATCACGATCGGGCTGACGACGTCGAAGGTCGGCGGCACCTCGCTCTGGTCAAGGACGAAATCAGCGTCGGCCACCGGCAGCGGCGTTTCCGGCTTGATGCCGCTGGCGGCCAGGCGCCGCCCGGCGGCGTCGGTCACCGCCAGGTAGCGCAGGCTGCGCGTTGCCCGGCTTTCGTCGAGCACCGCTTGCACCGTCTCGTAGTCGTCCTGAGCGAGCGGCGCCACCAGTGCCGCCTGCAGTACCGGTGCCAGTTGTTCGCTGTAGCTGCGCGCCTGCTCGCCCATGTGGGTATGCAGCAGGCGCAGGCTGTTGCTGACCAGCAGGAACAACATCGTCGCCTCGACCAGCAGCGCCAGCACCAGCAACTTGCCGCGCACCGTGCGCAGCATCGGCAGGCGGAATTCCATCAGCGTTCCCGCAAAGCCTGGCGTACCTCGTTCGCGTAGGGCGCCATTTCCAGCAGTTCGCGGTCGCCGATGGCGCGGTAGCCGCCCAGGCGATAGCGTTCGAAATAGGCGCGGGCTTCCGCCGTTGCCGCAAACGCCCACAGCGCATCGAGGATTTCCGCCCGACGCCGGGCCAGACGCGGCGCCAGCAGGTAGACGCGGCCGGCCAGCGGCAGGCTTTCGGCGAGCACGCGCAGACGCTCGCGCATCTCCGGCTTGAGGTTCTGGAAATTGGCCAGCGAGACCGTCGCCGCCGACGCTTCGCGGCTCAGCACCTGGTGCACGGCGCTGTCGGAAGCGCTGACATAGCGCAACTGGACGTCGCGCACGTCGTTGCGGTGCAGCCAGTGCGTTCCCCACAGCGTCACCAGCGACGACGGCGACAATCCCATCACCGTCGTCCCGGCGAGGTCTGCCGGCTGGCGATAGGCGCTGTCGGCGGCAACCACCATCAGTGCCTTGAAATCCGCCTGGTAGGTGAGTAGCGGCAGGAAGCGCGCGTCGCTCTGCAGCAGGTAAGCCTGGTGGCCGGTGGTGATCGCGAGGTCGTAATTTCCGGCCAGCGCGCGCCGGGCGAATTCGGTGAAGTCCGGCGCGGTGACGATTTCCACCGGCTGGCCGAGACGCTCGACGAGAAAGTCGCGCAGCGGCTGGTACATCTGCAGGATGACGCGGGCGCTCGAATGCGGCGCGACGCCGATGCGCAGCACGGCGGGGGCTGCCCGGGCCAGGCGCAGGGCCAATGGCGCCGCCAGCATGCCGAGCAGCAACGATCGTCGGTTGGTCATCGGCCCCTCCCGGCGCGTATTGCCAATTAATCAAAAATGCCAAAAACGAATGCCATGATACCGCAGACTGCCCCCGCCGGCACTGGCGGCAGCGCTCCGGGGCAGTGGTTTATAATCCGCTTTTTGCTTTCGGGACCACGACCGTGACCGCTCCGCTCTTCGCCTCCTCCATCACCAGCCTGCCGCTGCTCTCCAAGGGCAAGGTCCGCGACATCTACGCGGTCGACGCCGACAAGCTGCTGATCGTCACCACCGACCGCCTGTCGGCCTTCGACGTCATCCTGCCCGACCCGATCCCGAAGAAGGGCCAGGTCCTGCAGGCGGTGGCGAATTTCTGGTTTGCCAAGCTCGGCCACATCGTCCCCAATCAGTTGACCGGCATCGATCCGGAATCGGTCGTTGCCGAAAATGAACGCGAGCAGGTGCGCGGCCGCGCCGTCGTCGTCAAGCGCCTGAAGCCGCTGCCGATCGAGGCCGTCGTCCGCGGCTACGTGATCGGCTCCGGCTGGAAGGATTACCAGGCGACCGGCGCCATCTGCGGCATCGCCCTGCCGACCGGCCTCAAGCTGGCGCAGAAGCTGCCGGCGCCGATCTTCACGCCGGCGACCAAGGCCGAAGTCGGCGACCACGACGAAAACGTTTCCTTCGAACAGGCCGCCGCCAACTGCGACGCCACGCTGAACGCCGCCCTCGCCGGTACCGGCAAGACCGGCGCCCAACTGTGCGGCGAAGCGCGCGATGCTGCCATCCGCCTCTACCAGGAAGCCTCCGAGTACGCGGCGACGCGCGGCATCATCATCGCCGACACCAAGTTCGAGTTCGGCATCGACGCCGCCGGCACGCTGCACCTGATCGACGAGGCGCTGACCCCGGATTCCTCGCGTTTCTGGCCGGCCGACCAGTACGCCGAAGGCAGCAACCCGCCGTCCTACGACAAGCAGTACGTGCGCGACTACCTGGAAACCCTGGACTGGAACAAGAAGGCACCGGGACCGGCACTGCCGGCGGAAGTCGTCGCCCGCACCAGCGCCAAGTACGTCGAAGCCTTCGAGAAGCTGACCGGCCAGACGCTGTAAACCGGGCACGGGCCGGGAACCTCCGGCCCTTGCCCATGGTCTGAAGGGATGTCCGCATCGTTCAGGAGTTCGACATGCACGCCCCTTCAAGCTTCCACAGTTTCGGGCACGACCTGCCGGCGATCCGCCGCGTCGATGCCCGCGCCCCCAGCCGCTGGCTGGAAGCCGGCTGGCAGGACATCCGCCGGACGCCGATCGCCTCGCTCGCCTACGGCCTGCTCTTCGCGCTGGGCGGCGACCTGATCATCCTTGCCCTGCTCGAACACCCGCACCTGCTGGCGCTGTCGATTTCCGGCTTCTTCTTCGTCGCGCCGCTGCTCGCCGCCGGCCTTTACGAGCTGAGTCGCGCCAGCGGCAACGGCGAAAAGCCGATCTTCGTCGAATCGCTGCGCGTCTTCCGCCACAACTTCCAGTCGCTGGCGCTGTTCGGCCTGCTGCTGGCACTGATCGCCACGCTCTGGGAACGTTTTTCGGCGATCTCCTTCGCGCTGCTCGGCGCCACCTCGGCCAACTCCGCCAGCGTCTATCTCAACGAACTGCTGTTCTCCGGCGAACACCTGCTCTTCAGCCTGACCTGGCTCGGCCTCGGCGCGCTGCTCGCCGCCTTCGTCTTCGCGCTGACCGTGGTTTCGGTGCCGATGATGGTCGACCGGGAATGCGACCCGGTGACCGCGATGGCCACCAGCCTGCGCGCGGTCGTCGCCAACCCCGGGCCGCTGGCGCTGTGGGCGGTGCTGATCGTGATCCTGACGCTGACCGGCTTCGCCACCCTGCTCTTCGGCCTCGTCGTCCTCATGCCGATGCTCGGTCACGCTTCGTGGCACGCCTACCGCGAGCTAGTAGAATAGGACGCTTGACGCCAAACACGGGGCGGCAGCGACCGCCCCTTTTTCTTGCCCCGCGAAAAGACCATGACCGCCACCAATCCCCTGCTCGATTTCACCGACCTACCCCGCTTCGATCTGATCCAGCCGGAACACGTCAAACCGGCGATCACCCAGCTACTCGCCGACGGCCGCGCCCTGGTCGACCGCCTGACTGCCGACAGCACGCCGGCCACCTGGGCCGACTTCGCCGGCGCCCTGAGCGACGGCCTGGAAGGTTTCGGCCGCGCCTGGGGCGTTGTCGGCCACCTGCACTCGGTCAATGACGTGCCGGCCTGGCGCGAGGCCTACAACGAGATGCTGCCGGAAGTCTCGCGCTTCTACACCGAACTCGGCCAGAACCTGAAGCTGTTCGACAAGTACCGGGCGCTGAAGCAGAGCCCGGAATACGCCACGCTCTCCGCCGAACGCCGGAAGATCGTCGATAACGAGATCCGCGATTTCCGTCTCGGCGGCGCCGAACTGCCGGAAGACCAGAAGCCGCGCTTCCAGGCGATCATGGAAGAGCTGTCGCAGCTTTCCGCCAAGTTCTCGGAAAACATCCTCGACGCGACCAACGCCTTCGCCGAAATCGTCACCGACGAGACGCTGCTCGCCGGCCTGCCCGACTACGCCAAGGACGCCGCCCGCGAAGCCGCCGAGAAGGCCGGTGTCGAGGGCTGGAAATTCACCCTGCACGCGCCGTCCTACGGCCCGCTGATGCAGTACGCCGACAACCGCGAACTGCGCGCCCGCATGTACCGCGCCTACGCGACGCGCGCCGCCGAGATCGACAACGGCTACTCGAAGCCGGAATGGGACAACGGCCCGATCATGAAGCGCCTGCTCGAACTCAAGGCCGAGGACGCGGCCATGCTCGGCTTCAACAACTTCGCCGAAGTCTCGCTGTACACCAAGATGGCCGACACGCCGGCGCAGGTGCTCGACTTCCTGCGCGACATGGCGAAAAAGGCCAAGCCCTTCGCCGAGAAGGACATCGCCGAACTGAAGGCCTTCGCCAAGGACGAACTCGGCCTCGCCGACTTCCAGCCCTGGGACGCCGCCTACGCTTCCGAAAAGCTGATGCAGGCGCGCTACGCCTTCTCCGAGCAGGAAGTGAAGCAGTACTTCACCGAGCCCAAGGTGATCGCCGGCCTGTTCCAGGTCATCGAGAGCCTGTTCACGGTCAAGGTCAAGGAAGACATGGCGCCGGTCTGGCACGAGGACGTGCGCTTCTACCGCATCGAGACGCCGGCCGGCGACCTGGTCGGCCAGTTCTACATGGACCTCTACGCCCGCGAAACCAAGCGCGGCGGCGCCTGGATGGACGAAGCACGCTCGCGCAAGCGGGCGGCCGGCGGCATCCAGAAGCCGATCGCCTACCTGAACTGCAACTTCGCCCGCCCGGTCGGCGGCAAACCAGCCACCTTCACGCACGACGAAGTGATCACCCTGTTCCATGAAACCGGCCACGGCCTGCACCACCTGCTGGCGCGCGGTGAGGAACTGGGCGTTTCCGGCATCCACGGCGTCGAGTGGGACGCCGTCGAGCTGCCGTCGCAGTTCATGGAAAACTACTGCTGGGAATGGGACGTGCTGCAGGGGATGACCGCCCATGTGGACAGCGGCGAACCGCTGCCGCGCGCGCTCTACGACAAGATGCTGGCGGCGAAGAACTTCCAGAGCGGGATGATGACCGTGCGCCAGATCGAATTCTCGATCTTCGACATGCGCCTGCACTACGAATTCGACCCCAAGGGCGAGCGGACGGTGATGGACCTGCTCGACGAAGTCCGCCGCGAAGTCGCCGTGCTGATTCCGCCCGCATGGCACCGCTTCCCGAACAGCTTCTCGCACATCTTCGGCGGCGGCTACGCGGCCGGCTACTACAGCTACAAGTGGGCGGAAGTGCTGTCGGCCGACTGCTACGCGGCCTTCGAGGAAGCCGGCGATCCGTTCGACCCGGTGGTCGGCCGGCGTTTCCTGGAAGAAATCCTGTCGCGCGGCGGCGAACGGCCGGCGCTGGAGAACTTCAAGGCCTTCCGCGGCCGCGAACCGAGCCCCGACGCACTGCTCCGCCATAGCGGTATGATTGCGGCCTGATTTCCGCTCGGAGAGGCCCTTTCATGTCCAGACTGCTCGTTCTCTGCCTGCTGCTGTGCTGTGCCGGTGCCCAGGCGCAAGCTTACCGATGGACCGATGCGCAGGGGCGCACGGTGATTTCCGACGAACCGCCGCCGGGTCAGGCGCGCAACGTCGAGAAGGCAGGCGGCAAGGCGCAGGCAGACGACGGCCTGCCCTTCGCCACCAAGCTGGCGGCGCAAAAACATCCGGTGACGCTGTACACCACCGCCGACTGCATCGACGAATGCCGCCAGGCGCGCGAACTGCTGCAGAAGCGCCGGGTTCCCTTCACCGAGACGATGGCGCAGACAGCGGCGCAATTCGATGAACTGAAGGCGCTGGTCGGCGACACCTTCGTACCGTCGCTCAAGGTCGGCCTCCGTTCCTTCCGCGGTTACAACGGCGCGGCCTACGACAACCTGCTCGACCTCGCCGGCTACCCGCCGCTGCCCGGGAAAAAACCTTGAAGATCGCCTCGTGGAACGTTAACTCGCTGAAGGTCCGCCTGCCGCACCTGCTCGACTGGCTGGCGGAAGCGGCACCCGATGTCGTCTGCCTGCAGGAACTCAAGCTCGAGGACGCCAACTTCCCGCGCGCCGAAATCGAGGCCGCCGGCTACCACGTCGCCTTCTCCGGGCAGAAGACCTACAACGGCGTCGCCCTGCTCGCCCGCTCGCCGATCGAGGACGTCGTCTACGGCAATCCGCATTTCCCGGACGAGCAGAAGCGCCTGATTTCCGGCACTGTAGATGGCGTACGCGTCGTCGGCGCCTACATGCCGAACGGCCAGGAAGTCGGCTGCGACAAGTATGACTACAAGCTGCGCTGGCTCGACGCGCTGGCCGAATGGCTGGACGGCGAACTGCAGCGCCACCCGCAACTGGCGCTGTGCGGCGACTACAACATCGCCCCCGACGACCGCGACGTGCACGACCCAGAGCGCTGGCGCGACTGCATCCTGGTTTCCGAACCGGAGCGTGCCGCCTTCCGCCGCCTGCTGGCGCTCGGCCTGTGCGACAGCTTCCGCCTGTTCGAACAACCGGAAAAGACCTTCTCGTGGTGGGATTACCGGATGCTCGGCTTCCAGAAGAACCTCGGCCTGCGCATCGACCTGATCCTGCTCTCCCAGCCGCTCGCCGACAGATGCACGGCAGCCGGCGTCGACCGCGCGCCACGCAAGCGCGAACGCCCGTCCGACCACGCCCCGGTCTGGGCAACACTCAGTTGAGCCAGACAGCTTCCAGCGTGGACCGCGCCACCCTGCTCGGTCTCTATCCCGCCCTGGCCAACCTGCCGCCAGCGCGCCTCGACCGTCTGCTGCAACCGTCGGCGCAAATCCGGCTGCCCGCCGGCGCCTGCGTCTTCTCCGAGCATCAGCCCTGCGCCGGCTTCCCGCTGCTGCTCGACGGCAGCATCAAGGTCGTCAAGCAGGCCAGCAGCGGCCGCGAACTGCTGCTCTACCGGGTCACGCCCGGTGGCTCGTGCATCATCTCCTCGTCCTGCCTGCTCGGCCACACCGACTACAACGCGCGCGGCATCGCCGAAACCCCGCTCACCCTGCTCGCCCTGCCGGTCGGCGAATTCGGGCGGCTGCTGGTCGAGCACGCGCCGTTCCGCGATTTCGTCTTCCACCTGTTTTCCGAGCGCATCGGCGAACTGATGCAACTGGTCGAGGAAGTCGCCTTCGCCCGCCTCGACCAGCGCCTGGCCAAGCTGATCCTGGCCCGCCACGCCGATACGCTGAACATCACGCACCAGCAACTGGCCGACGAACTGGGCAGCGTGCGCGAGATCGTCAGCCGCCTGCTCAAGGGCTTCGCCGCCCAAGGGCTGGTCAGCCTCGGCCGCGAACAATTGACGGTGATCGACCGCGACGGCCTGAACAAGCTTGCCGCTGTGTGACCCAGGTTACATACTGCGTGGCGCGGCGCGGCTAAATTGGCACCGTCTACTCACCTCTTGGAGAACACATCATGAAAAGCAATGTTGGCGGCATCGACAAAATCCTGCGTATCGTGGCCGGCATCGCCCTGATCGCCTGGGCGCTCACCGGTGGCCCGGTCTGGGCCTGGATCGGCGTCGTTCCCCTGGCCACCGGCCTGATGGGCTGGTGCCCGCTCTATCCGCTGATCGGCCTGAACACCTGCCCGCTGAAGAAGGACTGAGACAGCACAAGGCATTCCAGGCTTTAGCGCAAAAGGCGGCCGGGGCAACCCGGGCCGCCTTTTTCATGCCGCCGCGTCGGGCGCGCGGCGGCCGGCTTCCCAGATCTGCAGGGCGAGCTTGCGCTCCTCGCCCCAGCGGTAGTTGCCGCTTTCGCCGCTGTCGCGGATCACCCGGTGACAGGGAATCAGGAAACCGATGTCGTTGGCCGCCAGCGCCGAGCCGACCGCGCGCTGGGCGCGCGGCGCACCGAGCCTGCCGGCGAGTTGCCCGTAGGACAGCACCGCGCCCGGCGGCACGCGGATCAGGGCTTCCCAGACCTTGAGCTGGAAGTTGCTGCCGCGCAGTTGCAGGTGCAGCGGCACGCCGCTCACCAGTTCGCCGAAGATGCGCTGCAGCATGGCCGCCGCCCCTTCGTCCGAACGCCGCAATGCGGCGCGCGGCCATTCCTCGGCCAGGGTGGCGAGCGAGGCGGCGCCATCGTCGCCGATAAAGGACAGATGACAGATGCCGCGCCCGTTCCAGGCCAGGAAGGCGATCCCGAACGGCGTCGGGCCGCTGCCATAATCGAGGGTGACGCCCTCGCCGCCGCGCTGGATTTCGCCCGGCGTCATTGCCTCGCCGACGATCATCAGGTCGTGCAGCCGGCCGTTGCCGCTGAGGCCGGCGTCGAGCGCGACGCTCAGCGTATCGGCGGCAGCGCGCAGGCGGCTGCGGGCGTATTCGCGGGTCAGGTGCTGGACGAAACGCTTCGGCGAGATGCCCGCCCATTCGGCGAAAACGCGCTGCAGATGGGCCGGGCTGAGGCCGACGACGGCGGCCAGTTCGGCCAGCGTCGGCTGGCTGCGCGCGTGGCGGCGCAAATGGACGATGGCCCGGGCGACGATGTCGTAATGGCGGCAGGCGGTGGCGAGATCGTTCATGACGTTTTCTCCCGCCGGCCGATGCCGGTGACCAGCGCGGTGCCGGCGAGCACGGTGAGGCCGCCGACCAGGGTATGCCAGCCGACCTGCTCGGCGAGGAAGACGACGCCCCAGAGGACGCCGAACAGGGGAATCAGGTAAGTGACGGTCAGCGTGCGCACCGGGCCGATTTCGGCGACCAGCCGGAAATAGAGCAGGAAGGCGACGCCGCTGCACAGGACACCGAGCGCAACCACTGCAGCCAGCACACCAGGTGGCGGCATCTGTTCAGGCAACGGCGAAAGCAACGCCAACGGCGCCAGGTAGAGGGTTGCCGCCGCCAGGTTGCCGAAAGCGCCGGCGTGGGGTTCCAGATTGCCGATCCGCCGCGTGTACTGGCTGGCGATGCCGTAGCAGACGGCGGCGCCGATCCCGGCCAGGACGGCCAGTCCGCCGCCGGCCGGCAGGGCGCCGACTTCGACCCCGGCGAGCAGCGCGACGCCGGCAATGCCCAGGGCGAGACCGCCCAGCACGCGCGGTTCCGGCCAGCTACGGGCGAGCAGGGCGCCGATCAGTGCCGCCCAGATCGGCGCCGTCGCGTTGAGCACGGCAAGCAGCGAAGCCGGCGTCAGGCGGGCGGCGTAGGCGAAGAGCAGGAAAGGCAGCGCCGAGTTGAGCAGGCCGAGGACCAGGAAGGCGCGCCAGTTGGCGCGTAGCGCCAGCGGCCGGCGCAGGACGAGGGCGACGCCCCACAGGAAAAGCGCGGCCAGCCCGACGCGGCAGAAGACCAGCCAGGCGGCGCCGAGCACCGGCGCGGCGATGCGCATGAAGAGGAAGGAAGCGCCCCAGATCGCGGCGAGCAGGACGAGGCGGAACAGGTTGGCGGAGGACATGGGCCGCAGTATGGCAGCGCCGGCAGACGGCGCAATCCGATTCTTGCGCCGCCGTTCAGCCGGCCAGGAAGTTGGCGATGCGCACGTAGTCCTCGACCGGCAGGTCTTCCGGACGCAGCGTCGGTACGATGCCCAGGGCGGCGAAACCGGCGTCGTCGAGGATGCCCTTGAGGTTGTTGCGCAGCATCTTGCGGCGCTGGGCGAAAGCGGCCTGAACCAGCGTCGACAGGCGTTCCGGATTCTTCGCGGTGAGCTGCTCCGGGGGTTTCGGGATCAGCCGGACCACCGCCGAATCGACCTTGGGCGGCGGGTCGAAGCTCTCCGGCGGCACGTCGATCAGCCACTCCAGCCAGAAGCTGTACTGCAGCATCACCGACAGCCGGCCGTAGTCGGCGCAGCCGGGTTCGGCGACCATGCGCTCGACGACTTCCTTCTGCAGCATGAAGTGCATGTCGCGCACCTGCTGGCCGTAGCTGGCGAGGTGGAAAAGGAGCGGCGTCGAGATGTTGTAGGGCAGGTTGCCGACCAGGCGCAGGTCGCTGCCGATGCTGGCGAAGTCGAAGGCGAGCGCGTCGCCTTCGTGGATGGCAAGGCGTTCGACCGGATGCTGCTTTTTCAGGCGGGCGATCAGATCGCGGTCGATTTCGACGACGTGCAAGCGGTCGACGCGTTCGAGCAGCGGCACGGTGATGGCGCCGAGGCCGGGGCCGATCTCGACGACGGTATCGCTGCGTTTGGGATCGATCGCCGAAACGATGGCGCCGATGATGCCCTGGTCGATCAGGAAGTTCTGCCCAAAACGGCGACGTGGAATATGTTTCATCAGTGGTCGCCGTTTCAGAGAAGGCTAACGCGCCGCAGGCGGGTTATGCCGGAACTAAAACGTTTGCGGGCGACGTGTCCCTTCATTGCTGCTTCCTTTGTGCCATGCGCGCCGCTTCGCTGACCGCGGCGAACAGGCTGCCGGGGTCGGCCTGGCCGGAACCGGCGAGGGCCAGTGCGGTGCCGTGGTCGACCGAGGTGCGGATGATCGGCAGGCCGAGCGTGACGTTGATGCCGTTGCCGAAGGTGGCGTACTTGAGCGCGGTCAGGCCCTGGTCGTGGTACATCGCCAGCACGGCGTCGCCGCCTGCGAGCACGGGCGGGGTGAACATGGTGTCGGCGGGGTGGGGTCCGGAGAGTCGCAGGCCTTCCGCGCACAGCCGGGCGAGCGCCGGCTCGATGATGTCGATTTCCTCGCGGCCGAGGTAGCCGCCCTCGCCGGCGTGCGGGTTGAGGCCGGCGACCAGGATGCGCGGTTCGGCGATGCCGTACTTGCCGCGCAGGTCGGCGTCGACGATACGCAGCGTGCGCTCCAGCAACTCGCCGGTGATCGCCGCCGGCACGTCCTTCAGCGGCAGGTGCGTGGTGGCCAGCGCGACGCGCAGCGGGCCGCGATCGGTGTCGCCAGCCAGCATCATCACCACCAGCGGCGTGCCGGTTTTTTCGGCGAGGTATTCGGTGTGGCCGGTGAAGGCGACGCCGGACTCGTTGATCACGCCCTTGTGCACAGGCGCCGTCGCCATCGCGGCGAATTCACCGGACTGGCAGCCGGCCAGCGCGCGATCGAGCAGGGCCAGCACATAGCGGCCGTTGGCGGCGTCGAGAACGCCGGCCTCGGCCGGCGCGGCGAGCGGCAGATGGATGAGGTCGAGCGTGCCGGCTGCGGCCGGAACAGCGGGTTCATAGTCGCGCATGACGATGTCGAGGCCGAGTAGTCCGGCGCGTTGGCGCAGCAGATCCCGATCACCGAGGACGACCGGACGACCGGCGCCGGACCAGCCGGCGAGCTGCAGGCAGAGTTCGGGACCGATGCCGGCCGGCTCGCCGCTGGTGACGGCGATCACCGGTAGGATCATTGTTGCTCCAGGCGGTTTTCGACGTAGGTACGGTCGCGCAACTGGCGCAGCCAGTCCTGGTAGGCCTCGTCGAGCTTGCGCTCGCGGATCGCCTGGCGGGCGACCGAACGCTGGCGCTCGGAAGATACGTCGCGTTCGCGGCGCTCCATGACCTGGATCAGGTGCATGCCGAACGGCGACTTGATGACCTGGCTGAGTTCGCCGGGTTTCAGCGCGTCCATCGCCCGCTCGAAATCGGGCACGGTATCGCCCGGATTGAGCCAGCCGAGGTCGCCGCCCTTGGCGGCGGAACCGTCCTGGGAAAAGATGCGCGCCTGCTCGGCGAAGTCCATGCCATTGACGATGCGTTCGCGCACGGTTTCCAGGCGATGGCGGGCGTCGGCTTCCGACATCACTTCGTTGGTCCGGATCAGGATGTGACGGGCGTGCGTCTGTTGCACCGAGGCCGGCTGGTTGGCACCGCGCCGTTCGACCAGCTTGACGACGTGAAAGCCGGCCGAGGAACGCAACAACTCGCTGACGCCGCCAGCTTGCAGCTTGCCGGCGGCTTCCGCGTAAAGGACCGGCAGGCGGTCGAGCGGCCGCCAGCCGAGGTCGCCGCCCTGCAGGGCATCCGGAGCATCGGAGAAGGCGGCCGTCAGTTCGGCGAAGTTTTCCCCGGCGCGCGCCCGGGCCAGCGCCAGTTCGGCGCGCTGACGCAACTTCTGCAATTGTTCCGGGGTCGCCGATTCCGGCGCCCGCAACATGATGTGCGCCAGCCGGTACTCGTCGCCGCCGCCGTTGGCCGCCTGGTTGGCCAGGTAGTTGTCGATCTCGCTATCGGAGACGGCGAGGCGGCTTTCCACCTCGCGCTCGCGCAGGCGGGCCATGATCATCTCGCCGCGGATTTCCTCACGGAATTCGTCGTAGCCGATGCCGTCCTTTTCCAGCGCGACGCGGAACTGGGGCAGCGTCATGTTGTTGTTGGCGGCGATGCGGCCAATCGCCTGGTCGAGCTGGGCGTCGTCGATGCGCAGGCCGCTTTCCTTGGCGTAGGCGAACTGCACCTGCTCCATGATCAGCCGTTCGAGCATCTGCTTTTCCAGCACGTCCTGCGGCGGGATCGGCGTGCCCTGCTTCTGCAACTGGCGCAACGCGACATCCAGACGCGAGCGCAGTTCGTTGCGGGTGATCGCGCCATCGCCGACGACGGCGACGATGTAGTCCGCCTCGACGGCTTCCGCCGGGGCGGCCTGGGCGGCCGGAACGAGCAGCGAACACAGGGAAAGGAAAAGGATGAGGGTCTTGGACATGGTGGTCATGGGTTGGCGATCAGGTTGCCGTCGACCGGCAGTTCGTTGGTTTTACCATAACCCGGGATGCTACGCCGCAACAGACCGAGCGGATTGGAACCGATACTGGTGAAGTCCTGCAGTTCGAGCTGCAGGTAATAACTGGTGTTGGCTTCGCCGGAAGTCGCCGCCAGACGCTGCACGACGCCGCGCATGGCCCAGCAGCCGGCGTTGTATTCGAGGCCGCCGATGGTCTCCAGGGTCTGGTGGTCGCGCAGCGAGTAGTTGAAGCGGCCGACCGCGTACCAGCGCGGCGCCAGCGGCCACTGGCCGGCGAGGTCGACCTGGTCGACGACCGACTTGTTGGTCAGCGGATCGCGCGTATAGCGGTAGCTCGCCGACAGCACCTTGCCGTAATCGGGCTGGAAGCGGACACCGGCCGAGAAGCGGTCGTTGGTACGCGCCTCGTAGTTGTATTCCCAGGTCGCCTCGGCATAGGTCTTCGGCGCGACGAGGCCGGTGACCGAGGCGATCAGGTTGGAGAAATTGTCCGGCCGCGAGGTCTCGCCGGGCAGGGTGACGCGTTGCTTGGCAAAGTAGTAGCGCTGACCGATCATCGCCTTGAAGCGCTCGGCACCGGTTGTGCCGTCGAGGATGCGGGTGGTCAGCGCCGCTGTCAGCTGGTGGGCGTCGTTGATCCGGTCGTAGCCGCTGTAACGGTTTTCGGAGAAGACCTGGGCGAAGTTGAAATCGGACAGCGCGGTGTCGAAGACCGGAATCTCGCTCTGGTCCTTGTACGGGATGTAGACGTAGTAGAGCCGCGGCTCCAGCGTCTGCAGGAAACGGTGACCGAGGAGGTCGAGGTCGCGCTCGAAGACGGTGGTGGCATCGAGCGAGAAGGTCGGCAACACCCGCGTGATATTGTCGGAGCCGCCGCCGTTGAGCGTCGCCCGGTCGATCGCGTAGCTGCTCATGTGCAGGCCGAGCTTGGGCGTGATCTGGTAGGCGGCGCCGATCACCGGGTAGCTCAGTTGCGGATAGAGGACAAAACGGTCGCCGCGGTCCTTGTTGGCGCTGTCGTCGTGGGTGAAGCGCGAATACTGGCCGAGCATCGTGAAGTCGAAACCCAGCAGGTCCGGCTTGTAGCCGAGCAGGTTCAACTGCGGCTCGAGGAAGTAGGGACGGGCCACCGGATTGGCAGGGTCAGGCTGCAGCGTCTGGTAGCGCAGCACCTGCAGCGAGCCCTGCCACCACGGACTGGGCGAGTAATTGAGCGAGGCCCGCCGTTCGAGTTGTACCTGCGAGGTCTGCAGCAGGCGCGACGACATGTCTTCCCAGTAGGTGTCGTCGGAAACGCCGTTCCAGTTCAGGGCGCCGGTGAGGTCGTCGGTGAAACGCTGCAGGTGACGGATCGAGTAAGCGTAACGGCGAGTGTGATCGCTCGCGTCGTCGCCCAGGTACTCGCCGCGCCACTCGCCCTCGCTGCGCTCGCTCAGGTAACGCGTTTCCAGGCCAAGCTGGGTGCCGCGCTTGCTCATGTAGCGCGGATAGAAGGTGGCGTCGTAGTTGGGCGCGATGTTCCAGTAGATGGGCAGACTGATGTCGAGACCGGTCTTCGTCGACTGCTTGAACGACGGCGTCAGCAGGCCGGAACGCCGCTGGCTGTTCATCGGGAACCAGGCCTTCGGCGCGTAGAACAGCGGCACCCCCTTGAACCACAGCGAGGCATCGCTGGCGTTGCCGTAGTTCTCGTTGTAATCGAGTTCGATCTCGCCGGCCTTCAGGTACCAGTCCGGTGACGCCGGCTTGCAGGTGGAGAAGGTGCTGTTGTCGAGGCGCATGCGGTTCTCGCCGGCGAACTCGATACGTTCGGCGGTGCCCTGCGCAGTGATCTGGCGCGGCGCTGCCTGCTCGGTCGGCAGACCATAGACGTTGGCGACATTGAGCATCATCGGCGCGCCACTGTTGGCGCCGCTGACACTGGCCACGGTGACGACGTTCTGGTTGGTCTCGTAGACGCGGCTGGCGACCTCCTTGGTCACCGAATACCGCGATTCCTCGGCGAAACCCAGCTGGTCCGACAACTTCATGCGCAGGTGCGTCGTCTCGATCTCGGCACCATCCTGCAGCAGCACGACCTTGCCGCTGGCATCGACCTCGTCGTCGAGCGGCTTGTAGGTCAGGCGGTCGGCACGCAGTTCCAGGCCCGACTTGCGCAGTTCGACATTGCCTTCGGCAACAGCCAGTTCAGAAGCTTGACCTTCCAGATGATCGGCAGTGAGGAAGAGCGGCAGCGGATCGTCAACGCTGGACAGGGGCACCAGACCGCCGGCAGCGGCCAGCTTCGGAGCCGTCTTGCGCGTCGCCAGCAGGTTGAAACGCTTCTCCAGACGCAGCGGCGCGGCACCGATGGCTGCGGCAGCGCTTTCGGCCTCGCCCGTGTTCGCCTGGGCGAACGGAACGCCGGCAAACAGGCAACAGACCAGCGCGGCAATCGGACGTCGGGAAAAACCAGTCATCGGGGCATTCTGGAGGTGCCGGGACCGGAAAGGCCGATGCCCGGGTGTTAAAATCGCGCCATTTTACAACGAACATTCCCCTACTCGATGTCGCGCGATCAACTTGTTACCGACTGGGTTGCCAGTCGCTTCCCCGGGCAGTCCGTCTCCATCACGCCGGCTTCCGCCGACGCCAGCTTCCGCCGCTACTTCCGTCTGAGCTGGCCGGACGGCAGCACCCGCATCCTGATGGACGCGCCGCCGGAAAAAGAAGACTGCAAGCCCTTCATCAAGGTCGCCGGCCTGCTCGCCAAGGCCGACCTGGCGGCACCGCGCATTCTCGACCAGGACCTCGAGAACGGCTTCCTGGTGCTCACCGACCTCGGCCGCATCGGCTACCTCGACGCCCTCAACGCCGATCTCTCGCTGGCCGACCTGCTGATCCGCCCGGTGCTCGACGTGCTGGTCAAATGGCAGTTGTCGTCCACCGCCGCCACCCTGCCGCCCTACGACGCGCCGCTGCTGCGCCGCGAACTCGACCTCTTCCCGGAATGGTTCATCGGCCGCCACCTCGGCATCGAACTCGACGCCAACGACAAACTGATGCTCGACCGGACCTTCAAGTTCCTGATCAACTCGGCGCTCAACCAGCCCAAGGTCTTCGTCCATCGCGACTTCATGCCGCGCAACCTGATGGTCGTTGAAAGCGCGCAGACGCTAACGCCGGGCATCATCGACTTTCAGGACGCGGTCTACGGCCCGATCACCTACGACATCGTCTCGCTGTTCCGCGACGCCTTCATTTCCTGGGAGGAAGAGCAGGAAATCGACTGGGTCGTCCGCTACTGGGAAAAGGCCCGCGCCGCCGGCCTGCCGGTGCGCACTGACTTCGGCGCTTTCTGGCGCGACTACGAACTGATGGGCCTGCAGCGCCACCTCAAGGTGCTCGGCATCTTCTGCCGCCTCAACTATCGCGACGGCAAGGACAAGTACATCGCCGACCTGCCGCGCTTCATGACCTACGCCAAGAAGACCGCCAGCCGCTACCTGCAACTGAAACCGCTGCTCAACCTGCTCGACCGCCTCGACGGCCAGACCGAGCAGATCGGCTACCGCCGCTAAACGCCGATGAAAGCGATGATCCTCGCCGCCGGCCGCGGCGAACGCATGCGGCCGCTCACCGACCACACGCCGAAACCGCTGCTTGAGGCCGGCGGCAAGCCGTTGATCGTCTGGCACCTGGAGAAGCTGGCCGCCGCCGGTTTCCGCGAAGTGGTCATCAACCACGCCCACCTCGGCGAAAAGATCGAAAACGCGCTGGGCGACGGATCGCAGTGGGGACTCAGTATCGCCTACTCCCCGGAACCGCCGGGCGCACTGGAAACCGCCGGCGGCATCGCCCGCGCCTTGCCGCGGCTCGGCAACTCCCCCTTCCTGGTGGTCAATGGCGACGTCTACTGCGACGTCGCTTTTCCCGCCTTCGCCGGTCGCGCCTGCCCGCCCGGCGGCGCCCGCCTGCTGCTGGTCGACAACCCGGCGCACCACGGCGGCGGCGACTTCTCGCTGAGCGGCGAACGGATCGTTCCAGCCGATGGTGAGCAAACACTCACCTACGCCGGCATCGGCGTCTTTTCGCCGGCCATGTTCGACCATGTGCCGGCCGACCAGCCGATGAAGCTGCGTCCGCTGCTCGACGCGGCGATTGCCGCCGGCACGCTGACCGGGGAACGCCACGCCGGCCGTTGGGTCGACGTCGGCACACCACAACGGCTGGCCGAGCTGGATACCGAATTGCGCGCAGCACAGGCAGATTGAATTCCAATAGCATGGCGCTTTCAGCCCCTGGAGGAATGCCGCGATGACCGACTCACCCGTTTCCCGCCAGCACCACGCCAGCTTTGAAGGCCTGCGCCAACTCGACGACGCCGGCAACGAATACTGGCTGGCCCGCAAACTGGCAACAGCACTGGATTATTCGCAATACCGACACTTTCTTCCCGCCATCGAACGCGCCAGGATTGCCTGTGAACAAAGTGGCCAAGCTCCTTCCGACCATTTTGAGGATGTCCTCACAATGGTCGACATCGGCTCGGGGGCAAAACGGCAGATCGAAGACATCCGCCTCTCCCGCTATGCCTGCTACCTGATCGTCCAGAACGGCGACCCCTCGAAGCCGGTCATTGCCAACGGCCAGACTTACTTTGCCATCCAGACCCGCCGCCAGGAACTGGCGAACGACACCGCCTTCGGGCAACTGAGCGAAGACGAGAAGCGGCTCGCCATCCGCAACGAACTCGCACAACACAACAAATACCTTGCTGCCGCTGCCGCCGAGGCCGGCGTCGAAAGTGGCCTCGACTTCGCCGTTTTCCAGGACCATGGCTATCGCGGCCTGTACGGCGGGCTCGGTGCCAAGGCCATCCACGCTCGAAAAGGCTTGAAGAAAAGCCAGAAAATCCTCGACCACATGGGCAGCACCGAGCTGGCCGCCAACCTGTTCCGCGCCACGCAAACCGAGGAGAAATTGCGCCGCGACGGGGTCAAAGGCAAGCAGGAGGCGAACCAGACCCACCTCGCCGTCGGCCGGAAAGTACGCGAGACGATCAAGGAACTCGGCGGTACCATGCCGGAAGACCTGCCGACGCCCGAGCGCAGCATCCAGCAGATCGAGACCGCGCAGCAAAGAATCACCAAGAAAGACAACGACTGAATGACTCACGCCCACTTCATCGCCCGCCGCCAACGCTTGCTCAAAACCATCGGCGACGGCGTCGCCATCATCCCGACGGCGCCGGAGGTCGTGCGCAACCGCGACGCGCACTATCCCTACCGTTTCGACAGTTACTTCTGGTACCTGTCGGGCTTTCCCGAGCCGGAGGCGGTGATCGTGCTGGTCGGCGGCAAGCGGCCGAAGTCCATCCTGTTCTGCCGCGAGAAGCACGAGGAACGCGAAATCTGGGACGGCTACCGTTACGGGCCGCAGGCGGCCAAGGCGGCCTTCGGTTTCGACGCCGCGTACTCGATCGAGCAGTTCGACAAGAAGCTGCCCGAACTCCTGGCCGACCGCGACACGCTGTGGCACGCCGTCGGTCACGACGAGGCCTGGGATGCGCGCATTGCCAAGGCGCTCAACGCAGTCCGCGCACAGGCCCGCGCCGGCAAGCGGGCGCCGCGCGCGATCCACGACCTGCGCGCCGAACTCGACGCCATGCGCCTGCTCAAGGACGACGCCGAACTGGCCACCATGCAGCGCGCCGCCGACATCGCCAGCGCCGGCCACGCCCGCGCCATGCGCGCCTGCCGGCCGGGCATGGCCGAGTACGAGCTGGAAGCCGAGCTGTCCTACGAGTTCCGCAAGCGCGGCGCCGACGGCCATGCCTACACGCCGATCGTCGCCGGCGGCGCCAACGCCTGCGTGCTGCATTACGTCAGCAACGACAAGCTGCTCAACGACAACACGCTGGTCCTGATCGACGCCGGCTGCGAGGTGCAGGGCTACGCCGCCGACATCACCCGCACTTTCCCTGTCGGCGGGCGCTTCAATGCGGCGCAGAAGGATGTCTACGAAATCGTGCTGGCCGCGCAGGCGGCCGCCATCGCCGCCACCGCGCCCGGCCGTCATTTCATGGAAGCGCACGACGCCGCCGTGCGCGTGCTGACGCGGGGTCTGATCGATCTGAAACTGCTGACCGGCGACCTCGACAACCTGATCGAGAAGGGCGATTACAAGCGCTATTACATGCACCGCACCGGCCACTGGCTCGGCCTCGACGTGCACGATGCCGGCGAATACAAGGCCGGCGACCAATGGACCGTGCTCCAGCCGGGCATGACGGTCACCGTCGAACCCGGCCTTTACCTGCGCCCGGCGGCCGACGTGCCGGCGGCGCTGGCCGGCATCGGCATCCGCATCGAGGACGACGCTCGCGTCACTGCATCCGGTTGCGAGGTTTACACCACGGCGCCGAAGACGGTCGCCGAGATCGAGGAGGTGATGCGCCATGACTGACGCCGTCGCAACCGTCGACATCCTGATCCTCGGCGCCGGCCCGGTCGGTATGACGCTGCACCGGGCGCTCGCCGCCGGCGGCCGGCAAGCGCTGCTCGTCGACCGGCGACCGCCGGCCGCGCTGCAGGCCGACCCGCGCGCCCTGGCGCTGTCGCACGGCGCGCGCGAATTGCTGGAAACGCTCGGCGCCTGGCCGGCGAAGGCGGCGACGCCGATCGAGACGATCCACATTTCGCAACGCGGCGGCTTCGGGCGTACCCTGATCGACCGCGCCGAACACAACCTGCCGGCGCTCGGCTACGTCGTCCGCTACCGCGACCTGGCCGGTGCGCTGGCCGCCGGCATTGCTCCCGAGGCGCTGCTCGCCGACGCCGAAATCCTCGCCCTGGCGCCCGACGCTGACGGCGTGACGGTCACCCTGCGCCATGGCGGCGCGCTGCGCAAACTGCGCGCCCGCACCCTGGTGCATGCCGAAGGCACGCCGTTCGACGATCCGTCCACCTTGGTCGGCGACTACCAGCAGCAGGCGGTGATCTGCGAAGTGACGCCGCTTTCCGGCCACCAGCGGCGCGCCTGGGAGCGCTTCACGCCGGACGGCCCGCTCGCCCTGCTGCCGCTGGGCGACGAATATTCGATCGTGTTCACGCTGCCGCCGGCCAAGGCCGACGCGGTGATGGCGCTCGACGACGCCGGCTTCATCGCCGCCCTCGAAACCCAGTTCCAGCGCGGCCTGCGCTTCGCCAAACCGGGACCGCGCCACCGCTTCCCGCTCGCCCTGCGCATGCGCGACACGCTGGTCAGGGAACGCGAAGTCTGGGTCGGCAACAGCGCCCAGACCCTGCACCCGGTATCCGGCCAGGGGTTCAACCTCGGCCTGCGCGACGCCTGGCAACTGGCCGAAGTGCTGCTCGACGGCGACGATCTCGGCCGCTACCCCGGCCTGCGCCGCCTTGACCGGCGAGGCGGCGCCCTGTTTACCGACCAGGTCGTGCGCGCCTTTTCCAACGATTTCCCGCCCCTGCGCGCGGCGCGCGGCCTCGGCCTGCTTGCCCTCGACCTCTGCCCCGCGGCACGTCGTTTCGTCGCCCGGCGGATGATCTGGGGCGCCCGCGCCTGGCCCTGAAACCATCGCGCCAGACCGGGCGGAATGCCGCGGCGGCGGGAAATTCGGGTTAAAGTTCGGGCTGCCCGTCACCGAAGCCCCGCATGAACCCCAGTACCGCCTGGTTTCTCGCCTGCCGCCCGAAAACCCTCACCGTATCGCTGTCGCCGGTTCTTGTCGGCACCGCCATCGGCTGGCATGAAGCCGGACACCTGCTCTGGCTGCCGCTGCTCGCCGCGGCGCTCGGCGCGGCGCTGATCCAGATCGGCACCAACCTGTTCAACGACGTCGGCGACTACCTGCGCGGCATCGACCGCCCGGGGCGCTTCGGTCCCCGGCGCGCCACCGCGGAAGGCTGGCTGACGCCGGCCGCGGTGCGTGTCGGCGCCTGGATCAGCTTCGCGCTGGCCTTCCTCTGCGGCATCTATCTCGTTGCCCATGCCGGCTGGCCGATCGTCGTCATCGGACTTTGCTCGCTCTACGCCGGCTGGTCCTACACCGGCGGACCACGGCCGATCGCCTACGGTCCGTTCGGCGAGTTCTTCGTCCTCGTCTTCTTCGGCATCGTCGCCGTCGGCGGCAGCCACTACCTGCAGGTACCGGCCTGGTCGCCGCTCGCCCTGCTCGCCGGCGGCCTGCTCGGCCTGCACGCGGCGGCGGTGATCACCGTCAACAACTACCGCGACCTCGACACCGACCGCGACGCCGGTCGCCGCACGCTCGCCGTCCGCCTCGGCCGCCCCGCCACCTGCCGCCTCTACATCGCGGAAATGTTGCTACCCTACCTGCTGCTCGCCCTGCTCGCCGCACCGCTCGGCGCCTACGCCGCCCTGCCCGTGCTCACCCTGCCGCTCGCCCTGCTGCTCTGCCGGCGCTTTCTCGGCACGCCGCCCGGCCCGGCGTTCAACGGCATCCTCGCGGCCACCGCGGCGCACCAACTGGGTTTCGCCGCGCTGCTCGCGCTGACCTTCATCCGCCCCTGACCCTTCGCCCTGCCAGGAGACCCCATGACCACCGACATCGAAGAAATCCACCGCGCCATGCGCGAAGCCGACTGCCTGGCGACGCCGGCCGAGGTGAGCAGCGCGCTCGACCGCATGGCGGTCGACATCACCGCCGCGCTGGCCGACAACAACCCGCTCGTGTACACGGTGATGAACGGCGGCCTGATCTTCGCCGGCCGGCTGCTGTCGCGCCTGCACTTCCCGCTCGAAACCTCCTACCTGCACGCCAGCCGCTACGGCCAGCAACTGAAAGGCAACAGCCTGCTCGACTGGCGCGTGCGGCCGACCCAGGACCTGAAGGGGCGCACCGTGCTGGTCCTCGACGACATCCTCGACGAAGGCCACACGCTGCAGGCGATCTGCCAGCACCTGAATGACGAAGGCGCGGCGCGTGTGCTCACCGCGGTGATGGTGCACAAGGTGCACGACCGCAAGGCCGTGCCCGGCATGCGCGCCGACTTTTCCGGGCTCGACATCGCCGACCGTTACCTGTTCGGCTGCGGCATGGACTACAAGGGCTACTGGCGCAACGCGCCGGGCATCTACGCGCTCAAGGGACACTAAGCGGGCGGATCAGAATTCGACGCTGAGGCTGGCGCCGACGCCATGTTCGCGGCGCCCGGCAGCGAATTGCCCGGCGTAGTCGATCCCCAGCCTGGCCGTCGGCGACAGCGCCACCCGCAGGCTGGCCGCCACGGCCAGCGCATTGCGCGCCAGCGGCACCCCGGCATTGACGAAACGCTCTCCGCCAGCGAAGGCCAGTCGGCTCTCCGGCGTCAGGTCGCCGGCCGCATGCTGCCAGGCCAGGCTGGCCGACCATTGCCCCTTGCTCGTACCAAGTACGACATCCCGGCTTGCCCGCAGCCCCAGCGAGCCGGTGGCGACCGATGCGCTGGCAGCGCGCCCCATCAGATTGAACACGCCGCCACCCTTTTCGCTGAACGCCTCGCGCCGCAGGCCGGTGAAGGCCAGACCGGCAAACGGCGCCAGCTGCGTCCGGCCGGCGGTGATCTCGTAAGCCAGTTCGCCGAAGAGCTGCCAGTCGTCGGCCGTGTAGTGAGCGCTTGCACTTGCCTGCGGCAGATTGCGTCGCGTGGACAGGGCATGGTGTCCGTAGCCCGCGCCAAGACGCAGGCCCAGTTTGCCCCGGCGCATCCCGGCATGGACCCCGAGCCGATAGCTTCCGGTATCGGCTCGGGCGTTCGCCGTCCTGAGCTTGCCGTCCTCGTGACCGACCAGGAAACCGAGCGTCCAGCCAGCGTCGAGCACGCTGTCACCGCCGACGAAAAAGCCGTCGCCATCGTTGTCGTAGCTGGCGGCGTTGCCATCGCTGGCCCCCCGCCCGCGCCGCCCGAACACTTGACCCCAGGTGCGCGGCGCCGTCGCCGACTGCGTTTCGACCAGACGCAGACGATCCAGCGCCGCATCGCGCTGAACCTGACCGGCGGCGAGCAATACGCCGCCGGCGGTCGGGTGGATGTCGCCGGAGAGCGCCGCGAACAAGGGGCCGGCGACAAAACCGGCGGGGGCGGCCAGCACCTGCGCGTACAGCGGATTGGCCGGCGCCAGACTGTCGATACCGGCGGCGGTCTGCTGCTCGTTGAAGTTGCGCCCAGCGCTCGCGAAGGGCAGACGTTCGATGCCCAGGGTGACGCGGTCAGCGGCATAGCTCAGGCGGGGCCGGAAGAAAGCATAGGGCGACAGCGCGCCGGCGAACTGCCCTTCGATGCCGCCGCCGCCGCCGCCGGCACTCAGGAAAGTATAGGCATGCCGACCGGCCGCGGCGGCGACGAAGGTCTCCAGCGCGACGCCGGTGTCCTCGGCCTGCACGCCGACCTGTCCGCCGACCAGGGTCGCCTTGCCGGCCACCGCCAGGCGATCGGAACGCCCATCGCCGCTGATTTCGACGGCGAGCAGCGAGCCTGACTCGAAGCGCGCGTCGCCGGCAACGCTCAGCGTGCCGATCGACGCCCCCGGCGCCACCGTGCCGCCGGCCTGCGCCAGCAGCGAGCCGATCCGGCCGTTGCCGCCCAGGATGCCCTGGCCGTAGACCGCAACGGCACCGCTCAGCGCGCCATCGACGCGCAGACGCCCGGCCTCGACCCGGGTTTCGCCACCGTAGCTGTTGTTGCCGGTCAGCCGCAATTCGCCGGCACCGCGCTTGGTCAGGCCGTTTTCATAGGTCGCGGCGAGCAGGCTGGCGATCCGCGCTTCCTGGACGAGGTACTCCTGCGCCAGCCCCTGGACGTTGGCCGCCGCCACTTCCCGGGCCAGGGTCTCGTCGTCCGGATAACGGCTGGCGAGGAAACGCTCGAAGCGCGCCAGATCGGGCCCCAAGGGCAACCAGGCCTCAAGCTTGCCGTATTCCTTGACGATCGTCGAAGCCAGCGGATCGTTCTCGACCGCTGCCAGCGCCGTCCAGAAGCCGGCGTAGGGCGGCGTCGCACGCGCCACCATCAACTGCCGGGCAAGCACCCTGGCCTGGCTCGCCAGCGGTCGATATTCCACGTAAAGGCGTTCGCTCAGGCTCGCGGTATCGACGCTGGCCCAGCCGTTTCCCCACCCCATGTCGATCTTGCGTTGTCGCCAGGCCGCAATCTCCACCTGCGCTTCCGCCTGACGCTGGCGCAGCGCGGCATCGCCGATGTCGTTGGCCCAGACATCGAGCGTGCCGGCGGGCAGGTCGGCGACCAGGCGGCTCATCAACTGGCCGGGACCGTCCATCGCCTTCTGCAGGTCGATCAGCCCCCAGCCGTAGACTTCGTCGACGCCGGGCGCCCCGAGGTCGCGCGCCGTCGTCTTGAGGATCTGCGCGAGATCGCCGTTGGCAAGATAGGGATAGCGCCCCTTCAAGACCCCGATGGCGCCGGAAACGAAGGGGCCGGCCATCGACGTGCCGCTTAACGCCTCGTAGGCGGCAAGCGGATCGCGTACCGGATCGCCGGCCTGCAGCCCCGAGATGTCGCCGGTCGCCACCGAACTGTTGATGGCGCTGCCGGGCGCGGCGACGCAGTAATACCTGGTGTAGCCGCAGATCGTCGAAAAACCGCTGGCCTGCAGGCCGCTGGCGGTACGCGCCAGACTCATCGTCGTGATCCAGTTGTTTTCGATCCCGGGAACGAAGCTCGCCAGACCGGCCATCGCATCGGGCTGCTGCCCGCTTTCGTTGCCGGCCGAAAACTCGACGACGATGCCGCTGCGCGCCGCCTGCAGCGCGCCGTCGTAGGCGCCGCCGGCCGGCGTCCCGAGCAGGGACTGGATTTCGAGGAACTGCTTGCCGGCATCGACGAACTGCCAACCGCCGCCCCAGGTGATGCCGATTCCCCAGCTGTTGGTGATGACATCGACCCGGCTGTCGATCATCGCCCGCCAGGCCGCCAGGTAGGTGCCGCCGTCGTTGCCGCGGACGATGCCGTCCTCCGGTCCGGGATCGCCGACGTCGGCGGCGAAGACGCGCGCGGCGAAGGCCACCCCCTGCATGACGCCGGGGCGACCGGCGACCGTGTCGCGGTTCGCCGCCGCAATGCCGGCGACGTGTGTGCCATGCGTGGCAATCCCGCCATAGCCGTTGATATAGAGTTGCCCGTCGTAGACGAAGGGGTCGCCGGCGCGGAATGGCAGATAGGGGTCGTCGTAGGTACGGATGCCGCGCGTGGTGATGAAGCTCAGCTTGGGATCGCCGGCAACGCTGGCGGCAAATTCGGGATGGGCGCTCCATACCGGCTGGTCGAGCACGCCGATGCGCGCGCCCAAGCCGGCGTAACCCTGAGCATAGGCGTATTCGGCACGAATCGCGGCGAGGCCCCAGTTGCCGTTGAATTCGGCATCGGCCCGCCAACTTGCCGCTGCCTGCTCGCGATCCGCGCTCAGACTGCCGTCGGCGGCGTACCAGGATTGGGCGAGCGCCGCCCGCGCCGGCAGCAAGCCGGCGCAGACCAGCAGCAGCATGGCGGTCGATCGGTAAGCACCGCGCAGACCTTGCCCCCGAGCCGCTATTTCCGCAGACATCATTTCCCCTTTTGCTTCCGCCATCCGGCCCTTGCCGACATTCCCCGATGCCTGGTGCGCCGCTCCCGGCGACGACATTACCATGGCATTGCCGGGCGCCGCCACCGGATAGCCCTGTGCCAGGATAGGCCGCGACGAAGATCCCGGCATGCCGGCAAACGCCGGCAAGTCCGAAACTGACTATTTTTTAGGCAGCGATTCAGCTATAATCCGCCCCTTCCCCGTTTGTCCCGCCCCCGCCCGTTCGCCCATGGATTTCGTCGGTTTCACCCTGCGCAACAATCTCTTCGTTGCACCCATGGCGGGTGTCACCGATCGCCCCTTCCGCCAGTTGTGCAAGAAGCTGGGCGCCGGACTGGCGGTGTCCGAGATGGTGACCTCGAACTCGCTGCTCTACGGCAGCGCCAAGACGCTGCGCCGGGCCAACCACGTCGGCGAAGTGGCGCCGATCTCGGTGCAGATCGCCGGCGCCGATCCGCAGATGATGGCCGAAGCGGCGAAACACAACGTCGATAATGGCGCCCAGATCATCGACATCAACATGGGCTGCCCAGCCAAGAAGGTGTGCAACGTGATGGCCGGTTCGGCGCTGATGCAGGACGAGCAACTGGTCGGCCGCATTCTCGACGCCGTCGTCGCCGCCGTGCCGAATACCCCGGTGACGCTGAAATTCCGCACCGGCTGGAACCTCGCCAACAAGAACGCGCCGACCATCGCCCGCATCGCCGAGAGCGCCGGCGTGCGCGCCGTCGCCATCCACGGCCGGACGCGCTGCCAGCAATACACCGGCGAAGCCGAGTACGACACCATCGCCATGGTCAAGACGCTGATCCGGATTCCGGTAATTGCCAACGGCGACATCACCACCCCGGAAAAAGCCAGATACGTCCTCGACCACACCGGCGCCGACGGCGTCATGATCGGCCGCGCCGCGCAGGGCCGCCCCTGGCTGTTCCGCGAGATCGAACACTATCTGAAGACCGGCGAGCATCTGCCGCCGGCCAGCGTTGCCGAAATCCACGGCATTCTCCTCGCCCACCTGGAAGACCTTTACGACTTCTACGGGCTGGAAACGGGCGTCAAGGTCGCCCGCAAGCACATCTCCTGGTACACCAAGGGACTGGTCGGCTCGGCCGCCTTCCGCCGGGTGATGAATACCTTGCCGACCATCGAACAACAGAGGCAGGCGGTCGATGAATTCTTCCGCCACCAGGCCGCAGCAGGGGAACACCTGCATTACGAAGACACTTCGGACCATCAGGATAGGGAGGCGTTGGCAGCATGAGCCAACATGACTTGGGGCGGTGCGTGATCAACGCACTGGAGCAGTATTTCCGGGACCTCGACGGCGAAAAGCCGGCGGCGATCTACGACATGGTCCTGAAGAGCGTCGAAAAACCGATGCTTGAACTGGTGCTGGCCAAGGCCGGCACCAACCAGACACTGGCGGCGGAGATGCTGGGCATCAACCGCAACACGCTACGCAAGAAACTCACCGAACATCAACTTCTGTAAATCGCCATGACCATCAAGCAAGCGCTGATTTCCGTCTCCGACAAGACGGGTGTACTCGAATTCGCCCAGGGCCTCGCCGCCCAGGGCGTCAAGCTGTTGTCCACCGGCGGCACCGCCAAGATGCTGCGCGACGCCGGCCTCGCCGTCACCGAAATCGGCGACTACACCGGCTTCCCGGAAATGCTCGACGGCCGCGTCAAGACCCTGCACCCGAAGGTGCATGGCGGCATCCTCGCCCGTCGCGACCTGCCGGAGCACCTGGCGACCATTGAAGAACATGGCATCCCGACCATCGACCTGGTCTGCGTGAACCTCTACCCGTTCGCCGCCACCATCGCCAAGGCCGGCGTGACGCTGGCCGACGCCATCGAGAACATCGACATCGGCGGCCCGGCCATGGTCCGCTCGTCGGCCAAGAACTACGCCGGCGTGGCCATCGTCACCGACCCGGCCGACTACCAGCCGCTGCTCGACGAAATGAAGGCCAATGGCGGCGCCCTGCAACTCGGCACCCGCTTCAACCTGGCCAAGAAGGCGTTCACCCACACTGCCCGCTACGACAGCATGATCGCCAACTGGCTGACCGGCCTCGACGAAGGCGCCGAAGCCCAACCGGAAGCCGCCGCGCCGGTCCCGGCCGTGTTCCCGGCCAAGCTGCAACTGGCCTTCGACCGCGTCGAAACCCTGCGCTACGGTGAAAACTCGCACCAGTCCGCCGCCTTCTACCGCGACACCATCGCCCTGCCGGGCAGCATCGCCAATTACACCCAGCTGCAGGGCAAGGAACTGTCCTACAACAACATCGCCGACTCGGACGCTGCCTGGGAATGCGTCAAGGCCTTCGAAGCGCCGGCCTGCGTCATCATCAAGCACGCCAACCCCTGCGGCGTGGCAGTCGACAGCAAGCTGCTGCGCGCCTACGAAAAGGCCTTCCTTACCGATTCGACCTCGGCCTTCGGCGGCATCATCGCCTTCAACGGCGAAGTCGGCATCGACGTGGTCAACGCCATGAACGAGCGCAAGCACTTCGTCGAAGTGCTGATCGCCCCGTCCTTCACCGCCGAAGCCAAGGCCGCCCTGGCCGCCAAGGCCAACCTGCGCGTGCTCGAAGTGCCGCTGGGCCGTGACCTCAACAAGCTGGAACTGAAGCGCGTCGGTGGTGGCCTGCTGGTGCAGACCGCCGACGACTTCACCGCCCAGGTCAAGGACCTGAAGGTGGTGACCAAGGTGCAGCCCACCCTGCGCCAGATCGAAGACCTGCTCTTCGCCGAGCGCGTCGCCAAGTTCGTCAAGTCCAACGCCATCGTCTTCTGCGGCGGCGGCATGACCTTGGGCGTCGGCGCCGGCCAGATGAGCCGCGTGGACTCCACCAAGATCGCCTGCATCAAGGCGCAGAACGCCGGCCTCGAACTGAAGGGTTCGGTCGTCGCTTCGGATGCCTTCTTCCCGTTCCGCGACGGCCTGGATGTGCTGGCCGAGGCCGGCGCCAAGGCGGTCATCCAGCCGGGTGGCTCGATGCGCGACGAGGAAGTCATCGCGGCGGCAGACGAACACGGCATCGCGATGGTCTTCACCGGCGCCCGCCACTTCCGCCATTAATTTCGTTCTCGGTACGCCCGTGACTTTGTCGACTTCGCCTTGCCGTGCTGATAGCACTGTCTGCGGCTCGTCTTCGCGTCACGAGCGCCCCGTGAACGAAATCACGCTCTGGTATAACAAGGAAAAACCATGAAACTACTGGTTATCGGCTCCGGCGGTCGCGAGCACGCCATGGCCTGGCGCCTGGCGCAGACGCCCGGCCTGCAGAAGGTTTACGTCGCCCCTGGCAACGCCGGCACGGCGCGCGAGCATGAACTGGAGAACGTGAATATCACCGATCCGGTGGCGCTCGCCGATTTTGCCGAGCAGAACAAGATCCACCTGACGCTGGTCGGCCCCGAGGCGCCGCTGGCGGCCGGCGTGGTCGATATCTTCCGTGCCCGCGGCCTGAAAATCTTCGGCCCGACCAAGGCGGCCGCCCAGCTCGAATCCTCCAAGGATTTCGCCAAGCGTTTCATGGCCCGCCACAACATCCCGACCGCCGGCTTCGAGACCTTCTCCGATGCCGCCGCCGCCCACGCCTACATCGACCAGCGCGGCGCGCCGATCGTCATCAAGGCCGACGGCCTTGCCGCCGGCAAGGGTGTCGTCGTCGCCATGAGCCTCGAAGAAGCGCACGCCGCGATCGACGACATGCTGTCCGGCAACAAGCTCGGCGATGCCGGCGCCCGCGTCGTCATCGAGGATTTCCTCGACGGCGAGGAAGCCAGCTTCATCGTCATGGTCGACGGCAAGAATGTCCTCGCGCTGGCCTCCAGCCAGGACCACAAGCGCATCTTCGACGGCGACCAGGGCCCGAACACCGGCGGCATGGGCGCCTATTCGCCCGCCCCCTGCGTGACGCCGGAAGTGCACGCCAAGGCGATGCGCGAGATCATCCTGCCGACGGTACGCGGCATGCTCGCCGACGGCATCCCATTCACCGGCTTCCTCTACGCCGGCCTGATGATCGGCAAGGACGGCTCGGTCAAGACGCTGGAATTCAACTGCCGCATGGGCGACCCGGAAACCCAACCGATCCTGATGCGCCTCAAGTCCGACTTCGTCAAACTGCTCGAGCACGGCATCAACGGCACGCTCGACCAGATCGAAGCCGAATGGGACCGCCGCGTCGCACTCGGCGTCGTGCTCGCCGCCGCCAACTACCCGGAAACGCCGAAGAAGGGCGACGTCATCGTCGGCCTGCCCAAGGGCAACAGCTTCGGTGACGACTGCCACGTCTTCCACGCCGGCACCACCGACCGGGACGGCCAGGTCGTCACCAACGGCGGCCGCGTGCTGTGCGTCACGGCGCTCGGCGAAAACGTCAGGCTCGCCCAGAAAGCCGCCTACGAAGCCGCCGCCCAGATCAGTTGGGACGGCCTGCAATACCGCAAGGACATCGGCCACCGCGCGATCAGCCGCTAAGCAGACGCGCCCCAGGCGCCAACGGCCGACCCGAGGTCGAACCTCGCGTCGGCCGTTTTTTCAAGGAATCAAAATTCAAACCGAGCCGCCCGTCGAGGCCAGGCCGCGAATAATGGTGTTTGGCTATTCTTGGTGAAGCCTATCCCCGCTGCTCATGGAATCGACCACTTCAAACGGGCCAACGATACCTGGGGCCATCCGGTCGGTGACGCTGTGCTGCACGATGTTGCCGGACTGCTGCGTTCGACGTTGCGAACGAGCGATTTATCAGTCGCATCGGTGGCAACGAGTTTCCTGTCATCCAGCCGGCGACCAGTCTGGAACAGGCGGTCGGGGTGGCCAAAAAAAACCGCGTTTGACGGTCGGCAAAGCCTCGCTGGCGCCGGTCGCTTACGTGACGCTGTGCATCGGCGTGCATCTGCCTGTGGCCGACGATGCCAATGCCGAAGGCTGGCGGGCATAACCGGGTTGTCTGGCGCCTGGCGGACTGAGGGTCAGGCAAGCCGGTTGCTGGCTGTTCGGGGGCGCGCGCCTCAGGCGTGTCGACTGCCAACCAGGGCCGGAATCTGTTCGGCCGGCACGGCGGGGCTGCAGTAGAACCCCTGGTATTCGTCGCAGCCATGGTGCCGCAGGAAGGCGACCTGTCCCTCGGTTTCGACGCCCTCGGCAATCACCTTGTGTTCTAGCTCGGCGGCGATGCCGATAACCATGCGGGCGATGGCCGCATCGTTGCTGCTGGTTTCCAGGTCGCGCACGAAGGCCCGATCGATCTTGATCTTGTCGATCGGGAAACGTTTCAGATAGGACAGGCTGGAATAACCGGTACCGAAATCATCGATCGACAGGCTGACGCCTATCCCCTTCAACGCCTCCATCAGCAGGATCACCCGTTCCGGGTCCTCGACGATGACGCTTTCGGTGATTTCAAGTTCGAGCAGGGGCGGCGGCAGGCCGCTCCGGGCCAGCACGTCGCGCACCAGTTCGACGATGTCGGTGCCATGGAACTGAATCGCCGAAAGATTGACCGCCACCACCTTGGGCGGCATGCCGGCATCCTGCCAGGCCTTGTTCTGGCGGCAGGCTTCCTCCAGCACCCAGGCACCAATCGGCAGGATCAGCCGGGTTTCTTCGGCGATCGGGATGAAGCGGCTCGGCGCCACCAGGCCGAGTTCGGGGTGCTGCCAGCGCAGCAGCGTTTCGAAACCGACGATCCAGCCGCTGCGCAGATCGACCTGCGGCTGGTAATGCACCGACAGTTCGCCCCGCCCCAGCGCGCTGCGCAGGTCGCTTTCCAGGCGCAGGCGCTCGGTGACACGCTGGTTCATGTCGGCCGAGAAGAAGCGGAAATTGTTCGGACCAAAACTTCGGGCGTGGTGCAGCGCGGTGTCAACATTGCGTAACAGGACGGCGGTTTCGTTGCCATCCTCGACCAGGCGGCAGATGCCGGCTGAGGTGCTGAAGACGACATCGTTGCCTTCGATGCCGATGGGGCGTGCAAGGTTGTCGAGCAGCTTGCGAACGACGGCTTCCGGGGCTTCCCGGTCAACATTGTCCTGGTCGAGCAAAATGCCGAACTGGTCGCCGCCGAGCCGGCCCAATGCATCGCCGTCGGCCAGCGAGCGATTGAGGCGGGCCGCCATGCGGCGCAGCACGGCATCGCCAGCGTGGTGGCCGAAGGCATCGTTGATCCGGCTTAACTGGTCGTCCAGGTCTACCAGCAACAGCAGGCCGTGGCGGCCGGCTGTCAGCCAGTCGTCGATCAGGCGGGAAAAGCCCTGGCGGTTGGGTAGCGCGGTCAACTGGTCGAAATGGGTCAGCGATTCGATACGCGCTTCGGCCGCCTTGCGTTCGCTGAGATCGGCAACGAATACCGACCAATTCACCAGTTTCCCGGCATCGTTGCGGATGGCACTGACCTGGCATTCGACGGGCAGGCTGCTGCCGTCCTTGCGCCTGGCCGAGAGCTCGCCCTGCCAGCGCCCCTGGGTTTCCAGCGCCCGGAACATCGTTTCCAGCGTGGCTGGTGTTTCGCTGCCTTCGACGATGAAGCGTGGCTGACGGCCTTTCAGGTCATTCAGTTCATAGCCACTGATCGCCGTAACGGCCCGGTTGATGGTCAATACCCGGCGCTCGCTGTCGAGGATCAATACAGCGTCGTTGACGTGGTCGAAAAAATGCGTGATCAGGCGTTGCCGCTCTTCCGCTTCGTAGCGTTCGCTCATGTCCCAGGCGACGCCGGTCAGGCCGCGAATCTCGCCGGCATCGCCATAAACCGGGACGCGCAGGAATTCGAATGGCAGGCGGCGATCCTGTAGTTGCAGCCAGACAAGTTGGCGCACCGGCGCGCCCTTGCGATAGGCCTCGAGTTGCCCCTGGCGCAACTGCCCGGCTTCCTCGGCGGAGAACAGTTGTTCGACGGTGCTGCCGATGACCTCGTTCATCGGGCGCTGGCGATAGCGACAGAAGGCTTCGTTGACCGCCATGAAGCGGCCGTCGTTGTCGAGCAGCCAGGCAGGGTCGGGAATCGAATCAAGCAGGGCGCGCGATTCGCGGGTTTTTTCAGCGTAGGCCCGGGTCATTTCCTCAGCCAGTGCCTCGGCTTTACGGTAGCCGCGCGACCAGGCGCGCAGCAAGGCAAGCAGCGACGCCAGCAGAAGCAGGCCAAGGACGCCGTAGATACTGGCCCGGCGCCGCCACTCGGCGAGGACCTCGGTACTGGAAAAGCCGACGGTGACGACGAACGGCATGCCTTCGACGGCACGATAGATGAAAACCCGCGACTTGCCGTCGAGCAGGCTCATCTGCCGGAAACTCCCGGTCTGCGCACCGTTCTGCAGGCGTTGCGGAATTGGACTGTCGGGCAGGTGCAGGCCTTGTCGGGCGGGCAATTCAGGCCAGCGGGCGAAGAGGTGCATGTCGCGACTCCACAGGGCGATGACGCCCTGGCGGCTGATCTTCAAGGCCTGGTAGTAGTGTTCAAAATGGTCTGCCCGCAGCGTGGCCAGGACGATGCCGGCAAAGCGGCCGCTGGCGTCTTCCAGGCGTCGAGCCAGAACCAGCACGATATTGCCCGTGACACGCGAGACCAGTGGCTCGGAAACTGCCAGGCTGTCGGCGGGGCCGTCGCGCAGGCGGATGAAATAGTCGCGGTCGGCAATATTCACGGGGGCCAGTCTGCCGCTTGCGTCGTACAGGTAATTACCCGCCGCGTCGGCAACCCGAAAGCTGTGCACCTCGGGCGATTGCGTCATGTAGCGATGCAGTTGCGCCTCGATCGGCGGACGGGCCTGGCGGGTGACGACGGCAGACTGGTAGCGGAGGACGAAGTCGGTCAGGTGCTGGTCGATCTGGTGCACCGAGCCGAGGAAATGTCCCTCCAGAAGCTTGCTCAGGGCGCTACCCAGATGCTCGGCCGCCTGAAGCTCACGTTCGCGAGACTGCTGCAGATCGACTGCCACCCAGCCAAGCAGACCCAGATAAAGTGCGGCAACAAGAAACGCACCGAAGCGCCAGGACCTGCTTGCTGCCATGTTGCTCCCTGAATTTGCTTTTTTTCACAAGTCTAGCATAGGCCTGTCGTTCCTCTTTTCCGCTGTATCGACGGCTGTAGATCGCGTTTTCGCGGAGATCTGAGCCGTCGAAGATGGCGGGCCGCCCGAACGATGACTGGAGCCCTGACATACAAGCCATTCTGACCTGACACAGCCGCGGCCTGGGGGCTGCCATCGCCGCCGAATTGCTCGGTCGCAGTATTCCACTCCTTGCGTTGCAGGCGTTGGCGGAAAAAGGGCGAGCACCGTCTGAGAGGGGCAAAGCCCCGAGTTGCGCAGCCCCCGCCAACGACGAGTAGCGCAGGATACCCGCGCAGCGGGCACCGACCTAGGGTCTCTTCTTCTTTGGCAATTTTCTTCTTGGCGAAACAAGAAGAAAGTACGCCCGCCGGTCAACGGCGGAACCCAGCGCTTCAGAAAACCACAACGCCAACGAGTCAGAAAGCGAAACGCAGCAGTTCAGAACCCTGAACGCCAAAAACCTCAGTCAAACGTCCGCAGCGACAAACTCACCGAAAGCTGCGCCCCGACCCACCCCAGCACCGCCCCGACCCCGGCCAGCGCGCCGATTTCGGCGAGCGTCGGGGCGTGCAGCGCGAAACTGGCGCCGTAGAGGGCGGCGAGTTCGCCGACCGGGCCGGCGAGCAGTCGCAGGGCGCCGATCACCAGGGCGGCGGCGAGCAGACCGCCGAGGGCACCCTGCAGGGCGCCGAAGTAGTAGAAGGGACGGCGGATGAAGGCGTCGGTGGCGCCGATCATGCGCGCCACTTCGATTTCCGCCGCCTGGGCCATGACTTGCAGGCGGATGGTGTTGAAGGTGACGGCGATCAGGCCGGCGCCGAAGAGGCCGGCGAGGAGCAGCAGAGCCAGCTTGCCGAGGCGCAGGAAGGCGTCGAAACGCTTGATCCAGGCGGCGTCGAGCTGGACGTGGGCAACCCTGGGCCAGTCGGCGAATTCGGCGCGCAGCGCTTCCAGGGTTTCCGGCGAGGTGTCGCGCGGCTCGACAATGAAGGCGTCGGGCAACGGGTTGCGCGGCAGGCTGGCGACGATTTCCGCCATGTCGCCGTTTTCCTTGAGCCGACGCAACGCTTCGTCGCGCGGCACGAAGGTGGTGCGGACGCCGGGCTGGGCGCGCAGGCGCTGCTCGATCTCGGCGACTTCGGCCTTGCTGGCGCCGACTTCCATGAAGACGCTGACCTGCTGCACGGCGGTGGCGTCGCGGCCGAGGTCGCGCAGGCTGTCGAGGGCAACATAGCCGAAGGCGGGCAGGGTCAGGGCGATGCCGATGGCGAGCAGCGACAGCAGGGTGTTGAGCGGTGCCGCAAAGAGGCGGCGGAGGGCCCGCCCGAAAGCGGCGCGATGCTGCGACAGCCAGCGTCTCATACGACTCTCCCGTGATCGAGGCGCAAGGCGTTGTCGCCGCAGTGTTCGACCCAGGCCTGGTCGTGGGTGGCGACGACGACGGTGACGCCGACGCGATGGAAGTCGGCGAACAGGTCGCGGATGTCCTGCGCCGACTCGCGGTCGAGGTTGGCGGTGGGTTCGTCGGCGAGCAGCACGGTCGGCCGGTTGACGACGGCGCGGGCAATCGCCAGGCGCTGCTGTTCACCGCCGGAGAGGGCGATCGGGTGGGCTTTCTCGCGCGCCAGCAGGCCGACCTTGTCGAGCGCCGCCTGGGCCCGGCGCACCGCCTCGCGGTGCGGCAGGCCGGCAATCTGCAGCGGCAGCAGCACGTTGTCGAGGGCGCTGCGATCGAAGAGCAGTTTCTGGTCCTGGAAGATCAGGCCGAAGTGGCGGCGCACATAGGGAATCGCGCTGCGGCGCAGAGCTGACAGGTTCTGCCCGTTGACCACCAGGCTGCCGGAGGTCGGCCGTTCGATCGAGGCGATCAGCTTGACCAGCGTCGTCTTGCCGGCGCCGGAGTGGCCGGTGATCAGCACCAGTTCGCCGGCGCGGATCTCGAAGCTGACGCCGTGCAGCGCTTCGAAGCCGCTGGCGTAGCGCTTGGTCAGTTGGCTGGCGACGATCATTGGTCGAACAGGGCATCCACGAAATCGCGCGCCGAGAAGGGGCGCAGGTCGTCGATCTGCTCGCCGACGCCGATGAAGCGGATCGGCTTCGGGCACTGCCGGGCGATCGCCGCGACAACGCCGCCCTTGGCGGTGCCGTCGAGCTTGGTCAGGACGAGGCCGGTGACGTTGACCTCCTTGTCGAAGGCCCTGACCTGCTGCAGCGCGTTCTGGCCGATGTTGGCGTCGAGCACGAGCAGGGTTTCGTGCGGGCCTTCCGGCTCGACCTTCTGGATGACGCGGCGGACCTTGGCGATCTCGTCCATCAGGTGCAGTTGCGTCGGCAGGCGGCCGGCGGTGTCGGCCAGCACGACGTCGATGCCGCGGGCGCGGGCCGCTGACACGGCGTCGAAGATGACCGCCGCCGGGTCGCCGGATTCCTGGGCGATCACCGTCACGTTGTTGCGTTCGCCCCAGGTCTGCAGTTGTTCACGGGCGGCGGCGCGGAAGGTGTCGCCGGCGGCGAGCAGCACGCTCTTGCCCTGGGTCTGGAAATACTTGGCCAGCTTGCCGATCGAGGTCGTCTTGCCGGCACCATTGACCCCGGCGATCATGATCACGTAGGGTTTGTGGGTACTCACATCGAGCGGCTGCTCGAGCGGCGCCAGGGTTTCGTACAGGGCATCGGCCAGTGCCCGCTGGATCGCCTCGGGCGTTTCCAGCTTGTCGCGCTTGGCCGCCTTCTTCAGTTCGTCGAGCAGGTGGGTGGTCGCCTCGATGCCGACATCGGAAGTCAGCAGCAGGGTTTCGAGTTCTTCGAGCAGTTCGTCGTCGACCTTGCCGCGCGCGAAGATCGACTTGAGCTTGCCGCCCCACTGGGCACGGGTCCGGGCCAGGCCCTTGAACAGGCGTTCGCGCCACGAAGGCGCGGCCGCGGCCTCGGCCGGCACGGCGGTCTTGGCGTCGGGCGCGGATTTTTTCAGGAAACTGAACATGGGTGTTAAGGTCTCAGGCCTTGCTGACAGGCGGACAGTCAGCCGTTAAGATGCCGTCCGGATCGATGCAGAAACAGCGCTGAATTCTAGCAGAAAGCCCCCTTCCCCATGACCCTGCGACAGCTTTTCCCCTTTTTGCTGGCCCCCTGGCTGCTCGGCCAGGCCCTTGCCAACCCCTACGAAACGACGCTCGACAACGGGCTGCGCGTGATCGTCAAGGAAGACCGGCGGGCGCCGACCGCCGTGCACATGGTCTGGTACCGGATCGGCAGCATGGACGAGGTCGACGGTCAGTCCGGCGTCGCGCACGCGCTCGAGCACATGATGTTCAAGGGCACGCCGAGCGTCGGCCCGGGCGAGTTCAACCGCCTGGTGGCGGCCGCCGGCGGGCGCGACAACGCCTTCACCAGCCGCGACTACACCGCCTACTTCCAGCAGATTCCGAAGGAGAAGCTGGGCGAAATGATGCAGCTCGAAGCCGACCGCATGCGCCATCTCAACGTCGACCCCAAGGAATTCGAGCAGGAAATCAAGGTCATCATGGAAGAGCGCCGCATGCGCACCGACGACGACCCGGACGCCAAGCTTTTCGAGCAGATGAACGCCGCCGCCTTCCTCGTCCATCCCTACCGGCGGCCGATCATCGGCTGGATGGACGACCTCGAGAACATGAGCGCGACCAGCCTGAAGGCCTGGTACGACGCCTGGTACGTGCCGAACAATGCCTACGTCGTGGTCAGCGGCGACGTCGACCATCAGGCGGTGTTCGAACTCGCACGCCAGCATTACGGCGGGCTCGCGGCACGCCCGCTGCCCGCCCGCCGCGACCTGGTCGAACCGCGCCAGGAGGGGCCGCGCCGGATCACGGTCAAGGCGCCGGCCGAACTGCCGTCGCTGATCCTCGCCTACAAGGCGCCGATCCTGCGCGACCCGAAGCAGGACCGCGACCCCTACGCGCTGGAAATCCTCACCGCCATCCTCAATGGCCACGACGCCGCCCGTTTCAACAAGAAGCTGGTGCGCGAGGACAAGGTCGCGCTGTCGGCCGGCGTCGGCTACGACAGCACGGCACGCGGCCCAGGCCTGATCTTCCTCTACGGCACGCCGTCGGAAGGGCGCAGCGTCGCCGAGCTGGAAGCCGCGCTGCGCGCCCAGATCGACCGCATCCGCCGGGAGGGCGTCAGCGAGGCCGAGCTGAAGCGGACGCGCGCCCAGTTGATCGCCGGCCAGGTCTACAAGCTCGATTCGATGTTCGGCCAGGCAATGGAAATCGGCCAGACCGAGGCGGTCGGCCTGTCGTGGAAGGACGTGGAGACGATGCGCGAGCGCCTGCAGCAGGTCAGCGCCGCCGAGGTGCAGGCGGTGGCGAAGAAGTATTTCGACGACGACGGCCTGACCGTCGGCATCCTCGACCCGCAAGCCCTGGACGGCAAGCCACGCCGCCCGGCCGTCGCCACCCGTCATTGATGAAGCCCGCCATGAAACGACTGCTCACCGCCACCTTCACCCTGATCATCGCCGCCGCCGCGCAGGCCGGCGTGACCATCGAGCAATGGACCACCGGCAACGGCACCCGGGTCAATTTCGTCGCCGCGCCGACCCTGCCGATGCTCGACGTGCAGGTCGATTTCGCCGCCGGCTCGATGTTCGACCCGGCAGGCAAATCCGGCCTGGCCGCCCTGACCCGCGGCGTGCTCGATCTCGGCGCCGGTACGCGCGACGAGACAGCGATCGCCGAACAGCTCGCCGACCTCGGCGCCCAGCTCGGCGGCAGCGCCGATACCGACCGCGCCAGCGTCACCCTGCGCACGCTGACCGCCAAGGACAAGCTCGATCCGGCGCTGGCCGTACTGCGCGACGTGCTGCGCAAGCCGCATTTCGACGCGGCAATCTTCGAGCGCGAGAAAGCGCGCACCATCGCCGGCCTCAAGGACGCCATGACGCGCCCCGACAGCATCGCCGGCAAGGCCTTCTGGGAGACGCTCTACCCCGGCCACCCCTACGGCCGCCAGGCGACGCCGGAAAGCATCGCGACGCTCACCCGCGACGACGTCGTCGCCTTCCACGGCCGCCTGTACAACGCCGCCAACGCGCAGATTTCGCTGGTCGGCCAGTTGACCCGGCAGCAGGCGGAAGCGATCGCCGAACAACTGAGCGCCGCCCTGCCCGCCGGCGCGCCGGCCGAACTGCCGCCACCGCCGGCGCCAGCCCGCGCCGCCGTCAGCGCGATCGGCCACCCGGCCAGCCAGGCGCACATCTACCTCGGCCTGCCGGCGATCGAACGCGGCAACCCCGACTACTTCCCGCTGCTCGTCGGCAACTACACGCTCGGCGGCGGCGGCTTCGTCTCCCGGCTGGTCAAGGAAGTGCGCGACAAGCGCGGCTTCGCCTACAGCGTCTATAGCTACTTCGCGCCGCTGCGCCAGACCGGCCCCTTCCAGATCGGTCTGCAGACGCAGCGCAAGCAGGCGCGCGAAGCGATCCGCGTCGTCCGCGGGGTGCTCGACGAATTCGTCGCCCAGGGCCCGAGCGAGGAAGAACTGGCCGCCGCCAAGGCCAACCTCAGCGGCAGCTTCCCGCTGCGCCTGGACAGCAACGCCAAGTTGCTCGCCAACGTCGCAGCCATCGGCTTCTACGGCCTGCCGGCGGATTACCTCGACCGCTACCGGGAAAAGGTCGAAGCGGTCACCGCCGCCGAGGTCAAGGCCGCCTTCGCCCGCCACGTCGTACCGGGCAAGCTCGTCACCGTCACCGTGGCCGCCGATTGAACACGGTTCGCATCGTCGGCGGCGAACTGCGCCGCCGCGTCCTGCGCTTTCCCGACAGCGAAGGCCTGCGGCCGACGCCGGACCGCGTGCGCGAGACGCTGTTCAACTGGCTCGGCCAGGAGCTCGACGGCTGGCACTGCCTCGATCTCTTCGCCGGCAGCGGCGCCCTCGGCTTCGAGGCGGCGTCGCGCGGCGCCGCCCGCGTCGTGATGATCGAGAAGGCGCCGCGCGTCCTCGCCGCGTTGCGGGAAAACCACGCCCTGCTCGGCAAGCCGCCAGCGATCGAGTTGCGCCGCGACGATGCGCTACAATACCTCGCCTCGACCAAGGCCAGCTTCGACCTCGTCTTTCTCGACCCGCCCTATCACCAGGGCTGGCTGGAAAAACTGGCACCGAAGCTGGACGGCATCCTCAAGCCGGATGGCGCGCTTTACGCCGAGGCGGAACATCAGATCGAATCGCTAGGCGAGTGGCGCACGGTGCGCCACGGCAAGGCGGGCGGCGTCCATTACCACTTGTTGCGGCGAGCGACCGATTGAACAAACTGAACCACCGCGTAGCGATCTACCCCGGCACCTTCGACCCGATCACCCGCGGCCACGAGGATCTCGTGCGGCGCGCCGCGACCCTGTTCGACAAGCTGATCCTGGCGATTGCCGAAAGCCCGGCCAAGCAGCCGCGCTTCACGCTGGCCGACCGCGTCGAGATGGCGCACGAGGTGGTCGGCGACCTGCCCAACATCGAGATCGTCGGCTTCAACACGCTGCTCATGAGCTTCGTCCATGAGCGCGAGGCGAAGGTCATCGTGCGCGGCCTGCGCGCGGTGTCCGACTTCGAATACGAATTTCAGATGGCCGGAATGAACCGCAGCCTCTATCCCGAGGTCGAAACGGTATTCCTCACCCCCGGCGAACAGTACATGTTCGTTTCCGCAACGATGGTAAGGGAAATTGCGCGACTGGGCGGTGATGTAGGAAAATTCGTCCATCCTTCAGTAGAAAAGCGCCTGCGGGCAACAACCACTGCTTAAACGAGAGAGGAACAACTGACATGTCCCTGATTATTACGGACGAGTGCATCAACTGCGACGTGTGCGAACCGGAATGCCCGAACGAGGCGATTTCCCAGGGTGACGAAATCTACGTCATCGATCCGGGCAAGTGCACGGAGTGCGTCGGTCACTACGACGAACCGCAATGCGTGCAGGTCTGCCCGGTCGATTGCATCCCCAAGGACCCGGCCCACGAGGAAACCGAGGACCAGCTCTGGGCAAAGTACGAGAAGCTGACCGGCAATCCGCGTCACTGAGCCGCGGCGGCGCCGGCCCGGCGCCCCCACGAAACGCCCGCCACCGTCGCGGGCGTTTTCTTTTACGGCTGGGCTCAGCGCACCAGTTGCGGGGCGCCGCAGGAAAGGTCGAAGGTGGTGACGTCGGCGATGCCGATCTGGATGCCGAGCAGCGACAGGACCGGCGCGATCAGGCTGTCGAGCAGCGCGAAGACCGGCGCCAGCAGCGTCACCAGCGCTTCGACCACCTCGCCCAGGCCGAGCTTGATGCCGAGCAGCTCGACGTCGAGCACCGCCCCCATGCCGGAAAGCAGGATCTCGCCCAGCCCGGCCGTCGTCAGCCCGTGGATGCGCTGCGTGTTGCTGCCGTCGAACGGGCCGGTGAATTCGAGGTCGCCGCTGGCGCCGGGCAGGTCGACCTGCAGCCGCGCCGTCGCCTTGACCAGGCCGAGCACGTTGAGGATGGTCGCCGGCGTTACCGTCGCCGCCACCGAGCGGTTGGTCATCGCGTCGGGATTGACGTTGCCGACGTAGGCGCGCACCGCGCTCGACGCGGCGCCGACCTGGACGATGCTGGCGTCGCGCGGATAGCGGCAGTCGATGTCCTTGAGCCAGGCCTCGCCGGCGCCGATTTCCAGGTAGAGCGGCAGACGGACCAGGCCGCCGAGCAGTTCGCCGACCAGCAGGTCGAGCTTGAGCCGCCATTGCGCGGTATGCACCGAGGTCCGCCAGTTGCCGCTGGCGTCCTGACCGGCCGGGCCGATGGCGATGCCCGGCGATTCGATCATGGTCAGCGCGGCGTCGAGCTTGACCAGACCCGGCAGGTTGATGCCGAGCACCGGGATGTCGATGAAATGTTCGCGGTTGGCCACCTGGGCCGCCAGCGTCACCAGTTGCATCAGGTTGATCTTGGCTTCCGCCGCCTGGTTGCCGGGCGCCAGGTCGACGTTGATCAGCTCGGAAAGCTTCAGGTTGAGGTTGCCATCGGCGCGCAGGGCCAGCAGGTCGAGCGTCTGCACGACGGTGGCGTCGAGGCCGAGGATGCTCGAACGCTCGAGCGCGCGCGCCGAGAGTTCGAGCAGTTCGCCGACGGTCAGGTCGAGCTTGAGCAGTTCCTCGACGGTGCCGACCGAGCCGACCACCTTGACCAGGTCGAGCAGGCGGATCGAGGTATTGACCAGCCCCTGGTAGGCAATCGCCGACAGATTGAGTGAGGTGTTGAGCAGCTTGCCGAGCAGTGCGTTGAGCAGCACCGATTTTTCGGTATCGATGTCGAGCAGCGAAGTGCCGACCGACAGAGCGGCGATGTCGTTGCGCATGGCGACGGCGCTGGCCGTCACCTGCCGGCTGCCCAGCATGAAGAAATACGGCTGCTGCGTCGTCACCGTCACCTGCACCGCGTTGAACTCGGCGGGGCTGCCGCCCGGCGTGAATTCGCGGGCATCGACATCGTAGTGGCCGAGCACCGTGCCGAGCGTGTTCTGCTGCTCGCCGGGTACCGGGAACTGGTTGAGGGCGGCGGCGTCGAGGGCGATCGCCTGCGCCGCGGCCAGGTTGTTGACCGCCGACAGGGCGGCGGTATCGGCGACCGTCTGCAGCTCGCGCCGGGTATTGAAGAGACTGCCGAGATCGACCGCCAGCAGGGCGGCACCGATAACCATCGTCAGCGCCACGGCGGCCATGACGCTGATCGCGCCGCGCTGGGCGCGCGCTGCCCGGGGCAGTGCTCTCATCGGCAGTCTCCGCTACCGGTTCAGCGGGCGTTGCCGACCGCGGCGGCAGTCGCCGGCTGGTCGATCTGGCCGACCGTGGTCGGCTTCTTGAAGCTGTCGAGGTAACGCTGGTAGTTGCGGCTGGCGACCTCGCCCTGCACCGGTTGCAACTGGCCGGCGGCCAGCCCGGAACGCTGCAGGTCGAGCAAGGCTTCGGTGGTAGCGCCGATGGCGATCTTCGCCGGCTCGGCGGCCGGCGCCGCGGCGACCTCGTCGGCGGCGAAGGCCGGCGACAGCAGCAGCCCGAGGACAATGGCGGACAGCGTTCTAAGGTATTGCATTGCGTCTCTCCTTGAGCGCCCGATGCGCCAGACAGGCCTTGACGTAGCCCTGCAGCAGTTCGAACGAAAGGGGTTTGGAAAAAACCGTGATTTCCGGCGGCAGGCCGCCGCGCGCTTCAATCTCTTCGGGCTCCATGCCGCTGACGACGACGACGTTGAGACCGCTGAGCACCGGGTCGGCGCGCAGCACCTTGATGATCTCGAAGCCATCGACGCCGGAAATGCGCAGGTCGGTGATCAGCAGATCGGGCGGCCGGCGGCCAATCTCGACCAGAGCCTCGAAGACGCTGCTGACGAAAATGAAACGGACCGGCAGTTTCCAGGCCGGCAGGGTCAGCCGGTAGAGCTGCAGCATGTCCTCGTCGTCCTCGAGCACCAGCACCGAGAACTCGCCACTGTCGTTGGCCGCCGGATCGGCGGCCGGTGCCGGCGCGGCGCTGTCGCCCATGCGCTCCTTGATCAGCGCCTGTACCGAGCTGAGCGGCAGGCGACGGTGGCCGCCGTCGGTCTTCCAGGCCTTGAGGACGCCGGCTTCGACCCAGAGCTGCACGGTGCGCAGCGAAACGTGCAGCATTTCGGCCGCCTCGCGGGTGGTGCAGAAGACTTCCGTGCCTTCGGGACTATTGAGTTTTCGCTGTTTATTCATTTTGTCTCGATTACCGTGATCGATCGGTTGGAATTGGGGCTAAAACGCCAGGGGTTTCAATATTAGCGTCATTTCACCATTTCCACGCGACCGCTGTCGGTAAGCGGTTTGCCGGGCTCGGCAGCACCTCGAGCCATGCCAACGGCATCATTGCGCACCGAAGCGCGCTGGGCTTCGGTAAAGCCCTGTTTATCCATCAGTTGTTCGGCGCGCTCGGTCTGTCCTTCGAGCAGCAGGTAGAGCGCCAGATTGGCGCCGACCTGGCGGTTATCCGGCGCCAGCTCGGAAGCCTTGAACAGGTTCAGCCGGGCGGCGGCGCGTTCGCCGCGCAGCAGTTGCAGGTAACCGAGGTCGTTGAGGATGCGTGCGTCAATCGGCGCCAGCCGGGCCGCCTCGTGCAGCGACACGGAAGCCTGCGCCAGATCGCCCTCGGCGGCGGCGATCAGGCCGAGGCCGTGATGGGCGCCGGCCGACGTCTCCTGCTCCAGCAGGCGCCGGTAGCAGTCGCGGGCCTGAGCGTAGTCGCCAGTCTGGCGCAGCGCATCGGCGCGCAGCAGGAGCGCCCGGCGGTCTTTCGGCCAGCGCTGCTCGAACAGGTCGAGGTGGGCGAGCGACGCATAATAGAGTCGCTTTTCCTGCATGCTGGCGATCAGTTCGAGGTAGAAGTCCGGGTTGTTCTCGTCGCGCCTCGTCTCCGTCGGCGTTTCGCCGGCCGGCACCGGGTTCTGGGCAAAGGCCGGCGCCGCCAGCAGGCAGGCGAGACAGAGCAGCCAGCGCAAGTGTTTCATGCCATGTCTCCCAGGGCCTTGATCACCGAAACGAAACCCGGCCCGGCGGTGACGATGATCAGCGCCGGCAGCAGGAAAAGAACCATGACGATGACCATGCGCGTCGCCAGCTTGCCGACGTATTCCTGCATCTGGAAGCGCTTGCGCTCGGTCAGGCGCTGCGAGAACTGGCGCAGCGGCTCCTGCACCGCGGCGCCGTAGTAATCGGTGTGGCAGATCAGGGCGACCAATTCGCTTAGGTCATCGACGTCGAGCTGGCGGGCCATCAGTTGCAGCGCGTCGCCGCGCGAGCGGCCGCTGCGGATCGACAGGCTGACCGCCGCCAGTTCGTTGGACAGCACCGGCAGGCCGAGCCGGGAATCGCCGGCAAACAGCGTGATCGCCTGTTCGAAGCTGATGCCGACGCTGTGCATCATGCGCAGGAAATCGACGAATACCGGCAACTCCTCGGCGAGCATCGTCATCCGCCGGTGCGCCAGGTAGCGCAGCAGGTAGCGCGAACCGAGGAAGATCAGGATCGCCAGCGCCACGCCGCGCAGGCCGTCCTGCAGGCTGCCGGCGAGCAGCGCGTAGCCGCCGAAGCCGAGCAGCACGGCAAGCAGCGTCAGCCAGCGCAGGCTCTGGAAGAAGACCAGCGCGTGCAGGCCGCGGTAGCCGGCCCGGATCAGCAACCGGCGGTCTTCGGAATCGGCCTCGCCACCGGCAGCGCCGGGCAGACGCCCGGAGAAGAGGAGGAGCAGCTTCTCGGCGAAGCTCAGCTCCTCGGCCTCGCGGATCGCCTCGCTGCCTTCGCCGGCCGGCGCCAGCATCTGGTCGAGACGGGCGAAGCGGCGCTGGCGCAGGATCTTGCGCTGGGCGGCGAGGAACAGGCCATAGACCAGCCCGCCAACACCGAGGACGGCAAGGGCGACGCTGGCGGCGACCAACCAGGGCAGGAGGGTGGCGTCCATGCTCAGTCTATCCTCGCCATGCGGAACAGCAGCGCCATCCCGGCAATCTGCATGGCCAGCGCGCCGAGCAGGATCTTGCGGCCGAACGGGTCCATCCACATGCCGAGCAGGTAGCCCGGGTTGGACGCCAGCGTCAGGATCGCCACGACCACCGGCAGTGCACTCAGGATCCACGCGCTGGCGCGGGTTTCGGCGGTCATCGCCTTGAGTTCCTGCTGGCTGCGGCGGCGCTCGCGCATCGTCGTCGACAGCCGTTCGAGCACGGCGTGCGCGTTGCCGCCGTAGCGGATGCCGAGATGAAACACGGAAGCGACGAAGCCGAGTTCGCGGATCGCGTAGACGTCGGCCACCTGCATCATCGCGTCTTCCAGCGACTGGCCGGCGCGGGTGCGTAGCAACACCTGGCGGGTGATGGTCAGCAGCGGGTCGTCGCACTCCTCGCTGGCGTTGCGGAACGCCAGTTCAAGGCTGCAGCCGACGCTGAGGATGCGCGACACGCTTTCCAGAAAGACCGGCAACTGGTCGACCACCTGCTGCCGATAGACAGCGATCCGCCACTGGACGAAGCTCCACAACAGGAAGGGATAGACGATCAGGATGCCGGCCAGCGCGTAGGCAAAACCGAACAGCAGTTCGGCGAACAGGAAGAGGACGGCCCCCGGCGCCAGCAAGGCGCCGTAGACCAGCGGCGTTTCCGGCAGGCCGGCGCGCTGCAGGTAGCGCTCGAACCACGACGGAATCCAGCCGCTCGCCGCCGCCGGTGCCTTGCCGTCGAACGGCGCCTCGTGGCGGGCCAGCACTTCGCTCATCCGCCGCCCGCTGCCCGGCGCCCGGCGCAGGGCGCCGCCGAGGAAGAGGAAGGCGGCAGCCAGCAGGCAGAAGCTGGCGGCGAGCACGAGCCAGACCAGTTCAGGCACCGTTGCCTCCCGGCCGGCCGGGGAAGGCGGCGTAGCGTTTCAGTTTCAGCGACTGCGGCTTGCAGCCGGTGACGAAAGTGCCATCGCGGCCGTTCGCCGCGGGCTCGAAGCGGAACAGCTCCTGCATGGCGACGACTTCGTCCTGCATGCCGGTGATCTCGCTGATCGACATCACCCGACGGGCGCCGCTCGGCAGGCGGGCAAGCTGGACGATCAGGTCGATGGCGCCGACGATCTGCCGCCGCAGGTTGAATTCGCTGCCCTGCCAGCCGCCGAAATGGAGCAGCATTTCCAGGCGGTGCAGGCATTCGCGCGGCGAATTGGTGTGGATCGTCGACATCGAGCCGTCGTGGCCGGTATTCATCGCCTGCAGCATCTCGACCGCTTCGCCGCCGCGCACCTCGCCGACGATGATGCGGTCCGGGCGCATGCGCAGGCTGTTGCGCAGGAGGTCGCGCGGCGTCACTTCGGCGACGTTCTCCAGCCCGCCGGGGCGCGATTCGAGGCGGACGACGTGTTCGTGCAGCAACTGCAGTTCGGCGGCGTCCTCGATGGTGATCACCCGCTCACCCTCGCGGATGTACTGGGCCAGCATGTTGAGGAAGGAAGTCTTGCCTGAGCCGGTACCGCCGCTGATCAGGATGTTGCAGCGCATCTCGGCGGCATGCGCCAGGAAATCGAGCATTTCCTGGTTGAGCGTGCCGTAGGCGAGCATGTCGGAAGCCTGCAGCGGCTTGCTGCGGAACTTGCGGATCGACACCACCGGCCCGTTCAGCGACACCGGCGGAATGATCACGTTGAGCCGGCCGCCGTTGGGCAGGCGGGCGTCGACCATCGGGCTGCCTTCGTCGACGCGGCGACCGAGCGGCGCGATCATGCGCTGGACGATGCGCATCAGATGCCTGTTGTCGATGAAGCGGACGCGGCTCTTCTGGAGCAGGCCGTTCTTCTCGATGAAGACTTCCTTGTAGCCATTGACCAGGATGTCGGCGACGGCGTCGTCGTTCATCAGTTCCTGCAGCGGGCCGAGGCCGGTCAGTTCGTCGTTCAGTTCCTTGACGATGACCTGGATGTCGGTGACGTTGAGCGGTACCCGGTTGGCGGCGACGAAATCCTCGACCTCCTGGGCGACGAAACGCTGGGTGACGTGCGGCGCCCAGGTCGCGAAATCGACGCCGAGTTCCTCGATGCGTTCGACCAGGCGCTGGTGCACCACCGCCTTGATGTCCTGGAATTCGTCGGACTGGCGGAAATCTCCGCGCGGATCGCCGCCGAGGGCGAAATCGAAATCCATGCCGTCAGCCTCCGATCAATCCCTGCAGGCGCCGCCGCCAGCCGCCGCCGCCCGGTACGGCGGCCGCCGTGCCGCCGCTCTCGCGGGCGGCGAGGTCGCGCAGCACGTTGACGTAGGGGTCGTTGGGCGCCAGCTCGTAGAGCAGCTTGCCCTGGTTGGCGCAGGCGATCAGCCGCTCGTTGCGCTGCGGCAGGTCGGCGACCCAGTGCAGTTGCAGGTGCTGGGCGAGCTGTGCCGAGCTCATTTCGATGCGCGTATCGTACTTGCCGGTGAGCAGGCCGATGCGCTCGGTCTCGACGCCGCGTTCGCGGAAGCTGGCCAGCATCTGGCGCGCCGAGAACACCGACGGGATGCTCTGCTCGCTGATCAGCAGGGTGCGGTCGCTGACGCCGAGCGCGTAGAGCAGCAGGTCGGTGCCGGCGAAACCGCCGAGATCGACGACCACCACCTTGAAGTAGGACTTGAGCAGGCTGAGCAGGGTCATCGCGTCGACCGGCGAGACGTCGCGCAGCTCGGCCAGGTTCTGCGGCAGCGAGAGCAGCGAGAGGCCGCTCTTGTGGTGCGCGAAGGCCGAGTTGAGCAGGGCGTGGTCGAAGCGGCGCAGGCTGCGCACGGCGTCGCAAAAATTGAAATTGACCTTGGTGTCGAGGTAAAGCGCGGCGTCGGCGGCCGGGAAGCCGAAATCGAGCAGCAGCACCGGCTCGCCGGGCATCACTTCCTTCTTCAGCAGCAACGCCAGATGCACCGCCGCCGTCGAGGTGCCGACGCCGGGCCGGGCGCCGAGCAGGCTGATCATCGTCCCGCTCGATTGCGCCGGCAGTTGCGGCGACTGGGCGAGCACCTGGCGCAGCGAGCGGCAGATGATTTCCGGTGCCGACTGCAGCTCGACGAAATCGCGCGCGCCGGCGCGCATCGCCTCGATGATCAGGCTGTTGTCGGCGCGCTGCGCGAAGCCGATGATCCACAGGCGCGGATAGACCGACAAGAGCTTGCCGGCGAGATCGGCGGCCTGCGCCAGACGGCTTTCGGCGAATTCGATGAAGACCACGTTGGTTCCCATCGAACCGACCAGCTGGACCAGGACGTCGCTGTTCCAGTGCAGCCAGACCGACACCCCCTGACTCTGTATGGCTTCGCTGAGCGCATTGAAATGAGCTTCGTGCTCGGTCACCACGATGAAGCGTTGTTCCATGCCTGTTCTCCGTCGGCTTACCTGGAAAATCCGGTGTAGCGGGTATTCACATCCTGATCGGACAGCAGCCAGTCGCGCCACAGCCCGGATTCGCGGTTCGCCAGTTCCTCGCCCGGCATCGGCCCGAGGTCGGTGCCCGCCGCCAGCGGCCGCACCAGGCGCGGCGTGACGATGAACAGCAGCTCCTTGTCCTCGCGCGACAGGCTGATGCTCTTGAAGAAGGCGCCGAGCAGCGGCAGGTCGCCGAGGCCGGGAATCTTGTTCACGTTACGCATCATCGCCTGGCTGACCAGGCCGCCGATGACGAAGCTCTCGCCGTTGCCCAGTTCGATGCTGGTGGTCGCCCGCCGCGTGCTCAGGCTGGGGACGCTGACGCCGTTGATGGTGATGCCGTTCTCGAAGTTGAGGTCGCTGACCTCCGGTGCCACGGTGAGCGCGATACGGTTGTCGGCGAGCACGGTCGGCGTCACCTGCAGGCGGATGCCGTAGGGCTTGTACTGGATCGTCGTCTGCCCGAGCGCCTGCGGCACCGGCACCGGAAACTCGCCGCCGGCGAGGAATTCGGCATCGCGGCCGCTCTGCGCGACCAACGTCGGCCGCGCCAGGGTACGGGCGAAGCCGTTGCCCTCGAGGACGCTGACGACGCCGAGCAGATTCTTCTTGGCGTTGCCAACCAGCAGGTTGAGCGCCTGGTTGATCGGCAGTTCGGCCTCGACGCTGATCGCGCCGTTGCTTAGCTGTGCCTTGCTCAGGCTGCCCGGCGCGTAGCTGCCGAAAGTGAAGCCCGACTTGTTGGAAAGGATGCTGAGACCGGCCTTGTTGAGGATCTTGCGGCTGAACTCGACGACCCGGACGTCGATCTGCACTTCGCCGCCGAAGCCCATCACGCTGCGGTCGACCACCGCCGGCTTGGCGTCGCCGGCACCGTGCGCCGCGTACTCGCGAGCCACCGCCTGCGCTGCCAGATCGCTGGCGGTGCCCGAGAGCACGCTGAGGTCGCCGGCCGCCTTCAGTTGCAGTTCGCCGGCGCCTTCCGGCGGCAGCGCCACCGCCTTGTTGACGCGCAACGGGTAGCGGTCCGCCGTCTTTTCACCACGCTGCCAGACCATCAGCGTGGTGACGCCGGGCTGGTTGCCCTGAATCACGAACTGGCGGCTGCCGATCACCTTGACCGCGGCCACCGCTTCATTGCCGACCGCCAGCCGGCTGACCGTCTTCGGCGTATCGACCAGGCGCTGCCCGCCGGCGGCAAGCTCGATCTCGCCGCTCGCCGGCAGGGCCTCGGCGACGGCGGCCGGAGCGATCAGCAGCGCCGGCAACGCCAGCGCCAGGCTGACGGCCAATTGAAGGTAGCGGAAACTCGTCTTGTTCATTGCCCAGCCCCATTCCGATTACTGACCTGCACGCTGGTCTCCTTGAGCCCGTGCATCACCTTGACCGTCGGTGCCGGCGCCGCCGGCCTGCCCGCGACGCCGGCCGACGGCTTGGCCGGCAGCGGGACGGCGCCAACCTTGCCGGCCAACTCGCGCAGGCTGAGCGCCTGCGCCGGCGCCGACAGCAACGCGGCAGGCGCCGCCTGGCCGGGCGGCGCGGCTTCCGGAGCCGCCGCCGGGGCGGCATCGAGCGGACGCAGCGCGAGCAGCAGGCGGCCGGCTTCGGCGGCCAGCGCCAACCGTTCGACATCGGCCAGCGGCACGGCGAGGACGGCGGTACGCGGCGTCTCGGCGACATTGCGCATGGTGCTGCCGGTCTTCTTCGCTTCCGGCGCGTCGAGCCCGCCGAAAGCCAGGATGCGCAGTCCGGACAGCAACAGGCGGGCCTGGCTGTCGGCGATTTCCTCGTTGTTGCGGCGGAAGGTGGCGAAGACATCGACCAGATCGCCCGGCGCCAGCCGGTTGCCGACGGCGACCACTTCGTCCACCTTGATCGCCACCGCCCGCTCGCCGGGCTGCAACTGTTTCAGCGACGGCGTCGCCGGCCCTTCGATGCGTTCGGCAAGCAGCGGCTCGCCGGCGGCGAGGTCAACCGGCACGGTCTTGCCGAGCACCGCCTCGACCGCCGCGTAGCTGCCGGCCGGGCGCGACGGGAAGGCCATCAGTTGCAGGTGTTGCGCCGTCAGCAGCGTGCCGGCGGGAATCCGCTGCGCGGCCACCACCACCTGCTGCATCGGCGCCGGCTGCTGCGCCGCCATGTCCTTGCTGAGCACCCATGCATACGCCGCCAGCCCGATGGCCGCGACGATCAGCAATGCCCCCACTATCCTTTGCGTCTTGCCCAATTTGCCTTACTCCCTGAGGACTCCAAAGCAATCAATAAACCGCGTCGAGCTGTACCATGGCCTGCCCGGTCAGCCGTTCCGGCAGCGCGACGCCGAGCGCCGGCAATGCCGGAACCAGCGGATTGGCGGCGTAGTCGTAGGCCAGTTCGACCTTCAGGCAGACGTAAGGCGTCGCTGCGCAGAGCGCCGCGCTGACCTGCGGTTCGGGAGCCTTGTCGCCGAGCCAGGCGAGGCTCTCGGCGGCCACCGTGCGCGCCAGCTCGACGCGCGCCGTGACGCCGCCGACATCGCGCACCGCCGCCCGCGCCCCTTCGTTGGCGGCCTGTACCAGGGAGTGCTTGACGGCAAAGATGACGCCGTAGGCGACGATGCCGTACATGACGATGAAAAACAGCACGAACACCAGCGCGAACTCGATGACCACCGCCCCGCGCTGGGCACTCCGACCCGCCCTCTGCGACACCATGCACTCCCCCGACTACGGCAGCACGGACCCGAGATCCAGCCACCCCCACAACTGCGGCAGCAGTGCCACCGCCAGACAGCTTCCGTAGGGAATCCGCCCCCGCAACACGCCCGCCACCCGCGCCCCCGGCAAGCTGCCCGACTGCAGCAGCAGCAAGGCCAGCCCACCGGCCAGCAACGAGCCGTACAACAAGGCCCCGGCCAGCAGCGACAAACCGCCCAGCCAGCCGATGACGGCCAGAAACTTGACGTCTCCCGCCCCCATCCAGCCTGCCGCATAGAGGGGCAGAAAACCGAGCAGGGCCGCCACCGAAGCCATTGCCGCATCGAGCGGCGAGCCACCGAATGGCATGGCGCCGCGTACCGCCAGATGCACCACACCGAAAGCAAATCCGAACAGCAACCAAGCGTTCGGCAGACGTCGGTGACGCCAGTCGGCAAAGGCCAGCGCCCCGGCCCAGAAACTCAACAACAACTGCGCTGCCAGCGACACGCGCCCGGCCTCAAAGCGCGGCGTCAGCGCAGGAAGGACACATCAGGGCAAAGCAGCCTTGATCGAATTAAAAACGGCTTTCAGCTTGGTACCGACATCGGTCACCGAAAGAATGATCGCCACGGCGATCAGGGCGGCAATCAGCCCGTACTCGACAGCGGTTGCACCTTCTTCATCTTTAACGAATTTCTTGACAGATTCCCACATGACACGCTCCATAAAATTTTCAAAAAAATATGATTTATTCATTTGCCGCAATTATTCTCTTTCCGGCTTGATTGTCAAGCCCCGACCTCCTTGAGCAGTTGTGCAGGACTGAAGGGTTTCACCAGGTAACGATCGGCCTGCGCCTGGTAACCGCGCTCGATGTCGCTTTTCTGGCCGCGGGCGCTGACCATGATCACCCGCGTCGCTCGGGTCAGCGGGTCCTGCTTGATCGCCTGACAGATCTGGTAGCCATCGACACCACCGGGCAGCATGACGTCGAGGATCAGCACGTCCGGCTTGAAGCTGCGCGCCGCCAACAGCGCCTCCATGCCGTTGGCCACCTCGCGCAGTTCGACGCCGAGCGGCTCCAGGGTCAGGCGGATGAGCAGGCGCAGGTCGGCCTGATCCTCGACGATCAATACCCGTTGCAATGCCTTCACCGTCCGCTCCCGCCAGATTCGCCCAGAGCGTCGGCCGCCGGCAGCCAGAGGACGACGGTCGTCCCTTGCCCGGGCGCGCTGACCACCTCGACATCGCCACCGAAAACCGCCATGTATTCCTTGACCAAGGACATGCCGAGACCGGAACCGAGGATGGCGCCACTCGGATCGGCGCGGTAGAAGCGCTCGAAGATGCGTGCGCTCTGCTCCGGCGTCATGCCGATCCCCGGGTCGCTGATGGCGACGCCGATGCAGGCGCTTTCCGCCTCGCCGCGGCGCAGCGCGTTGACCCGGATGACGCCGCCGCCCGGCGAATACTTGACGGCATTGCTCAGCACGTTGATCAGGCATTGCTGGAACTTCTCGGCGTCGATCCTGACCTTGGGCAGATCCTTCGGCCAGTCGAACTCCAGCTTGTGGGTCGGCGCCGGCACGTACTGCGCGGCGACCGCGTTGAGCACGACCGGGGTGATTTCCTGGACCTGCATCTTGAAGCTCTTGCCGCCGCGCGCCTCGATCCGCGACAGGTCGAGCAGCTCGTTGACCAGGTTGATCAGGTTGCGCGTCTGGCGATGGATGCGCTCAAGCAGGTCGCGCTGCATCGCCGGCTCGAATTCGCGCGACAAGAGCAGCTCGGAGAAACCGAAAATGCTCGCCATCGGCGTCCGCAGTTCATGCGCCGCGGTCGACAGGAAATCGCTCTTCATCCGGTCCACCTCGCTTTCGCGGGTGATGTCGCGCAGGTAGATGACGCGACCGTGGATCCCGCCGGCACCGTCGGGGATCAGCCGGGCCAGCCAGCGGATCACTGTCTTGTGCGGACGTTCGAGCTGGAGCAGGCCGTCGGCGCCCTCGCCGACTTCGGCGAAACCCGGCGACCTGCCGCCCAACTGGGCGATGTGCAGGTCGAGTTCGGCCAGCGGCCGACCGACCACCAGCCCGGCGGCCAAGCCGGTCATGCCGGCGAAGGCGGGATTGACGAAACTGACCCGCCCCTGTTCGTCGGCGAAGACGAAGCCATCCGGCCCCAGGGTGAGGATCGCATCGCGTTCGCGGTTGCTGCGCAGCAAGGCCGCCTCGCTCGCCTTCTGCGCCGCGATGTCGCTCAGCACGCCGGCGGCCGACGCCGCGCCGGCCGCCGGCGTGGCCCGCAGGTACAAGGCGAACCAACGCCAGGCATCGTCGCGGCAGCGCAGGCGCAATTCGCAGGAAAGATCGCCGGCCGCCCCGTCGGCCAGCGCGGCAAAGAAAGCCGAGACACTGTGACGTTCGTCGTCGTGCACGAAGCTGGCCAGCGTTTTGCCGAGCGCCTCGTCGATGCTGTGCCCGGTCAGTTCCTGCCAGGCCGGGTTGAGAAAACTCAGCCGCCCGGCGACATCGCTGCGCAGGATCACCTGCGTCACCCCTTCCACCACCGAGCGGTAGGCTTCCCGGCTGCTCAGCAGTTCCGCCTGCGCCGCCTTGTGCGCCGAAACGTCGGCCAGCGCGCCGATCATGCGCAGCACCCGGCCGCTATCGTCGCGGCTGGCGACGCCGCTCTGCTGCACCCAGAGATAGTCGCCGCGCTTGTGGCGTAGCCGGTGCTCACAGAGGAAGATTTCGCTGTGCCCCGACAGGTGCTCGTCGAGCGCCGCCGTCACCTGCGCCAGATCGTCGGGATGGACCCGCGTCAGCCAGGTCTCGGCGTGTCCCGGCGTCTCGTCCTCGGCAAAACCAAGCAGGGTTTTCCAGCGCGGCGAGTAATAGATGCGGCCGCTGTCGAGCTGCCAGTCCCAGACGCCGATGTCGCAGCCCTGCAGGGCGATGCGCAGGCGTCCCTCGCTGTCGGCCAAGCGCCGCCTTTCCTCGGCCAGGCGTTCGGCCGCCCAATCGACGCGCTGCGCCAGACGACCGAGCGGCGCCCAGGGCGCCAGCCCGGTGCGCGCCGCCGGATCGCCGTCACCGAGCCGCTGCAACACCCGCTCGATCCTGGCCGCCCGCCAGAACACCACGCAGCAGAAAAGAACGAACAGGACGAGGAGCAGGAGGCTGGTGATCATTGCATCAGGATAAGACAAAGCCGCAGCTTCGTGCACTTCCTCCTCGGCCAGCGCGGCAGCGGCATGAATGGCGCAGGCCGACAGCGCGCCACGGACGAAAGGCAGCCATCGCCGCGGCGACGAATTTTCACTTTCACCGCTTACGCTGCGCGATTTTACGAAAACCCCTAGAGCAAGATTGCAATTCCGCATAATTTGATTATCATGTCGCAACAATTTGCATTGTGCATTGTTTGTACTGTTTTTGAAACTCGAATATGCATAACTGCAAAACAGAATTGTCTACGGGCAATGCATGCCACCCGGTGTGGCGTTTTTCAATCAGTCAAGGAGTAACAAACATGGCAATTCAAGAACTTGGCAAGACCGAAATCGAAGCCGTCTCCGGCGGCACCCTGACCCTGGACCTGCATGCCGACGTCGGCAGCCTCCTGGGCGGCCTCCTGGGTCCGGTCTTCAGCCTCGTCGGCGGTCTGGTCGCTCCGACCTTCAGCCTGGTCGGCGGCCTGCTCGGCGCTGTCACCGGCCTGCTCGGCGGTCTGCTGAGCCGCTAAGAAAAACAATTCACCTTCACCAGTTTTCGTTCAACACAAGGAGTAGCAACGTGGCAATTCAAGAACTCAGCAAGACTGAAATCGCTGCCGTTTCCGGTGGCGCCCTGGATCTCGGCGGCCTGCTCGGCGGCATCCTGAATCCGGTCCTCGGCCTGGTCGGCGGCCTGCTGACCCCGGTTCTCGGCCTGGTCAGCGGCCTGCTCGGTACCGTCACCGGTCTGCTGGGCGGCCTGCTCGGCGGCCTGTTGGGCAACTGATCGGGTCATTTCGACCTGACGAAAATCCAAGGAGTAACAACATGGCAATTCAAGAACTCAGCAAGACTGAAATCGCAGCCGTTTCCGGCGGCGCTCTGGATCTCGGCGGCCTGCTCGGCGGCATCCTGAACCCGGTCCTCGGCCTGGTCGGCGGCATTCTGACGCCGGTGGTCAGCCTGGTCAGCGGCCTCGTCGGCACCGTCACCGGCCTGCTCGGCGGTCTGCTTGGCGGCCTGTTCGGCGGTTCCTGCCAGTAATCCGCCTGGGCAGCGCGAGGCGGATCCCTGAACGACCTGCCCTCACCCGCCTCGCGTCTGCTCTCCCGACAGCTTTCCTGACCAATTCCCGGCGCCTTCAGTGGCCTCGATTTCGGCCGTCCCGAAAAATCCCAACAGCATCCAGCGCCAACCGAATTCATTCAGCATGGCCAACCAGCCCCTGTTCCGACGCGCCGCGCTCGACGCGCAAAAACCCAAGTCCTGCGGCGAAATCCTGCTCGTCCGCCCACTCAGCTACCGCCTGTTGAGCCTGGCCGCCCTGGTCTGCACGCTGGCCATCGTCGCCTTGTTCACCTGGGGCAGCTATACCAAGCGCAGCAGCGTCACCGGCCAGCTGGTACCAAGCGCCGGCCTGTTGCGCATCTATCCGCCGCAGACCGGCATCGTCGGCAAGAAGCTGGTCGCCGAAGGCCAGTCGGTCAAGGCCGGCGACACCCTTTACCTGATTTCCAGCGAGCGCCAGAGCAGCACCCTGGGCTCGGTCTTTGCCAGTGTCAGCGAGCAGCTCGGCGCCCGCCAGGAATCGCTGACCCGCGAACTCGAACGCACCCGGCAACTGCAGCGCGAGGAACAGGAAGGCCTGACCCGGCAGGTGGCGGCGCTGCGCAGCGAACTGGAGAAGATCGACAGCCTGCTCGAAGGCCAGCGCGCCCGCGTCGCCCTGGCCGAGGAAACCAGCGGCCGCTACCAGTCGCTCCTCGAACAGGATTACATCTCGCGCGAACAGCGCCAGCAGAAGCGCGAGGAACTGCTCGACCAGCAGACCCGCCTGAAAAGCGTCGAGCGCGAGCAGATTGCCCTGCGCCGCGAACTCGGCACCCGCCAGGAAAGCCTCGACGCCTTGCGCTTCAAGCACGAGAACCAGCTGGCCCAGATCGAACGCGTCATATCCTCGACCAGCCAGGAACTGAGCGAAAGCGAAGGGCGCCGCATGCTGGCGATCACGGCGCCGATCGACGGCACCGCCACCGCGGTGGTCGCCGAAGTCGGCCAGGCGGTCGATGGCCGGCGCCCGCTGCTCAGCATCGTCCCCGCCGGCAGCCGGCTCGAAGCGCAGTTGTACGCGCCGAGCCGGGCGGTCGGCTTTGTCCGCCCGGGCGCCCAGGTGCTGATGCGCTACCAGGCCTATCCCTACCAGAAGTTCGGCCACGCCCGCGGCACCGTCGTTTCGGTGGCGCGCACCGCGCTGCCCGGCAGCGAGATTTCCAGCCTGCTGGCGCCAGGCGCCGAAGCCCAGGGCAGCGAACCGCTCTACCTGATCAGCGTCGCCCTCGAACAGCAGAGCATCAATGCCTACGGCGTCGCCCAGCCGCTGCAGGCGGGCATGCTGCTCGAAGCCGATGTCCTCCAGGAAAGCCGCAAGCTCTACGAGTGGGTGCTCGAACCCCTGTTCAGCCTGAGCGGCAAGCTCTGATCGTCCGTCACCTCACCTCCGGTCTCCCATGTCCTTCCTCGACAACGTTTCCTTCGGCCTGCGCCGCAAACTGCCGCTGATCCTGCAGACCGAGGCGACCGAATGCGCGCTCGCCTGCATCGCCATGGTCGCCGGCTACCACGGCCTGCGCACCGACCTCGCCACGCTGCGCCGCATCTTCCTGGTCTCGATCAAGGGCAGCACGCTCGGCCACCTGATGCAGATCGCCCACTCGCTGAAGCTGACGACGCGGCCGGTCAAGCTGGAACTAGACGACCTGCCGCAGCTGCGCCTGCCCTGCATCCTGCACTGGAACTTCAACCATTTCGTCGTCCTCAAGGCGGTCGAGCGCAACACGGTGACCATCCACGACCCCGCCTTCGGCCTGCGCAAGCTGAGCCTCGACGAGGTCTCCGGCCAGTTCACCGGGGTTGCCCTCGAACTGTGGCCGAACCCCGAGTTCAAGCCGCTCAGCTTCCGCCAGCGCATCCGCCTGCGCGACCTGCTCGGGCACGTCACCGGGCTTTTCCGCTCGCTCGGCCAGATCCTGCTGCTCGCCGTCTCGCTGGAAATTTTCGCCCTGGTCAGCCCCTTCTTCCTGCAGTGGGTGATCGACAACGTCGTCGTCTCCGGCGACCGCGACCTGCTGACCACGCTCGCCCTCGGCTTCGGCCTGCTGATGCTGCTCCAGCAGGGGATCGGCACGCTGCGCTCGTGGGTCATCATGCACATGTCGACGACGCTCAACCTGCAATGGCGGGCCAACATCTTCAGCCACCTGCTGCGTCTGCCGGTCGATTATTTCGAGAAACGCCACCTCGGCGACGTCGTTTCCCGCTTCAGTTCGATCGACGTCATCCAGAAGACGCTGACCACCGCCTTCGTCGAGGGCATCCTCGACGGCCTGATGACCATCGTCACCCTGGTCATGATGTTCATCTACAGCCCCTCGCTGGCGTGGATCGCGGTCGGCGCCATGGCGCTCTACGGGATCGTCCGCTGGCTCTGGTACCGGCCGCTGCGCAACGCCACCGAAGAACAGATCGTGCATGCCGCCAAGCAGCAGAGCCACTTTCTCGAGACGGTGCGCGGCGTGCGCAGCATCAAGCTCTTCCAGCGCCAGGAGGAGCGCCGCTCGACCTGGCTCAGCCTCCTGGTCGACCAGATCAACGCCGATCTGCGCAACCAGAAGCTGCAGATCTTCTACCGCCTGATCAACGGCATCCTGTTCGGCGTCGAGCGCATCCTGGTCATCTGGCTCGGCGCCAGGCTGATCCTCGACGGCAACTTCACGGTCGGCGCGCTGATGGCGTTTTCCGCCTACAAGGACCAGTTCGATTCGCGGGTCAGCGCCCTGATCGACAAGCTGGTCGACCTCAAGATGCTGCAACTGCAGGGCGAGCGCCTGGCCGACATCGTCCTTGCCGAGCCCGAAGCAAGCACGCCGCCGCTGCCGGCGACGGCGCGGCAGGCGACGCCGGAAGCCTCGATCGAGCTGCGCGGCCTGCGCTACCGCTACGCCGACGGCGAGCCCTGGGTACTCGACGGCATCGACCTGCGGATCGAACGCGGCGAATCGATCGCCATCGTCGGCCCGTCCGGCTGCGGCAAATCGACGCTGATCAGCGCCATGCTCGGCATCCGCACGCCGAACGAAGGCGAAGTCCTGGTCGGCGGCGCCAGCGTCGCCCAGGTCGGTTTCGAGGCCTTGCGCGGCATGGTCGGCACCGTGCTCCAGGACGACGTCCTGTTCGCCGGCTCGATCGCCGACAACATCAGCTTCTTCGATCCCCGCCCGGATTTCGCGCGGATCGAGGAATGCGCGAAGCTGGCGGCGATCCACGACGACATCCAGGCGATGCCGATGGCCTACAACACGCTGATCGGCGACATGGGCGCTGCCCTCTCCGGCGGCCAGAAGCAGCGCGTCCTGCTCGCCCGCGCCCTCTACAAGCAGCCGGCGATCCTCTTCCTCGACGAGGCCACCAGCCATCTCGACATCTCCTGCGAAAAGCGGGTCAACCAGGCGATCAAGCGGCTCAACATCACCCGCGTCATCGTCGCCCACCGCCCGGAAACCATCGCCAGCGCGGACCGCGTCATCGTCCTCGACGCCGGCCGCGTGCTGCGCGACCTGCCGGCGGCGCAACTCGACCTTGGCCGCATCGCCGGCGGAGGTGGCTGGTGATACTCCGCCGCCTCTCCGGCCTGCTCGCCGGCGTCGTCCTCGCCAGCGGGACGCTGGCAGCAGCGCCCGACCCGTTCTCGACCGAAGCACGCACCGCCGCCAGCGCCAGCCGGGCGCTGGGCGACGAGACGGGAATCAACCCCTGCGAATTCGGCCCGCTGCCGACGCCGCTCGAACTGGCGGAAGCGATCGAGCGCGCCCTCTGCCAGAACCCGCAGACCCGCGCCGCCTGGGGCGAGGCGCGCACCCAGGCGGCCCTGCTCGGGGTCGCCCGCGCCGCCTACCTGCCCAGCGTCGCGGCCAGCGTCAGCTACCTGGCGCAGAAATCGAGCAGTGCCTACGACGGCAAGTACGCCGTGCTCGACGCCGAAACCCGGCCGCGCACCCGCGCCGGCAGCCTCAAGCTGAGCTGGACACTGTTCGATTCCGGCCTGCGCGCCGCCAACACCGACCAGGCCAGCGCCCTGCTCGACGCCGCCAACGCCAGCCACGACCTGACGCTGCAACGGGCATTGCTCGATGCCGCCCAAGCCTATTTCGACGTCCAGATGGCGCAGGCGCTGCTGCGCGCCGCACAGGTTGCCGAGGCGGCGGCCGGCAAGAGCCACCAGGCGACCGAGGCCAAGTACGCGGCCGGTGTCGGCGCCCTCACCGACAAACTGCAGGCGGCGGTCGCCTTGTCCGACGCCCGCCTCAAACGGGTCACCGCCGAAGGCGAACTACAGAACGCGCTGGGCAGCCTGGCCACCGCCCTTGGCCTCTCGCCGGACACGCCGCTGCGCCTGCCCGAACGCGAACTCAAGCTGCCCGGCCCGGCGCCGCGTAGCGTCGGCGAATTGTTCGAGGACGCGCGCAGCCACCATCCGGCGCTGCTCGCCGCGCGCGCCGAACTGGAAGCGGCCGAAGCGCGGGTCCGCGCCACCCGCGCCGAAGGCCGGCCGACCCTGGTGTTTTCTGCCGAAGCCAGCGAACGCCAGCAGGACAAGCACATCCCGATTTCCGGCTACCCGCCGACCGGCGCCGTCTTCCGCGACAGCGCGCTGGGCATGCAGCTGAGCATCCCGCTGTTCGAAGGTTTCGGCCGCGGCTACAAGGTGCGCGCCGCGAGCAGCCAGGTCGAGGTCAGGGCGGCCAAGCTGAACCAGCTCGAACAACAGGTCGCACTCGAGGTCTGGAAGAGCTACCAGGCGCTGAACACCCGCCAGGAACACATCGCCGCCGCCAGCACGCTGCTCGACAGCGCGCGTCGTTCGTTCGAGGTCGCCGAAGGGCGCTTCCGCGCCGGCGTCGGCAACATCCTCGAACTGCTCAGCGCGCAGAGCGCCGTCGCTTCCGCCGAACAGCGGCGCATCGAAGCCTACGCCGGCTGGCAGGGCGCCCGCCTGAAACTGGCGGCGAGCATCGGCCGGCTCGGCCTGTGGGCGATCAGGTAAGCGGCGACGGCGCGGCCAGCGCCAACTGGTTGCGGCCGCGGTGCTTGGCCTCGTACATGGCGGCGTCGGCGCGCTTGAGGACGGCGTCGACGCTCTCTTCCGGGGCCCCGGAAAACAGCGTCAGACCGATGCTCGGCGAGCTGTCGTAGCTGCATTCGCCGAGCCGGTAGGGCTGGCCGAGGGCAAGCAGGATCTTGTGACCAACCGCCTGCGCGTGCTTCATGGCGACCTCGTCTTCCGCCGAGAGCAGCGGCAGCATGACGATGAATTCGTCGCCGCCCAATCGGGCCACCGTATCCATCCGCCGCACGCAGGCCTGCAGGCGACGCCCGACCTCGATCAACAACAGGTCGCCGCAATCATGGCCGAGGCTGTCGTTGAGTTCCTTGAAGCGGTCCATATCGATGAACATCAGCGCGCCGAGCGAGGCCTGGCGGCGGTTCTGGACGATCGCCTGTTCCATGCGGTCGACCAGCAGGCGGCGGTTGGGCAAGCCGGTCAGGGTATCGAACAAGGCCAGCCGCCGGTATTCCTCCTCCAGCCGCTTGCTCTCGGAAATATCCTGGAAGGCGCCGACCAGGCGCAGTGCCGTGCCATCTGCCGCGCGCTCGACCACCTTGCCGCGATCCATGACCCAGAGATAATTGCCGCTGGCGTGGCGAATCCGGTATTCGAGGGCGAAGGACGGCGCCCGCTCCAGGCAGGCAGCGAGCGCGGCAGCGTGCGCCGGCCGGTCGTCGGGATGGATCAAGGCGGCAACGCCTGCGATCTCGTGTTCGTGCGCGCCTTCGTCGAGGCCCAGGATGCGGCTCCAGGCGGCGTTGTGGCGGGCCATGGCGCTCCCCACCTGCCAATCCCAGATGCCTTCGCCGGTAGCGTCCATGACGTGGCGCAAGCGCTCCTCGCTGTCGCGCAGCGCCAGTTCGGCCGCCTTCTTGGCGTCGATGTTGCGGTAGGTGCCGACCAGCGACTGCCGGTTGCCCGACTTGCCATAGATGTTGAACCACTTCCAGCCGCCCTTCAGCGTGCGCAGCCGGACGTCGGCCTCGAAGGCCGGACGCTCGCCGGCCAGGTAGGCCGCCCGCGCCTGCTCGATGACGGCGCCGCAATCGGCGTGCGCCAGTGCCGCCCAGCCGGCGACCTCGCCCGCCGCCTCGCCGTTGGCGCAGCCCAGCGGCTCGCTCCAGCCGGCGGCGACGCGCACCTGGTCGCTCGCCAGATCCCAGGACCACAGGCCCTGGTCGGCGCCGGCCAGGGCCAGCGAGAGATGACGCTGCAGGCGGACGCGATGCAGGATGTTGGCGATGCGCAGGCGCACCAGGTTGGGCTTGAACGGCTTGGTGATGTAGTCGTCGGCGCCCATTTCCAGCGCGCTGCACTCGCTCGCCAGGTCGTCCATGGCGGTCAGGAAGATCACCGGCGTACCGTTGAACGACGGCAACTTCTGCAACTCGGCCAGGGTCTCGAAACCGTTCATCCCCGGCATCAGCAGATCGAGCAGCACGAGGTCGAAGCGCCGCTGCGGGAAGATTTCCAGCGCCTGCGCCCCGGATTCGGCGGTCACCACTTCGTAATCGATGCCGAGCGCCATCTCCAGCAATTGCAGGATGGCTGGCGTGTCATCGACCGCCAGCACGCAGGCCTTCTCGTCATCAAGCAAGAGGTTTCTGAAAGGCACGCTCGCTCCGCCACCGGTAAAAATGAATTAACGCCGCAAAACTGATACGTCATACTAAAGGCGAGTCAGGGCAAAACTCAAGCTCTGCGTGAGCGGCCCGAACAGGTCTTCAATTAGACCGCCGTATAGCGGCACCCACTGACAGACCAGAATCAGCAGCGCAAGTTTCAGGATCAGTCCCGGCAGGTAGCGACTCAGCCAGACGCTGGCCGGTGCGGGCGCGCAAGCCGTCGTCCGACGGCGATAAAGACCGTGCAGGGGAGTGGGAGCGAAAGCCTGGTGGTTCTTGATCATGATCTTTCCTTTGTCTTGATACGTTGGAAAGACCATCACGCGAGCGCCCGTTGGAGTTTTCGGGCAGGTCCCGGCAGATGGCCGAGATCTTGGGCTGGGCAACCCCGCTATCTGACAAGCGCCAGACCGGAGGCTTTGCGTCCCTGCGTCGCCGCAGGTTTGCCGTTGATCACGACTGCATGCTAGATCGCAAATACAGGCACGTCAACTATTTTTATCGTTTATTCGCTGAATAATCACAAAAACAACATCCAGCATTCCGCTGCTTGCCAAACGAATAAAATGAAACTTGGTTTTCACGTATAGCATTTAATTGATGTATACGTATAATTTGAAAACACGACTTTCAATTAACTCTGACTGCAACTTCTTTCCTCGTCAGAGCAAGCCCCAGCGCGCAAGGAGTTCAAGCCATGTCAGCCGCCATCAGCATCGCCAAAGCAGCTTCCGTCACCGGCCAGGTTTTCGCCATCTCGCCCGACGGCAAGGTTCGTCCCTTGCACCCCGGCGACCCGCTCTTCCCCGGCGAGAAGGTGGTCACCGCGCGCAACGCGCAAGTCGTCGTCAAACTTGCCGACGGCCGGGAAATCAGCCTGGAGCGCAGCGAAAGCCTGCAACTCGACGGCGATGTCGCCGGCAACAGCAGCCAGGATGACAGCGCAGTGGCGGCGGGCAGCCCTGGCGCCCGCGAACTGAGCGCGGCGCTCGCCGCCAACCAGCCGCTCGACAACCTGCTTGACGAGGAAGCCACCGCCGCCGGAGAAAGCGGCGCCGCCAGCGAGGGCGGCCACAACTTCGTGCAGTTCCAGCGCATCGTCGAAAGCATCGGCAACAGCGATTCCGCCTACCGCTTCGGTGCCGGCGACCGCTACGCCCTGGCCGAACGCCAGAGCGGCGACCTGACCCCGGCCGATGCGGACACCACGCCGCCCAACGGCGGCGCCGCGCCGACCGTGACCATCGTCGAAGACGCCAACAACGACGGCTTCATCAACCGCGCCGAACTGCAGGGCGACGTCGATATCCGCGTCGCCTTCGACGGCAATCTGGTCGATGTCGGCGACACCGTCCGCGTCGACGCCAACGGCGTCATCATCAACGTGACGGTCAGCGCCCAGGACAAGGCCAACGGCTACGTCTCGCTGAGCGTACCGCCGGCCGCCCATGGCAGCACCTTGACCGTCGAGGCGGTGATCCTCGACCCCGCCGGCAACAGCACGCAACCCGGCCAAGACAGCGCCAAGATCGACACCAGCAACCTGCAGGGCCTCGCGGTGACTATCGTCGAGGACGCCAACAACGACGGTTTCATCAACAAGTCCGAACTCAGCGGCAAGATCGACATCCGTCTCGACCTGCCGCCTGAAGCCATCGCTGGCGATCTGCTGACCGTGCGCGTCACCGGCAACGCAACGCGCAGCATCGTCCTCACGCAGGCCGACATCGACGCCCACCATGTGATGATCGACGTCGATGCCCCGGCCAACGGTACCCGCATCGAAGTCTCCGCCCAGGTTTCCGACCCGGCCGGCAATCTCTCCAACACCGCCAGCGACAGCGCCACGCTGATGATCGGCGACCTCGCCGCGCCGACCGTCACCATCACCGAGGACGCCAACGGCGACGGCTGGCTGAACGCCGCCGAGTTGCAGGGCGATGTCGATGTCCGCATCGACCTGCCCGATACCGCCCGTGCCGGCGACAGCCTGCTGGTTTCGGTCAATGGTGTCGCCCGGGCGCCTGTCTTGCTGACGGCTACCGACATCACCGCCGGTCATATCGACCTCGCCGTCGCCAGCCCCGGCGACGGCCATACGCTGACCGTGACCGCCCAGTTGCGCGATCCCGCCGGCAACCTCAGCCCGACCGGCAGCGATGCCGTCACCGTAGATACCACCGTGCTCCCCGGCCTCGCCATCGAGATTGCCGAGGACCGCAACAACGACGGTTTCCTCTCGATCGACGAACTGCAGGACAACGATATCGACGTCCGCGTCACCCTGCCCGCCGGCGCCGCCGTCGGTGATTCGCTGACTGTCTCCGGCAGCGGCAACGTCGATCAGGTGATCACCCTGACCGCCGCCCATCTCGCCGCCGGTCACGTCGATCTCAAGTTCAACCCGACCGCCGACAATACCGACTTCGTCGCCACCGCCCGCATCACCGACATCGCCGGCAACGCTGCCGGCCCGGTCAGCGACAGCGCCCGCCTGTTGCTCTCCGAGCCCGGCGCACCGATCGTCACCATCACCGAGGATGCCGACAACAACCGCTGGATCAACGCTGCCGAACTGAACGGCGACATCGACGTCAGCATCACCCTGCCCGGCACCGCCCGTGTCGGCGACAGTCTGCTCGTCTCGATCAACGGCGTCGCCCAGGCGCCGCATGTGCTGACGCTTGCCGACATCAACCGCGGCAGCATCGCCTTGGCCGTCGCCAATCCTGGTGAAGGACAGAGCCTTGAAGTCACCGCCCAGGTCCGCGACCCGGCCGGCAATCTCGGCAAGATCGGCAGCGACAGCGCCACCGTCGATACCATTCCGCCCAACGGCGGCAAGGCGCCGACCGTCACCATCACCGAAGATGCCGACAACAACGGCTACATCAACGCCGCCGAACTGAACGGCGATGTCGATGTGAAGATCGCCTTCGACCCGGCCAAGGTCGACGCCGGCGATATCGTCGTCGTTTCCAGCGGCACGATTACCCGGGAAATCACCGTCACCAGTGCCGATTTGAGCCGCGGTTACGTCACCACCGCCTTCACCGCGCCGCCGTCCGGCGACAGCATCGCGGTCAGCGCCCGCATCGTCGACCCAGCCGGCAACAGCACGCCGCCGGGCAGCGACAGCGCGATCGTCGATACCGACGTGCCGAACAAGGGCGACGCACCGACCGTCACCATCGTCGAGGACGCCAACAACGACGGCTTCATCAACCGCGCCGAAGCGCAAGGGACGGCCGACGTTCGGATCGACTTCAAGCCGGCGCTGGTCGAGGTCGGCGACATCGTCCGCGTCACCGACGGCAGCACCACCCGCGAGATCGTCATCGACGCCGCGAGCAAGGCGGCCGGCCACGTCCTGACCGACTTCCCGATTCCGGCGCCGGGCAATACCCTGGTCGTCACGGCAACCATCGTCGATCCCGCCGGCAACAGCACGCTGCCCGGCCAGGATAGCGCCAAGGTCGACACCAGCAACCTGCAGGGCCTCGCCGTTTCCATCGTCGAGGACGCCAACAACGACGGCTTCATCAACAAGGCCGAACTCAGCGGCAAGGTCGACATCCGCCTCGACCTGCCGGCCGAGGCCATCGCCGGCGATCTGCTGACCGTGCGCATCACTGGCAACGCGACGCGCAGCATCGTCCTCACGCAGGCCGACATCGACGCCCAGCATGTGCTGATCGACGTCGATGCTCCGGCCAACGGCACCCGCATCGAGGTCTCCGCACAGGTCTCCGACCCCGCCGGCAACCTTTCCAACACCGCCAGCGACAGCGCCACACTGATGATCGGCGACCTCGCCGCACCGACCGTCACCATCACCGAAGATGCCAACGGCGACGGCTGGCTGAACGCCGCCGAGCTGCAGGGCAACGTCGATGTCCGCGTCGACCTGCCCGATACCGCCCGCGCCGGCGACAGCCTGCTCGTTTCGGTCAATGGCGTTGCCCGGGCGCCCATCGTCCTTACCGCGGCCGACATCGCCGCCGGTCATGTCGAATTGGCCGTCGCCAGCCCCGGCGACGGCAACACGCTGACCGTGACCGCCCAGTTGCGCGATCCCGCCGGCAACCTCAGCCCGACCGGCAGCGATGCCGTCACCGTCGATACCACGGTGTTTACTGGCCTCGCCATCGAGATTGCCGAGGACCGCAACAACGACGGTTTCATCTCGATCGCCGAACTCCAGGGTAACGACATCGACGTCCGCGTCACCCTGCCCGCCGGCGCCGCCGTCGGTGATTCGCTGACTGTCTCCGGCAGCGGCAACGTCGATCAGGTGATCACCCTGACCGCCGCCCATCTCGCCGCCGGTCACGTCGATCTCAAGTTCAATCCGACCGC
>JAFIHA010000045.1 GCA_017848965.1 Dechloromonas aromatica (nom. nud.) | reverse complement strand
GTCGACCGACACCCACTTCACGCATAAGGCCTGGGCCGACGCTTCCGACACGATCAGGAAGATCAAGTACGTCATGCTCGGCGACCCGACCGGCACCGTCACCCGCAACTTCGACGTGATGATCGAATCGGAAGGTCTGGCACTGCGCGGCACCTTCGTCGTCAATCCGGAAGGCGAGATCAAGGTCGCCGAAATCCACGACCTGGGCATCGGCCGTGATGCCTCTGAACTGCTGCGCAAGGTCAAGGCCGCCCAGTACGTCGCCTCGCACCCGGGCGAAGTCTGCCCGGCCAAGTGGCAGGAAGGCGCCGAAACCCTGAAGCCGTCGCTCGACCTGGTCGGCAAGATCTAAGCAAGCGAACCCTCACCGCCGGGCCGTCCGCCCGGCGGATTGCAGCGGACTGCCGCGGTGGGCGCGGCATTCCAGTGCAATCCAACATCGCAAACAGGGAGAAAACCATGCTCGACAGCGCCATCAAGGAACAACTCAAGGCTTATCTCGAACGCTTGCAGCGGCCGATCGAAATCGTTGCCGCTTTGGGCGACGACGCCAAGTCGCAGGAAATGCGCGCCTTGCTCAACGACATTCTCGACTGTTCGGCCAAGGTCAGCCTGCGCGAGGAAGCGCATGCCCGCATCCCGTCCTTCGGCGTCGCCGTTCCCGGCGAAACCGCCCGCGTCCGTTTTGCCGGGCTGCCGATGGGCCATGAATTCACCTCGCTGGTACTGGCCCTGCTCCAGGTCGGCGGCTACCCGCCCAAGGTCGACCAGGCGGTGATCGACCAGATCAAGGGTCTGTCCGGCCATTTCGATTTCGAGACTTTCATCTCGCTGTCCTGTCACAACTGCCCGGACGTCGTCCAGGCGCTCAACCTGATGGCGGCACTCAACCCCAACGTGACCAGCACGATGATCGACGGTGCGCTGTTTCAGGGCGTGGTCGAGGCGCGGCAGATCATGGCAGTGCCGACCGTCTTCCTGGACGGCGCCGAATTCGGCCAGGGTCGGATGACGATCGAGGAGATCCTGGCCAAGGTCGATACCGGTGCGGCAGCCCGCGCAGCGGAGGAAATCGCCGCCAAGGCAGCGTTCGACGTGCTCGTCGTCGGCGGCGGGCCGGCTGGGGCGGCGGCGGCGATCTACGCCGCACGCAAAGGCATTCGCACCGGTGTCGTCGCCGAGCGCTTCGGCGGTCAGGTGATGGATACGCTGGGCATCGAGAACTTCATCTCGGTCAAGGAAACCGAAGGGCCGAAGCTCGCCATGGCGCTGGAAGAACACGTCAAGGCCTACGACGTCGATATCATGAACCTGCAGCGCGCGGCGAAGCTGGTGCCGGCGGCCGAGGAGGGCGGTCTGGTCGAGGTGCAACTGGAAAACGGCGCGGCGCTCAAGTCGAAGTCGGTGATCATCGCCACCGGCGCCCGCTGGCGCGAGATGAACGTGCCCGGCGAGAAGGAATACAAGGCCAAGGGCGTCTGCTTCTGCCCGCACTGCGACGGCCCGCTGTTCAAGGGCAAGCGCGTCGCCGTGATCGGCGGCGGCAACTCGGGCGTTGAAGCGGCCATCGACCTGGCCGGCATCGTCGCCCACGTCACCTTGCTCGAATTCGCCGACACGCTGCGTGCCGACGCCGTGCTGCAGAAGAAGCTCTATAGCCTGCCCAACGTCACCGTGATCAAGTCGGCACAGACCACCGAAGTCACCGGCGACGGCCAGAAGGTCAACGGCATCACCTACAAGGACCGCGTTTCGGGCGAGGAGAAGCACGTCGAGCTGGAGGGCATCTTCGTCCAGATCGGCCTGTTGCCGGCGACCGACTGGTTGAAGGGGACGGTTGACCTGAGCCGTTTCGGCGAAATCGAGATCGACGCCAAGGGGCAGACCAGCGTGCCCGGCGTCTTTGCCGCCGGCGATTGCACGACGGTGCCCTACAAGCAGATCATCATCGCCATGGGGGCGGGGGCGACGGCATCGTTGTCAGCCTTCGATCACCTGATCCGCAGCGGTAGCTGATTTGCCGGCTGCCGATTCACGGCCCCTGCGTCAGCGACGCAGGGGCATTGGTTTTTTTTACTCCTGACGGTGCTTCCATGAAGAAAACCCTGCTTTCCCTCAGTCTGGCCTGCCTCACCTTGCCCGCGCTGGCGCAAGTTCCCGTCTTGCGCGCCGGCGATCCCATGCCCCGCCTGCAACTCAAGGATCAGCACGACAAGCCGGCCAGCATTCCCGGCGATCTGCAGCAGATCATCTTCGCTGCCGACAAGGCAGGGTCGGCGCTGGTCACCGACTGGCTCGACCAGCAGCCGGCCGACTGGCTGCCACGGACGAAGCGCGTCTATCTGGCCGACATCCACAAGATGCCAAGTCTGGTGACGCGCATGTTCGCCTTGCCGAAGCTGCGTGACAAGCCCTACGCCATCGTTCTCGGGCGCGAAGCCGGCGATCTGGCGATGCTTCCGGCGCGCGAGAACTGCGTCACGCTGCTGCCGGTGACAGCAGGAAAGCTCGGCGAGGCCAGCCATGCCTGCGACGCGAAGAGTCTGCAGGATGCGTTGAAGTAGGGCGCTGCCCGGCTGCGGGACAAAAAAATGGCGGGGAATATCCCCGCCATAAACACGCAAGGTAAATCGTTTCGCTCAGTGCGCCTTGTGGTGCTCGTCGACCTCTTCCCAGCCGGTGACCATCGCCTTGATGTGGGCGAAGACGGTGTGGCCGGTGGTCGTCAGATAGACGTGGATGAAGAAGAAGGCGGTGATCAGGAAGGCGCCCAGGGTGTGGGCGACGGCCACCCATTCCAGCGTCAGGTAACGGTCGATGCCGAGTTGCTGCCAGTTGCCATAGAACAGGTAGAACAGCCCGGAAATCCAGATCAGCGGCGAGATCACCGCGAGCAATGCGAGGTAGGCCAGGCGCTGCAGCGGATTGTGTTTCTGTACCACGGTCTTGCGGAAGGGGTGCGGCGCATCGCGGAAGATGCCGATCAGGTAGTAATTGACCATTGCCAGCACGTTCTTCAGCGACGGCAGGTACTGCCGCCACTCGCCGGTGGTGAATTGCCAGAAGATCGTGAACGCCCATAGCGTGAGCAGCGTCCACGCCGCCAGCGTGTGCAGTTGGACTGCCTTCTGGAAGCCGAGCAAGGTGTAGGTGCCATGCACCTCGAAGCCGGTGATCATCATGCCGATGATCAGCAGGGCCTGCGACCAGTGCCAGAAGCGCTCGTAGCGCTTGTAGATGTAGATGCGTTCTGCGCTCATTGATTTTGCTCCTTGCGGCGACGGGTGACGATGCGGACCAGGCCATGGATCAGGCCGCCGCCGATGGCGCCGGCGATCGCCAGCCCGCCGAACAGGTCGACCAGGGGATTGTGATCGCGGCCGGGCAGATAGACGCCGGTGATCGAAGCCAGACGGCCGTCGGCGGCGCGGGTATGGCATTCGGCACAGGGCACGGCCTTTTCCTTGGGCGCAACCATGTGGGTGATGAACCAGTTCATCCGCGTCTCGATGAAGTCGAACTTGCCGCTGTAGGGCAGGCCGGCGTAGTCCATCCCGGCCTTGATCGACTTCGCGAAGTCATAGTTCTTCCACAAGGCGGTGTCGTCGTCGCCGAACACATGGTTGACCACAAGAGTGTTGTTGACTGGGTCGTAGGCCTGCTTGCCGTGCATCACCTTGAACGGCCAGATGCGGGCATTCTCGTCGCTGGCCGAACCCTGGATGCGGTTCAGTTCGAGGACGCCGTCCTTGTCGATGTACTGGTCCAGCTTATCGACAATCGAAACCTGTTCAACGGTACCGTTGTACCACTTGTACTCGGGGCGGACATTCTCGCCGTACTTGAAGTCACCCTTGGCCGCCGAGTATTTCAGATGGCCGTGATCGTCCTTGATGAACAGGGGCTTGCCGTCCGGGCCCATCTTGCCGGCGGTTGACCAGTCCCATAACATCTTGGTGGCAATGCCGCCACGGGCGAATTCCGGGATGTGGCAGGTCTGACAGGCCACCTTTTTGGCGTGGTTGTTGATCTTGGCCTGCTTGTGTGGCGTCTGGCTGTGACAGGATTCGCAGGTGGCGCGATTGTGGTCGTCCTTGGGCAGATCGAAACCGTGGGTGTCCTTCGGGTTGACCGCGTAGCGGCTGCCCGACGGCTGGTGGGCGTTGAAGGTGTGGCAGTCGGCGCAGACCAGGTTGGCCCCGTCCTTGGCCATGTGCACGTCGAGTTCGCGCGGCGGATTCTTCAGCGAGGAGTCAAGGTCGCCGTGCTTCACCGCATCGCCGCCACCGCCATTGAAATGGCAATTGCCGCAGTTGCTACGGCCAGGCTTGCCGACGTGCTGGGCGATTTTGGTCAGGTCGGGGGCCTTGAAGGGTTTCTTGCCTGGCGGGCCTTCCATCGGTTCGAATTCGCGGTCGGCGTACAGCGGATGACCGGCGTCTGTGCTGAACTTCTTGTAGGTGCCGGTATTGTCGTGACAGGCCAGACAGTCGACGTTTTCCTGTTTGGTGAAGTCGAAGTCCTTGCCGCTCCAGCCATAGCCGGCATGACAGCTCGTGCAGCGTGGTTCGTTGGAGATCGGCGAGCCGCAGAAATTGTTGGCCGCCCATTTTTTGCCGAGGGTCTTGCCGGTGGTCTTGCTTTTTGCTTCCCAGGTCCAGTGGATGCTGTTCATGACCTGGTGTCCCGCCGTGTTGTGGCAGCTCAGGCAAGCCTTGGTCACTTCCGGTCCGGAAGTGAAGGGGCCCTTGAGGGCTTCGAGCTTGCTGTGGTCGGTGGTTGACGTGGATGGCTGCTTGACGGCAGCGGCTGGCGGTGCGGGTTCCTGAGTGCCGTGCGCGAAAAGTGCGCAGAACGACAGGCAGGCGCCCACGACAAAGTGCACATGAAGTTTCATGTGATTTCCTCAGGCTTCGTATATGGCGCGAGCGTCCGGCCTCCCCAAGCCGAAACATCCCGCAATCGCAGGCTTACCGTCATTGATTATAAGAAAAAGCTGATGTTTTGCAAGGCGTGATTTTTTAATGCGAAATGGATTGCATGAAAAAATCTTTTGCGAATGCGTTCGCTGCTCTTGAAAACTGGCCCTGGCGGCCGTAATTGAAGTCGTGAGATGCGAGATAAAGGAGTCAGCTCATGAACATCGTCTACGACAGCGAGCATTTTTCCGTACTGGCTTATCCGTCTTGCCAGGGCTTCGAACTGGTGGACAAGGACAGTCGACGCATGTTGTTCCTGCACGGTATCGAAGCCTGGAGTTTCCGGGCGGCGATCGACGGCATTCCCGAGGCGGCGCGCGACATCGAAACCATCGACGCCTTTCTCGACGAATACTGCAGCGGCGTTGCAACACCGATCGTCGTCCATTGACGTGCTAGAATCGCGGCCATTCTTCAATCAGTTCGAGGTTCGCAACATGGGTGTCGTCGATAGTGGGTACGTGTCCGATCACACGCGCTGGATGAACGAGCAGCTGGAAAAGAATCCGCAGTGGGTCGCCGACCAGAAGGCCGGGCGCGCGCTGTGGTGGGACAAACCGCAGGATGTCGAGACGACGGCGCGCAACGCCGAGTCGAAGGTGGCGCAGAAGCCCTATCCTTACGACATCAATTTCTTCGGCGAATAAGCCACAGCCGTTCTACCAATGAAAAAGCCGGGGTCGCAACCCCGGCTTTTTTTGTGGGCGCGACGCCGATCAGCCGGTCAGCGGTTTGACCACGCGCTTGACCGCGGTGTCTTCCGGGTGCGGGTGGATGGTGAAACCGAGGCTGGTCATCAGACGGAACATCTTGGTGTTGGTCGACAGTACGTCGCCGACGACGGCGCGGTAACCCTTGGTGCGGGCACAGTCGATCAGCGCCGTCATCAGTTTGCGGCCGACGCCGTGCTTCTGCCAGTCGTCGCCGACGGCGAGCGCGAACTCGACCGACTCGCCGTCCGGGTTGAGCACGTAGCGGGCGACGCCGATCTGCTTTTCCTTGCCGGTTTCGTCATCGGCGATGGTCGCCACGAGTGCCATTTCACGGTCGTAGTCGATCTGCGTGAAGCGCACCAGCATGGTCTGGGTCAGTTCGCGCAGGGTGTCCATGAAGCGGTAGTAGCGCGATTCGTCGGACATTGATTTGACGAATTCCTGCTCCAGGTCGGCGTCTTCCGGGCGGATCGGACGGACGGTGACGACCTGGCCGTCGTTCATCGTCCATTCCTGGACCAGGTGCACCGGATACGGGTAGATCGCCATGTGCGCGTAGCGGTCACCGGAACTGCTGCTGGCGTGGTCGATGACGATGCGCGCATCGGCGGCGATGGCGCCATGCTCGTCGACGATCAGCGGGTTGAGGTCCATCTCGATGATCCACGGCAGTTCGCAAACCATTTCCGAGATGCAGAGCAGGACTTCCTTGAGCGCTTCGCGGTCGACCGGCGGCATGTTGTGGAACTGGTCGAGGATCTTGGCGGTACGCGTCGAGTCGATCAGGTCCTTGGCCAGGAACTTGTTCAGCGGCGGCAGGGCGACCGAGCGGTCGCTGAAGATTTCGTTGTCGAAGCCGCCAGCACCGAAAGTGATGACCGGCCCGAAGATCGGGTCGCGCAGCACGCCGATCATGATTTCGCGGCCGTGCGGACGGGACAGGAAGGGCTCGATAGAGACGCCATTGATCTTGGCGTTCGGATTGCGCTTCTGCACCGTTTCGATGATGTCGTGGTAGGCGTTGCGTACCGCCGGCGCATTCTGGATGTTGAGGCGGACGCCGCCGGCGTCGGACTTGTGCGGCAGGTCCGGCGAATCGACCTTCATCGCCACCGGGAAGCCGATCTGCTCGGCGAGCAGCAGGGCTTCGGTGGCGGTGCGGGCGACCATGGTCTGGGCGACCGGCACCTTGAAGGCGCGCAGGATGGCCTTCGATTCCATTTCCGACAGCACCTTACGCCGCTCGGCGAGCAGCGCCTCGATCAGCATCTTGGCGCCTTCAGCCTCGGGGCGGTTGTGCTGGCGCGTCGGTTCCGGCGTCTGCAGCAGCAGCTTCTGGTTGCGGTAGTACTTGGAGATGTGGTGGAACAACTCGATCGCCGTTTCCGGCATGCGGAAGGCCGGAATGCCGGAGTCTTCGAGCAATCTGCGCGCTTCGGCCACCTGAGCCTCGCCCATCCAGCAGCAGATGATGCGGCGGTTGAGCTTGTCGGAGATCGAGACGATGGCCTGGGCGACCCCGAGCGGGTCGGTCATCGCCTGCGGCGAGAGCATGACCAGCGTGCTGTCAACGTTCGGGTCCTGGGTGATCGACAACAGCGCGTCGCGGTAGCGCTCCGGAGTTGCGTCGCCGCCGATGTCGATCGGATTGCTGTGCGACCAGTTGGCCGGCAGCACCTTGTTCAGGTTGCCCATCGTCTCGGCCGACAGTTCGGCGAGCGGAATGCCGAGGTCGCCGGCGCGGTCGGCGGCCATCGCGCCCGGGCCACCGCCGTTGGTGATGATCGCCAGGCGGTCGCCTTGCGGGCGGAACTTGGAAGCCAGCGCCTTGGCGGCGTAGAACAGCTGGCCGACGTTCTTGACGCGGACGACGCCGGCGCGGCGCACGGCGGCGTCGAAGACGGTGTCGGAAACAGCCGCCATGCCCGAGTGGACGCGCGCGGCGTGCGAGCCGGCCTCGTGGCGACCGGCCTTCAGCAGGATGATCGGCTTGATCCGGGCTGCCGAACGCAGGGCGCTCATGAAGCGGCGGGCATTGCGGATGCCTTCCACGTACATCAGGATGTAGTGGGTGCGGTTGTCGTAGATCAGGTAATCGAGGATTTCGCCGAAATCGACATCGGCGGTCATGCCCAGCGAAATCACCGAGGAGAAACCGACCTGATTGGCCTGCGCCCAGTCCAGCACGGCCGAGCACATGGCGCCCGATTGCGAGACCAGGGCGAGGTTGCCGGGGGCGGCCGAAATCTTGGTGAAGGTGGCGTTCAGCCCAAGCTCGGGACGGATGATGCCCAGACAGTTGGGGCCGAGGACGCGCACATTGTAGGAGCGGGCAATTTCCATCGCCTTGCGCTCGAGCGCGGCGCCGATGTGGCCGGCTTCCGAGAAGCCGGAAGCGATGACGATGACGTTGCGCACCCCGCTGCGGCCGCATTGTTCGATGATCTGCGGCACCGTTTGCGGCCGGGTGGCGATCACCGCCATCTCGACGCGGGCGCCGATTTCCTCGATCGACTTGTAGGCCGGCTGGCCCTGGATCGTCTCGTGCTTCGGGTTGATCGCGTACAGGCGGCCCTTGTAGCCCGAACTGAGGATGTTCTTGAAGATGACGTTGCCGACTGAATTCTCGCGGTCGGAGGCGCCGATTACGGCGACCGACTTCGGCTCGAAAAGCGCGGTGAGATAGTGCTGTTCCAACATGGCTGGTCTCGCTTAAGGCGATGATATTTTAGGGATGCTGCAGTGCGGTATTCTCGCATGGCTGCCCGGGTAATACCACGAATCGCCTATTGGTATTTACCCTCGGAAAATACTTAGTCGTTCAGCGCGCAATCGAGCAGGAAGGATTGCGACAGGGCGCGATGAACCGGACACTTGTTGGCGATCTCCAGCATCCTTTGTCGCTGTTCCGTACTCAGCTCGCCGTCGAGCGTGATCTGGCGATGGATGCAGTTACGGGTGACGCCGTCGATTTCGACCTTGTGCAGCGACAGTTCGACCTTGACTTCGCGCAGCGGCAGATTTTTGCGCTCAGCGTACATGCGCAAGGTAATCGAAGTGCATGCGCCAAGCCCGGCCATCACATAATCGAAAGGGGCCGGTCCGGCGTCGTCGCCGCCCATTTCGGCGGGTTCTCCCGCCAGCAGGTGATGCTGGCCGGCGATGACTTCCTGCTGGTATCTTCCCAATCCGTTTTCCCTGACGGTGACGTTGCCTGACATGTTTGCTTCCTCCGATGAATTGCCGGGCATGATACGCCCATCCCCTTGGGTCGAACATTACAGCGCCTTGTTGCCGGCAGGCGGCGAAGTGCTTGACCTCGCCTGCGGCAGCGGCCGCCACGCCCGGCGGCTGGCGGAACTGGGGTATCGGGTATGCGCCGTCGACCGCGATGCGGCGGCGCTCGAACGGCTGGCCGGCGTGGCCGGCATCGTCACCGTCTGTGCTGATCTCGAGGGCGAAGTCTGGCCGCTGGCCGGCCGTCGTTTTGCCGGCATCGTCGTCACGAATTATCTCTGGCGAGCGCGGCTGCCCGATCTGCTGGCACTGCTGCTGCCTGGCGGCGTGCTGATCTACGAGACCTTCATGGACGGCAATGCGGCGTATGGGAAGCCGTCGAACCCCGATTTCCTGCTCCGCCCGGGCGAACTGTGCAGCGTTGCGGCGGCGGCCGGGCTGCTGGAGATCGCCTTCTTCGAGGGCTACGCGAGCGAGCCCAAACCTTGCCAGCGCCAGGCCATCGTTGCCCGCCGGCCTATTTGAGTAACGGGCGCAGCGCCGGCCAGACGTGGTCGAGCAGCAGTGGCTGGGCGGCGGCGGTCGGATGCAAGCCGTCGGCCTGGAACAGTTCCGGGCGGGAGGCCACCGGTTCGAGCAGGAAGGGTAGGTAGGCGGTTTTTTCCGCCTTGGCGACGCTGCCGAAACGCTGGAAGAACTGCTCGGCGTACGGTCCGTAATTCGGCGGCAGGCGCATGCCGGCGAGCAGCACGCGGGCGCCGGCCTTTTGCGCGGCGGCGATCATCGTTTCCAGGTTGTTTTCCATCTGCCTCAAGGGCAGGCCGCGCAGGCCGTCGTTGGCGCCGAGCGCCAGGATGACCACCGCCGGCTTGTGCTCGGCCAGCGCGGCGGTGAAACGCGAGCGGCCGCCAGCCGTGGTTTCACCGGAGATCGACAGGTTGGCGACGGTATAATCCGGGCGTTCATCGGCCAGCCGGTCGGCGAGTAGCGACGGCCAGGCCTGTTGCGGGCGGATGCCGTAGCCGGCGGAAAGCGAGTCGCCCATCACCAGGATGGTCTTGGCGGCCAGGGCCGACGGGGCGACAACGAGCAGCGACAACAGGAACAGGATGGTACGCATGGCGGAAAAACCGGTGGTTGAAGTGACAGGACTGGGCAAGACCGTCGATAACGGCGGCGCGCCGCTGACGATTCTGCAGGATATTTCCTTCACGGTCATGCCGGGCGAGACGGTGGCCATCGTCGGCGCCTCCGGTTCGGGAAAATCCACGCTGCTCGGACTGCTCGCCGGGCTCGATGTTCCCACGGCCGGCGCAATCCGCCTCGACGGCGTCTCGCTCGCCGCCCTCGACGAGGACGCGCGTGCCGTCCAGCGCGGCAAACTCCTGGGCTTCGTCTTTCAGTCCTTCCAGCTACTGCCGGCGCTGACCGCGCTGGAGAACGTCATGCTGCCGCTCGAACTCGCCGGCCGCAAGGACGCGGCGGCGCAGGCGGCCGACTGGCTGGAGCGCGTCGGCCTCGGCCATCGCCTCAAGCACTACCCAAAGCACCTTTCCGGCGGCGAGCAGCAGCGCGTCGCGCTGGCCCGCGCCTTTTCGCCGGCACCGCGGCTGGTGCTGGCCGACGAGCCGACCGGCAACCTCGACGCGGCGACCGGCCAGCAGGTCATCGAGCTGATGTTCGACCTCAATACCAAGCAGGGTACGACGCTGGTGCTGGTCACCCACGACGGGGCGATCGCCGCCGGTTGCGCTCGCGTTTTGCGTATTCAGGCCGGCCGGCTGGCCGACTGAGCGCCGCTTGCGGCGCTGCTCAGGCGCCCTCGGCGCAACGGCGCCGGCTCTCCTGCGGGTCGCGAAAGATCAGCGGGCGTTGCGCGGCGCCCGGCCTTTCGGCGGCCGCCAGCGCGTCGAGCACGCGCTCGTGCTTGGGGCTTTTCGGACACACCGGGTCGGCGGCCTCGGCATCGCCGGCGAGCAGATAAGCCTGGCAGCGGCAGCCGCCGAGGTCTTCTTCCTTGTGCTCGCAGTCTCGGCAGGGCTGTTTCATCCAGCCGGTACCGCGATAGCGGTTGAAACCGGGCGAGTCGTACCAGATGTCGCGCAGGCTGCTGTCGCCGACGTTCGGGAAGCTCAGGCCGGGCAGCATGCGGGCGGTGTGGCAGGGGAGCGCGGTGCCGTCCGGGGTCACGGTCAGGAAGACGTTGCCCCAGCCGTTCATGCATTTCTTCGGTTTGCCTTCGTGGTAATCCGGTACCACGAAGAGGATGCGCATGCGGTCGGCCAGTTTGGCTTTCCATTCGTCGGTGATGGCCTCGGCCGCCCGGAGCTGTTCGCGGCTGGGCATCAGTTGCTCGCGGTTGAGCAGCGCCCAGGAGTAGTACTGGGCGTTCGCCAGTTCCAGGTATTCGGCGCCGAGTTCGTCGGCCATCTCGATGATGCGGCCGATCTGCCCGATGTTCAGGCGGTGGATGACGACATTCATCACCATCGGCCAGCCGCGCTCGCGGATCATTCGGGCGACCTTCTGCTTGAGGTCGAAAGTGCGGGTATGGCTGAGGAAGTCGTTGATCTCGCGGGTCGAATCCTGGAAGGAAAGCTGGATGTGGTCGAGCCCGGCGGCCTTGAAAGCATCGAGCCGGGCTTCGGTGAGGCCGACGCCGGAGGTGATCAGGTTGGTGTAGTAACCGAGCCGGCGGGCCTCGCCGACGAGGATTTCGAGATCGTCGCGCAGCAGCGGCTCGCCGCCGGAGAAGCCGCATTGCACGGCGCCGAGTTCGCGGCCTTCGCGCAGCACGCGCAGCCAGTCGTCGGTGGACAGCTCGTGCTCGTGGCTGGCGAAGTCGACCGGGTTGTAGCAGAACACGCAGTGCAGCGGACAGCGGTAGGTGACCTCGGCGAGCAGCCACATCGGCGGGCCGGGTTGGCGCGGTGCGTTCATCTTGTCTCCTGCTCCAGGCGCAGCCAGCGCTTCTCGACGGCGATGGCGATGAAGCTTTCGACCTCGCCGGCCAGGCCGGCGGTGGCGAAAGTCTGTTCGAGTTCGGCGACGATCCCGCGTACGCTGCGCGTGCCGTCGCAGCGGGCGAGGATTTCGCCGGCGCTGCGGTTGAGCTTGATCATGCCTTCCGGATAGAGCAGCACATGGCAGTCCTGCGCCGGCTCCCACTGGAAGCGGAAGCCGTGGCCGAGGCGGGGCGTGCCGTCGTTCATGCCGCCCGCCGTTCGGCCGCGACGCCGTTGGTGCCGTAGTGCTGGGCCATGACGTCGTTCATGCTCCACAGGATGTCGAGCTTGAACCGGAGAATCTGGATCGCCCTTTCCTGCTGGGCGCGGCTGCGGAAATGATCGAGGGTGACGTTGAGCCCCTGGATCACGTCGCGCGGTGCCTGGCTGGTCCGGTTGCGGAAATACTGCAGTCCGGACGATTCGATCCACGGATAGTGCTCCGGCCAGGTGGCCAGGCGCTGGCGGTGGATCACCGGGGCGAACAGCTCGGTCAGCGACGAGCAGACGGCCTCCTGCCACGGCGCGCGGCGGGCGAAGTTGATGTAGGCATCGACGGCGAAACGCACGCCGGGCAGGACGTGGCGCAGGTCGGTGATTTCCGCGCGGGAGAGGCCGACGGCTTCACCGAGGCGGATCCAGGCTTCGATGCCGCCGGCGTCGCGCAATTTTTCGCCGTCGGGCAGGCCGTACTCGAAACCGTCGTGATCGAGAATGCGCTGCACCCAGCCGCGCCTTACCTCGCGATCCGGGCAGTTGGCCATGATCGCCGCGTCCTTGACCGGGATGGCGATCTGGTAATAGTAGCGGTTCGCCACCCAGCCGCGGATCTGCTCCGGCGTCGCGTGGCCGGTGTTCAGCATGACGTTGAACGGGTGGTGGATGTGATAGGCCTTGCCGTTTTCGCGCAGTTGCCGCTCGAATTCCTCGCGACTCCAGGCGGGGCGGCCGTCGTCGGCGTCGTGAAGTTCGGCCAGAAGGTCGGCTCGGATCATGGTTCGTCTCTCCGGTTGTCAGATGTGGATCAGCCAACCGTCCTCGGCGACTTCGATGCCGCGGCGCGTCAGTTCGGCGCGTTCGGCGGAAGCTTCGTCGAGGATCGGGTTGGTGTTGTTGATGTGGATGAGGATCTTGCGGACATGGCGCGGCAGTTCGTCCAGCCATTCGATCATGCCGCCGGTGCCGGACTGCGGCAGGTGGCCGATGTCGCGCGCGGTCCGGGTCGACAGGCCGGCAGCGATCATCTCGTCGTCGGTCCAGAAGGTGCCGTCGACCATCACGCAATCGGCTGCCAGCAGGCGGGCATGGACTTCCGGCGTGCGGGCGCCGAGGCCCGGGGCGTAGAAGAGCTTCTTGCCGCTGTTGAAGTCGGTGATGGTGACGCCGACGTTGTCGCCGGCCACCGACGCCTCGCGGTGCGGCGAGTAGGGCGCCGCCTTGCTGGAGAGCGGCAGCGCCGAGAATTCGATGCCCGGCACCTTGGGCATGCGGAAAGGCGTGCCGTCGAGCGGGATATGCTGGCGGTCGACGCCGCAATAGTGTTCGAGCACGCGCAGCACTGGGTTGCCGGTGCGCAGGTCTTCATGAACCGGGTCGGTGCACCACAGCGCCATCGGCGTCTTCTGCTCGCGCAGCATGAAGAGACCAGTGGCGTGGTCGATCTGGCCATCGACCAGCAGCACGCCGCCGATGCCGGTGTCGCGCAGCGTGCGAGCAGGTTGCAGGGCGGGCGTCGCCTTGATCTGCTGCAGGATGTCGGGCGAGGCGTTGAGCAGCGCCCAGTCCGGACTGTCGTCGGCGGCGACGCAGATCGACGACTGGGTACGCGGCTTGGCGCGCACGCTGCCGTCGCGCACGCCGGCACAGTTGCGGCAGTTGCAGTTCCACTGCGGAAAGCCGCCGCCGGCCGAGGCGCCGAGAACGATGAGTTTCATGATCGAGGTCCGGAAAAAGCCGTCGCCCGCCGGGAGCAGGCGACGGCAGCGCGCTTAGCGGGCGGCGATGTACATGGTGATTTCGAAGCCGAAGCGGAAATCACAGGCGGTCGGGGTTTCCCATTTCATGAGTTGGTCTCCTTGGTCGGTGGATAGGGTGACGTTGTTGTCGCGATTGGCCGGTCAAAGCAGGTGACCGGCTGGGATCAACTATCGCAAGCAGGCGCCCGATGCGCGTCCAGAGAAACATGATTTGCATCTCCAGATTTTCATGACGGATGGGCTGCCCATGCTGGTTAGAATGCCGCCATGCGCTACCTGTCACCGGCCGATGATCCCTGGGCGAGCGGCTATCTGCCGGTCGACGGCGGGCATCGTCTGTACTACGAGCAGCGCGGGGCGGCCGATGGCATCCCGGTCGTCGTCGTGCACGGCGGGCCGGGGTCGGGGAACTCGGCGGCGCACGCCGCTTTCTTTGCCGCCGACCGCTACCGCGTCATCCTGGTCGATCAGCGCGGGGCCGGGCGCAGCGAGCCGGCCGGCCGGCTGGAGAACAACACCACGGCCGACCTGCTGGCCGACCTTGAACGTCTGCGCGTCCATCTTGGCATCGCGCGCTGGTTGGTGGTCGGTGGCTCGTGGGGGGCGACGCTGGCGGTGCTGTATGCGGCGGCGCGGCCTGAATCCGTGCGCGGGCTGCTGTTGCGCAATCCCTTCCTGGCACGGGCCGCCGATCTCGAGTGGTTCTTCGGCGGGGCGAAAGCGAAACATCCAGCGGCCTGGCTTGCCTGGGCGGCACTGGGCGCGCCGGCTGCGCCGGGCGCCATGTTGCGGTGGCTGGACGCCGACCTGCACGCGGCCAGCGAAGCGCGGCAGGCGGCCCTGGTCGCCGCCTGGCATGGCTGGGAAGGCGCGCTCGCCGGCACGCCGGCGCGCCCCTTGTCGGCGCGTGAGCGCGACGGACTGCGGCGCCGCTATCGGCTGCAGTGCCACTATTTCCGCCAGAATTGTTTCCTGGCGGAGAATGGCATTCTGGAAGCGAGCCCGGCGCTGGCTGCGGCGGCGCTGCCGGTTCATGTCGTGCAGGGCCTGGCCGACGATGTCTGTCCGGCAGCGGCGACGCGTTTGTTGCTGGCGCGTCTGCCGCACGCTTCCTGGGACGCCATCGCCGGTGTCGGTCACGATCCGTTTGCGGCACCAATGCAAGAGGCGACCCGCGCTGCACTGGATTGCTTTGCGGCGACCGCCGCTTTTCCGCCGGGGAACCGGCTGCCGCTCGCCTGAGCCGGTCAGGCGAGCGTTTCGCTGGCCGCCCGCCGGCCGCTCCTGACGGCGCCTTCGAGCGTTGCCGGGTAATCGGCCCAGGTGTAGTCGCCGGCCAGGACGAGGCGCGGGTCGGCGGTACGCCAGCCGGGACGCGTCTGTTGCGGGCGGCAGGAAAAAGTTGCCCGTTTTTCGCGGATGACGCGCCGCCAGTCGGCAGGGCCGAGGCCGAGCGCGCTTTCGATTTCCCTTACCAGCGCCTCGTCGGACAGGGCTTCCCAATCGCCGTGGCCGCTGATCGCGCAGCCGAACAGGCCGTTGCCGCGGTCGATTGCCCAGGCACCGGTGGCGCCGCCGAGGTGCAGGAGCGGGAAGGGGAGCGCGCTTGTTGCCGCAAAATGCAGATAGACCGTGGCGATCGGCTCGTAAGCGAAGTCGGCGTCGGCTTCCGGTAGCAGCGCTTGCAGATGTTGCGGTGCGACGGCGACGACAACCGCATCGTAGGCTTCGCCATCGACGCAGGCGTCGGCGACGCTGCGCACCCGGTGGCCGAAGCGCAGCGTCGCGCCGTTTGCCGTGAGCCAGCGGCAGGCCGGTTCCGGCAGCAGTTCGCCGAAGGGCACGCGCGGCAGCAGCAGGTCGGTGTCGGCGCGGTGCGGGCTGCCCAGGCTGTCGCGCAGAACATTGGCGAAGAGTTGCGCCGAAGCGCGTTCGGCCGGGGTGTTGAGCGCCGCCAGACAGAGCGGCTCCCACAGCTTCTTACGCAGGACGCCGGTCTGGCCGGCGGCGTCGAGCCAGTCGGCGACGCTTTCGTCGCGCGTCAGGCGAAAGCCGCGCCATTTGACGCGCTGCATCCAGAGCGCGGTTTTCAGCTTTTCCGGCAGGTCGACCGTGGCCGCCGTGAGCAGCCCCCAGGCGACGTTGAACGGTGCAGGCCAAGGCGGCAGCGCCAGGCGGAAACCGTCACGGTCGACGACCTGCAATGGGCGGCGCTCGAACAGCGCGTCCGGATCGGCACCGACGCTGCGCATCAGCGCCAGCGTTTCTCGGTAGGCGCCGAGCAGCAGGTGCTGGCCGTTGTCGAGCGTGCGCCCGTCGATGTTGACCGAACGCCCGCGACCGCCGGCAACGCGGCCGGCTTCGTAGAGGGTGACGGCAGCGCCGCGGCGGGTCAGGTCGACGGCGGCGGCAAGGCCAGCCCAGCCGGCGCCGACGACGGCGACCTTCATTCCCGGCGCGACCGTGTCGCCGCCGCCTGCTTCAGTCCGGGGTGGCGTTTTTGCCCGTCAGGCGGCGTCGACCGCAGCATTCGTTCAGCCCTTGATCCAGGTCTTCGCCGCCAGCCACAGCTTGCGCGTCGCCGGCAGCGAGATGCGCTGGTGCAGCACCTGGAAGTTCTCGCCGCGGATTTCCTCGAGCAGGGTGCGGTAGATCGCCGCCATGATCAGACCGGGGCGCTGGTTCTTGCGGTCGATGGCCGGCAGCAGCGCGAATGCCTGTTCGTAGTAGCGCTGCGCGCGCTCGTACTGGAACTGCATCAGCGCCGTGAAGTTGTCCGAATACTTGCCGTTGAGGATGTCGGCGGCGGGCACGTTGAACTGCTTGAGTTCGTCCATCGGCAGGTAGATGCGGCCGCGCCGCGCGTCCTCGCCGACGTCGCGGATGATGTTGGTGAGCTGGAAGGCCATGCCCAGGTCGTGCGCGTATTTCTGCGTCTGACGGTCCTGGTAGCCGAAGATTTCGGCGGCGAGCAGGCCGACGACGCTGGCGACGCGGTAGCAGTAGAGCGACAGCCCCTTGAAGTCGAGATAGCGCGACTGCTGCAGGTCCATTTCCATGCCGTCGATGATTTCCAGCAACTGCTCGCTCGGCAGGTTGATGCCGGGGGCGACCGCCTGCAGCGCCAGGCCGACCGGGTGAGTGGCCTGTTTCTCGGCGATGCGCTGCACCTCCATCCGCCACCAGACCAGCTTGGTCGAGGCGAGCGAAAGGTCGGAGCATTCGTCGACGACGTCGTCGACCTCGCGGCAGAAGGCGTACAGCGCCATGATCGCCTGGCGGCGTTCGGGCGGCAGGAAGAGGAAGCTGTAATAGAAGGAGGAGCCGCTCTTGGCGCACTTCTCCTGGCAGTATTGGTCGGGGTTCATGGGCTCACATTCTAATGGAACGGGCAAGCAGCACGAACCAGTCGGCCTTGCCCAGCTTGGGGCGGTGGCGGAAGACGTCGCCGCGCACGCGCGCTATGCGCTCCAGGATGCGCAGGCCGCCCTGCACGGTGAGGCGGATTTCCCAGCCGATCCGCCCGGGCAGCGCATGCACCAGCGGCGCGCCGCGCAGCATCAGGGTGCGTGCACGGTCGACCTGGAAAGCGATCAGTTTTTCCCAAGCCTCGCCGCAGCGGCCGCTGGCGATGTCGTCCTCGCTGACGCCGAAGCGCTGCATCTCGACCTGCGGCAGGTAGATCCGGTCCTTCTGCCAGTCGATCGCGATGTCCTGCCAGAAGTTGATCAACTGCAGCGCGGTGCAGATGCAGTCGGACTGCATCAGTTGCGTGTCGCCGGTGCGCTTGAACAGGGCCAGCACCAGCCGGCCGACCGGGTTGGCCGAGCGCCGGCAGTAATCGACCAGTTCCGGGTAGTCGGCATAGCGCGTCTTGACCACGTCCTGGGCGAAGGCGTCGAGCAGGTCGCGGAACAACTGAATAGGTAGGGCGTGGGCGGCGATGACTTCGGCTAGGTCGGCGAACAGCGGTGTCTGCGGCCGGGCGCTGGCGGCGATGCGGTCGAGTTCGGCCTGGTAGGCGGCCAGTTCGGCCAGACGCTGCTCGGGCGTCGCCTCGCCCTCGTCGGCGATGTCGTCGGCGCTGCGCGCGAAGCGGTAGATCACCTCGATCGGCCGGCGCAGCGGCGCCGGCACGAGGAAGGAAGCAACCGGAAAATTTTCGTAGTGATCGACGGGCATGGGGCGGCAAGTATAGGGGGCGGGGCGACTAAGTGCTAGAATGCGGCCCGCCTGCCCAGGTGGCGAAATTGGTAGACGCACCAGATTTAGGTTCTGGCGCCGCAAGGCGTGGGGGTTCGAGTCCCTTCCTGGGCACCATGTTTCATGCGCCGGTCGCACTTCGTGCGCACCGGATGCCGGTAGTCAAAGATGATCGTCCGCCCGCGTCTCCATTGGTTTCCCCTGCTTTTCGTCTGGCGTGGTTCGGTTCTGCCGCAGATTTCCGGGCGCCTGTTGCTGATTTTCGCGGTCTCCGTCGGCAGTGTCCTCGGGCGCGACTGGTGGATGCAGCATTATCCCGATTCGGCCCTGAGCATCCCGCCGTTTACGCTGATGGGCATCGCCCTGGCGATCTTCCTGGGGTTCCGCAATTCGGTCAGCTACGAGCGCTTCTGGGAGGCGCGCAAACAGTGGGGCTTGCTGCTGATCGTCGCCCGTAATCTGGTCATCAAGCTGTGTTCGCAGCTCCCGGGGAGCGAGCATGAAGCGCTGCGCCACGAGATGACGCGGGCCATCGCCGCCTTTGCCTTTGCCCTCAAGCACCAGTTGCGCGGCAGCGATCCGGCGGCCGACTTGGGCGAACGGCTGTCGCCCGAATTACGCGACGCGGCGCTGGCCGGCCGTTTCCCGGCGCAACTGATTCTGGCCGCGCTGGCCCGGCGCCTGGCAGCGCTGCGCCGCGACGGCGCACTGGCCGAGATGGAGTGGCTGGCGCTCGGTGGCGACCTCGATCGGCTGGGCGAGGTTGCCGGTGCCTGCGAACGCATCGCCAACACACCGATTCCTTATACCTATCGCGTCCTGATGAACCGGACCATCGTCATCTATTGCCTGTTGCTGCCGGTTGGGCTGACCACGACGCTGGGCTGGCTGACGCCGCTGATCGCGACTTTCGTCGCCTATACCTTCCTGGCGCTGGAAACGGTTGGCGAGCAACTGGAGGAGCCTTTCGGCACCGAAGCCAACGATCTGGCGCTCGACGCCCTATGCCACACCATCGAAACCACGACCTGCGAGTTGGCGGGTCTGGCGCCGTTGGGCCAGGTGCCGCCGGTCAAGGGCTTCGTGCTGACCTGAGTCTTACCGGGGCAGGCCGAGTATTTCGGCAAAGAACTGTGCCGCTGGCAGGCGGAATCCGGCCGCTTGCGGGTGTCCGCCGCCTCCGTAGCGGCGGGCGATGTCGCCGACATTGAACGGCGTCTGCGAACGTAGCGAGACTTTCACCTGGCCGTCCGCCACCAATTGCCAGGTCAGGCCGAAGCTGCCGCTGCGCTCGGCCAGTCGATGCCCCAGTTCGGAGGCGAAGAGAGCGCCGGCATTGACCGCGAGACCTTCGATGGCTTGCCAGTCTCCGTGTTCGTCGCTGATGATCGGCAAGCCGTGCCGGCGAGCCTGTACGGCATCGATCGGTTCGCCGCGCAAGCGGGCGGGCATGCTCAGTGTTGGGGCGGCAAGACGGGCGACTTCGTTCTGATGGAACTGTTCGACCGCCGCGCCGCGTTCAACGAAAGCAAGATAGGCGGGGGCTTCTGGCGATGCGAGTTCCTCGGCCAGGCGCTCCCAGATCGTGAAACAGAACGGCTGCAGGCGCAGCGCCCGGCAAAAGTTTCGGGTGCCGGGCAGGGCAAAGCGCCACAGATCGAGATCCTCGACGTGCTGGAGCAGCAAAGGCGGGGTGGTGTGATGAAACTGCGCCCAGGCAAGCATGGCGCCGGCGCGGTCGAGGGCGAAAATCACGGTCAGCGAACGTTGCGGGTCGCAATAGATTTCGCGCCCGTCCCCGCTGTCTTGCAAACGCCCGCACCAGTCGCCGTGGGCGGTGGCGTGATGATCGATCTGGGTAACCGAGTGAGCCAGTTCGGTCATCGCCTCCAGTTCGGCGGGGGCGAACGAGAAATCGAGGATGTATACGTCGCGCCCGGCAATCTCTTCGCCGGCAAGGTGTTCCCCGTGGTGCAGCGGGCGGTAGAGTGCCGCCTCGCCAAGTGCGCGCCATGCGCTCCAGGCGGCGCCGAAACCGTCCAGACAATCGGCGTGGTAAGCAACGAGCGCTGTTGCCATTTCAGTAATGCGGCGGAATTTCGTCGCGCAGGCTACGTCCTTCCTGGGGGCGTGCGCTATTCACCTGGTCGCGCAGATTGCGCAACTCGGCGGCGAGCAACTCGATCTGGCGTTGCTGCTGATAGATGATCTTGTTCAATTCCTCGATCTGGTCTTCATTGAAGCTGATCTTGATTTCCAGTTCGGTGATCCGGGATTCCATGCGGTGTTCCATCATTCTTTGGGTTGTGCTTCCCGGCGTCTTCGCGCAGAGAGCGCCGGCGCTCGTGAAGCAAGGGTAGTGTGGCGCCGATCAAGGTCAGGACGCAGAGTCCGAAAACAATCCAGCCGGTGTTCATGGTCTTGGCAAGAGTCGCTGACCCGCGCATGTTACTGCGGATCAAAATAATCGTGGCGAAATGTTGACTTATCCTGTGCGGTGTCTATAATGCGCGCTTCTTCAGGCGGTTAGCTCAGTTGGTTAGAGCGCCACGTTGACATCGTGGAGGTCGTTGGTTCGATTCCAATACCGCCTACCAAATTCCTGACGGAGTCGTTTTGATCACTTTCCGAACTTGCACTGCAGTTCAGAAACTCTAATCGAGTCGGCTTTCGTTCATCCAAAAAAAGTGCGGCTCAGCCCGCACTTTTTTTTCGTCCAGAGAATCCTGTCATGCCCGATATCAAACTTCCCGATGGTTCCATCCGTTCCTTCGAGCAGCCGGTCACCATCGCCGAGGTAGCGGCCAGCATCGGCGCCGGCCTGGCGCGTGCGGCGCTGGCCGGCAAGGTCAATGGCAAGCTGGTCGATACCTCGTACCTGATTGAAGAAAATATCGATCTGGCCATCGTCACCGATCGTGACGCCGATGGCCTGGAACTGATCCGCCACTCGACGGCGCACCTCCTGGCCTACGCGGTCAAGGAATTGTTCCCGGAAGCCCAGGTGACCATCGGCCCGGTCGTCGAAAACGGCTTCTATTACGATTTCGCTTACAAGCGCCCGTTTACGCCGGAGGATCTGGTTGCCATCGAAAAACGCATGGCCGAGCTGGCCAAGAGGGATATTCCGGTCTCGCGCGAAGTCTGGAATCGTGACGACGCGGTGAATTTCTTCCTCGGTCAGGGTGAAAAATACAAGGCCGAACTGATTGCCGCGATTCCCGCCGATCAGCAGGTTTCGCTTTACCGCGAAGGCGATTTCGTCGACCTCTGCCGCGGTCCGCACGTGCCGTCGACCGGCAAGCTCAAGGTCTTCAAACTGATGAAGGTGGCCGGCGCCTACTGGCGTGGCGATCATCGCAACGAACAACTGCAGCGCATCTACGGCACCGCCTGGGCGAAGAAGGAGGACCTCGACGCCTACCTGCACATGCTGGAAGAAGCGGAGAAGCGCGACCACCGTCGTCTGGGCAAGCAGTTCGACCTGTTCCACATGCAGGATGAGGCGCCGGGCCTGGTTTTCTGGCACCCCAAGGGTTGGTCGGTGTGGCAGGAAGTCGAGGGATACATGCGCAAGGTTTACCGCGACAACGGCTACCAGGAAGTCCGCTGCCCGCAGATTCTCGATCGCTCGCTGTGGGAGAAGTCGGGGCACTGGGATCACTACAAGGACAACATGTTCACGACCTCGTCGGAAAACCGCGATTACGCGGTCAAGCCGATGAACTGTCCGGGGCATGTCCAGGTGTTCAATTCCGACCTGCGTTCCTATCGCGAGTTGCCGCTGCGTTACGGCGAGTTCGGTTCCTGCCACCGCAACGAACCGACCGGTGCGCTGCACGGCCTGATGCGCGTGCGCGGCTTCGTCCAGGACGACGGTCACATCTTCTGTACCGAAGACCAGATCGAGTCCGAAGTGACGGCGTTCAACGCGCTGGTCAAGAAGGTTTATGCCGATTTCGGCTTCAACGACGTCGCCGTCAAGCTGGCGCTGCGTCCGGAAGGGCGGGTCGGTTCCGACGAAGTCTGGGACAAGGCCGAGGATGCGCTACGTCAGGGCTTGCGTGCTTCCGGTCTGGAGTGGACCGAATTGCCGGGTGAGGGCGCTTTCTACGGGCCGAAGATCGAATTCCACATCAAGGACGCGATCGGTCGCTCCTGGCAGTGCGGCACCATGCAGGTCGACTTCTCCATGCCGGGCCGGCTCGGTGCCGAGTATGTGGCCGGCAACGATGAGCGCAAGGTGCCGGTCATGCTGCACCGGGCGATTCTCGGTTCGCTGGAGCGCTTCATCGGCATCCTGATCGAGAACTTCGCCGGTGCGCTGCCCTTGTGGCTGGCGCCGGTGCAGGCCGTGGTGCTGAATATCTCGGAAAAGCAGGCGGATTATGCCGCCGATGTTGCGCAAAAGCTGCATCGGGTGGGCTTCCGGGCCGAGGCGGATTTGCGCAACGAGAAAATTACCTATAAAATTCGGGAACATAGCTTGAACCGGCTGCCTTATCAGCTTGTTGTAGGCGATAAGGAAAAGGCGGACGGACTGGTGGCCGTGCGTACACGCGGCGGTCAGGATCTCGGACAGATGACTGTCGAGGCACTGATCGAGCGACTCCAAGGGGAAGTCGCGGCGCGTAGTGGCACGGCTTAATTATTGATATTTCGGGGGTTTTACCATCGCTCAGAACAAGGCCCATCGTTTAAACGATGAGATTACGGTGCCGGAGATTCGTCTCCAGGGTTTGGAAGGTGAACAGCTAGGGATCGTCAGCATCCGTTCCGCGCTGCAGATGGCCGAAGAGGCCGGTGTCGATCTGGTCGAGATCGCGCCGACGGCGAAACCGCCGGTCTGCCGCATCATGGATTACGGCAAGTTCAAGTACCAGGAACAGAAGCGCGCACACGAAGCCAAGCTGAAGCAGAAACAGGTGCAGGTCAAGGAAATCAAACTGCGCCCGGGTACCGACGAAAACGATTACCAGATCAAGCTCAGGAACATGACGCGTTTCCTGGAAGAAGGCGACAAGGTCAAGGTGACTCTGCGCTTCCGGGGCCGCGAAATGGCGCACCAGGAATTCGGCATGCGCCAGCTGGAACGGATCAAGGCAGACCTCGACGCCATCGGTGCGGTCGAGCAGATGCCGAAGATGGAAGGGCGCCAGATGATCATGATCATCGGGCCGGCCAAGAAGAAGTAAGTGCAGTAAAAAGCAGTTATTAGTGCTTTCGGGTAGTACAAGCGTTCCCGCCGGGAACCACCTGACGGCATGACATTAAGGAGCATCAAAATGCCCAAGATGAAGACCAAGAGCAGCGCCAAGAAGCGTTTCTCGGTCCGCGCTGGTGGTTCCATCAAGCGTGGCCAAGCCTTCAAGCGTCACATCCTGACCAAGAAGACCACCAAGGTTAAGCGTCACCTCCGCGGTGCCGCAGCAGTGAACGAGCGTGACGTCGCCTCCGTTCGCGCCATGATGCCCTACGCGTAAGGAGATAGCACATGTCCCGAGTCAAACGTGGTGTAACCGCCCGCGCCCGTCACAAGAAGGTCCTGGCCCAGGCCAAGGGCTATCGCGGTCGTCGCAAGAACGTCTATCGCATCGCCAAGCAGGCGGTGATGAAGGCCGGTCAGTACCAGTACCGCGACCGTCGTCAGCGCAAGCGTCAGTTCCGTTCCCTGTGGATCGCCCGTATCAATGCCGCCGCTCGTGAGCTGGGCATGAAGTACAGCACCTTCATGAACGGTCTGAAGAAGGCCAACATCGAAGTCGACCGCAAGGTCCTGGCCGATCTGGCCGTCTTCGATCAGCCGGCTTTTGCCGCCCTGGCTGCGCAAGCCAAGGCCAAGCTCGGCGCCTGAGCTTAAGCTCTTGAAAAAAAAGGAGGCGCAAGCCTCCTTTTTTGTTTCCTCACGGTGTAATCGTTGGTAGAAGTCCATGGACAATCTCAAACAGATCGTTAGCGAAGCGAAGGCCGCCTTCGCCGCCATTTCCGACCCGGATGCGCTGGAGCAGGTCAAGGCCCGTTTCCTCGGCAAGAGCGGGCAGATCACCGAGCTTCTGAAGGAATTGGGCAAGTTGCCGCCCGAGGTCAAGAAGACTGCCGGGGCCGCGATCAATGTCGCCAAGACCGCTGTCGAGTCAGCGCTCAACGAACGCCGTGAAGCCATCCGCAAGGCGGCGCTGGCCGCCCGTCTGGCCGAGGAGGCACTCGATGTCACCTTGCCCGGCCGCAGCGAAGCGCGCGGCGGGCTGCATCCGGTGACGCGTACCTTGGAGCGCATCGAGTCGCTGTTTGCCTCGATCGGCTTCGAAGTCGCCGACGGCCCGGAAATCGAAGAGGATTTCTTCAACTTCACCGCGTTGAACACGCCCGAGGATCACCCGGCGCGTTCGATGCACGATACCTTCTATCTGCAGAACCCGGACGGCTCGCTGGCCGACAAGGTGCTGCTGCGCACGCATACCAGTCCTGTCCAGGCGCGTTACATGCAGGCGCATGTCGCCCGTTACGGTCAACTGGAGAAAATGCCCGAAATCCGCATCATTGCGCCGGGCCGCGTCTACCGTGTCGATTCCGATGCAACGCACTCGCCGATGTTCCACCAGGTCGAAGGCCTGTGGGTCGGCGAGAATGTTTCCTTCGCCGATCTCAAGGGCGTGATCGCCGATTTCCTCCGGAGTTTCTTCGAGACCGATGATCTGACCGTGCGTTTCCGCCCGTCTTTCTTCCCGTTTACCGAACCGTCTGCGGAAATCGACGTTGCGTTCATGAGTGGTGCGTTGAAGGGCCGCTGGCTGGAAATCGCCGGTTGCGGCATGGTCCATCCGAACGTCCTGCGTCATGCCGGCATCGATCCGGAAAAATATACCGGCTTCGCCTTTGGCATGGGGCCGGACCGCCTGACCATGCTGCGCTACGGCGTCAATGACCTGCGCCTGTTCTTCGAAGGCGATCTGCGCTTCCTGCGCCAGTTCGCCTGATCCCCTTTTTCGGAACACGTCCATGAAATTCTCCGAATCCTGGTTGCGTACCTTCGTCGATCCGGCCCTGTCGAGCGACGAGCTTTCCCATCTGCTGACCATGGCCGGCCTCGAAGTCGAGGATTTGTCGCCGGTCGCGCCCGCCTTCAATCAAGTGGTCGTTGCTCAGGTACTTGAAGTCGTCAAGCATCCCGATGCCGATCGTCTCAATGTCTGCCAGGTTGATATTGGGCAAATGAGCGGTAGCGGCACGCCGGTGCAGATCGTCTGTGGCGCGCCCAATGTCGCCGCCGGCCTGAAAGTGCCGTGCGCGCTGCCCGGCGCCGAACTGCCCGGCGATTTCAAGATCAAGGTGGCCAAGGTGCGTGGCATCGAATCCTCGGGCATGCTCTGCTCGGCGAAGGAACTCGGTATTGCCGAAGACGCCTCCGGTCTGCTCGTGCTGCCCGCCGATGCGCCGGTTGGTCAGTCGATCCGCGAATACCTCGATCTCGACGACCAGGTTTTCGAGATCAAGCTGACGCCAAATCGCGCCGATTGTTTGTCCTTGCTCGGCGTCGCGCGCGAAGTCGGTGCCATCACCGGCGCTGCAACGAAGCTGCCGCAGGTCGACGCGGTGCCGTCCACCATTGCCGATACGCGCGCCGTCGTGCTCGACGCCCCGGCTGCCTGCCCGCTCTACTGCGGTCGCATCGTCAAGGACGTCAACGCCAAGGCGCCGACGCCGGAATGGATGAAGCGTCGCCTGGAACGCAGCGGTATCCGCTCGATTTCCGCGCTGGTCGACATTACCAACTACGTCATGCTCGAACTGGGCCAGCCGCTGCATGCCTTCGACAACGCCCATCTTGAAGGTGCGGTGCATGCCCGCCTGGCCTTGCCGGAAGAAAAGCTGCTTCTGCTCAACGAGCAGATCATTGCGGTCGATGCCGATATTTTGATGATTGCCGACGATGCCAAGCCGCTCGCCATGGCCGGGATCATGGGCGGCGAGGAGAGCGGCATTACGCTGGAAACGCGCGAACTGTTCCTCGAATCCGCCTTCTTCGCGCCGGCTGCCATTGCCGGCCGTGCCCGCCGCCACGGTTTTGCGTCGGACGCTTCGCACCGCTTCGAGCGCGGCGTCGATTTCGGCGGTACGCGTCGCGCCATCGAGCGCGCCACGCAACTGATTCTCGATGTCTGCGGCGGCCAGGCCGGTCCGGTTGTCGAAGCCAGTGCCGAACTGCCGGCACGCCAACCGGTCCGTTTGCGCACCGCGCGCGCTGAAAAGGTGCTCGGCCTGCCGCTCGGCGCTGAACGCATCGCCGGTCTGTTCAAGGGGCTGGCTTTGAACTTCACGCAAGAAGGCGACGAATTCCTCGTTACGCCGCCAAGCTGGCGTTTCGACATGGAAATCGAGGAAGACCTGATCGAGGAAATCGCTCGCCTGTACGGCTACGACAACATCCCGTCGCCGGCGCCGCGCGCCCGCATGGCGATGCTGCGCCAACCGGAGGCGCAGCGGCCGGCTTACCGCATCCGCCAGATGCTGGCTGATCGCGGCTACCAGGAAGTGGTCAATTTCGCCTTCGTCGAATCCGCCTGGGAAGCCGATTTTGCCGGCAAGACCGAAGAAGCGGATCTGATTCGTCTGGCCAACCCGATTGCCAGCCAGATGGCGGTCATGCGCTCGACGCTGATCGGCGGCTTGGTCGCCAATCTGGTGACCAACCTCAAGCGCAAGCAGACCCGCGTCCGTCTCTTCGAAGTCGGTCGTATCTTCCATCGTGACGCCAGCGCGCAACCGGTTGCCGGTTATCGTCAACCCTGGCGCCTGTCCGGCCTTGCTTTTGGCGGTGCCTTGCCAGATGGCTGGGCGAACGGTGGGCGCAAGGTCGATTTCTTCGATGTCAAGGGCGACCTCGAAGCCTTGCTGGCGCCGGCCGTGCTGCGCTTTGAGAAACTTGACCATCCAGCCCTGCATCCCGGCCGCGCTGCTCGTATCCTGCTTGATGATCGCGAAGTCGGTTGTCTCGGAGAGTTGCATCCGGAGTGGGTGCAAAAATACGAACTGACTGCAGCGCCGGTGTTGTTCGAACTCGAATTCGATATTCTTAAGGCGGTCTGCGTACCGGCCTACGCAGAGGTTTCCAAGTTCCCGGCAGTGATTCGCGATCTGGCGATCGTCGTCGATCGAGGCTTGGCTTTTCAGGCACTGATCGACGGGGTGAAACAGGATCTTCCGGGGCTGATAACCGACCTCCAGTTGTTCGATGTTTACGCCGGAAAAGGGGTTCCGGAAAACAAGAAAAGTCTTGCGTTACGGATAGTTATGCAAGATACTCAACGCACTTTGCAAGATTCGGACGTTGATGCAGCGATGCAGCAACTGATCGCAAGTCTGGAGCGAAATTTCGCTGCCCAGCTGCGAGCCTGAGTAAGAATAGATAACATGACGCTGACCAAAGCCGAACTCGCTGACCTGCTTTTCGAGAAAGTGGGTCTCAACAAGCGCGAGGCCAAAGACATGGTTGAGGCCTTTTTCGAAGAAATCCGCAATGCCCTGGAAACCGGTGACGGGGTCAAGCTTTCCGGTTTCGGCAATTTCCAATTGCGCGACAAGCCGCAGCGCCCCGGACGCAATCCGAAGACCGGGGAGGAAATTCCCATCACCGCGCGGCGTGTCGTTACCTTCCATGCCAGCCAGAAGCTGAAGTCCGATGTTGAAGAGGCCTTCGATGGAGTTACCGCCTAAGATGTCAGGTAAGGAAGAGCTGCCGCCGATACCAGCCAAACGCTATTTCACCATTGGTGAGGTCAGCGAACTCTGCGGTGTCAAACCGCACGTATTGCGCTATTGGGAACAGGAATTCAATCAGCTCAAACCGGTCAAGCGACGGGGCAATCGGCGTTACTACCAGCATCACGAGGTTCTTCTGGTGCGGCGCATTCGTGAGTTGCTTTACAATCAAGGCTTTACTATCAGTGGCGCGCGTAATCGCCTGGATGAAGGCGCGCCGCTTGAACAGATCGAAGTCGTCGAGGCTGAAACCTCGGGCAAGATGACGAGCGGTCTGCGGGGTGAATTGCAGGCAATTATCGATATGTTGGCTGTTTGAAATAACGATATTGCGGTATAATGCTCAGCTTGTCGGGGCGTAGCGCAGCCTGGTAGCGCACTTGCATGGGGTGCAAGGGGTCGCGAGTTCGAATCCCGCCGCCCCGACCAAAAACAACAAAAGCCAATCTTCGGATTGGCTTTTTTGTTTTTCCCCCGAATCGTCCACGAAGTCTTGGGGTTTAACTGCGGGCTTTTATTCTGTTTGACAGGCGCTTCGAGAAATGGGGAGCGCCAACAAGTCTATTGCCGGAAATTGCGGGACATATTCTCTGGTAAATATCGAATCCGGATTTTGTCCACGTGGCTTCAGTTATTGAATATTTGTTTTTGAAATTTGCCTTATAATCGCAAGCTCTTTGGTCAAGGAGGTTGTTATGGATCTGTCTACGCTTACTCTCATCCAGCTTCGCGATCTTCAGCAGCAAATTCCTGCCGAATTGAAGCGCCGCGAAGCCGCAGAAAAAGTGAATGTTCTCAACGAAGTTCGCGCTTTTGCGAAAGCCCGTGGTTTTGCCATCGAAGAACTGCTCGCCAAGGAAGTCAAAACCCGCGTCGCCAGCGGCGGCAAGGTCAAGGTCAAATACCGTCATCCGCAGAGTGGCGAGGAGTGGACTGGCCGCGGGCGCAAGCCGAAATGGGTTGAAGCCTGGTTGGCTGAAGGCGGCAGCATGGATGCGCTGTTGGTCTGATGCGTATCCTGCTCAGTAATGACGACGGCTATTTCGCGCCGGGGCTTGCCGCGCTGGCGGAGGCCCTGGCTGGCTTGGGAGAAATCGTCGTCGTCGCGCCCGAGCAGAATCGGAGTGGCGCCAGTAATTCATTGACGCTGGATCGGCCGCTGATGCTGAAACAGGCGGCCAACGGATTTTATTTCGTCAATGGTACACCGACCGACTGCGTGCATCTGGCGGTAACCGGAATGCTGGATTACCTGCCGGATATCATCGTTTCCGGAATCAACTCGGGCGCCAATATGGGCGACGACACGATTTATTCAGGAACCGTTGCCGCCGCCATGGAAGGTTATCTACTCGGCATTCCGGCGATTGCGATGTCGATGACCAGTTTTGACGGATTGAATTTTGCAACTGCCGGTCGAGTTGCCCGCGAACTGGTCGAGCATTATCTCGATAATCCGATCGAGGGGCCCGTACTCTTGAATGTCAATGTGCCGGATATTCCCTACGAACAATTGACGGGCAGGGAGGTGACGCGTCTCGGACGCCGGCACAAGGCGGAGCCCGTCGTACGCATGACCTCGCCGCGCAAGGAAACGGTTTACTGGATCGGTGCCGCCGGTGCCGCCGCCGATGCCGGGCCCGGTACTGATTTTCACGCGGTTGAGCAGAAGCGGGTTTCGATCACGCCGCTGCAGATCGACCTGACACAGGTCAGTCAGTTGCCAACGATCCGGGCTTGGTTGCAATGACGGTTCGTGGTTTGCAGGGGATCGGCATGACTTCGCAGCGTACGCGTGCGCGGATGATCGACCGCTTGCGCGAAAAGGGTATCCGCAGCGAGAAGGTCCTGGCGGCAATGGCGGCGGTGCCGCGCCACGCCTTCGTCGAGGAGGCGCTGGCTTCCCGCGCCTACGAGGACACGGCCCTGCCGCTGGGCATGGGGCAGACGATTTCCCAGCCCTACATCGTTGCGCGGATGATCGAGTTGTTGCTCAATGGTCGTCCAGGCTTGGGCAAGACGCTTGAAGTTGGCGCTGGTTGCGGCTACCAGGCGGCGGTGCTGGCGCAGTTGAGCAAGGATGTCTTTGCGCTTGAACGGATCGGTCCTTTGCTGGAGAAGGCCAAGGCCAACATGCGCACGCTGCAGCAGTTCAATGTGCGCCTGAAACTGGCTGACGGCAATTTCGGTTTGCCGGAAGCGGCGCCTTTCGACAGCATCATCGTCGCCGCCGCCGGTCCGCTTATTCCGCCGGAATTGCTCCGTCAGTTGGCGCCCGGTGGTCGAATGGTCTTGCCTGTCGGGGGGCAGGAGCAGTATCTTTGCCTTGTTGAACACACCCCAAACGGGTTTACGGAGACGCGACTGGACCCCGTCCGGTTCGTGCCTTTGTTATCCGGAATACAATGATCAAACCCCTTCTCCTGGTTTCACTCCTCCTTTCTCTCGCCGCCTGTTCACAGGCGCCCGCGCCGCTTGCCAATCCTTCGCCGACAGCTCAGAGCCGAGTCGCCGGCCCCGGGGAATACTTGGTCAAACGTGGCGATACCCTGTATCGCATCGCGCGCGAGAACGGGCTCGACCATGTCGAACTGGCCGCGCTGAACAACATCGAAAATCCTTCGGCTTTGCGCGAAGGGCAGATTCTGCGGCTGCGTCCGGCGGCTGCGGCGGCAACCTCGTCGAACGCACAGGCGACATCGGTGGCCAGCCCGATCGGGATCGACACTGGCGTCGAATCACGGCCGCTCGATGCGACGCCGACAGGCGCAACGGTGGCGACGCCGGCCAAGGGCGCGATCAGCGAGCCGCGCGGCGGCAAGGAACCTTATTCGGACGAAGCGTATGCTCGGTTGAACAAGCAGCCGACGACAGTAGCGGCCAGCACACCGGCGGCGGTGCCCACGACTCCCGCAGCGACGCCCCCGGCAACGCCAGCCACAGCGGAAGCCGAGGCGGGACAATGGGTGTGGCCGAGCGCCGCGGCGCTCAAGGCGGGCTATAACGGCAGCAGCAACAAGGGCATCGATTTCGGCGGCAAATCCGGCGATCCGGTGCTGGCAGCGGCCGACGGCAAGGTGCTCTACGTTGGAGACGCGCTGGCGGGCTACGGACGACTGGTGATCGTCAAGCACAGTACCGATATTCTCTCGGTCTATGCCCACAACCGGCGCATCCTGGTCAAGGAAGGGCAGGCCGTCAAACGTGCCCAAAAGATTGCCGAAATGGGTGATACCGGGACTGACAGCGTCAAGCTGCATTTCGAAATCCGCAAGCAGGGCAAGCCGGTGGATCCGACGCCCTTCCTGCCGAAAAGATGAGTCACGACGAGGATGACGAAGACGAAGCGGCGCTGACCGGCGCCGCGGAAAGTGATGGCTTTCTGCTGGCGCTGGGCGATCTGCCATCGGTCGAAGGCAGCCTGATCGAGGATGTCACCCAGATCTACCTCAACGAAATCGGCGCCAGGCCGCTGCTGACGCCGGACCAGGAACTGGCGAAAGCTCGTTTGGTGCGTGGTGGCGATTTCGTGGCCCGTCAGCAGATGATCGAGCACAACCTGCGCTTGGTGGTGAATATCGCCAAGCACTACCTGAACCGCGGCATTCCCTTTCTCGACCTGATCGAGGAAGGCAACCTCGGTCTCATCCATGCGCTGGAAAAGTTCGACCCCGAGCGCGGCTTCCGTTTTTCGACCTACGCGACCTGGTGGATCCGCCAGAGCATCGAACGCAGCATCATGAACCACGCGCGGACCATCCGTCTGCCGGTGCATGTGGTCAAGGAAATCAATCTTGTGCTGCGCGCCATGCGCCACCTGGAGTCCGCCGACGGCCGCGAATCGACGGTCGAGCGGGTGGCGGCGTTGCTCGACCGGCCGGTCGCCGACATCCGTCGCATCCTGTCGCTCAACGAGCACATCGCGTCGCTCGACGCGCCGCTCGACATCGACCCCAACCACACGATGGCCGAGTTCATCACCGACGATAGCGGGGCGGCCGATCCGGAATTGCTGTTGCAGTCGAACGAGGTCGGCCTCCTGCTCGAAAGCTGGCTGAGCGAACTGAGCGAGCGCCAGCGCCAGGTGATCGAGCGCCGTTACGGACTGAACGGCAACGAAATCGCCACTCTCGACGCGATTGCCGGCGATCTCGGCCTGACCCGCGAGCGCGTCCGGCAGATCCAGCTGGAAGGCCTCGAGCGCCTGCGCCGCATGATGCGGCGCGGCAAGGTGACACGCGACTCGGTGCTGTAGGCGGCCTACCGCGCCTGGTTGAGCGCGGTCTGCATCTCGGTGCGCGCCTGACGGATCGCCTCGGCCAGCTGGAAGACCGACATTGCGTAGAAGCTGGAGCGGTTGTAGCGGGTGATCACGTAGAAGTTCTCGAAACCCAGCCAGTATTCGGTCGGCGCCTCCGGCGTCACCAGGTCGACCAGCGTCACCGTCGCGTCGGCCGGCGCCTCGGCCAGGATGCCGCGCTCGAACAGATCGCTGGCCCGCAGACTGGGGCGGATGCCGGCTTCGATCAGCGAGGCGTCCGGCGTTCCCGGCAGGTTGGCCACTACGGCGACCGGCTGGCCGGCCTGCCAGCCATGCTGCTCGAGGAAGCGGGCGACGCTGCCGATCGCGTCGTCGACGCTGTTTGCCAGATCGATGCGGCCGTCCCGGTCGAAATCCACGGCAAAGCGCCGCTGGCTGCCAGGCATGAACTGCGGAATGCCGATCGCGCCAGCGTAGGAGCCGCGCACCGTCAGCGGATCAAGGCTGTTCTCGCGGCTGAGCAGCAGGAACTGCTCAAGTTCGGTACGGAAGAAATCGGCTCGCCGCGGGTACTGGAAGGCCAGCGTCGCCAGCGCCTCAAGCACGCTGAAGCCGCCGGTGTTGCGGCCATAGACGGTTTCGACGCCGATGATGGCGACGATCACCTCTTCCGGAACACCGTAGATGACTCTGGCGCGGGCCAGGGTTGCCGCGTGCTCCTGCCAGAAATCGACGCCACCGGCGACGCGCTGCGGATTGACGAAGCGGGCGCGGTAGCGCGTCCACGAACGCTGTGTCGGTAGCGTCGGCGGGGCGATCAACGACAGCACGCCGGCGTTTTGCTTGACCCGGGCGAACTGGGCGAGCAGTTCATCGGCGTCGAAACCGTGGCGTTGTGCCAGGTCGCGGGCGAAGATTTCGGCTTCCGGCAATTCGGCGATGCTGCCGGGCACGGCGAGCGCGCATTGGCTGAAAGCGGTGAGGGTGGTGAGGGCGCAGGCGGCCAGGGTCTTGATCAAACGATTCTCCGTCGGGGCAGGCGATTGACGGCGGCGCGCAGCGCCGCCAGGTGTTCGGGGTCGGTGCGGGCATAGCGGGCGAGCAGATAATGGCGGACGACGGCATCGACAGCGGGGGCCAGCGCCGGATCGGTCCTGCGCACGCGCTCGGCAAATGCCAGCGGGGTTTCCTGAGGCGCGCAGTTTAACCCGATTCGGCGCTGCGCACGACGCCAGAGCCGGCGCGCTGCGTCGAGGCGCGGCCGGTGCCACAGGTTGAGCAGCAGAATGGTGGCCAGCACACCACTGCCGGCAATGCCGAGCAAGGTGGCGAGCAGCCGCCAGTCCACGTTGATGAAGCCCAGTTGCGACAGGAACTGGCGCTGGCGCTCGCCGTCGTAGCCGAGGATGTACTGGTTCCAGGTGTTATTCACCGCTTCCCAGCGGTGGCGCAGGTCGCGCAGCCAATCGGCGCGGTTGAGCAGGAAGGCGGGCAGGGGCTCACCGGCCGGCAGGGCGCTGACGATGCCTTGCTCGATGCGCTCCGGGGCGACCGCCGCGGTCGGGTCGACCCGCGTCCAGCCGCGCCCGGCGAACCAGACCTCGGCCCAGGCGTGGGCTTCCGACTGGCGGACGACCAGGTAGCCGTCGAGCGGATTGAACTCGCCCCCCTGATAGCCGCTGACGACGCGCGCCGGCAGGCCGGCGGCACGCATCAGGAAGACGAAGCTGCTGGCGTAGTGCTCGCAGAAGCCGCGCCGGCTGCGGAACAGGAAGTCGTCGATGGCGTCGCGCCCGAGCAGCGGCGGACGCAAGGTGTAGTGAAAGGCTTCCCGGTTGAAGTGACGCAGCGCCAGATCGACCAGTTCCTCCGGGGCGCGCGCCTGGCGCTGCCACTCGCGGGCGAGGGCGCGGGCGCGGGGATTGCCTGCCGTGGGCAGTCTGAGGTTGTCGGTCAGCGTCGCCGGCGCTTCCTGCAGGTTGAAGCGGAAAGCGGTGGCGGCGCGCAGGCGGAAGCGCTGGCGGCTGTCGATGGGGCGAGCAACGATCGCCGCCAGCCGCCCGTCCAGGCTGGCGCCTTCGGGCAGCGCCAACGGTGCGTCGAGGGCCAGCAACCAGCGCTGGCCGTGGGCTTCCAGCGTGCTTTCGTAGGTAATGGCGGGGCCGTCGGCCTGCACCACTTCCTCGGTCAGGCGGCGGGACGAACGCTGCCAGGTCGTGCCGTCGAAGTCCTCCAGCACCGGGCCGCGCCAGTAGAGCAGGCGGCGGGCTGGCGGAGGGCCGTCGAAGCGGACCCGGAAGGCGACTTCGCCACTGGTCACCAGTTCGGCGATGCTGCCCGGATTCATGCGCTCGGAAAGCCCAGTGCGGCCGGTATGGGCGTCCTCCGGCAAGCCCCAGAGCGGACCGCTGATGCGCGGAAAAAGCAGGTAGAGGACAAGCATCATTGGCAGCGACTGGAGGAGCAGCGTTCCCGCCAGGCGCAGGTTCTCGCGGCGCTCGATGGGGCCGGCATGGAGGCGGGTCAGCGCCGCGGTGACCAGCCACAGGGCGACGATCAGCCAGAGGCCGACGGCGATTTCCTGTGAGTGCAGGTAATGCGTCAGCAGCAGGAAGTAGGCGAGCATGACGACGACCACGGCATCGCGCCGGTGGCGCACCTCCAGCAGCTTCAGCGCCATGAACATGACCAGCAGGGCAACCCCTGGCTCGCGCCCGAACAAGGTCCGGTATTCGGCCAGGATCGCCAGGTTGCCGGCAACGGTCAGCACCATTAGCACCCAGCGCCCGGGCAGGCGCCGATCTTCCCACCACAGCCAGCCGGCCCAGGCGAAGAGGACGGCGGCGAAAGCCGTCAGCCACAGCGGCTGCGCCAGCGCGTGCGGCGCCGTCGCGGCGATGGCGGCGGCAAACAGCCAGGGCGGCTGCTCGCGGCTGAGGCTGGCGTCGCGTTTCTGGTTCATGCCGGATACAGGGCGAGCGCTTCGAGACAGCGGCGTTGCTGCTCGCGGCCACTGGCGGAAGGAATCTCCACGCCGGGCAGGGCGAGGGCGAAGGCAAGCTGGCGCTGGCCGGCGTCGATCACCCAGCCGGCGAGCAGCGAAAGCCGGGTCTCGGCGGGTAGGGCAGGGTCGGTCGCCGCCCAGTCGAGACACAGCTCGCTGTCGCTGCCGCCGGCGAATTCCTTGATCAGCAGCGGTCGCTCGTCGCCCTGGCGGATGCTCGCCTTCCAGGCGACATGACGCAGCGAATCGGCCGGCTGGCGCTCGCGGAAACCGGCGAAATCTTCCTGGCCGCCCTCGCCATGGCGGGCGCTGCCGTTCGGCAAGGGGCGGCTGGCCGGCAACGGGGTGAAGATCGGGCTCGGGTACACCAGGCAGCGCATCGCCGGTCGTAGCTGGCTCCAGGCGGTGAACAGGCCGAGCGGGTAGCGGGTGTCCAGGCGGACCGGCGGCAGCGCCAGCCAGCCGCGCCGTTGCGCCGGCACCGGTACGGCGACCGTCGTCCGTCCGTTGGTGTCGACCGCAGCATTCACCGGCAGCCCGGCGACAGCGGTAAAGACCAGGGCGCGGCGCGCATAGGGGCGGTCGTTCTCGAGCGTCAGCTCGAACTCCGCCGTCTCGCCGACATGCACCGGCGCGACCCGGCCCGGCAGCAGGCGCAGGTGGTGCAGGTTGCGGAAACTGTGCACCATGCCGGTCAGGCCGAGACTGGCGAGCAGGAAGACCAGCGCGTGGCCGAGCGCCAGGTTGTAGTTGATGGCGCCGATCAGCATGACGAGCAGGGCCAGCGCGTAGAGCAGCCCGGTGCGCGAGGGCAGGATGAAGATCCGCCGGCGGTCGAGGACGATCGGCGCCTCGCCGTCGCTGCGCTTGCCGAATATGAGTTCCTGCAGCCGGTCGATGGGGCGCATTGCACTCAGGGAATGGCGACGCCGGCGAGCAGCGCGGCGATGTCGCCGGCGGCGGCCATGCCGTCACCGTGCGCCGCCAGCAGGCGATGTCGGGCGACTGCCGGGAAGACCGCCTGGACGTCATCGGGCAGCACCATGTCGCGGCCGGCCAGCCAGGCCCAGGCGCGGGCTGCCGCCAACAGCGCCAGTCCGGCGCGCGGCGAGAGGCCGTGACGGAAGGCCGGATTCTGCCGGCTGGCCTCGACCAGCGCCTGCACGTAGTCGATCAGCGGGTCGGCGGCATGGACGGCGGCAACGGCTTCCTGCAGGGCCGGCAATTGCGTCGCCACCAGCAGCGGGGTGAGACTTTCCGCGGCCAGGCGGCGACCGCCGCTGCGCAGCAGTTCGCGCTCCGCGTCGCGCCCGGGATAGCCGAGTTCGATGCGCATCAGGAAGCGGTCGAGCTGCGACTCCGGTAGCGGGAAGGTGCCGATCTGGTGCGCCGGGTTCTGGGTCGCGATGACGAAAAATGGGCGGGGCAGGCGGCGGGTTTCGCCCTCGCTCGTCACCTGGCCTTCTTCCATCGCCTCGAGCAGCGCGCTCTGGGTTTTCGGCGTTGCCCGGTTGATCTCGTCGGCCAGCACGAGCTGCGCGAAGACCGGGCCGGGCACGAAACGGAAGCTCGATTGCCCGCGGTCGTAGATCGAGACGCCGGTGATGTCGGCCGGCAGCAGGTCGGCGGTGAACTGGATGCGCGAGAAATCGAGCCCGAACAGCGCGGCCAGGGTATGCGCCAGCGTGGTTTTGCCGAGGCCGGGCAAGTCATCGATCAGCAGGTGGCCGCCGGCTAGCAGGCAGGCGACGGCGAGGCGGATTTCCTGCGGCTTGCCGAGGATGATCCGGTTGGCGGCGGCGAGGATGGGAGCGAAGTCGGGCGGATGATTGTCTGCCTTCGATGTCTTGGTGTGGGTCATGCGTTCAATCCGTCGGGGTGTGCGGGGGACGGCCCATTCTAATGCTTGAAGCGGTCGCCTGAATGAGATGATAATGAGCCACAGAGGAGCGCTGTCCAGGCGCAAAACCGCAGAGAGAGAACAAGTGACAACAACTGCCTTCATCACCCATCGCGACTGCCAGTTGCACGACATGGGAACGCATCACCCGGAATGCCCGCAGCGTCTGACCGCCATCAACGATCATCTGATCGCTCAGGGCATCGACGCCTATTTCGTTTATTACGATGCGCCGCTCGCCACCTTCGAGCAACTGCTGCGTGTCCATCCGGCCTCGCATCTGGAGCGCATCAAGCGCGCCTCGCCCGAACTGGGCGTCGTCCATCTCGATCCCGATACGGCGATGAATCCGCATACCTGGCAGGCCGCGCTGCGGGCCGCTGGCGCCGGTTGCCTGGCGGTCGACCTGGTGGTTGGCGGCGAATGCGAGAACGCCTTCTGCGCCGTCCGTCCGCCCGGCCACCACGCCGAGCGCACGACCCCGATGGGTTTCTGCTTCTTCAACAACATCGGCGTTGCCGCCATGCACGCGATCAAGGTGCATGGACTGGAGCGCGTCGCCATCATCGACTTCGACGTGCACCACGGCAACGGCACCGAGGATTGCTTTGCCGGCAACGACAAGGTGCTGATGTGCAGCATCTTCCAGCATCCTTTCTATCCTTACGCCGGTATCGACAATCCGGCCGCCAACATGTGCAACGTGCCGCTGGCCGCCGGTTGTGGCGGCGAGGAATTCCGCGACGCCGTGCTGCAGGTGTGGACACCGCGGCTCAAGGAATTCCAGCCGCAGATGATCTTCATCTCGGCCGGTTTCGACGGCCACTACGAGGACGACATGGGCGGCCTCAAGCTGGTCGAGAAGGATTTCGCCTGGTGTACCGAGCACCTGAAGAAGCTGGCCGCCGAAATGTGCGGCAAACGCATCGTCTCGATGCTCGAGGGCGGCTACGTGATGACTTCGCTGGCGCGCAGCGTCGGCGCCCATCTGCGGGCGCTGGCCGATCTCTGAGCCGCGCTTTCTTTTAGAAACGGACGGGCTGGGTTAAAATCCAGCCCTTTCGTTTTTGCAACGTTTTTACGGATGAATCCATGGCGTTGATTGTTCAGAAATACGGCGGTACTTCCGTCGCCAACCCGGAGCGCATCAAGAATGTCGCCCGGCGCATCGCCCGCTTCAAGGCGCAGGGACACCAGATTGTCGTCGTCGTCTCGGCGATGAGCGGCGAAACCAACAAGTTGATCGCGCTCGCCCGGGAAATGCAGGCCCAGCCCGATCCCCGCGAACTCGACGCCGTCGTCAGCACCGGCGAACAGGTCACCACCGGCCTGCTCGCCATGGGGCTGAAAGCGATCGGTGTCGATGCCCGCAGCTACACCGGCGGCCAGGTCAAGGTCCTGACCGACAGCACCTTCACCAAGGCGCGCATCCTGTCGATCGAGGAAGAGAACATCCGCCGCGATCTCGACGCCGGTAAGGTCGTCATCGTTGCCGGCTTCCAGGGCGTCGATGCCGACGGCAACATCACGACGCTCGGCCGCGGTGGTTCCGATACCTCCGGCGTCGCGCTCGCTGCCGCGCTGAAGGCCGACGAGTGCCAGATCTACACCGACGTCGACGGCGTCTATACGACCGACCCGCGCGTCGTGCCGGAAGCGAAGAAGCTCGACACCATCACCTTCGAGGAAATGCTGGAAATGGCCAGCCTCGGCTCCAAGGTGCTGCAGATCCGCTCGGTCGAATTCGCCGGCAAGTACAAGGTCAAACTGCGCGTTCTTTCCAGCTTCGAGGACGAAGGGGAGGGTACGCTGATCACTGTTGAGGAAGACAAGAACATGGAACAACCGATCATTTCCGGCATCGCCTTCAACCGCGACGAAGCCAAGCTGACCATGCTGGGCGTTCCGGATACCCCGGGCATCGCCTACCGCATCCTCGGCTCGATCGCCGACGCCAACATCGACGTCGACATGATCATCCAGAACATCGGTCACGACGGCACGACCGATTTCTCCTTCACGGTGAATCGCGGCGAGTACGCCAAGGCCCAGGCCATTCTGGAAAAGGTCAAGGCCGAACTGGGCGCCCGCGAAATCGTCGGCGACAACAAGATCTGCAAGGTTTCGGCGGTTGGCGTCGGCATGCGCTCGCACCCGGGCGTCGCGTCGAAGATGTTCAAGGCGCTGGGCGACGAAGGCATCAACATCCAGATGATTTCGACCTCGGAAATCAAGATCTCCGTCGTCATCGACGAGAAGTATCTGGAACTCGCCGTGCGCGTGCTGCACCGCACTTTCGGTCTGGATCAGTAAAGGTTTGACCAACGGGCGCGGAGGCTATATCATCCGCGCCTCGTTGTTGAACGAACCGGAGACGTGGCCGAGAGGTCGAAGGCACTCCCCTGCTAAGGGAGCATACGCGCTAAAACGTGTATCGAGGGTTCGAATCCCTCCGTCTCCGCCAGACGACGAAGAAAAACACCCGTCAGGGTGTTTTTTTTCGTCCAGCGCATTCGTATTGCCCTGCCTGATGGAATATCACGATTCCATTATCTGTAGCCCGGCGGTTCCAGCCCGCCGCTGTCGCCGGTAAACTCCCGGGCTTTGACGTTGTTGCATGCAAGGTCGCAAGGACGGGAGCGGCGTCCGGGGCAGAGTCCGGGCGAGATGAATTCCCGCCTTGCGTGGTCAATTTCAATTCGGGCTAAGCGAATGATCAGAATTAAACGCGGTCTGGACTTGCCCATCACCGGGGCGCCTGAGCAGCGTATCGAGGCCGCCAGGCCGGTACGCAGTGTGGCGGTCATCGGCTTCGACTACCACGGGATGAAGCCAACGATGGCCGTACAGGTCGGTGATCGGGTCAAGCTGGGGCAGGTGCTGTTCTCCGACAAGAAGACGCCAGGCGTCAATTTCACGGCGCCGGGTGCCGGCGTCGTCAGTGCCATTCATCGCGGCGAGCAGCGGGTGCTGCAATCGGTGGTGATCGAACTGGACGGTGACGAGGCAATCAGCTTCGCCTGCTATCCGGAGGCGCAGATCGATCGGTTGAGTAGCGAAATGGTGCGCGACAACCTGCAGCAATCGGGGTTGTGGACCGCGTTGCGGAGCCGTCCCTTCAGCCGGGTGCCGGCCGTCGATGCGGTGCCGGCGTCGATTTTCGTGACGGCGATCGATACTCATCCGCTGGCCGCCGATCCGGCCGTCGTGATCGCCGAAGCGGCGGCCGATTTCACCCGCGGGTTGCGCGTGCTGGCGCGCCTGGCCAGGGTTTTCCTGTGCGTTGCCGACGGCGCTGCGATTCCCGGCAGCGGCCTGGAGCGAGTTCAGGTCGAGTCCTTCGCCGGGCCGCATCCGGCCGGTCTCGCCGGGACGCATATTCATTTCCTCGATCCGGTAGGGCCGCACAAATCGGTATGGACGATCGGCTATCAGGACGTGATCGCCATCGGCCGCCTGTTCGCCACCGGCCAGTTGGCCGTCGACCGCGTCGTCGCCCTCGGCGGTCCGCTGGTTGCCCGGCCGCGTTTGCTGCGTAGCCGCCTCGGCGCCAGCCTGGACGATCTGACGGCGGGCGAACTGACTGCCGGAGCAAAGCCGCGCCTGATTTCCGGTTCGGTCTTCGGCGGCCGTACCGCACGCGGCGCCTGCGCCTGGCTCGGGCGCTACCACCAGCAGGTTTCCTGCCTGGCCGAGGGGCATGACCGCGAATTCCTGCACTACCTGCGGGCGGGTCTGGACAAGCATTCGGTGATGAACCTCTACCTCTCCAAGCTGATGCCCGGCAAACGCTTCAACTTCACGACCAGTACCAACGGCAGTCCGCGGGCGATGGTGCCGATCGGCAACTACGAGGCGGTGATGCCGCTCGACATCCTGCCGACGCAGTTGCTCCGCTACCTGATCGTCGGCGACACCGAGATGGCCCAGAAACTGGGCTGCCTGGAGCTCGACGAGGAGGATCTGGCGCTGTGCAGCTACGTCTGCGCCGGCAAGTACGAGTACGGTCCCATCCTGCGTGACAACCTCACGCGCATCGAGAAGGAGGGTTGAGCATGGGGCTGCGTTCCTGGCTCGACAGCATCGAGCATCATTTTCACAAGGGCGGCCGCTACGAAAAATGGTATGCCCTCTACGAGGCGGTCGATACCGGTCTCTACAAGCCAGCCAGCGTCACCCGGACCACCGCCCACGTACGCGACGGCCTGGACCTCAAGCGGATGATGATCACCGTCTGGCTCTGCACTTTTCCGGCCATGTTCTTCGGCATGTGGAACGTCGGTTTCCAGGCCAACAGCGCATTTGCGGCCCAGCCGGAATTGCTGGCCGCGCAGGACAACTGGCGGCTTGCCCTGATCGCGCTGTTCGCCGGCTTCGATCCGGCCAGCCTGTGGGACAACCTGGTGCATGGGGCGGCCTATTTCCTGCCGATCTACGCCGTCACCTTCATCGTCGGCGGTTTCTGGGAGGTGCTGTTCGCCTCGATCCGCGGCCATGAGGTGAATGAGGGGTTCTTCGTCACCTCGATCCTCTTCGCACTCATCCTGCCGCCGTCGATTCCCTTGTGGCAGGTGGCGCTCGGCATCAGCTTCGGGGTGGTGATCGCCAAGGAAGTCTTCGGCGGCACCGGCAAGAACTTCCTCAATCCGGCACTCGCCGGGCGGGCTTTCCTGTTCTTCGCCTATCCGGCGCAGTTGTCAGGCGATGCGGTGTGGACGGCGATCGACGGTGTCACCGGCGCCACCCCGCTGGCCACTGCGGCAGCGGGCGGTATCGCCGCGGTGACGGCCGGCGGCCTGAGCTGGTGGGATGCTTTCCTTGGCACGATTCCGGGCTCGGTCGGCGAGACCGGTACCTTGGCCATCCTGATCGGCGGTGCCGTCCTGTTGCTGAGCCGGATCGCCTCGTGGCGCATCGTCAGCGGCGTCATGCTGGGCATGGTCGGCTGCAGCCTGCTGCTCAACAGTGTCGGTTCGGCCAGCAATCCGATGTTCGCCATGCCCTGGCACTGGCATCTGGTGCTCGGCGGCTTCGCGTTCGGCATGGTGTTCATGGCCACCGATCCGGTGTCGGCGGCGATGACCGATACCGGCAAATGGATTTTCGGGGCGCTGATCGGCGTCATGGTGGTGCTCATCCGCGTGGTCAATCCGGCTTTCCCGGAGGGCATGATGCTGGCGATCCTGTTCGCCAACCTCTGTGCCCCCTTGATCGATCACTTCGTGGTCACGGCCAACATCAAGCGGAGGGCGGCGCGCCATGTCCAGCAATAAGGAATCCACGGTCCGCACCCTGCTCGTCGCGTTGACCGTCAGCCTCGTCGCTTCGGTTTTCGTGGCCGGTTCGGCGGTGGCGCTGAAACCGGTCCAGCTCGAGAACCGCCTGCTCGACAAGCAGCGCAGCATCCTGGCGATCGCCGGGCTGGGCGACAACCTGTCGTCGGCACAGGTCAAGGAGGTTTTCGGCAGCCGGATCAAGGCGCGCGTGGTCGATCTCGATACCGGCGAGTATCAGACGACGTTCGATCCGCTCGGTTTCGATCCGCTGAAGGCTGCCAAGGACCCGAAGATGTCCGCCGCACTCAGCAGCGAGGCGGACAAGGCGCTGATCAAGCGGCGCGAACGCTTCACCACCGTGTATATGGTCGAGCAGGAAGGCCGGATCGAATCGCTGATCCTGCCGATCCGCGGCTACGGTCTGTGGTCGACGCTGCACGGTTTCCTCGCGCTGAAAGCCGACCTCAACACCGTGGTCGGCCTGGGCTTCTACCAGCATGCCGAAACCCCGGGTCTCGGCGGCGAAGTGGACAATCCGAAATGGAAGGCGCTGTGGCCGGGCAAGACGCTGTTCGACGATGCCGGCCGGCCGATCATCAAGGTGGTCAAGGGCGGGGTCGATCCGGCCAGCCCGGAGGCCGGCCATCAGGTCGATGCGCTGGCCGGTGCGACGCTGACCAGTAACGGCGTCGACCGATTGTTGCAATTCTGGTTGGGCGAGCAGGGCTTCGGCCCCTACCTCGCCAGGCTGCGTCAGCAGGGAGTCTGAGCATGGCACAACAAGCTACCGTCAAGGAAGTCCTGTTCAATCCGGTCTTCAACAACAATCCGATCGCCTTGCAGATCCTCGGCATCTGCTCGGCGCTGGCCGTCACCTCCAACCTCAAGACGGCGCTGGTCATGGCCATCGCGCTGACTCTGGTGACGGCCTTCTCCAACCTGTTCATCTCGCTGATCCGGGCGCAGATCCCGGGGTCGATCCGGATGATCGTGCAGATGGTGATCATCGCCTCGCTGGTCATCGTCGTCGATCAGGTGCTGCGTGCCTACGCCTTCAGCCTGGCCAAGCAACTGTCGGTGTTCGTCGGCCTGATCATCACCAACTGCATCGTCATGGGCCGGGCCGAAGCTTTCGCCATGCAGAATCCGCCCATGCTCTCGTTCTGGGACGGGATCGGCAACGGCCTCGGTTACAGCACGATGCTCGTCGCGCTCGGCGTCATCCGCGAACTGTTCGGCGCCGGCAAACTGCTCGGCATCGAGATCCTGCCGCTGATCAAGGACGGCGGCTGGTACCTGCCCAACGGTCTGCTGCTGCTGCCGCCATCGGCCTTCTTCCTGATCGGCCTGTTCATCTGGGCGTTGCGTAGCTGGAAGAAGAACCAGGTCGAAGCACCGGCTTTCCGCATGGCCCCGCAGGTCAGCGACCGGGAGGTTTACTGAAATGGAACATCTGTTGAGTCTCTTTGTCCGCACCGTGTTCATCGAGAACATGGCGCTCTCCTTCTTCCTCGGCATGTGTTCGTTCATCGCCATTTCGAAGAAGGTCGAAACTGCCATCGGCCTCGGCATTGCGGTCGTCGTTGTCCAGGTGATCACGGTGCCGGCCAACAACCTGGCCTATACCTACCTGCTGCGCGACGGTGCGCTGGCCTGGGCCGGCATGCCCGATGTCGACCTGTCCTACCTCGGCCTGCTCACCTACATCGGCGTCATCGCGGCGATCGTCCAGATCCTCGAGATGCTGCTCGACAAGTACGTGCCCAGCCTGTACAACGCGCTCGGCATCTTCCTGCCGCTGATCACCGTCAACTGCGTGATCATGGCCGGTTCGCTGTTCATGGTCGAACGCGACTACAACTTTTCGGAAAGCGTGGTTTACGGCTTCGGTTCCGGCGCCTCCTGGGCGCTGGCCATCGCGCTGCTCGCCGGCATCCGCGAGAAGCTGAAGTACAGCGACGTGCCTGCCGGCCTGCAGGGCCTGGGCATCACCTTCATCACCATCGGCCTGATGTCGCTGGGCTTCATGTCCTTCTCGGGCATACAACTGTAAGGGAGCGAGGATGAACATTCAGGAAATCCTGCTCGCCATCGGCATGTTCACCGGCATCGTGCTGGCGCTGGCGGTCTTCATCATCGCCGCCCGGGCCCGGCTGGTGTCGTCCGGCGACGTCGACATCGAGATCAACGGCGAGCGCACCATCACCGTGCCGGCCGGCGGCAAGCTGCTGCAGACCTTGGCCGCCAACAACATCTTCCTGTCGTCCGCCTGCGGTGGCGGCGGCACCTGCGCCCAGTGCAAGTGCCAGGTTCACGAAGGTGGCGGCGACATGCTGCCGACCGAGGAGTCGCACTTCAGCAAGCGCCAGGCCAGGGAGGGCTGGCGCCTGTCGTGCCAGACGCCGGTCAAGCAGAACATGAAGATCGAGGTGCCGGAAGAGGTCTTCGGCGTCAAGAAGTGGGAGTGCACGGTCGAGTCCAACCCGAACGTCGCCACCTTCATCAAGGAACTGACGCTGCGCCTGCCGGCGGGGGAAAACGTCGACTTCCGGGCCGGCGGCTACGTCCAGCTCGAGTGTCCGCCGCACACCGTGCATTACAAGGACTTCGACATCCAGCCCGAGTATCGCGGCGACTGGGACAAGTTCAACATGTGGCGCTTCGTTTCCAAGGTCGACGAGCCGGTCATCCGCGCCTACTCGATGGCCAACTATCCGGAGGAGAAGGGCGTCGTCAAGTTCAACATCCGCGTCGCCTCGCCACCGCCCAACCGCGACGACATCCCGCCAGGCAAGATGTCTTCCTTCGTCTTCAACCTGAAACCGGGCGACAAGATCACGGTCTACGGGCCATTCGGCGAATTTTTCGCGCGCGATACGGAGAACGAGATGGTCTTCATCGGCGGCGGCGCCGGCATGGCGCCGATGCGCTCGCACATCTTCGACCAGATGAAGCGCCTGAAGTCCACGCGCAAGATCAGCTTCTGGTACGGTGCGCGCTCGATGCGCGAAGCCTTCTACGTCGAGGAATTCGACAAGCTGGCCGAGGAGAACCCGAACTTCAGGTGGCATCTGGCGCTGTCCGATCCCTTGCCGGAAGACAACTGGACTGGTTACACCGGCTTCATCCACAACGTGCTCTACGAGAACTATCTGAAGGACCATCCGGCGCCCGAGGATTGCGAGTTCTACATGTGCGGGCCACCGATGATGAACGCCGCGGTGATCAAGATGCTGCTCGATCTCGGCGTCGAGCGCGAGAACATCATGCTCGACGATTTCGGCGGTTGAACGGAAAGGGAGGATGTCATGCAGACATTTCTGGTGACTTTCGGAATCATCGCCTTCCTGGTCCTGATCATGGCGATCGGTGTCATGTTCGGGCGCAAGCCGATCGCCGGCAGTTGCGGCGGTTACAAGGCGCTCAACCTGGATTGTGCGGCCGGCTGCAAGGAACCCTGTGAAAAACGTCTGGCCCGCCTGCAGGCCGGGACTGAGGAGCAAGCGGAGGAGGAGTCATGCTCAGGTCGTTGCTCGTAAAGGATTACATGACCGCCGATCCCCTGGCTTTCAGCCCGGAGATGGACGTGCTGAAGGCGGTGCACCTGCTGCTCGAACACCACCTCAGTGGTGCGCCGGTGCTTGATGGCGATGGCCACCTGCTCGGTTTCTTTTCCGAGAAGGACGGCCTCAAGGTGGCGCTCAACGCGACCTACTACGAACAGCCGGGCGGCCCGGTCGGCCAGTACATGACCCGCGAGGTGCTGACCCTGTCGGCCTCGTCGTCGATGGCCGATGCCATCGAACTGTTCGTGGCGCATCACTACCGCTGTTATCCGGTGCTCGATGACGGGCGCCTGGTCGGTCAGTTGTGCCGGCGCGATGCGCTGACGGCGCTGGAAAAGCTCTGGTAGGCCGATGAGCGACGGCCGTCGGGTGCGCGTGACCGGCGCCGCCAGCGGTATCGGCGCCCAGGATGTGGCTTGTGCCGACGGGCCGGTTGCCTTTCATCATTCGCAGGCCTGGCAGGCGCTGGCCCGGCACCCGGCGCTCGATTGGGGACGCACCCTGTTTGCCCCGAACGGCGAGCGGTTGTCGCGCACGGCGCGGATCGCCGCGCTCTGCCGGACGCTCGCCGACGAGGTCGAAACTACCCTGCGCCAGGGGCAGTTTCCGTTGGTCATCGGCGGCGACCATTCGGTGGCGGTTGGCACCTGGAGCGGTGTCGCCCGCGGCATCGGGCAGCCATTGGGTTTGTTGTGGATCGACGCCCACCTCGACAGCCATACGCCGGAGAGCAGCTATTCCGGTGCCGTGCATGGCATGCCGCTGGCTTGCCTGCTCGGTCAGGGCGACCGCCGTCTGCTGGGCATCGGCCTGCCCGGCGCGCAGGTCAGCGCCGGGCATTGCGTCGTGCTCGGGGCGCGCAGCTACGAGCCGGAAGAAATCGATTTCCTGCGCCGCCAGCAGGTGCGCATCATCGACGGCGAGGAAATCGCCCGCCGCGGCTTCGCCGCCTGCCTCGACGAGGCGGTCGGCATCGTCGCCAGCGCGCCGGCCGGTTTCGGCGTCAGCCTCGATCTCGACGCCATTGATCCGCGCTTCGCGCCGGGCGTCGGCAGTCCCGAGCCGGACGGCTTGCCGGCGGCCGACGTACGCACGGCCTGGCGCTGGCTGGCCGGCTTGCCCGGCCTGCGCGCCCTGGAAATCGTCGAGTACAACCCGGATCGCGACCGCCACGGCATGACCGCGCAACTGATCGCCGACCTGATCGGCGAGACGGTGGCCGGTTGAGGGCTCAGCCGGAACGGCTGACGTTCAGACGGAGCTGACCGCGGAATCCCTTGCTCGAGGTGAGCGGGATCAGGTACTGGTCGCCCGTGGGGTCGACCAGTCGTCCCTGGCCCTCGCTCCAGTTCTCGTCCGAGCTCAGGTAGCGCAGCCGGAAGCCGTCCTGTCCCAGCGTCAGCTTCAGCGTCAGGGTGTCGCGGAACAGGTATTCGCCTTCGATGTGCTGGTCGAGCCAGAAGCTGTCGTCGATGGTGTAGCCGGTGCTTGACACCGCCAGTTCAACCGAGAAGACCAGGGTCTTGCCGACGGTGATGCGCTTGCTGTCGAGGAAGGTCGAGAACAGGGCGGGCGAGCGCGGCGCGTCGCGGCCGGCACGGTCGACGCGCAGCAGTTCGTCGTAGCGGCGCAGCACGGCGCTGTAGGTGTCGCGGCGGCGCTCGGTCAGTTTGGCGCTGAAGCTGCCGCGTGGCGCGACCGTCGCCTCGAAATAGTAGGAGCCGCGGATCTGCTTGCCGGCGTCCTTGGCCTTCTGCACCGAGGGCGGCAGGGGTAGGACGTCGACGTCGAGACTGCCATCGACGCGCAGGTCGCCGAACAGGAAACGGACCAGGTTCTGGTAACCCTCTTCCGAATTGACGACGCCGAACGGGCCACTGTGGCTGCGATAGGCGAAGGCGCGCGGGGCACCGCTGACGGTCGCGTTCTCGATCTTCACCAGGCCGTCGCTCATCTCGCCCGCCAACAGGCGGGAAACGCCGAGCGCGGCGGCGTAGTCGCGGTGATTGGTGCCGACGAAGCAGAAGAAGCGCTGCGGGTCGAATTTCCCGTCCAGCGAGTCGACTCGCTCGGGCTTCCCGGGCAGGCCGAGGTATTCGGCCATCCGCTGCCGGTTGAAGTTGTTGATGTCCCACAGGCCAAGAACCGCCGGCACGTTGATTCCCGCCATCTCGATCCCATTGTGCGGCGTGCCGTAGGTGAACACCTTGGCGACCAGCGCGCGGTCGTCCGGCGTGCTGATCGCATCGTTCTGCAGGAAGGCGCGGATCACCAGTCCGCCCATCGAATGGGCGACCAGGTGCACCTTGAAGGCGGCGAGCAGTTCGTCGTCGTCGCCGCAGACCTGACGGCGCACGCGCTGGATCAAGGCCTGCAGGCCGCGCGCCGCTTCGGGAATCGACAGCGTCTTGCCGTCGCCGAGGTCGCTGTCCGCCGTCTCGTAATAGCGATAGATGACGACGCTGCGCGCCGGCAGGCTGCCGCTGATCTCGGCGCCGTCGGCGAAGCAGTCACGATAGCCGTATTCCTTCATCAGCCGGATCAGCGGCGACTCGAAGATGTGCTTGGTGACGCGCCCATCCCAGGCCTGGCGCAACTTGGTCGCGCCCTGGTTGAAGCCCATGTACGGCATCGACACGGCATCGGCGATTTCGCCGGGCGTCATCGCGTAGCCGCGGACATAGATGATCGGGTAGTACGGTGCCATTGTCTTTGCCATGATCGTCTCCTCGGTGATGATTGGTTTACAGCAGGGCGAAGCCGAGCGCTCCGTTGACCGTCTCGCGGATCACGCCCAGCGCCGCGTCGAGCGCGGCTTCGACGGCGAGCAGGCCGAGTCCTTCGAGCGTCAGTAAAACGCTGCGGCAGGCGTTCTTCTGGATTTCCAGGTGCAGCGCCGCTTGTGCCGGCGTGATCCTGCCCGATGCCTGCAGGGCTTCGATCATGACCAGCGTCTGCGCCAGCTTCTTCGCCTCGGTCTCGCCGTAGGCGCGGATTTCCGGCCATTGCTCGCGCAGGCTGCCCTGGAAGGCGCCCAGGATGGCCTGGCTCAATTCTACGGTGTCGAGCTTCATTGTTGGCTCCGTGGTCATGGGCGCCGCTTCGCCAGTTCCAGTCTGAGGATGGCGGTGAAGCTGCTGTTGAACTGGGTGCGCAGGATGGCGATCTGTTCCGGCGCCAGACAGCCGAGCCGGTGCAACTGGCGCAGGCTGTCGAGGCTGGCGAGGAGCAGTGTCGTCTGTTCGGCGGTGTGCTCGTTGCCGGGAATGGCGGCGGTGCGTACGGCGAGGGCGCTGATTTCGATGCGGGCGTCGGTATAGAAGCGCTGGTGCCTGTCGAAAACGCAATCGGGCGTGCCGGCTGCCATTTCAAGGGCGATCAGGTGTGCCTCGGTCTGCCGCTGCAGGGCGCTGACGCTGCGGTCGGTTACTTCATCGTAAGGCGCGAGCAGGCGCGGTGTACAGGCGACCAGCGCCAGTAGTACGACGGCGGCCGAAAATGAGCGGGCAATGGTGGTGAGATGCGGTCGCTTCGGCATGCAGGCTCCCGGCTGGCGATGATCGACGATGGACTTGTCTGCATCATATACCGCGTCATGACGAAGACAAGGTCCTAGGCCGCTGTGGAGCGGTCGGCACTGTCGTGGTACAAGATGCCGGCCTCGCGCAGGCGTGCCTTGAAGGCCTTCATCACCGGGCGAGAGAGCATGGTTTCGGCCAGCAGGCGCTGTTCGTAAATGCGCATTTTCAGGTTTTCGTCACAATGCCGACGCGACTCGGCGATTAGCGCGTGACAACTGGCGGCATCAAGGCGGTGCACCGGCCGCTGGCCGACTGCGTCGTAGAGCTGGCTGGCGACCAGCTGGTCGGCGTCGCTCATTTTGCATTTGCCGTCGAGTATCTTGAGCATCAGGGTGATGACGCAGTCGATATCGAGCGGGGCGACGAGCTTGCTGCTTGCCCAGGTGGCGATTTCAGCAGGGGTCATGGCGTTGTGTGGTAGTGATTGGCGCCAGAGACACAGCAAGAACAGGGCCAGTCGCCCGGGTGCCCGTGCCGTTCGCGCCGTTCGGGACTTGTCCGGCAGCGGCAGGCGCGGGATACTCGGGGCGTTTGTAAAAAAGGTGACAGACGCATGACACACGACGATATCCGCGCCGCGATCCGTTCCGGCCTGCCTTTTTTCGGCGTCACCCGGCAGGGCCAGGTGATGGCGCGTTACCTGCCGTTCGGGCCGGTCTATCGCTGGAAGCGCAACCAGATGATTCCGGCGCCATTGCAGGGCGAGGATCTGTTGTGGTGGCTGCAGGCCAGCGACGACGATCCGGGCGAGCCCTGAGCGCGCTTACGGGCGTGGTTGTTTGAGATAAGCGTAGCGCTGGGCCAGCCGATCGGCCGCGATGTATTGCAGCGGCAGGCCCTGCCAGCGGATTTCGCCGCCGTTGCCCGCCATCAGGCGCAGCAGGCTGACCTCGTCATGGGGCCGGCATTCCTCGAAAAAAGCGGCCAGGTCGCGGTCGTCGAGCAAACCGATGCCGAGCGCCGCGTCAAGGTAGAGGCTGCCGTCGCCATCGATCAACACGGTCTTGATCTCACCGGCCGGGGCACCGGTATGGGCGACGAAGGCCGCGCCGTCGCGGTGGAAGATCCACGGCGTTGCGGCGAGATCGACATAGACCCGTTGCGGACCGTTCTGGACGAACCAGCGGCCACTTTCGTCGCCGGCATATTGCCGGTTCATGAACTCGATCAGGCCGCGGTGTGTCACCCGCTCTCCCTGCAATCGCCAGTCACCGCGCCGGTCGAGCGAAAGCCACTCGTAACAGGCGGGGACGTTCGGCCATTTGGCATGAGCGGAAAGCTGGGCTGCGGATGAAGTCATTGGTTTTCCCGATGTCGAATGCGAACGATGTTATGTGTCTTTGGGCACGCAGTCGATCTTTTCTGTTGCCGGAACAGGTATCAAACGCTGGAATTCTCTTTCCCGGTGGAACTCCCTGTTGCCGGAATGGCCCGAGCTGGCGGACAATTCATGGATTGCACCGGATTTCGTTTGGCAATTTGTATGCCTGTTTCAGTAGAAATTTTTCAATTTTCAGGAGCTTGCGGTGAAATTCAAGAAAAACGCCGTGGTGATTTCCGCAGTGGGTCTGGCTCTCATGCTTTCGGGGTGCGCAACCGAAAGCTCGCGTCCGATCGAATCCCAGCAAACTGCCGCTGCTGCCCGGCCATACGCCGGCGAACGACAGCCGGTCTCGGTAGGCAAGTTTGACAATCGTTCCAGTTTCTTGCGCGGGGTGTTCTCCGATGGCGTCGATCGTCTCGGCAGTCAGGCGAAGACGATCCTGGTTGCCCACCTGCAACAGAGCAATCGTTTTTCCGTCCTCGATCGCCAGAACCTGAGCGAGACCAAGCAGGAAGCGGAGATCGCCCGCAAGCAGCAAGCCCTGAAGGGGGCGCGCTACGTCATCACCGGTGATGTCACCGAATTTGGCCGGAAGGAAGTTGGCGACCATCAGCTTTTCGGTTTGCTCGGTCGCGGCAAGCAGCAGGTGGCCTACGCCAAGGTGGCGCTGAACGTGGTCGATGTCGAGACATCGGAAGTCATTTATTCGACCTTCGGTGCCGGCGAATATGCCCTGTCGAATCGCGAAGTCATCGGCTTTGGCGGTACCGCCAGCTATGACTCGACGTTGAACGGCAAGGTACTCGATCTGGCTATCCGGGAAGCGGTCGATGCTCTGGTCAAGGGTGTCGAAAGTGGCGCCTGGCGTCCGGCGCACTGATTCCGGCAGGGAGGGTTTATGAGGGAAGTAAAGACCAGCCAGAGATGGCTGCTGCCGGCATGCGCCTGTGCGCTACTGTTCACGGGCTGTGCCCAGCAGCGCCAGCCGCTCTACCACTGGGGAGATTTTCAGACCGTCCAGTACGGCTATTTCAAGGGTGACAAGGGGCCGGAAGAAGGCATTGTTGCGCTCGAGAAGGTTCGCGAGGAGGCAAAGGCGAGCGGGCGCCATGTCCCGCCGGGTTTGCAGGCGCATCTCGGCATGCTCTACGGTTTGACGGGGCGCACCGATCTGTTCGAGCAGAATCTGCTGGCCGAGAAGCAGAGTTTTCCGGAAAGCTCGGTCTATCTCGATTTCCTGCTCAAGAAGAAGCAGAAACCGGAAGGTGCGCGATGAAAACCCAATCGTTCATTGCCAAGCGCCTGCCTTTTCTGGCACTTGCCCTGGCTATGCTCGGTGGTTGTGCGACGCAGCAGGCCTACGATTACACCGCATTTCGGGCGGCGCGCCCGGCGTCGATCCTGGTGTTGCCGCCGATCAACCAGTCTCCGGACATCAAGGCAAGCTACAGCATGCTTTCCCACGCCATGCTGCCGCTGGCCGAATCAGGCTATTACGTCTTTCCGGTGACCCTGGTCGATGAGACCTTCAAGCAAAATGGGCTGACGACGCCGACCGACATCCATGACGTCGCACCGGCGAAGTTGCGGGAAATATTCGGTGCCGACGCTGCGCTTTACATCAATATCAAGGACTACGGCACGTCCTACAAGGTGATCGCCAGCGAAACGCGGGTCACGGCGGAGGCCAGGCTGGTCGATCTGCGTACAGGCACGCAGCTATGGCATGGTTCGGCGACGGCATCGAGTGCCGAGAGCGACAACAATAGCGGCGGTCTGATCGGCATGCTGGTCAAGGCGGTCGTTCGGCAGATCATCGAAACGGTCAGCGAGCAAGGGCACGTGATCGCCGGTATGACGAGTTCGCGGCTGCTGAGCGCCGGTGTGCCAAACGGCATTCTTTTTGGCCCGCGTTCGCCGCAGTATCAGAAGGATGGTCAGGCGTTGCGCTGACACGAAATTATTCCTTCGCAATTGAAAACGGCCTCTTGCGAGGCCGTTTTTGTTTTTACCGAGAGCGTTTTCAGTCCTGGTAAGCCGACAGCGGCGGGCAGGCGCAGTTCAGGTTGCGGTCGCCGTACACATCGTCGATGCGATTGACGCTTGGCCAGAACTTGTTGGCCGCTACCCAGGGCAGCGGGAAGACTGCCTGTTGCCGGCTGTAGGGATGGCGCCACTCGGCATCGACGAGGTCGGCCTGGGTGTGCGGCGCGTTCTTCAGCGGGTTGTCGGTGGCGCTCCAGGTGCCGTTCTCGATCTCGCGGATTTCCGCGCGGATCGCCACCATGGCTTCGATGAAACGATCCAGTTCGGCCTTCGATTCCGACTCGGTCGGCTCGACCATGATGGTGCCGGCGACCGGGAAGGATACCGTCGGGGCGTGGAAGCCGTAGTCCATCAGGCGCTTGGCGATGTCGATCTCGGCGATGCCGGTGGCGGCTTTGAGCGGGCGGATGTCGAGGATGCACTCGTGCGCCACGCGGCCGTTCTTGCCGACGTAGAGCACGGGGTAGTGGTCCTTGAGCCGGCTGGCGACGTAGTTGGCGTTGAGGATGGCGAACTGGGTCGCCTTCTTGACGCCGGCACCGCCGAGCATGGCCAGGTACATCCAGGAAATCGGCAGGATCGAGGCGGAGCCGAAGGGCGCCGCGGAAACCGCGCCCTGGCCGCCGTGCGGGCCGTCGATGGGGGCCACCACGTGGTTGGCCATGAACGGTGCTAGATGCGCCTTCAGGCCGATCGGGCCCATGCCCGGTCCGCCGCCGCCGTGCGGGATGGCGAAGGTCTTGTGCAGGTTCATGTGGCTGACGTCGGCGCCGATGAAGCCGGGCGAGGTCAGGCCGACCTGGGCGTTGAGGTTGGCGCCGTCCATGTACACCTGGCCGCCGTTGGCGTGCACGATGGCACAGATGTCCTTGATCGCTTCCTCGAAGACGCCGTGCGTCGACGGGTAGGTGATCATCAGGCAGGCGAGGTCGTCCTTGTGTTCCTCGGCCTTGGCCTTCAGGTCGCTAACGTCCACGTTGCCGTTGTCGTCGCAATCGACGACAACGACCTGCATGCCGCACATCTGGGCGGTGGCCGGGTTGGTGCCGTGCGCCGATTTCGGGATCAGGCAGACCTTGCGGTGGCTGTCGCCGCGGCTGGCGTGGTAGCGTGCAATCGCCACCAGGCCGGCGTATTCGCCCTGGGCGCCGGAGTTCGGCTGCATGCAAATGGCGTCGAAGCCGGTGACGGTCTTCAGCCAGTCGGTCAGGCCGGCGATCATCTCGTGGTAGCCGGCGACCTGCTCGCGCGGGGCGAACGGGTGGATGCCGCCGAATTCCGGCCAGGTGACCGGAATCATCTCGCTGGTCGCGTTCAGCTTCATGGTGCAGGAACCGAGCGAGATCATCGAATGGTCGAGCGCCAGATCCTTGTTTTGCAGCGACTTCAGGTAGCGCAGCATCTCGTGCTCGGTGTGGTGGGTGTTGAACACCGGGTGCGAGAGGATCGCATCGCTGCGCAGCAGCGCCGCCGGCAGGGCCGGCGTGGCGGCAGCGACCTGGACGTCGAGGCTGGCCATGTCGAGCGTGACCTGGGTAATCAGCTTGAACAATTCGGCGACGTCGTCGCGCGTCGTCGTTTCGTCGAAGGAGACGCCAAGAACACCCGCCGAGACGCGGCGCAGGTTGTAGCCGGCACTGACGGCAGCGTGGTAGGCGCTTTCGGCGCGGGCGCCGAGATCGACATGCACGGTGTCGAAGAACTGTCCGGTGAGCACCTTGACGCCGGCCCGTTTCAGGCCCTCGGCGAAGATCGCGGTCAGGCGGTGGATGCGCGCGGCGATCGTCTTCAAACCCTGCGGGCCGTGATAGACGGCGTACATGCCGGCCATGTTGGCGAGCAGCACCTGCGAGGTGCAGATGTTGGAATTCGCCTTTTCGCGGCGGATGTGCTGTTCGCGCGTCTGCAAGGTCATGCGGTAGGCGGTGTTGCCGCGGGCGTCCTTGGAGACGCCGATGATGCGGCCGGGCATCGAGCGGACGAAGGCTTCGCGGGTGGCGAAGAAGGCGGCGTGCGGGCCGCCGAAGCCCATCGGAATGCCGAAGCGCTGGCTCGAGCCGAGCGCGATGTCGGCGCCCATGGCGCCCGGCGACTTGAGCAGCACCAGCGCCATCAGGTCGCAGGCGACGGCGACGGTGGCGCCGCATGCCTTGAGGCTGGCGATCAGGTCGCTGCGGTCGCGTACTTCGCCGTTGTCGTCCGGGTACTGGAGCAGGGCGCCGAAGAATTCGCCGTCCGCCGTATCAGCGGCAGCGACGACAACCTCGAAGCCGAAGTAACCGGCGCGCGTGCGAACGACGTCGATGGTCTGCGGGAAGCAGGCGGCGTCGACCAGGAAGCGGTTCGACTTCGCCTTGGATACGCGGCGCGCCATCGTCATCGCTTCGGCGGCAGCAGTCGCTTCGTCGAGCAGCGAGGCGTTGGCGATCTCCAGCCCGGTGAGGTCGATCACCATCTGCTGGAAGTTCATCAGCGCTTCCAGGCGGCCCTGGGCGATCTCGGCCTGGTAGGGCGTGTAGGCGGTGTACCAGCCGGGGTTTTCCATGACGTTGCGCAGGATCACCTTGGGCGTCAGCGTGTCGTAGTAGCCCATGCCGAGGCAGGACTTCTTGATCACGTTCCTGCCGGCGATCGCCTTCAGGTCGGCAAGCGCCTCGTGTTCGCGGCGCGGCGCCGGCAGCGGCGGGTCGGCCGGCAGGCGGATGGCAGCCGGTACCGTCTGGTCGATCAACTGGTCGAGGCTGGCGGCGCCGATGGCGGCCAGCATTTCGGCAGTCTCGGCGGCGCAGGGGCCGATGTGACGGTCGATGAACTCGTCGTGCTGCTCGAGTAACGAGAGCGTTTGATTGAGCGGCATGGGCGGTCCTTCTCAGGCGGCGTCGGCGACGGCCTGGTAGGCGGCGGCGTCGAGCAGCGCGTCGACGTCGGCCAGGTTGTCCGGCGTCATCTTGAACAGCCAGGCGGTGTAGGCGTCCTGGTTCACCGATTCCGGCGCGTCGGCGGCGGCCTGGTTGACTTCGGTGACGGTGCCGGCGAGCGGCGCATAGACGTCAGCAGCGGCCTTGACCGATTCGACGACGGCGATTTCCTGCTCCTTGTCGAAATGGGCGCCGACTTCCGGCAGTTCGACGAAGACCAGATCGCCCAGCGCTTCCTGCGCGTGGTCAGTGATACCGACGGTGACGGAACCGTCTTCGTTCTTCAGGACCCATTCGTGGGAGGCGGCGTACTTGAGGTTGGACGGGACGTTGGACATGGTTTTCTCCTGAATGGGGGTTATTGAACAGCCTTGCCGTTGCGGGCAAAAACGGGTTTGGTGACCTTGGCCTTGAGCAGCTTGCCACGGATATCGACCTCGACTTCGTCGCCGGCGGCGACGCCGAGCGGCAGCCGGGCGAGGGCGATGGATTGCTGTAGCGTTGGTGAGAAACTACCTGAAGTAATTTCGCCATCGCCTTGTTTGGTAATTACTTTCTGATGGCCGCGCAGCACTCCCTTATCGAGCAGGATCAGACCGAGGAACTGCTTCTGCTGACCGTTGGCGGCCAGTGCGGCACGCCCGACGAAATCGCGCGCGTCCTTCATGGCGACGGTCCAGGCCAGGCCGGCGTCGAGCGGCGAGACGGTTTCGTCCATGTCCTGGCCGTAGAGGTTCATGCCGGCTTCCAGGCGCAGGGTATCGCGCGCGCCCAGGCCGCAGGGTGCGACGCCGGCGTCCTTGAGGGCGGTCCAGATGGTTTCGGCTTCGCCGGCCGGTAGCATGATCTCGTAGCCGTCCTCGCCGGTGTAGCCAGTGCTGGCGATGAAGTACTGGTCGACTTCGGCGGCGAAGAAAGGCTTCAGGCCTTCCGTTGCCGCCTTGACCTGGGGTAGTACCTGCCAGACCTTGGCTCGGGCATTCGGACCCTGCACGGCGATGATGCCGAGCGGCACGTTGCCGTCGCGGCGCGGCGTGATCGTCACGTCCAGCTTCCACTCGGCGGCCTTGGCCAGCATCCAGGCGACGTCCTTGTCGGCGGTGCCGGCATTGACGACGATGCGAAAGCGCGTGTCGGTGAGGAAGTAGATGATCAGGTCGTCGATGACGCCGCCGGCCTCGTTGAGCATGGCGGAGTAGAGCGCCTTGCCGGAAACCGTCAGCTTGGCGACATCGTTGGCGACCAGGCGCGACAGGAAGGGGCGGCAATCGGTGCCGACCAGGTCGACCGGACACATGTGCGAGACGTCGAACATGCCGCAATCGTTACGGACGGCGTGGTGTTCCTCGATCTGCGAGCCGTAGTTGACCGGCATGTCCCAGCCGCCGAAATCGACCATCCGGGCGCCGAGCGCGCGGTGAGCGGCGTTGAGCACTGTTTTCTTCAGCATATCAATCCTTTGCTGGCTTTTGTTAAAGCCGTTTCTGGAAACGGAAAAGGGGTGAAACGGAAAACTTGCGTCTTGCGTTTCACCCCTCTGTCCTTGATACCTGAGAGATTTGCCCCATCGGTGGATGATAGCCGGGCGGGCCGTCATCGCTCTCCAGAGTTTCAGTGGCCTGCCACTGGTTCCGCGGTCCTTTTGCCTGAGCGTTTTCGGGTGAAATTGCGCCTTCGGCGGCAGCTTGCGCTGCGCTCTCCCGTGGAACGGTTGGCACTATAGCCGGTGATCAATGTCCAAGCAACTTGTTGCGCCGCACAAGGTTCGGCGGCCGCTTCACGCCTTCGTGATAAACTCCCGGTTTGCTTTTTTGCTCATTTCCGTGACCCCAGCCAATTTCGATTTCCATTGCCATTCCTCGGTTTCCGACGGCCTGTTGGCGCCTGCGGAGGTCGCCCGCCGGGCGGCGGCGAACGGTGTCGATTGCTGGGCGCTGACTGATCACGACGACATCGGCGGCCTGGCCGAGGCGGCTGAAGCGGCTGCAGCGGCCGGCATGGGCTTTGTCAATGGCGTGGAAATCTCGATCGAGTGGCGGGAAATGCCGATCCATATCGTCGGCCTTGCCTTCGATCCCGCGCATCCGGCGCTGGTCGGCGGTCTCGAAAGTCTGCGCGGCGGCCGTGTCGAGCGCGCCCGGCGGATGGGCGAGGCGCTGGCAAAGATCGGCATTTCCGGTGTTTACGAAGGTGCGCTCGGTTATGTGACCAATCCGAACCTGATCTCGCGCGCCCATTTCGCCCGCTATCTGGTGTCGATCGGCATCGCCCGCGACATTTCCGGCGTTTTCCAGCATTACCTGACGCCGGGCAAGCCGGGTTACGTCGATCACCGCTGGGCAACGCTGGCCGATGCTGTGAGCTGGATCCGCGCTGCCGGCGGCGTTGCCGTGGTGGCGCATCCCGGGCGCTACAAGATGTCGGGCGGCGACATGCGCAAGTTCCTCGATGAGTTCAAGGATCTCGGCGGTCAGGCGATCGAGGTGTCGAGCGGCAGCCATTCGCCCGACCACGTCCTGCATTTCGCCCGCCTGGCGCGGCATTACGCCTTTCACGCGTCGCGCGGTTCGGATTTTCACGGGCCGGAAGAAAGCCACGTCGAACTCGGTCGCGCCTTTCAACTGCCCCCGGACCTCAAGCCGGTGTGGCGTCTTTTTCATTGAATCATGGCCCGCGTCGTCAATATCCATCCCGATTCCCCGCAACCGCGACTGCTCGTCCAGGCTGCGGAATTCATCCGCAACGGGGCGATCGTCGCCGTGCCGACCGATTCCTCGTATGCCTTGGCCTGCCATCTCGGCGACAAGGAGGCGATGGACCGCATCCGCCAGATCCGGCAGATGGACGAGCGCCATCATCTGACGCTGATGGTGCGCGACCTCTCGGAGATTGCCACCTACGCTCGCGTCGATAACGCGCAGTACCGCTTGCTCAAGGCGACGACGCCCGGTTGCTACGTCTTCATCCTCGAAGGCAGCAAGGAGTTGCCGCGCCGCGTGCTGCATCCGAAGCGCAAGACGATCGGCCTGCGCGTGCCGGCGCACGCGGTGGCGCTCGCGCTGCTTGAGGAGCTGAACGAGCCCTTGCTGACGACCACGCTGCAGTTGCCGGGCGACGACGCGCCGCTCACCGAGGGCTGGGAAATCCAGGATCGCCTCGACGAGCAGCTCGAACTGATCCTCGACAGCGGCCCCTGCGGCATCGAACCGACCACTGTCGTTGACCTGACCGGGCCTTCGCCCGAGCTGGTTCGCGCCGGGCGCGGGCCGCTGGCGCCCTTTGGGCTGGATTGAACATGCTCGACATCAATGCGCTGATCCAGACCATCGCCATCGCCGCGCTGCCGGTGGTTTTCGCGATCACCCTGCACGAGGCGGCGCACGGTTACGCGGCCCGCCATTTCGGCGATCCGACCGCCTGGCAGCTCGGGCGCATCAGCCTCAATCCACTGCGTCACATCGATCCGGTGGGTACCGTGCTGATTCCGCTGGCGATCCTGATTTTTTCGGCAGGCAACTTCCTGTTTGGTTACGCCAAGCCGGTGCCGGTGGATTTCACCCGGCTGCGCCAGCCCAAGAAGGACATGCTCTGGGTTGCCGCCGCCGGGCCGGCCGCCAACCTGGCGATGGCCTGTTTCTGGGCGCTGATGTTCAAGCTGTCGTGGGTGGTGCCGGATTTCTTCGCGGTGCCGCTGGCGCGCATGGCCGAGATCGGCATCATCATCAACTGCGTGCTGATGGTCCTCAACCTGCTGCCGTTGCCGCCGCTCGACGGCGGGCGGATTGCCGTCAGCCTGTTGCCGCACCGGCTGGCCTGGCAGTTCTCGCGCATCGAGCCGTGGGGTTTCCCGATTTTGCTGGTCCTGTTGTTCACCGGTATCCTCGGCGACATCATGAATCCTCTGGTGCTCTTCACGGCGCACGCCATCGAATTCCTTTTCGGTCTTTACTAAACGACAACCGCTATGTACGCAGAACGTGTCCTTTCCGGCATGCGTCCCACCGGGGCGCTGCATCTCGGCCATTACCACGGCGTCCTCAAGAACTGGGTCCGCCTGCAGCACGAATATCCCTGTCTCTTCTTCGTCGCCGACTGGCACGCGCTGACCACCAACTACGACAACCCGCAGAGCATCGAAAAGGCGACCTGGGACATGGTCATCGACTGGCTGGCAGCCGGCGTCGATCCCAACCAGGCGACGCTGTTCATCCAGTCGCGCGTCCCTGAGCACGCCGAACTGCACCTGCTGATGTCGATGATGACGCCGCTCGGCTGGCTGGAGCGGGTGCCGACCTACAAGGACCAGCAGGAAAAGCTGGCCGGCAAGGACCTGACCACCTACGGTTTCCTCGGCTATCCGCTGCTGATGAGCGCCGACATCCTGATCTACCGCGCCGACAAGGTGCCGGTCGGCGAGGACCAGATTCCGCACGTCGAATTCACCCGCGAGCTGGCGCGCCGCTTCAACCACATGTACGGTCGCGAACCCGGTTTCGAGGACAAGGCGCGCGACGCGGTCAAGAAGCTGGGCGGCAAGAAGGCTCGCCTCTACGAGGAGCTGCGCACGCGCTTCCAGCAGGAAGGCGACAAGGAAGCGCTTGAGCAGGGTAAAGCCATGCTCAACGAAATCCAGCACCTGTCGGCGATCGACCGCGAACGCCTGTTCGGTTTCCTGGAAGGCACCGGCAAGATGATCCTGGTCGAACCGGGCTACCTGCTGACCGAAGAATCGAAGATGCCGGGGCTCGACGGGCAGAAGATGTCGAAGTCGTACAACAACACGATCACCCTGCGTGAGTCCGAAGAATCGGTGGCCAAGAAGGTCAAGTCGATGCCGACCGACACCCAGCGCGTGCGTCGCACCGATCCCGGCGATCCGGCGCGCTGCCCGGTCTGGCAATTGCACCAGGTGTATACCGACGCGGCGACGCGCGAGACGCTGGCGCAAGGCTGCCGTACCGCCGGCATCGGCTGCATCGACTGCAAGCAGCCGGTGATCGAGGGCATCCTGCGCGAGCAGGCGCCGATGCGCGAGCGCGCCCAGCAGTATCTCGACGATCCGGTGCTGGTCAAGAACATCATTGCCGACGGTTGCGAGAAAGCGCGCGAACTGGCGCGCGAGACGATGCGCGACGTGCGCGAGTCGATGGGGCTGGAATACCACTGATGGCGAGTGCGGCGCTCCGCCACTGCCGCCCGGCGGTTGCCGCATGAACCTTGCGGTCGACCTGCCGCAGGCGACGCTGTTCGAGCCGGTTGCCCGCATCTACGGCGAGCCGCTCGAGACGCTGCCGCAGGACCTCTACATCCCGCCGGATGCGCTCGAGATCATGCTCGACGCCTTCGAGGGGCCGCTCGACCTGTTGCTCTACCTGATCCGCAAGGCCAACGTCGACATCCTCGATATTCCGATGGCGCCGCTGACCCGGCAGTATCTCGATTACGTCGAGGCGATGCGCGCCAGCAACCTCGAACTCGCCGCCGAATACCTGGTGATGGCGGCGATGCTGATCGAGATCAAGTCGCGCATGCTGCTGCCGCGCCCCAAGCTGCCCGGCGACGACGAGACCGAGGACCCGCGCGCCGAACTGGTGCGCCGGCTGATGGAGTACGAGCAGATGAAGCTCGCCGGTCAGCGGCTGAATGCGATGCCGCAGGCGGAGCGCGAATTCTTCTGGGTCGAGACGCTGGTCGAGAAATCGCTGATCGAACGTCTACCGGAAGTCTCGGCGGCCGATCTGCGCGATGCCTGGATGGCGGTCGTCCGCCAGGCGCTCCTGAAGCGCAACCACAAGATCAGCCGCGAGGAGTTGTCGGTGCGCGAGCACATGGGCATCATTCTTCGGGCTTTGCAGGAAAAGGGCGGTTTCGTCCAGTTCGAGACGCTGTTCGACCCGGCGATGGGACCGCCCGGCCTGGTCGTGCATTTCATTGCCATGCTCGAACTGGGGCGGGAGAAGCTGATCCGCATCACGCAGACCGAGGCTTTTGCGCCGATCTACGTCAATCTGCGCGACGGCGAAGCGGAGGAAACGATGCTGGAGGAGGGCGATGGCGGCGAGCCTGATCAAGAAGGTGCTTGAAGCGGCGCTGCTCGCCACCCGCGAGCCACTGACGACGCACGACATGAAAAAGCTGTTCGACGAGGAACTGTCGTCGGAAACGCTCAGGAAGCTGCTCGACCAGATTCGTGCCGAATGGGCCGAGCGCCCGGTCGAGCTGGTGCAACTGGCGTCCGGCTGGCGTTTCCGGACGCGCGCCGAATTCCTGCCTTACCTCGAGCGGCTGAATCCGGAAAAGCCGCCGAAATACTCGCGTGCCGTGCTGGAAACGCTGGCCATCATCGCCTACCGGCAGCCGGTGACGCGTGGCGACATCGAGGAGATCCGCGGCGTCGCGGTCAATCCGAATGTCGTCAAAACCCTTGAAGAGCGTGGCTGGATCGACGTCGTCGGCCACCGCGACACCCCCGGTCGACCGGCGCTGTTTGCCACGACCAAACAATTTCTCGATGATCTGGGCCTGCGTAGCGTCAGCGAACTGCCGCCGCTGGAGCAAATCAGCCAGACACTGGAGCTGACTCATGAAAACCAATAAACGTACTCCTTTCCGCGCCCCGGGCGGGGCGGTTGAAGCCCCGGCTGGCGGGCGGCCGCGCCGTGGTGCCGGGCGCAACCAGCCCTTGCCCGCCGGGCGTGCGCCGGATGCCGGCGACGATCTGCCGGACGCCGCCGAGGCGGCGCCCAAGCCGGCGCCTCGGCGGCAGGGCAAACCACAGACCGGGCGAGCCAATCGCGGCAACATCGGCCGCAACGGCAAGCCATTGATCGAGGCCAAGCCGGAGCGTCTGCAGAAGATCCTGGCCCAGGCCGGCGTCGGTTCGCGGCGCGAGATGGAAGAATGGATCGCCGCCGGCAAGGTCAGCGTCAACGGCGAGGTGGCGACGCTTGGCCAGTCGGTGATTCCGACCGACAAGGTGAAGGTCGGCGGTCGCCTGATCAACATCCGCTTCACCGGGGCAGGTGCCCGTGCGCCGCGCGTGCTGATGTACCACAAGCCGGAGGGCGAAATCGTCTCGCGCGACGATCCGGACGGTCGTCCGTCGGTGTTCGCCGCCTTGCCGCGGATGCGCGGTGGGCGCTGGATCGCGGTCGGCCGCCTCGACTTCAACACCTCCGGCCTGCTGCTGTTCACCACTTCCGGCGAGCTGGCCAACAAGCTGATGCATCCGAGCTCGGAACTGGTGCGCGAGTACGCGGTGCGCGTTCTCGGGGAACTGACTGACGAAGCGCAGCAGCAACTGCTCAAGGGGGTTGAACTCGAGGATGGGCCGGCGAATTTTTCCAGTCTGACCGACGCCGGTGGCGAAGGCGCCAACAAGTGGTACCGGGTGAGCCTGTTCGAAGGCCGCAACCGCGAGGTGCGGCGCATGTTCGAGGCGGTCGGGTGCACGGTGAGTCGGCTGATCCGTGTCCGTTACGGTCCGTTCGTGCTGCCGCCGCAGTTGAAGCGCGGTCGTTGCCACGAGCTTGAGGAAGCTGAAGTCAAGGCGCTGATGCGCGAGCTGGGCGCAGCCAGGGCGGCGCCCAAACCCTGACCGGGAAGGCGCGCCGGACGGTGGAAAGCGGCGAAAGCAATTGTCGGGAGGGAATAAACCCGTTATAATTCACGGGTTTGTTTCTCCTGCAATTTTGCAGGCATCTTATTTTTCTGAGGTGGGCGTTTCGCCCATTTTTTATTTGTGCCTATGGATTTGAATACGCTGCTTGAAACGACGGTGACCGGCCTCGGCTACGAGCTCGTCGATGTCGAGATGTCGCCCCGCGGCAGAACCATCCGCGTCTTCATCGATGCGCCGGCCAAGGAAGGTGGCGTCGATGTCGAAGACTGCGCCAAGGTCTCGAACCAGTTGTCGCGCCTCTTCGAGGTCGAGAACATCGATTACGACCGGCTCGAGATTTCCTCGCCGGGCATGGATCGCGTGGTCAAGAAGGAAGCGGATTTCGCCCGCTTTGCCGGTCAGTCGATCCAGATCAAGCTGCGCATCCCGCACAACAACCGCCGCAACTTCCAGGGGCTGCTGCTCGGCTGCGAGAACGGCAAGGTCGGTCTTCGCCTTGAGAAGGAAGACGTGGAACTCGAATTCAACAATATCGAAAAGGCACGTCTGGTGCCCAAATTCGACTGAAGTCCCTGGAGGTCTTAGCCCATGAGCCGTGAACTGTTGCTGCTGGTCGATGCCCTGGCCCGCGAAAAGAACGTCAACAAGGAAATCGTTTTCGGTGCCCTTGAACTGGCGCTCGCTTCGGCGACCAAGAAGCGTATCCACGACGAAGCTGAAGTCCGTGTCGCGATCGATCGCGCCACCGGCAATTACGACTCCTTCCGCCGCTGGCAGGTGGTGGCGGACGACGAATACGTCAACGAATACCTCCAGATTCCGCTGTCGGATGCGCGCAAGGACGACGCCGATGTCGAGGCTGGCGATTATCTGGAGGAGCCGCTGGAGCCGATCGATTTCGGTCGCATCGGTGCCCAGGCCGCCAAGCAGGTGATCCTGCAAAAGATCCGCGACGCCGAGCGCGAGCAGATCCTGCAGGACTTCCTGGAGCGCAAGGAACACGTCGTTTCCGGCACGATCAAGCGCATGGAACGTGGTAACGCCATCGTCGAGGCAGGCAAGATCGAAGCCATGCTGCCGCGCGACCAGATGATTCCGAAGGAAAATCTGCGTGTCGGCGACCGTGTCCGTGCCTACCTGCTGCGCATCGACCGTGGTGCCCGCGGTCCGCAGATCATCCTGTCGCGCACGGCGCCGGAATTCGTCATCAAGCTGTTCGAGCTGGAAGTTCCGGAGATCGAGGACGGTCTGATGGAATTGAAGGCTTGCGCCCGCGATCCCGGCATGCGCGCCAAGATCGCCGTCAAGTCGAACGACCCGCGCATCGACCCGATCGGTACCTGCGTCGGTCTGCGCGGTTCGCGCGTCACCGCCGTGCGCAACGAGATCGGCGGCGAGAACATCGACATCGTGCTGTGGTCGGCCGATCCGGCGCAGTTCGTGATCGGCGCCCTGCCGCCGGCCGAAGTCACGTCGATCGTCGTCGATGAGGAAAAGCACGCGATGGACGTGGTGGTCGACGAGGACAACCTGGCGATCGCCATCGGCCGCAGCGGGCAGAACGTGCGCCTGGCCTCGGAACTGACCGGCTGGACGATCAACCTGATGACCCAGGATGAGTCGGCCAAGCGCGCCGAAGCCGAATACGCGGTGACCCGCGTGATGTTCATGGAAAAGCTGGACATCGACGAAGAACTGGCCGACCTGCTGATCGAGGAAGGTTTCTCGACGCTGGAGGAAGTGGCCTACGTGCCGCTCGCCGAAATGCTCGAGATCGACGGCCTGGACGAAGACATCGTCAACGAGTTGCGCAACCGGGCGCGCAATGTGCTCCTGACGGAAGCCATCGCCACCGAGGAGAAGCTCGAAAGCGTCGCCGAGGACCTGATCGGTCTCGAAGGCATGACCAAGGAACTGGCGGCCAAGCTGGCCGAACACAACATCAAGACACGTGACGACCTCGCCGAACTGGCGGTCGATGAACTGCTGGAAATCGCCGGCATCGACGAAGCGCGTGCCAAGGAACTCATTCTCAAGGCTCGGGCTCACTGGTTCGAGTGAGCGGGGAGGTAGCAAGTATGTCCGCAACAACCGTTTCACAATTTGCCGTTGAACTCAAGATGCCGGTCGAGGCGCTGCTCGAGCAGCTCAATCGCGCCGGTGTCGGCAAGTCCGGTGGTAGCGATACACTGACCGATCAGGACAAGGCCGGTTTGCTCGACTATCTGCGTCGGGCGCATGGCGATGCGCAGCCGAAGAACAAGATCACGCTGACGCGCAAGCAGACGTCCGAGATCAAGGCGACCGATGCCCATGGGCGGGCCCGCACGGTGCAGGTCGAAGTGCGCAAGAAGCGCGTGCTGGTCAAGCGCGATGTTCCGGATGCGCTGGCGGAGGGCTCTACTGAAGGCCTCGAAGAGCAGGAGCTGGTCGAATCGGCTGCCGATCTGGTGCAGGAACCCGTTGTCGAAACGCTGCTCGAGATGGTCGAGCCGGTCGCTGTTGAACCGGAACCGGAACCGGAAATCGAGCCGGAGCCGCAACCCGAGCCGGAGCCGCAACCCGAGCCGGAGCCGGAGCCTGTGCCGGAACCCGCAGCGCCGGTTGAAGCCGAGCCGGTAGCCGAGGCTGTCGTCGAAGCCGCGCCGAGCGAAACGCTGGCCGTTCGTCGTCCGCTGGACCGGGCCGCGATCATTGGTGAAAAGGAACTCAAGGCGCGCGAGGAAGAGGCGCGTCGCTTCAGCCGCCTGCGCGAGATCCAGGAACGCGAACTGCGCGAAAAACAGGCCCGCGAAGCCCAGCTGGTGCAGATGCGCCAGCAGGCGGAAGCCGCCGCTGCCGCTGCCAAGCAGGCCGAGCAGGCGAAACAGCAGGCGGCAGCCCAGGCGAAGACCGCCGAAGGCGAGAAGGGCACCCTGCACAAGCGTCCCGATGCGCCGAAGAAGGGCGAGAAGGGCGGTCGTGCTGCCGACGACGGCAAGAAGAAGGGCGGTCTGAAAACCCGCGGTTCGGACGTCGGTGGTGGCTGGAAGGACAATCGCCACGGTCACAAGAAATCGCACAAGTCGGACGATGGCCAGGGTAGCTTCCAGGCGCCGACCGAGCCGATCACCCGCGAAGTGCACGTGCCGGAAACCATCTCGGTTTCCGACCTGGCGCACAAGATGGCGGTGAAGGCGACCGAAGTCATCAAGACGATGATGAAGATGGGTTCGATGGTCACCATCAACCAGGTGCTCGATCAGGAAACGGCGATGATCGTCGTCGAGGAAATGGGTCACAAGGCGCTCGCCGCCAAGCTCGACGATCCCGATGCCTTCCTCGAGGAAACCGGCGAGCACAAGGACGTGCCGCTGGAGCCGCGCGCTCCGGTGGTCACCGTCATGGGCCACGTCGACCACGGCAAGACCTCGCTGCTCGATTATATCCGCCGCGCCAAGGTCGCCGCGGGCGAAGCTGGCGGCATCACGCAGCACATCGGCGCCTATCACGTGGAAACCGATCGCGGCATGATCACCTTCCTCGACACCCCGGGTCACGAAGCGTTTACCGCGATGCGCGCCCGTGGCGCCAAGGCGACCGACATCGTCATCCTGGTCGTGGCAGCCGACGACGGCGTGATGCCGCAGACCAAGGAAGCGATCCACCACGCCAAGGCGGCCGGTGTGCCGCTGGTGGTGGCGGTCAACAAGATCGACAAGCCGGATGCCAACCCGGATCGCGTCAAGCAGGAACTGGTCGCCGAAGGCGTCATTCCGGAAGAATACGGCGGCGATTCGCCGTTCTGCCCGGTTTCCGCGAAGAAGGGTACCGGCATCGACGAACTGCTCGAACAGGTCCTGCTGCAGGCCGAAGTGCTCGAACTGACGGCGCAGAAGGATGCGCCAGCCAAGGGGCTGATCATCGAAGCCCGTCTCGACAAGGGTCGTGGTGCGGTGGCGACCATGCTCGTCCAGTCCGGTACCCTGAAGCGCGGCGACGTCGTGCTCGCCGGTCAGGTTTTCGGCAAGGTGCGCGCCATGCTCGACGAGAACGGCAAGCCGATCAACGAGGCCGGGCCGTCGATTCCGGTCGAAATTCTCGGTCTGTCGGATGTGCCGGCGGCTGGTGAGGAAGCCATCGTGCTGGCCGACGAAAAGAAGGCGCGCGAAATTGCCTTGTTCCGTCAGGGCAAGTTCCGCGACGTCAAGCTTGCCAAGCAGCAGGCGGCCAAGCTGGAAAACATGTTCCAGCAGATGGAAGAAGGCCAGGTCAAGACCCTGCCGCTGATCGTCAAGGCCGACGTGCAAGGTTCGCAGGAAGCCCTGGTGCAGACCCTGTCCAAGCTCTCCAACGAGGAAGTCCGCGTCCAGATCATCCACGGCGCGGTCGGTGCGATCAGCGAATCCGACGTCAACCTGGCACAAGCCTCGGGCGCCGTCATCATCGGCTTCAACATCCGCGCCGATGCCGGTTCGCGCAAGCTGGCCGAGAGCTTCGGCGTCGATATCCGTTACTACAACGTGATCTACGACGCGGTCGATGAAGTCAAGGCCGCCTTGTCGGGCATGTTGGCGCCGGAGAAGCGCGAGCAGGTGATCGGCATGGTCGAGATCCGCCAGGTCTTCCACGTTTCGAAGGTTGGCGCGATCGCCGGTTGTTATGTCCTGGAAGGCATCGTCAAGCGCAATTCCCGCGTCCGCCTGATCCGCAACCACACGGTGCAGTGGGATGGCGAGCTGGATTCGCTGAAGCGCTTCAAGGATGACGTCAAGGAAGTGCGTTCCAACTTCGAATGCGGTCTGTCGCTGCGTGGTAACAACGACATTCAGGAAGGCGACCAGCTCGAAGTGTACGAAATCCAGGAAGTGGCGCGTTCGCTGTAATGAAGAAGCAGGGACCCCGAGGATTCCAGCGTAGCGATCGGGTCGCGGAGCAGGTGCGCCGCGACCTCGCCGACCTGATCCGTACCGAACTGCAGGATCCGCGCGTCGGCATGATCAGCCTGACTTCGGTCGAGCTGACGCCGGATTATGCGCATGCCAAGGTTTTCTTCACCACGCTCAACGCCGAGCACCTGCCCGAGATCGAGCAGGGTCTGAAGCGTGCCGCCGGTTTCCTGCGGCGGGAGCTGGGGCGGCGCATCCATATTCACACCCTGCCAGAACTGCATTTCGTCTACGACAGTTCCCTGGAATACGGCGCCAGCATGACGGCGCTGATCCAGCAGGCCAACGCGATCAGCGACCAGACGCCGGAAGACTAGGCCCGCCATGGAGCCGAGGGTCAGGAAAACCTGGAAACAGGTGGACGGCGTGCTGCTGCTCGACAAGGCGCAGGGCATGACTTCGAACGACGCGCTGCAGAAGGCACGGCGCCTGTTTTCGGCCGCCAAGGGCGGTCACACCGGTACCCTCGACCCGCTGGCCACCGGCCTGCTGCCCCTTTGTTTTGGCGAGGCGACCAAGTTTTCCGCTGATCTGCTCGACGCCGACAAGACCTACGAAGCCGAGCTCCTGCTCGGAGTCAGCACCGATTCCGGTGACGCCGAGGGCGTCGTCACGGCGACTGCCGAGGTCAATCTCACGCCAGCCGACATCGCCCGCGTGCTGCCGCAATTCACCGGCGACATCCTGCAGGTGCCGCCCATGCATTCAGCGCTGAAGCGCGACGGCCGGCCGCTCTACGAACTCGCCCGGCAGGGCATCACCGTCGACCGCGAGGCCCGGCCGGTGAGCATTCATGCCATCGAACTGCTGGAATTTGCCGGCGCCCGTCTGCGCCTGTCGGTCAGTTGCAGCAAGGGGACCTATATCCGCGTGCTGGCCCAGGACATCGGCGCCGCGCTGGGCTGCGGCGCGCATCTGACTGCCTTGCGGCGGACCCGGGTCGGCGATCTGGTGATCGATGGCGCCATGACGCTGGCGCAGATCGACAGCATCGAGGAGGGCGCGCGTGTTGCTTGCCTGCGTCCGGTCGATGCGCTGCTGCAGAGCCTGCCCCGGATTGATCTCAGTGGTGAAGCCGAACAGCGCTTCAGCCACGGTAATCCGGTCGATTTGCCGGAAGGCTTGAGCGGCAAGATCCGGGTCTATGCCGGAGACCGCCTGATCGGCGTCGGCGAGCCCGGGCCGGGCCAGCGCCTGTGGCCGAAAAGACTGGTGCAACTGGCGCTTTAAGCTGGTACAATCCGCCGCTTTCCGATATTGTCGGGAAAAAATTTTCCAATTGGCGTTCGCTCTATCAAACCGGGGCTGCGTCGTTTTCATGAAAGAGGGTTTTGAAATGGCCGTTACCACCGAACAAAAGGCGAGCATCGTCGCCGAATACGCACAGTCCAAGGGCGACACCGGTTCCCCGGAAGTGCAGGTCGCCCTGCTGACCGCCCGCATCAACGACCTCCAGCCGCACTTCAAGGAGCACAGCAAGGATCACCACTCGCGTCGTGGCCTGCTGCACCTCGTCTCGCAGCGCCGCAAGCTGCTGGACTACCTGAAGGGCAAGGATGTCGAGCGTTATCGCACGCTGATCACCAAGCTGGGCCTGCGTAAATAAGCAGCACGGCGTAGCCACGAAAAGCGGCCCGGAAAATTCCCGGCCGCTTTTTTGTTTTCTTGTTGTCCCGTTGTTTCTTGTTGTTGTGTAAGTTGTTGTTATTGTTGCGTTAATGTGATGAGAGAGAAAGGAAATCAATGTTTAATGTCGTGAAAAAAACCTTCGCCTACGGCGAACACCAGGTCACCCTGGAAACCGGCGAAATCGCCCGCCAGGCCGGCGGTGCCGTTGTCGTCTCGATGGAAGAGACGGTCGTTCTGGTGACCGTCGTCGGTGCCAAGAATGCCAAGCCCGGTCAGGATTTCTTCCCGCTGACCGTCGATTATCAGGAAAAAGTTTACGCTGCCGGCCGTATCCCCGGTGGCTTCTTCAAGCGCTAAGGCCGTCCTTCGGAAAAGGAAACGCTGACCTGCCGCCTGATCGACCGCCCGATCCGTCCGCTGTTCCCGGATGGTTTCTACAATGAAGTCCAGGTTGTCGCTACCGTCATCTCGCTGAACCCGGAAATCGATTCCGACATCCCGGCGATGATCGGCGCTTCCGCCGCCCTGGCCATCTCCGGCATCCCCTTCGCCGGCCCGATCGGCGCTGCCCGCGTCGGCTACATCAACGGTCAATACGTGCTCTGCCCGACGCTGTCGCAGCTCAAGGACAGCCAGCTTGACCTGGTTGTCGCCGGTACCGAAGCCGCCGTGCTGATGGTCGAATCGGAAGCCGACCAGCTGTCGGAAGAAGTCATGCTCGGCGCCGTCGTTTTCGGCCACACCGAGATGCAGAAGGCGATCAACGCCATCAACGAACTGGTCGAGGAAGCCGGCAAGCCGGAATGGGACTGGCAGCCGCCGGTCAAGGACGAAGCCCTGGTCGCCCGCCTGAAGGATCTGGTCGGTGCCAAGCTGGAAGAGGCCTACAGCATCACCTCCAAGCAGGCCCGCAGCCAGCGCGTCAAGGAAATCTCCGCCGAAGCCGTCGCCGCCCTGTGCACCGGTGAAGAAGGTGCGCCGGATGCCAACACCGTCGGCAACCTGTTCTTCGAACTCGAAGCCGGCATCGTCCGCGGCCGCATCCTGTCCGGCGCGCCGCGTATCGACGGTCGCAACACCCGTACCGTGCGCCCGATCACCATGCGTTCCGGCGTCCTGCCGCGCACCCACGGTTCGGCCCTGTTCACCCGTGGCGAAACCCAGGCGCTGGCGGTTGCCACGCTCGGTACCAACCGCGACGAGCAGATCATCGACGCGCTGTCCGGCGAATATCGCGACCGCTTCATGCTGCACTACAACATGCCCCCGTACGCCACCGGCGAATGCGGTCGTGTCGGTACGCCGAAGCGTCGCGAAATCGGTCACGGCCGTCTGGCCAAGCGTGCGCTGCTGGCCGTGCTGCCGAAGCCGGAAGATTTCTCCTACTCGATGCGTGTGGTTTCCGAAATCACCGAGTCGAACGGCTCCTCGTCAATGGCTTCGGTCTGCGGCGGCTGTCTGGCACTGATGGACGCCGGCGTGCCGCTCAAGGCACACGTTGCCGGTATCGCCATGGGCCTGATCAAGGAAGGCAACCGCTTTGCCGTCCTCACCGACATCCTCGGCGACGAAGATCACCTCGGCGACATGGACTTCAAGGTGGCCGGCACCACCAGCGGCATCACCGCGCTGCAGATGGACATCAAGATCCAGGGCATCACCAAGGAAATCATGCAGGTTGCGCTGGCGCAAGCCCAGGAAGCCCGTCTGCACATCCTCAACCTGATGCAGGAAGCTGCCGCCGGCCCGCGTGAAGAAATGTCGGCCTATGCCCCGCGTCTGTACACCTTCAAGATCAATCCGGAGAAGATCCGTGACGTGATCGGCAAGGGCGGCGCCGTGATCCGCAGCATTACCGAGGAAACCGGCACCACCATCGACATCCAGGACGACGGCACGATCACCATCGCCGCCACTTCGGGCGATGCCGCTGCCGCGGCCCGCGCCAAGATCGACGCGATCACCGCGGAAGTCGAGATCGGCAAGATCTACGAAGGCACCGTGCTCAAGATCCTCGATTTCGGTGCGATCGTTTCGGTCCTGCCGGGCAAGGATGGCCTGCTGCACATCTCGCAGATCGCCAAGGAGCGCGTCAACAAGGTCGAAGACTACGTCAAGGAAGGTCAGGTCGTGCGCGTCAAGGTTCTCGAGACCGACGACCGCGGCCGCGTCAAGCTGTCGATGAAGGCGGTTGCCGAAGAAGAGGGTGCTGCCCAGCAGGAACAGCAGCAACAGCAGTAATCGCTTCCCGGCAAAAGCAAAGGGCACCGTGAGGTGCCCTTTTTTCATCCGCCTGCTTGCGCGAAGCGCTTGTTCGGTAAGTCTGTGGCGATTATTTCGCCATTTGCTTTTCCTTCAGTTCGTCGAGCGTCTTGCAGTCGATGCACAGGGTGGCCGTCGGGCGGGCTTCCAGGCGCTTGATGCCGATCTCGACGCCGCATTTGTCGCAGAAGCCGTAATCGCCCTCGTCGATGCGGGCGAGGGTTTCGTCGATCTTCTTGATCAGCTTGCGCTCGCGGTCGCGGTTGCGCAGTTCGATCGCCATGTCGGTTTCCTGGCTGGCCCGGTCGTTGGGGTCGGCAAAGACCGTCGCTTCGTCCTGCATGGTATGCACCGTGCGATCGATGTCTTCGCTCAGTTCCTTTTTCAGGGACTCCAGAATCTTCCGGAAGTGACCGAGTTGCTTGTTGCTCATGTAATCCTCACCAGCCTTCGGCTCGTAAGGAGTGAAATGTTTGTGAAGCAGGTCTTCTGCCATTTTGTGAGCGCTTCCAGTGACGAAAAAAGCGATTAAATATCAGAAAGGCCGGAGTGAAGCAAGGAGAAGTCTTGCTGCAGCGCAATGTGTCGCTGTCATGGATCGCCGATTTTCGCTGCATTGCTGGCGTCGCGGCGATCTCGCTGATACAATCCGCAGCCTTGTCGGGGCGTAGCGCAGTCTGGTAGCGCATCTGCTTTGGGAGCAGAGGGTCGTGAGTTCGAATCCCACCGCCCCGACCATCCTCTTCCGGCGGCAACCCGCGCGCCCGTAGCTCAACTGGATAGAGCAATTGCCTTCTAAGCAATAGGTCGGGGGTTCGAGTCCCTCCGGGCGCGCCAGGCATCGTTCCGAGACCCGCTGCGGTGTTTTCTGCCGAGTGCTGACGTAAATGCCCGATGGAAATGTGATAATCCTCCTTCGTCATTTGCGCTCCGCCACTGTCGCTCCATTGATGTTTTCCCGCAATCTTTCCACCAATGCTCAGGCTGCGCCGCTTTCTGGCGGAGGCCAGCGTTTTCATCATTTACTGGTGCTTGGGGTGTTGTTGCTCAATCTGCTGATGATTGCCATCGCGGCGACCACTTTGCAGACCAGCCGGCAACGGGCGCAGGCTCAAGTCCGGGAGAATGCCGCCAATCTGGCGGCCTTGCTCGAACTGGGCGTCGGCGATTCGGTCAGGCGCATCGATTTGAGCCTGCTGGGCATTGTGGACATGCTTGAGTGGCTGGGGAGCGAAGGGCATCTGTCCGATGAAAGAATCGAGCACGTCCTGCAACTTCATCTGGGCCGGCATAGCGCGATCGATGCCTTTCGCGTCAGCGACGCCGAGGGGCGTCTGCGCTGGGGCAAGGGGGTCGATCCCCTGGCCCCGGTGTCGCTGGCCGACCGGCCGTTCTTTACCGCTCACCAGGCAACGCCCGGCGAACAGTTGATCGTTGCCGAGCCTGTCATCGGTAAGGTGTCGAAAATCCCCGTGGTTGCCTTTACCCGTTCCTGGAGGCGTGTCGACGGGGCCTTTGCAGGCATCGTGACGGCGGCGGTCACCTTGGATCATTTCACCCGCGAATTGGCGCCCTTGCAGTTGGGCGAGCATGGAGAAGCGGCAATCCGCTATCTCGACATGAGCTTGCTCACCGCTCATCCGCTGCCGCCCTCAGGCGCCGCCGGGGTGGCCAGTTCATCCTTGAAGCAGGGTGTCGCGGAGCGCCTGGAAAGCGGAGCCATGGAAGGGGTTATGGCGGATACCGGGGCGGACGGGGTCGAGCGCGTTTACGCTTTCCGCAGGATTCAGCACACGCCTTTCGTCTTGACGGTGGCAATGGCGCCGCAGGACTTTTTGGCTGATTGGCAGCGGGAATTGCAGCGTACCCTGGTCCTGCTGCTCGGGTTCTTCCTGGCCACCTTGTGCGCGGCCTGGCTGTTGCGCCGCTCCTGGCGGCAACTCGGCAATCAGGCGGTTTTCCTCAACACGCTGATCGAATGCCTGCCGATACCTTTCTTCTACAAGGATAGCAGCGGCCGCTATCGCGGATGCAACCGGGCGTTCGAACAATTGCTCGGCAAGCGCCGCGACGAGATCGTCGGTCACAGCGTGTTCGACATGGCGCCAGCGGAAATAGCCGAGCGCTATGACGAAATGGATCGCCGCCTGTTTGCTGAGCCGGGAACGCAGAGCTACGAATGGAGCATCATGGGTCCCGAAGGGCGGCGCCAGGTGATCTTCCACAAGGCCACCTTTGCCGATGCCGACGGGCGGATTGCCGGCCTGCTCGGCGGTATCACCGACGTCAGCGAATTGAAGCGGGTCCAGGACGAACTGCAGGCACATCGTGACAATCTGGAAGCGCTGGTTGTCGAACGGACCGCCGAACTGGTCCGGGCGAAGGCGGAAGCCGAGTCGGCGAGCCGGGCGAAAAGTGCCTTCCTCGCCAACATGAGTCACGAATTGCGGACACCGATGAACGGCATCATGGGCATGATCGAACTCGTCTGGCGCAAGACCGGCGATCCCCGGGATCGTGAACGCCTGGCCAAGGCGCGCCAGTCGTCGGCGCATCTGCTCGACCTGATCAACGGCATCCTCGATATCTCCAAGATCGAAGCGGAGCGGATGACGCTGGAAAAACGGCCGTTCCGCCTGGTCGAGATTCTCGACAATACCTTGGGGGTGACGGCGCACCGGGCTGAGGAAAAGGGCTTGCAACTGCTCGTCGATCCCTTGCCGGCAAGCGCGCGCCAGGCATTGCTGGGCGATCCCTTGCGGTTGTCGCAGGTGCTGATCAACCTGCTTGGCAATGCGCTCAAATTCACCGAAGCCGGTAGCGTTGGCCTGCGCTTCGAGGTGCTCGACGAGACTAGCGCCTCGCTGCGCCTGCGTTGCGAGGTCAGCGATACCGGTATCGGCATTGCCGCCGATGCCTTGTCGCGCTTGTTTACGCCCTTCGAGCAGGCGGATTCCTCGATGACGCGTCGCTTCGGCGGGAGCGGGCTGGGGCTGGCGATCAGCCGTCGCCTGATCGAGTTGATGGGCGGAGAGATTGGCGTCGATAGCGAACCCGGTCGGGGCAGTCGTTTCTGGTTCATTGTGACGCTGGACAAGCCGCTGCTCACCGGGAGCGAAGCCAGCACCTGTCTTGTACCGGAATCGCCGGAACTGGTTTTGCGCCGCGATTTTCTTGGCACCCGTGTTCTGCTGGCCGAGGACGATCCGATCAACCGCGAGGTGGCCTGCGATCTGCTGGAGGATGTCGGATTGGTCATCGACCTCGCTGTTGACGGCGATGAGGCCGTACGCATGGCCAGCGAAAATCGCTACGACCTGATCCTGATGGACATGCAGATGCCGAAGCGCAACGGCATCGAGGCCGCCGCCGCGATCCGCGCCGGATCGCTGAACCAGCGGACGCCGATCCTGGCCATGACCGCCAATGCCTACGATGAAGATCGCCAGGCCTGCCTGGCTGCCGGCATGAATGATCATCTCGGCAAGCCGGTGGCGCCGGGGCAGTTGTTTGCCACCTTGCTGCAGTGGTTGCGGGCGAAAGGCAGGGCAGCGGAATGAATTTGTCGTTCTGGGAAAAACCATGATTCTGGTCACCGGAGGCGCCGGCTACATCGGCTCGCACACTGTCGTTGAACTGCTCAGTCGCGGCGAATCGGTGCTGATTCTCGACAATCTGAGCAACAGCAGCCTGCGGGTGCTCGATCGGATCGAAACCATCTGTGGCCGACGGCCGGCTTTCGTGCAGGGCGATATCCGGGATCAGGTCCTGCTGGCGCGTCTGTTTGCCGAAAACCCGATCGAGTCGGTGGTCCATTTTGCCGGTTTCAAGGCGGTCGGCGAATCGGTGGAGAAACCGCTCGCCTATTACGACAACAACGTCAGCGGCAGCCTTTGCCTGTTCCGGGCCATGGCCGACGCCGGGGTACGCAAGCTGGTCTTCAGTTCGTCGGCGACGGTCTATGGCGATCCGCACACGGTGCCGATCCGCGAGGATTTTCCGCTGCAGGCGACCAATCCTTACGGGCGCAGCAAGCTGATGGTCGAGGAGATCCTGCGCGACATGCTATGCGCCGATCCTTCCTGGCGCGTTGCCATGCTGCGCTATTTCAACCCGGTCGGCGCCCATCCCAGCGGCCTGATCGGCGAGAGTCCGAACGGCATTCCCAACAACCTGATGCCTTTCATTTCGCAGGTCGCCGTTGGTTTGCGTCCGGAACTGGCAGTTTTTGGCAACGACTATCCGACACCTGACGGCACCGGCGTGCGCGATTACATCCACGTTGTCGACCTCGCCCTCGGTCATCTCGCGGCCCTCGATGCCCTGGCGCGTGCGCCAGGTGAGTTGACGGTCAACTTGGGGACCGGCAGGGGGTACAGCGTGCTGGAAATGCTCCGGGCCTTCGAGAAGGCGAGCGGAAGGCCGGTGCCGTACCGGATCGCCGGGCGTCGGCCGGGTGACATTGCCAGTTGCTATGCCGATCCGGCCAATGCGGAAGCACAGCTGGGTTGGCGGGCAACCCGCGATCTGGCGGCAATGTGCGAGGATGTCTGGCGCTGGCAAGCGAACAACCCGCAAGGCCTGATGTAAACCCGGATTCCCCGCCGGAAGGCGGGTATGACCTAGGTTGTATAGGTTTTTTGGCCGCTAGCGGGTAAATTCCGCGATTCATTTATGCGATCCGGAAGCCCCCTTGTCCTGTCTGGCGACTGATTCCTTCCCTTGTTTCTCCGGCGGTGCCTCCGCTGCTTTTGCCGGCGCGCGTTGACTTCGGTGATGCCGGAATCGTCTGTTGATCTCGCGTCCTTGCGTGTCCTGATCGTCGATGGCGATGCCGCCCGGCGTCAGGCGCTGAGCGATTGCGTTGTCGCGCATGTCCGTGAAATCTCGCTTGCCGACACCATCGACGCTAGTCTCGCCGACTGCGCGACAGTTGAGCCAGATATCATCTTCGTCGCCGAGATGCTTCCGGATGGGGACGGCTTGGCGCTGTGCGACAAAGCGCGGCAACTCGACGCAGATGTCGCGGTGATCGTCACCACGTCAGCGGCCAATCTCGCCTTGCTCGACCGTGTCATCCGCGAGGGAATCGACGCCTATCTGACAATGCCGCCTGATCCGGCGCAACTGCTGGAAGCCTTGCAGCGTTGCGCCCGTCACCGGGAGCGGACGATCGAACGCAAACTGGCACAGATGGTCTTCGAGGCAGCCAATGAAGGCATCCTGGTGACCGACGAGGAAACCCGGGTGCTCGCCGTCAATCCGGCATTTACCGTGCTTACCGGTTACCGGCCGCGCGATATCATCGGCCGGCGGACGCGCATCCTGTCTTCCGGTCGGCATGGTCCCGAATTTTTTCGCGCGATGTGGGAGAGTCTCCTCCATCACGGCCGCTGGTCCGGCGAACTGACCAACCGTCGGCGCGATGGCAGCCTGTACGAGGAGTGGTTGTCGATCGTCGCCGTCAATGGCGACGGACGGCGAACCCGGCGCTATGTCGGGTTGATTTCGGACATCACCGAACGCAAGCGGGAAGAAGAGCGGATTCGTCGCCTGGCGCATTTCGACAGCCTGACCGGATTGCCCAACCGGGTCCTGTTCGAGGACCGCCTGCAGCGCGCCATCGCCCGTGCCCAGCGCTACCGGCACAAGCTGGCGGTGCTTTACCTCGACCTCGACCTGTTCAAGGAGGTCAACGACACCTGGGGGCACGCCATCGGCGACCAGGTTTTGCAGGTGACCGCCCGCCGCATGCTGCAGTGTCTGCGCCAAACCGATACCGTCAGTCGCCGGGGCGGCGACGAGTTTGTACTGCTGGTCGAGGAGCATGACGGTGTCGATGGCTTGCGCAGTGTCTGCAGCAAGCTCCTGGAAGAGCTTGCGTCGCCGATCGGTGTTGCTGGACACAGCCTGCAGATTGGCGCCAGCATCGGTATCGCCATCTATCCCGACGATGCCGAGCAGCCGGACGAACTGCTGGCCGCCGCCGATACTGCCCTGTATGAAGCCAAGGCGGAGGGCCGGGGCAACTGCCGTTTTTTCCGTCCGACCTCGCTGCCGGGGGGGAGCCGCTTCGACATGGAGCGCGAGTTACGCGAGGGGCTGGAAAACTGGCGTTACAGCCTGCTCTATCTGCCGGAAATTTCACTGACTACGGGACAAGTGGAGTACGTCGAGGCTCTGTTGCGCTTCCAGCATCCCGAGTTCGGTCTGCTCGACGCCGGGCGCTTTCTGGAAGTTGCCGAGTCGATCGGCATCATGCCGGAGCTCGGTCGACGCGCCCTGGCCGAGGCCGCTGCCGCGCTGAAGGGCGGCAATGGGGAATTCGGTCTGGTGATCGACCTGTCCCCCCGGCAACTGGCCGATCCGGATGCCGTCGAGCGGCTGCTCGATACTCTGACCGAAGTCGGCGTGCCGCCGCACAACATCACCTTCGAGTCGACCGAGCTGGCGCTGGGCGGCAATCCGCAGGCGATGGAAACCCTCTCGCGACTGGCCGACGCCGGCTGTCGATTCTCGCTCGACGAGTTCGGCGCCGGCTACTGCTCGTTTGCCTTGCTGGCCCAGTTGCCGCTGGACACGATCAAGATCGACCGCTCTTTCGTCAGCGAAATCGTCGGCAACCGGGCGATCCACGAACTGGTCGCGGCGCTCGTCGCCTTCGGTCGGCGGCTCGGAGCACGCGTGGTTGCCGAAGGCGTTGAAACAGCGACGCAGCTTGCCCTGCTGCGCGATATGGGCTGCGATGCCGCACAGGGCTTCCTGTTCGGTCCGCCGGCTGATTTTGCGGCGGCCCGCGATGCCGCCGGGGTGATGGCGATGCTGCTGGCGACGCTCGGTAAGAGCGACAGCTAGGCGATCAGTCGAAGAGCAGGGCGGCCGCTACCTTGCGGCCTTCGCTGGCGAGAATGTTGTAGGTCCGGCAGGCAGCCTGCAGATCCATGACTTCGAGGCCGATGCCGGCTGGCGCGAACGGGCGCATCAACGCCGACGCCGGAAAGCGCAGTCGCTTGCCGGTGCCGAGCAGGACCACCTCGACACCCAGACCAAGCAGGGTCTGCATGTCGGCTTCCTGCAGGCTACCGACACTGGCGCTGGTCCACGCGGCGAGCAGGCGGTCTGGCAGCACGATCAGGCTGCTCCGGTGTTTTTCGTGGTTGACCGCAACGTAGTCGTCGCCATAGGCGGTAAACAGGTTGAGTCCGGCATTCGGGGTGATATGGAGTTTCACTTTGCGGTGCAGCAAACGTAATAGTAGGATTATACCTTTGGCCAAAACGCCGCCAATCCGGACATTCTCCCATGAAGCACGTCAAGAAATCCGCCAAACTCGCCAACGTCTGCTATGACATCCGCGGCCCCGTGCTGCAGATGGCCAAGCAGATGGAGGAAGAGGGCCACAAGATCATCAAGCTGAACATCGGCAACCTTGCCGCCTTCGGTTTCGATTCGCCCGAGGAAATCCAGCAGGACATCATCCGCAACCTGCCCAACGCGGCCGGCTACACGGATTCGAAGGGCATCTTCGCGGCGCGCAAGGCGATCATGCACTACACCCAGCAGAAGGGCATCAAGGGTGTGACGCTGGAAGACATCTACGTTGGCAACGGCGTTTCCGAGCTGATCGTGATGGCGATGAACGCGCTGCTCGACGCCGGCGACGAAGTGCTGGTGCCGGCGCCCGACTACCCGCTGTGGACGGCGGCGATCAGCCTGTCCGGCGGCAAGCCGGTGCATTACCTGTGCGACGAGGAAAAAGGCTGGCTGCCCGACCTTGACGACATCCGCAGCAAGATCAACAAGAACACCCGCGCCATCGTCATCATCAACCCGAACAACCCGACCGGCGCGTTGTACCCGGATGACCTGCTGCACGAGATCATCGCCATCGCCCGCGAGCACCACCTGATCATCTACGCCGACGAAGTCTACGACAAGGTGCTCTACGACGGCGTCAAGCACACCTCGATCGCCGCGCTCTCCGACGACGTGCTGACCATCACCTTCAACGGGCTGTCGAAAAACTATCGCTCCTGCGGCTATCGCGCCGGCTGGATGGTGGTTTCCGGCGACAAGCGGCATGCCAAGGACTACATCGAAGGCCTCGACATCCTCGCCTCGATGCGCCTGTGCGCCAATGCGCCCGGCCAGCACGGCATCCAGACCGCGCTCGGCGGTTACCAGAGCATCGACGACCTGGTCGGCGAGGGCGGGCGCATGCGCCGCCAGCGCGACGTCGCCCACCAGCTGATCAACGCGATTCCGGGGGTTTCCTGCGTCAAGCCGAAGGCGACGCTGTACATGTTCCCGAAGCTCGATCCCAAGATCTACCCGATCAAGAACGACCAGCAGTTCATCGCCGAACTGCTGCAGGAAGAAAAAGTGCTGCTGGTCCAGGGCACCGGCTTCAACTGGCCGCATCCGGACCATTTCCGCCTCGTCTTCCTGCCGCACGAGGATGACCTCAAGGAAGCGGTCGGCCGCCTTGCCCGCTTCCTCGAAAACTATCGCAAACGTCACAACACCAATCACCTCATCAACAAAGACTGACCTATGAAACCCATCAATGTTGGCCTTATCGGCATCGGCACCGTCGGCGGTGGCACCTGGACCGTTCTCAAGCGCAACGCGGAAGAAATCACCCGCCGCGCCGGCCGGCCGATTCGAATTACCGCCGTGGCCGACAAGAACGTCGAACTGGCCCGTCAGGTGACCGGCGGCGAAGCCCGCGTCACCGACGATGCCTTCGCCCTGGTCAACGATCCGGAAATCGACATCATCGTCGAACTGATCGGCGGCTACGGTGTTGCCAAGGAACTGGTGATGCAGGCGATCGCCGCCGGCAAGCATGTCGTCACCGCCAACAAGGCGCTGCTCGCCGTGCATGGCACCGAGATCTTCACCGCCGCCCAGGAGAAGGGCGTCATGGTCGCCTTCGAAGCTGCCGTCGCCGGCGGCATCCCGATCATCAAGGCGCTGCGCGAAGGCCTCACCGCCAATCGCATCGAATGGGCGGCCGGCATCATCAACGGCACCACCAATTTCATCCTCTCCGAGATGCGCGACAAGGGCCTGTCCTTCGCCGACGTGCTCGCCGAGGCGCAGCGCCTGGGTTATGCCGAGGCCGATCCGACCTTCGACATCGAAGGCGTCGACGCCGCGCACAAGGCGACGCTGATCGCCTCGATCGCCTACGGCATCCCGGTGCAGTTCGACAAGGCACACGTCGAGGGCATCACCAAGCTCGAAGCCTCCGACATCAAGTACGCCGAACAGCTCGGCTACCGGATCAAGCTGCTCGGCATCGCCAAGCGCCGCGAGCAGGGCATCGAACTGCGCGTGCATCCGACGCTGATCCCGGCCAAGCGCCTGATCGCCAACGTCGAGGGCGCGATGAACGCCGTCGTCGTCAAGGGCGACGCCGTCGGCACCACGCTCTACTACGGCAAGGGCGCCGGCGCCGAGCCGACCGCTTCGGCAGTGATCGCCGACCTGGTCGACGTCACCCGCCTGGCCACCGCCGACCCGGAACACCGCGTGCCGCACCTGGCTTTCCAGCCGAACGCGATGTCCAAGCTGCCGATTCTGCCGATGAGCGAGATCGAGACCGGCAACTACCTGCGCCTGCGCGTCGAGGACAAGGCCGGCGTGCTCGCCGACGTCACCCGTATCCTCGCCGACCACGGCATCTCGATCGACGCCATGCTGCAGCGCGAGCCGGAAGAAGGCGAGGGCGAGACCGACATCATCATCCTCACCCACGTCTGCAGCGAGAGCGCCGCGCTCGCCGCAATCGCCAAGGTCGAGGCGCTGGCCGCGGTCAAGGGCCAGGTCAAGCGCATCCGCCTGGAAGAACTGCAGTAAGCTGAAATCCGTCAGGGCGAGAAAGGGGGCTGCGGCCCCCTTTGTCTTTCTGGCGATGGCGATATGGATCAAGGAAATTGTGCGTTGTGGCCGGCAGACTGCGGATTCCCGCCCGCAAGGGCTTATTGATCAAGGAATCACGATGACCCAGACCCTGCATGCCTGCGACCACCCCACGCCGGAAGCCCTCTACCCCTTCGATGCGCGTGGCGTCGCCAAGCGTTTCCGCCACGCCGCCATCTTCGGCGCGCTCGAGTCGCTGATGCCCGGCGAGACGATGCGTTTCTGCAACGACCACGACCCGCTGCCGCTGCTCGCCCAGATGCAGCAGCGTTACGGCGAGCAGGTGGCGATCGCCTACGTCCAGCGCGAGCCGGGCGCCATCGTCATCGATTTCAAGGTGCTCGGCAGTTGACGCGGATCGCCGTCGCTGCGCTGCTTTGCCTCGTGCTCGCCGCGCTGGTCGGCGCGGCCGGGGTCGGCACGCCGGCGGCGGTGGCTCATCTGGCGTTTGCCGGCGGCATCGTGCCGCTGATCTTTGCGGCGATGATCCATTTCGTGCCGGTGCTGACGCGCACCGGCGACGCCCCGGCCGCCATCCGGCGGCTGCCGTGGCTGGCGCAGGCCAGCGGCGGGCTCGCCGTGGCCGGTTTTTTCGGCATCCTGCCTTACCCGGCCGTGTTTCTTGCGGCTTGCCTCGATCTCGGACTGGCCGCCGCGCTCCTCGCCTGGATCCTGCGCCGGGCGCGCGCCGCGCTCGGCACGCCGCATCCCGGCTGGCGCTGGTACGCGGCGGCCGTGCTGCTGCTGATGACGGCGCTGCTCGCCGTGCTGGCGATGGGAATCTGGCCGGAACACTGGCTGAGCTGGCGGCGCCTGCATCTGCACCTCAATACCCTGGGGCTGGTCGGGCTGGCGGCTTTCGGCACCTTGCCGCTGCTGCTGCCGACCGCGCTCGGCCAGCCCGATCCCCAGGCCGCCGGCTGGCTGCGGCGCCGGCTGTGGCCGCAAGTCGCCGCCGTTCTCCTGCTGGCGGTCGGTAGCGCGCTGTACTGGCCGCTGGCGGTGGCCGGCGCGGCGATCCTGGTCGTTCTCGCGCTCGGGCTGGTCGCCCACTGGCTGCGCCGTTTCAAGGCTGCTGCCCTGCTCGGCGACGGCGCCGTCGCGGCGCTGCTGGCGGCCGTGTGTGGCTGGTTGCTCTGCCTGTTCGCCGGTGCCTTGCACGGCGCCGGCCTGATCGCCGCGCGGCCGACGCTGGCGGCCTGGGCGGCGGCTTTCCTGCTGCCGCTGGTGAGCGGGGCGCTGACGCAACTGCTGCCGGTCTGGCGCCACCCGGGCGTGCGTACGCCGGCGCGCGACGCGATGCGCGACTGCCTGGCGGTCGGCGGGCGCTGGCGCGGCCTGCTGTTCTTCGCCGCCGGCCTCGCTTTCATCGCCGACGCCGCCATGCCGGCCGGCCTTCTGGTCGGCAGCGCGCTGGGCGGGTTCGTGCTGCGCCTCATCATGGCCATGCGTTTCGCGCGCCCGACGCGGTAAAATCCCGGTTTTTTCCGCTTTCCAGGTTCCGACGCCATGCGCTACATCTCGACCCGCGGCCAGTCCGCGCCCCAGGCTTTCTGCGACATCCTCCTCGGCGGGCTGGCGCCGGACGGCGGGCTTTATCTGCCCGAAACCTATCCGCAGGTGACGCGCGCCGAACTCGACGCCTGGCGCCAACTGTCCTACGCTGACCTGGCGTTTGAAATCCTCTCCAAGTTCATCACCGACATCCCGGCTGCCGACCTCAAGGCCATCGTCGCCAGGACCTACACCGCCGACGTCTACCGCTTCACCCGCAACGGCGGCAACGCCGCCGAGATCACGCCGCTGACCCAACTGGAAGACGGCCTGTACACGCAGGAACTGTCGAACGGCCCGACGCTCGCCTTCAAGGACATGGCGATGCAGTTGCTCGGCAACCTCTTCGAGTATGTTCTGGACAAACGCGGCGAGTCGATCAACATCCTCGGCGCAACTTCCGGCGACACCGGCTCGGCCGCCGAATACGCGATGCGCGGCAAGCACAACGTCAAGGTCTTCATGCTCTCGCCGGACGGCAAGATGAGCGCCTTCCAGCGCGCCCAGATGTACTCGCTGACCGACGCCAACATCTTCAACATCGCCGTGCGCGGCATGTTCGACGACGCCCAGGACATCGTCAAGGCAGTTTCCAACGACGCCGCGTTCAAGAAGCAGTACAAGATCGGCGCCGTCAATTCGATCAACTGGGCGCGTGTCGCGGCGCAGATCGTCTATTACTTCCAGGGCTATTTCCTGGCTACCCAATCGAACGACGAGACGGTGTCGTTCTGCGTGCCGTCGGGCAACTTCGGCAACATCTGCGCCGGTCACATCGCCCGCCAGATGGGTCTGCCGATCGCCAAACTGGTGCTCGCCACCAACGAGAACGACGTCCTCGACGAGTTCTTCAAGACCGGCGTCTATCGTCCGCGCACTTCGGCGGAAACCAGCGTGACGTCGAGCCCGTCGATGGATATTTCCAAGGCCTCCAACTTCGAGCGCTTCGTCTTCGACCTGGTCGGTCGCGACCCGGTGGTGATCCGCGATCTCTGGTCGCGCGTCGACCAGGGCCAGGCTTTCGACCTGAGCACGACCGTCTATTGGAAGGACCTGCCGAAGTTCGGTTTCGTTTCCGGGCGCAGCACGCACATCGACCGTATCAACACGATCCGCTACGCCCAGGGGCGTTACAACGTGATGCTCGACACGCACACCGCCGATGGTCTCAAGGTGGCGCTCGAACAGCGCCAGCCGGGGCAGACCATGATCGTGCTGGAAACCGCGCAGCCCGCCAAGTTCGAGGAAACCATCCGCGAAGCGCTGGGTACCGAGCCGGTGCGCCCGGCCGAACTGGCCGGCATCGAGAACCTGGAGCAGCACGTCGTGGTCATGGACCCGGACGTCGCGGCGATCAAGCAGTTCGTTGTCGAGCGCGTATGAGCTTTGATCACGAGGCCTTCTGGTCAGCGCGCTATCGCGATGCCGGCGAGGATTACCTCTTCGGCACCGCGCCGAACGCTTTCCTGAGCGCCCAGGCCGGGCGCTTTGCCGCCGGCATGTCGGTGCTGGCGGTGGCCGACGGCGAAGGGCGCAATTCGGTGTGGCTGGCCGAGCAGGGCTGTGCCGTCACCGCCACCGAAATTTCGCCGGTGGCCTTGGCCAAAGCCGCTAAGCTGGCGCGCGCCCGCCGGGTGGCGGTCGATTTCATCGAGGCCGATTTGCTACGCTGGGACTGGCCGCTTGCCGCCTTCGACGCAGTGGTCGGCATCTTCATCCAGTTCGTCGGGCCGGCCGAACGGGAAATCCTGTTTGCCGGCATGCAGGCGGCGGTCAAGCCCGGTGGCCTGTTGCTCTTGCATGGTTATACGCCAAAACAGCTTGAGTACCGGACCGGCGGCCCGTCCGCCGTGGAAAACCTGTACACCGCCGAACTTCTGCGCAGCGCCTTCGCCGGCTGGGAGTTGCTCGAACTGCGCGAGCACGAGGCGGTGATCGGCGAAGGGCGCGGCCACGCCGGGCGCGCCGCGCTGATCGACCTGGTCGCCCGCAAGCCGGCCTGAGGCCGGCGCTCAGTCGACGAAGCGCATCGACAGGTCGAGCGCCTTGACGTCCTTGGTCAGCGCGCCGACCGAGATGCGGTCGACGCCGGTTTCGGCGATTTCCCGGATGCTTTCCAGGCTGACGTTGCCTGAGGCTTCGAGGATGGCGCGGCCGGCGTTGAGCGCCACCGCCTCGCGGAGCAGGGCGCAGGAAAAATTGTCGAGCAGGATCATCGTCGCGCCGGCGTCCAGCGCCTGACGCAGTTCGTCGAGGTTTTCCACTTCCACCTGGATGAACTTGCAGCGGTCGGCAGCCGCTGCCGCGACTTTCTGCGCGGCGGCCATCGCCTGGGCAATGCCGCCAGCGGCGTGGATATGGTTTTCCTTGATCAGGATCGCGTCCCACAGCGCCAGCCGGTGATTGCCGCCGCCGCCGGCACGCACCGCATACTTCTGGGCGACGCGCAGGCCGGGCAGGGTCTTGCGCGTATCCACCACTTGCGCCCGGGTGCCGGCGATCGCATCGGCGTAGATGCGCGCCTTGCTCGCCACCGCCGACAGCAATTGCAGGAAATTCAGCGCGCTGCGCTCGGCGGTGAGCAGGGCGCGACCGTTGCCATCGATGGTGCACAGCACTTGGTCGGCGCCGATGCGCTCGCCGTCGGCGGCCTGCCAGCTCACCGTGGCGGTCGGGTCGAGACGGCGCACGCATTCGTCGAACCAGGCGGCGCCGCACAGCACGCCGGACTCGCGCGAGATGACGCGGGCGCGGACCTGGCGTTCGCCGGGAACGAGGGCCGCCGTCAGGTCGCCGGCGCCGACATCCTCGGCGATGGCGGCGGTAACGTTGCGGGTGATTTCAGCGGCGAGCGGATAGTCGAATTCGATGGACATGGCGGGGGCGCGGGAAAGTTGCGGGTGGCGCATTGTAACGCCCGGCGGCGGTGGCCAGAAGCCGGGAACCCTTGCCCGGCGCGGATGATCCAACAGCGGCCAGTCCTGCCAAAGGAGTCACGCCATGGATGCGATGCACACGCTGCCCCAGTTGTTCGCCCAGCTCGGCCTGCCGTCCGAGCCGCCCGCCATCGACGCCTTCGTCAGCGCCCACCGGCCGCTGGCCAACGACGTCGCGCTTTACCGGGCGCCGTTCTGGACGCCGGCCCAGCGCAGTTTCCTCAAGGAAGAGATCATCGAGGACGCCGACTGGGCGTCGGCCATCGAAGAGTTGAACGCCCGCCTGCACTGAGATTGCCGGCGGGCGCCTGGGCCCCGCCGGCAGTGCTTCAGATTGCCTTGAACAGCGCGTTGAACTGTTCGGCGGCGTCGCGTTCGCCGCGCAGGATGCCGCGCGACAGGTCGTAGACCCGCTGCGTCGTGGCGCGCACGTCGGCCCGCAGCTTGGCCTGCTGTTCGGCGCTCAGGCGTTCGCCGGCGTAGCGGGCGAGCAACTGGTCGAGGTGGGTGTCCATCGCGGCGAGCAGGGCGTCGCGCTCGCTGCCGAGGTCCGCCGTGCGTTCGGCGACGCGGCCGGGCGCGGCGACGATGTCGCGCAGCCATTGCCGGTAGCCGCCAGCGAAGGCGGGCGCGTTGCGGATGAAGACGCCGTTGTTGCTGTCCATCATCAGGCTGCGCACGTCGGCGTTGGCCGAGCCGATGAAGACATCGTCGCCGAAGACCATCACCTTGCTGTGCAGCGACAGGCGCTTGTCGGTCTGCGGCAGGTACTCGTAGTAGCGCAGGCGGGCGGCAGCGCTGCCCGGCGCCGTTTCGCGCAGGTGATCGGCGAGCGCCTTCATCTGCCAGACGGCGAGCAGGTTGACCACGCTGAGATCGGTGGTGGCCAGCGAATTGGTCAGCATCGTCAGCGTCACGCCGGGGCAGGCGCGGCTGCCGTCGAGGGCGCCGCCGATGTCGCGCAGCAGGTTGGCCGGCAGGAAGAAGTAGGCGTTGTGGATGTAGACCTCGCGCGTCGTCCCGGCGCCGTCGCATACCGCTTGCATGGCCGAGCGCCACAGGCCGTGGATCTGCTTGCCGTGCGCCGCTTCGTCCTGCAGCGGGGCGCCGTAGCTGCGCCGACCATCCACCATCGGCAGGTTCTGCAGGTAATGGATCGCCGCCTGGGCGTCGATCGTTTGCGGCGCGGCGGCGATTGCCGGGCGGTATTCGCTGCGGAAACGCTGCAGGTTCTCCCTGTGCTGGCGGGCGATCGTTTCCATGCGCTGTTCCAGCGGGCGCAGATGACGGGCTAGGTAACGGTCGACGCAGGCGGCGTCGCTGCCCTTGGCGCAGGTTTCCTGGGCGGCGTCGAAAACCGCGAAGTTGGCCAGGTGCTCGTTCGGCGCATGGCGACGCACCTGGGCCAGCGTCGCGTTCATCGGCAACTGCCAGAGATTGTCGAAACTGGCGGCAAGTGTCGCGTCCGGGGCGGTCAGGCGCAGCCGGACGTCGGTGTCCATGAAGTTGTATTTGGCGGAGAGCGGCCCCAGATGCAGGTGGTAGGCATCCTCGACATTACGCCCGCCGAGCACGAGCTGGCGGCGGTCGGCGAGCAGCAGCTTGTGGTGGAGGAATTCGCTCAGGTAGTCCCAGTCCCGCTGCGCACTGCTGTTGTTCTGGCGCGCCAGCGGCAGGTAGCTGCCGACCGTCGCGAACACCGGGTTGACCTGCTCGGCGAAGGCGAGGCGGACGAAGGCGAGCTTCAGGCGGGCGCTCAGGCCATCGACGCCGCCGCTGTAGCGGGCCTTGAAGTAGAGCTTGCCGAGTTCCTTCAGGCGTTCGCCCTGCGCCGGGTCGGCGTTGCCGGCGCTGGCGGCGAGCGCCTGCGGATCGATGCCCTGGCCGCGGCTGATGGCGTAGGCCAGCAGTTGCGGATGCTTGCCGTAGAGGCCGGAAAGGAACAGGCCGGAACCGGCGACGGTGGTTTCCGCCGGGTCGCTGCCGGCGGCGGCGAGTGCGCCAAACTGCTGCTCGATCGCGCGCTGCTTGGCGTCGTCGCATTGCTGGCCGGCGACGCCGACGTCGGCGCAACTGGTGGTCAGGTAGGCGGCATCGCGGATGATCTCGGCGGTCGGCCGGTTGTAGAGGCGGACCTCGAGCTTGCCGGCACCTTCGCGTTCGAGCCAGCTCAGGCGGTCGAGATCGCCGTAGGCGCTGAAATAGTCGAGCAGCAGGCGAACCCGGACGCCGCGCCGGGTGGCGTCGAGCAGCGCCTGGGTGAGCGCCGTCGAACTGTAGTCGTCGGCGAAGATGTAGTAGGCGAGGTCGAGACTTTCCGTGGCACTGGCAATCACTTCCAGCTTGGCGGCGAAGGCGGCGTCGTTGTCGGTCAGCACCTGTCCCTCGGCCAGCGCCAGCGGGCCGCCGCTGGTGTGACTGGCAAGGGTTTCGGCGAGCGGGACGGGACGGTTCGGGGCGAGGCTGGTGCAGCCGGCAGCGAGCAGCGCGGCCGAAACGAAGAGGGAGAGCAGGGTGCGTTGCATGGTCGGACCTCCAGGGCAGCGGGCGGCGGAAAATGGCATGGCCGGTTCGCGCACTCTACCGGAGAAAGTCCGTTTGCATAAGCCCGCCGCGGCGGGCGCCGTCTCAGCGTTGGCGACCGGCCAGCCAGCCGTTGAAGACCTGGCGCGCGGCGTCGATCACCTCGCTGGCGGTGAGGCCGGCCGGGCCATGGCCGCTGGCGACCAGCGCGTCGGCGGCGGCGCCATGCAGGTGGACGGCGGCGAGCAGCGCCTGTTCGGGCGACCAGTTCTGGGCCAGCAGGGTGGCGATCATGCCGCTCAGCACATCGCCCATGCCGGCGCTGGCCAGGCCCGGGTTGCCCGTAGTGTTGATCCACCAGCGCCCGTCGCTGGCGGCGAGCACCGTGCCGCAACCCTTGAGGGCGACCGGGCTGGCGTAGCGCGCGGCCATTTCGCGGGCGGCGCCGATCCGGTCGTCCTGCACTTCGCGTACCGAACTGCCGAGCAGGCGCGCCGCTTCGGCCGGGTGCGGGGTGAGGATGGCGGGCGCGATGCGGTTGTAGAGATTGCCTTCCAGTCGGCCATCGACCGCCAGGATGTTCAGCGCGTCGGCGTCGAGGACCAGCGGCAGCGGACATTTCAGCGCCTGCTCGACGTACTGCACCGCTTCGCTGGTGTGACCCAGGCCGGGGCCGCAGACCAGCGCCTGGAGGTCGGCCTGGAACAGGGTATCGACGCGACGGATCATCAGCTCCGGCTGCACCGGATCGACGGTCGGCGCGTCCGGGTCGAGCAGGCCGAGATAGACGCGGCCGCTGCCCAGCCGGAGCGCGGCGCGGCCGGCGAGCAGCGCGGCGCCGCTCATCGACTTGCCGCCGCCGAGGATGCCGACGCTGCCGAAACTGCCCTTGTGCGTGTTGCGCCGGCGCGGCTGCAGGCGTTCGGCGAAGTCGGCCGGGCTCACCCGCCGGCCGTCGGCTTCGTCGATCGACAGATCGAGCGTGGCGATGCGGATCTCGCCGCCATGGTCGGGGCCGTCGCCGGTGTACAGGCCCGGCTTGGCGGCGATGAAGCTGATCGTATGCGTCGCCGCGATGCACGGGCCGGGGCGTTGGCCGCTGTCGGCGTCGAGGCCGGACGGGCAGTCGAGGGCGAGTAGCGGGCAGGCATCGCGTTGCGCCAGCCGGTTGGTGGTGGTGATCCACTCGGCGTAGCGGCCCTCCGGCGCGCGCCTGAGGCCGATGCCGAAGATGCCGTCGACGATCAGCCCCCAGTGGTCGATTTCGGGAATTTCACTGAGCGTGTTGCCGCCGCCGGCCAGGAAAGCCTCGCGCGCCGCCGCCGCATCGGCCGGCAGCGCGGCGGGGTCGCCGACGAAGACGAGATGGACGGCGAAGAAGCGCTCGCGCAGCCGGCTGCCGACGACGAAGGCATCGCCGCCGTTGTTGCCGGGGCCGGCAAGGATCAATACTGGCCGGTTGCGCGGATCGGCCAGCTCGCCGGCAAAATCGGCGGCCGCCAGCCCGGCGCGCTGCATCAGCGGCAGGTCGGCGTGGCGGGCTTCGATCCGGCGCAGCGTGGCGCTCAAGTAGAGATCGCGGGCGGTATCCATGGCGGGATTTTAGCGCCACATGGCGCGGGTGAGGCGGACCTGTCCGCTGGCTGACGTTCAGTGGCCCCATCCCTGGGGCTGGCGGGGCAGTTTTACAAAATGGGGTGAGTAGGTTTGATTGTCCCGCAAGCTCGCTCTTGGACACCTGATTGCAATCTTCGTGGTTGAAAATCGGCCACCGCCTCTGACGCATTTGTGAATTCCCGCATGAGAAACCTGGTCGATCTCAGCCTGCCTGTTGAACCGATTGCGCCGCATCACCTGATCGGCACCCTGGGCGATATCTTTCTCCAGGAGCGACATGAACGTCTGCTGTCGCTTCCCATCGTGAATGAAGGGCGGCCCGTCGGCGTCATCAGCCGGCACAACATGCAGAAAATCTTCATGTCGAGGTATGGTCGGGAAATCCAGGGAAAAAAGCCGGTCGAAACGATCATGAATCCCGCGCCCTTGCTGGTTTCCGTCGATCAGTCCATGGAAGAAGCCAGCCACTTCGTGACCCGCAACATCGCCTTCCCCATCACTGAAGATTTCATCCTCATCAAGGATGGGCAGTACCACGGCATTGGCTCGGTCATCGACCTGCTGCGCGGGATGGAAGAACGCATGGCGGAACAGAACGTTTCGCTTTCAAACGCGCTGTCCCTGTTGAAAGCCTCGCAGTCGCAGATCATTCAGTCGGAAAAGATGGCCTCGCTCGGCCAGATGGTGGCGGGCGTTGCCCATGAAATAAACACGCCGCTCGGCTACGTGAAAAACAATCTTGAAATGGCCAGCGAGGCGTTCAAACTGCTGCGGGACATTGGCGTCGCTCACAACGCCCTGCTGTCGGCATTGCAGACAGGCGAGGCTTCGGACGAAGAAGTCCACCAGCGGTTATCCGAACTCGAAGCACGCAACGCCGGGTTTCAAGCCGTCTATCCGGAAGATGAAATGGATGCCCTGTTCAAGGACACCCTGTACGGCCTGGAGCAAATCTCCGAGATCGTCGTCAACCTCAAGAATTTCAGCCGTCTGGACCAGGCAGCCGTAGACAACGTCAATATCAATCAATGCATCGACAGCGCGCTCCTCATCGCCAGGAACGTCATCAAACACAAGGCCGAGGTCGAACGCAATTATGGAAGCTTGCCGACGGTACGCTGTGCTCCGTCGCAAATCAATCAGGTCATACTGAATCTGCTAACCAACGCCGCCCACGCAATCGACCGGCCCGACGGTCGTATCGTCATCCGTACCCAGGCAGACGAACGCTACGTCCATATCGTGCTGACCGATAACGGCAAGGGAATTCCTCCAGAAGTCATCAAGAAGATTTTCGACCCGTTCTTCACCACCAAGCCGGTTGGCCAGGGGACCGGCCTCGGACTGTCGATCGCCTTCAAGATCGTTCAGGACCATAAAGGCCTCATCCGCGTGAAATCGAAGCCGGGGCTGGGCTCCGCCTTCTGCGTCAGTCTCCCTCGCAGCACCTGAGGTCGAGAGAAAGGAAAACGAGTTTGATCGCCAAATCCGCACCACCTTGTCCGCTCGGCAAAGCCGGGATGCTACCGGCGGACCGGCCAACCATCCTGTTTGTCGATGACGAAGAGCGTATCCTGCGCTCCCTGCGCATGCTGTTTGCCGCCAGTTACCGGGTCTTGATGACCACCAACGGTCACGAAGCCCTGGAAATCCTGCGCAAGGAACGCGTGCACGTTCTGGTCAGCGACCAGCGCATGCCGATCATGACCGGCGTCGAGTTGCTGCGCCAGGCGCGCGAGTATTCTCCTCCCAGTATGCGCCTCCTCCTGACCGGCTACTCCGACATGGAAGCGATCATCGGTTCGATCAATGAGGGGGAGATATTCCGCTATATCAACAAGCCGTGGAATGCGGAAGATTTCCGCCGTACCGTCGGCGAAGCGATGGAAATTGCCATCAAGCTGTGGAACCCGGCCCCTGTCGAAGCGCCACCACCCGCCCCTGACGAAATTCTTGAAATCCTCCTGCTCGATGACTCGCCGGAAGTTGCCGTTGCCATCCGTGCCCTGCTCGACGAAAATTTCCTCGGTGCCTATCACCTCGACTGGGCTACTTCGCAGGCCGAGGCCATGACGATCCTCGAACGGGGCAAGGTATCGATCATCGTCTCGGAAACCCGTGTCGATGGTGAGGATGTCACCCCTTTCCTGAAAACCCTGAAGCACTTTCATGCCCAGATCGTGACCATCGTCCTGACTTCGTTCAGCGACACCTCGCTGCTCACCGATCTGATCAACCAGGGGCAGATCCACCGCTTCCTGCCCAAACCCATGCGCAAGACGTTGACCGTCCGCAGCATTCGGTCGGGCATCGATCGTCACCGGGAAATCGTGCAACGTCCGCAGCTTTCACTGCGCCACCGCGTCGAGCCGCCGCGCGCTACCGTCAATCACTCGATGATCAGTCGCATCCGGGGAATATTCCACCGCGTTTCAATCTGACTCTGTCCGGGATTCCATCGGCCATCGGGGTACGACATGCGAGCTGTCTTTGCTGCAGATGGTGTTGATCCTGAAGCCCTGATCTGCAACTACGGAAAACCGAAGTCTTTCTGTGCCGGCCGGTTCGGCGAGCCACCCCGGGGCGGACCCGGCGGCGGCTGGATGAAGGGGAAGGGCTGCACGACATGCAGCCCGGGGGGTCAGTTGAGGGCCGCCGACAGCTTGCGGCGGAACTCGCGGACGAGGTCGTCGTATTGTTCGCCGGACAGCGCCTCGAAGAATTGCAGCAGTGTCTTGCGGCCGGCGCCCTCGTCGAAGAAGCGGTCGCGGCGGACCACCTCCAGTGCCGCTTCGAGCGCTTCGCGGAACCGGCTCTGGGCAGCGTAGGCGCGGGCCAGCTCAAGACGGGTGGCGTGGTCGTCAGGGTTGACGGCGAGCCTTGCTTCGAGCGGCGCGGTGTCGGCGGCGCCCTGGGCAAGCGCCAGGCGGGCGCGCAGGGCGGTGGCGCGATCCGGTTCGTTCGGGTAGTCGCCGGCCAGCAACTGGGCGGCTTCGTCGTTGCGGCCGAGTTGCAGCAGGACGTCGATGGCGTCGAGTTGCACCGCCTGGTCCTGCGGGTCGGCCTGGCTGGCGGCGACCAGTCTGGCCAGCGCTTCTTCCAGTCGGCCTTCGCCGACCAGGGCGGCGGCTTCTGCGCGCAGGTCGGTCTCGTTGCCACCGGGTAGGGCGATGCGGTCGAGGAATTCGCGGACCTTGCCCTCGGGCAGGGCGCCGTTGAATTCGTCGACCAGCTGACCCTGGTAGACGACCTTGATCGACGGAATGCTGCGCACGCCGAAATGGCCGGCCAGTTCCGGGTTCTCGTCGGAGTTGACCTTGGCCAGCAGGAAACGGCCCTTGTATTCTTCGGCCAGTTTTTCCAGCATCGGTTTCAGCGTCTGGCAGGGACCGCACCAGGGGGCCCAGAAGTCGACGACCACTGGTACTTCAAGCGATGCCTGGAGGACCTTGGCTTCGAAATCTTCGAGGGCGACGTCAAAGGAAAATTGGGACATGAGCAGACTTCCGGGTGGTTTTTCAGGAAGCGACAATTCTAGCCGAGTCGCTTTCGCGGTGGCGGACGGCTTTCGCTGCAGGGGGATTTTCAGCTATCATTCTGCTTTCCCGCAGCCTGTCTTTCCATGACCAAATACGTTTTCGTTACGGGTGGTGTCGTGTCCTCCTTGGGCAAAGGCATCGCCGCCGCGTCGCTGGGGGCCATTCTGGAATCCCGCGGCATCAAGGTTACCCATCTCAAGCTCGACCCCTACATCAACGTCGACCCCGGCACGATGAGCCCTTTCCAGCACGGAGAGGTCTTCGTCACCGAGGATGGCGCCGAGACCGACCTCGATCTCGGGCACTACGAGCGCTTCACCAGCGCCAAGATGGGCAAGCGCAACAACTTCACCACCGGCCAGGTCTATGACGCGGTGCTGAAGAAGGAAAGGCGCGGCGAGTATCTCGGCAAGACGGTGCATGTCATCCCGCACATCACCGACGAGATCAAGGGCAAGGTCAAGGCCGGTGCCGAAGGCGCCGACGTCGCCATCGTCGAAGTCGGCGGCACGGTCGGCGACATCGAGTCGCTGCCCTTCCTGGAAGCGATCCGCCAGATGGGTATCGAGGAAGGCCGCAACAACGTCTGCTACATGCACCTGACGCTCTTGCCCTACATCCCGACCGCCGGCGAACTGAAGACCAAGCCGACCCAGCACTCGGTCAAGGAACTGCGCGAGATCGGCATCCAGCCGGACATCCTGCTCTGCCGTGCCGACCGTTCGATCCCGGTCGAAGAGCGGCGCAAGATCGCGCTGTTCTGCAACGTCATGCCGGAAGCCGTCATCGAGTGCCTGGACGCCGATTCGATCTACAAGATTCCCGGCATGCTGCATGAGCAGATGCTCGACGAGATCGTCTGCCACAAGCTCGGCATCCTGGCCAAGGCCGCCGACCTGTCGGTCTGGGAGAAACTGATCGACGCCATGGAGCATCCACTGAACACGGTGCGCATCGCCTTCGTTGGCAAGTATGTCGATCTGACCGAGTCCTACAAGTCGCTGATCGAAGCGATCAAGCACGCCGGCATCCATACCCGCTGCAAGGTCGATATCGAGTACATCGATTCCGAGAACATCGAGAAGGAAGGCACCGGCGTCCTCGAAACCATGGACGCCATCCTGGTGCCGGGTGGTTTCGGTCGGCGCGGCACCGAAGGCAAGATCGCGGCGATCCGTTACGCCCGCGAGAACAAGGTGCCTTACCTCGGCATCTGTCTCGGCATGCAGATGGCGGTCGTCGAGTTCGCCCGCGACGTCGCCGGCATGAAGGACGCGCATTCGACCGAATTCGTCGCCGACACGCCGTTCCCGGTGATCGGCCTGATCACCGAATGGCTCGATGCTTCCGGCAAGGTCGAGAAGCGCGGCGAGGATTCCGATCTCGGCGGCACCATGCGCCTTGGCGGCCAGGTCTGCCGCCTCAAGGAAGGTTCGCTGGCGCGCCAGATCTACGGCAAGGCGGAAATCACCGAACGCCACCGCCATCGCTACGAAGTGAACAACACCCTGCTCTCGCAACTCGAGGCCAAGGGGCTGGTCGTCGCCGGCCGAGCACCGGGCACCGACCTCTGCGAGATGGTCGAACTGCCGACCGAGGTCCATCCGTGGTTCGTCGGTTGCCAGTTCCACCCGGAATTCACTTCCAACCCGCGTCAGGGTCACCCGCTGTTCACGTCCTACGTGCAGGCGGCGCTGACCAGCAAGCAGGGTAAATCGGCATGAAGCTATGCGGATTCGAGGCTGGTCTTGACCAGCCTTTTTTCCTGATCGCCGGTCCTTGCACTGCCGAATCGGAACAGCTTTGCGTCGATGTCGCCGGTCATATGCAGGAAGTCTGCGCCCGGCTCGGCATCAACTACATCTTCAAGGCGTCCTACGACAAGGCCAACCGCAGTTCCGGCACCTCGGTGCGCGGACCCGGCATCGACGGCGGGCTGAAAATCCTGGACAACGTTCGAGCCCAGGTCGGCGTGCCGGTATTGACCGACGTGCACAGCGAAGCCGACGTCGCCCAGGTGGCGAGCGTCGTCGACGTCCTGCAGACGCCGGCCTTCCTCTGCCGGCAGACCGATTTCATCCATGCCGTGGCCGCCTGCGGCAAGCCGGTGAACATCAAGAAGGGCCAGTTCTTGGCGCCGGGCGACATGAAGAACGTCGTCGCCAAGGCGCGCGAAGTCAATGGTGGTGCCGACAACCTGATGGTTTGCGAACGCGGTGCTTCTTTCGGCTACAACAACCTGGTGTCCGACATGCGCTCGCTGGCAATCATGCGCGAGACCGGCTGCCCGGTCGTCTTCGATGCCACCCATTCGGTGCAACTGCCGGGCGGGCAGGGCACGGTCTCCGGTGGTCAGCGCGAGTTCGTTCCGGTGCTGGCGCGGGCGGCGGTTGCCGTGGGCATCGCCGGCCTGTTCATGGAAACCCATCCCTGCCCGGAAAAGGCCTTTTCCGACGGCCCGAATTCCTGGCCGCTCGACCGCATGGCAAGCCTGCTGACTACCCTGGTCGCCCTTGATCGGGCGGTCAAGGCTGCCGGTTTCGAAGAGTTTAAGATTTAAAGTTTTTGTTTAAGAAGTATCTGTAACCTTTTGTTTATAAGGAAGAGACATGAGTTCTATCGTTGATGTCGTCGCCCGCGAGATTCTGGATTCCCGCGGCAACCCCACGGTCGAGGCCGATGTGCTGCTGGAAAGCGGCGTCATGGGCCGCGCCGCGGTGCCGTCCGGCGCCTCCACCGGCTCGCGCGAAGCCATCGAACTGCGTGACGGCGACAAGGGCCGTTACCTCGGCAAGGGCGTCATGCAGGCGGTCGAGAACATCAACACCGAAATCTCGGAAGCGATCATCGGTCTCGACGCCCAGGAACAGGCCTTCGTCGACCAGACGATGATCGAACTCGACGGCACCGACAACAAGTCGCGCCTCGGCGCCAACGCCATCCTCGCCGTCTCGATGGCGGTCGCCAAGGCCGCTGCTGAAGAATCCGGTCTGCCGCTCTACCGCTACTTCGGCGGCATGGCGCCGATGCAGATGCCGGTGCCGATGATGAACATCATCAACGGCGGCGCGCACGCCAACAACAGCCTGGACATCCAGGAATTCATGGTGATGCCGGTCGGCGCCAACACCTTCCGCGAAGCGCTGCGCTGTGGCGCCGAAATCTTCCACGCACTGAAGAAGTTGCTGGACAAGAAGGGCCATTCGACCGCCGTCGGCGACGAAGGCGGCTTTGCCCCCAACCTGGGTAGCCACGCCGAAGCCCTGGAAGTGATCATGCAGGCGATCGAGGCCGCCGGTTACGTGCCCGGCCAGGACGTGCTGCTGGCGCTCGACTGCGCCGCCTCCGAGTTCTACAAGGACGGCCGCTACCATCTGTCCGGCGAAGGCCTGCAACTGACCGCCGAGCAATTCACCGACTACCTCGCCAACCTGGCCGACCAGTTCCCTATCGTCTCGATCGAGGACGGCATGGCCGAAGGCGACTGGGACGGCTGGAAGCTGCTGACCGACCGTCTGGGCAGCAAGGTGCAGATCGTCGGCGACGACCTCTTCGTCACCAACACCCGCATCCTCAAGGAAGGCATCCAGAAGGGCATCGGCAACTCGATCCTGATCAAGATCAACCAGATCGGCACCCTGTCGGAAACCTTCGCCGCCATCGAGATGGCCAAGCGCGCCGGCTACACCGCCGTGATCTCGCACCGTTCCGGCGAAACCGAGGACAGCACCATCGCCGACATCGCCGTCGGTCTCAACGCCGGTCAGATCAAGACCGGTTCGCTGTCGCGTTCCGACCGTATCGCCAAGTACAACCAGTTGCTGCGCATCGAGGAAGATCTCGGCGATACCGCGTCCTATCCGGGCCGCGAAACCTTCTACAACCTGCGCTAAGCGTTCATGCGCTGGCTGACGGTCGGCCTCCTTGCCTTGATCGTCCTCCTCCAGTACCCGTTGTGGCTGGGCAAGGGAGGATGGCTCAAGGTATGGGAGTACGACCGCCAGCTCAAGCTCGAGAAGGAAGAGACGCGCCAGCTGGAAATCCGCAACGCCGGCCTCGACGCCGAAGTCCGTGACCTGAAGCAGGGTTACGAGGCGATCGAGGAGCGGGCGCGCTTCGAACTGGGCATGGTGAAGCAGGACGAAATCTTTGTCCAGATACCCGAACGGCCCGCTGTCGCCGCTCCGCTCGAATCCCCAAAAACCCAGTAGCCACGGGCAAATCGCTCAGTTAGAATCGTCTCCAGCAGTCTCGCACCGAGCGCTGAAGGAGAACGACATGCTGCTCAAGAATGGCGATAGCGCCCCGACATTTTCCCTGCCGGATGCCGACATGGAGACTGTCGATCTGGCCGGCTACCTGAAGCGCGATACCATCGTCCTGTTTTTCTATCCCAAGGATTGCACGCCCTGCTGTACCCGCGAGGTCACCGATTTTTCCGATCACGAGGGGGATTTCCAGCGGCTGGGCTGCGTGCTGTTCGGCATCAACCGCGACGACTGTCTGAAGCATCAGGAATTCCGCGACCGCGAGGGCATCGGTACCCGCCTGCTGTCGGATGCGGAAGGCAGCGTCTGTCAGCAATACGGGGTATGGCAAGCCCGGGAAGTGGATGGTCAGAAGAAATTCGGCATCGTCCGTTCCACCTTTGTCATCGATCGCAACGGTCTCATCCGCCATGCGTTGTACAACGTCAATTACAAGGGCCATGCACTCGAAGTGCTGCGCCTCGTGAAGGAACTCGATTCATGAACCTGCAGGTTGCCAAGAATACCGTCATCACCCTCGACTACCACGTCACCAATCCGGACGGCGAAGTCGTCGACGAAGGGCGTGATCCCATCATCTACCTGCACGGCGGCTACGACGACATCTTCCCGAAGATCGAGGAAGCCCTGCAGGGCAAGACGATCGGTGAATCGGTCCAGGTCAAGTTGCAGCCGGACGAAGCCTTTGGCGAATACGATCCGGAACTGGTGCAGATCGAACCGCGCAAGGATTTTCCCAAGGAACTGCAGGTTGGCATGCAGTTCGAAGGCGGCCCGGAAGACGGCGGCGATGACGATTTCGTCATCTACCGCGTCACCGACATCGCCGACGACAAGGTGGTGCTCGACGGCAACCATCCGCTCGCTGGCAGTGCGCTGGTGTTCACCTGCACGGTGACGGCGATCCGCGCCGCCAGTGCGGAAGAGGTCGAGCACGGCCATGTGCACGACGCCGACGAAGATGGGGAAACCTGCCACTGAGTGGCGGCCAGGGATGGGTTTCGAAGCGGAACAGCGCAGGCGCATCGGTATCGATGACGCCGCGCGACCAGCCCATGAACGGGTAGCCGAAAGTCTCGACCCGGGTGAAGTTGGCAATCCGCTTGCCGCGCGTATCGCGTAGCGGCTTGTCGATACGGCTGAAATGGGTGTCGCCGTGAACGACCACCACTTCGCCCGGGAAATCCAGCGTTTCTTCGCGCAAGGTGTTCAGGAAATCGCGGAAGCCGCTGTGTGCAAAACCCTGTGCATGGTGGGTGAAGCCCGGGTTGGCCTGGAACATCAGGACGATGCCGCGCAGTTTTTCGTGCCGCGCCAGCGCGAAATTTTCCTTGAGCCAGGCCAGCACGTAAGGATTGCGGGCGAGGAATTCAGCCGATGGCTGCTGCGTCAGTCCCCAGTTATTGTTGGCGGGCAGGTTGAAGCTGACGAACAGTACCGGCCCCAGGCGCCAGCGCGCGTGTTCCGGGTAGCCGCCGGGCTGGCGTTCAAGCGCCATTTTATTCCGCCCCAGCGACAGGCCGTCGTGCCAGAACAGGCTGCGCAACTTGTTCAAACGTTCCAGCGGCTGGTAGTGACCGTTGCTGACGCGCCAGCAATCGCTCCATTCGTTGTCGCCGGGAACGAAGACGAAAGGCACCCGGCTAGCGTTGAATAGTTGCCGGCGGTCCTCGAAGACGGCGTCGTCGCAGCGATCGGCGCCGTGCTTGATATCGCCGACATGGGCGATGAAATCGACGTGCGTGTCGGCGATCGCCTCCAGAATCTTCGGCAATTCGGCGCGCTCTCTGTCGGAATAGGGCACGTCGCCGATCAGCGCGAAACGCCAGAGTTCGGCGTGAGCGCTGGCGGCGAGCAGGAGCAGCGCGCCCAGTGCCGCGCCGCGCCGGAATCCGGCAATAAACGGATGCCGACTCACCGTAGCTGGCTCTTCAATGCGTACAGCGCATCCAGTGCCTCGCGCGGGGTCAGGCTGTCCGGGTCGATGGCGGCGAGCTGGCCGAGTACCGGGTGCGGTTCGGCAATTTCGGGTTCCGGTGCGGCCTGCGTGAACAGATCCGGTTGCAGCGGATCGACCGTTGCCCGCTGCTCGAATTCGCGCAACTGCTTCTTTGCCGCGCGCACGACGCTGGCTGGAATTCCCGCCAGTGCCGCGACCTGGATGCCGTAGCTCTGGTTGGCCGGGCCTTCCTCGACGGCGTGCATGAAGACGATGCGGTGCGCGTGCTCGACGGCACCGAGGTGCACGTTGGCCAGCTCGCTGTATTCGTGCGACAGCCGGGTCAGTTCGAAATAGTGTGTGGCGAACAGCGTCAGGCTGCGGTTCTTGTCGATCAGGTGGCGCAGGATGGCGAAAGCCAGCGCCATACCATCAAACGTGGAAGTGCCGCGGCCGATCTCGTCCATCAGCACCAGGCTCTGGTGGGTCGCGTGGTGCAGGATGGCGGCGGCTTCGGTCATCTCGACCATGAAGGTCGAGCGCCCGGAAGCGAGGTCGTCGGAGGCGCCGATGCGGGTGAAGATGCGGTCGAGCGGGCCGAGCACGCAGCGCGTCGCCGGCACGTAGCTGCCGATGTGGGCGAGCAGGGCGATCAGCGCGACCTGGCGCATGTAGGTCGATTTACCGCCCATGTTCGGGCCGGTGATCAGGAGCAGCCGGCGCTCGTCGGCGAGCCGGCAGTCGTTGGCGATGAAGGTCTCGGCACTCTGCGCCAGTTCGTTTTCGACCACCGGGTGGCGGCCGCTTTCGATGGCGAGGCAGGTCTCGGCGACAAATTCCGGCTTGCACCAGTTGCGCTTCAGCGCCGATTCGGCAAAACCAGCCAGCAGGTCGAGCTGGGCGACGGCGCGGGCAATCGTCTGCAGGGTCGGGACGACCGGCAGCAGCGCGTCGAGAATCTGTTCGTAGAGCAGCTTCTCTCGCGCCAGCGAGCGTTCCTGCGCCGACAGCGCCTTGTCCTCGAAGGCCTTCAGCTCCGGCGTGATGTAGCGCTCGGCGTTTTTCAGCGTCTGCCGGCGGCGGTAGTCGTCGGGAATCTTGTCGACGTTGGCGTGCGTGACTTCGATGTAGAAGCCATGCACCTTGTTGTACTCGACCTTCAGGCTGGCGATGCCGGTGCGCTCGCGTTCGCGCACTTCCATGTCCACGAGGAAGGCGCCGCAGTTGTCGTTGAGCGAGCGCAGTTCATCGAGATCGGCGTCGAAACCCGGCGCGATGACGCCACCGTCGCGCACCTGGGCGCCCGGTTCGGCGGCGATGGCGCGCACCAGCAGGTCGAGCGTTTCGGCCGGCACGGCCAGTTCGTCGTAGGTCTGTGCCAGCAGGTCGGCGTTGGCCTCGGCCAGCGGCGCGCGCAGTTCCGGCAGGCGGGCGAGCGATTCGCGCAGGCTGGCGAGGTCGCGCGGGCGGGCGTTCCTCAGCGCAATGCGGCCGGCGATGCGCTCGATGTCGGCGATGCCGCGCAGGCTCTTGCGGACGGCACCGGCCAGGCGGCCGTAATCGTCGAGCAACGCCTCGACCGCACCATGGCGTTCGGCGGGAATCGCCCGCGCGCGTAGCGGATGGTGCAGCGTGTGGCGTAGGAGGCGCGAGCCCATGCTGGTGACGCAGTTGTCGAGCAGCGAAAAGAGCGTCGGCGACGGCTGGCCGCGCAGCGTCTCGGTCAGTTCCAGGTTGCGCCGGGTGGCAAGGTCGAGACCGAGGTAATCGCCCTCGATTTCGACGCTCAGCCCGCGCAGGTGCGGTAGCTTGCCCGACTGCGTCGCCTGCGCGTACTGGAGCAGGGCGCCGGCTGCGGCAATCGCTGGCTTCAGGCCTTCGGCGCCGAAACCGGCGAGCGAGGCGACCTCGAACTGGTCGCAGAGCAGGCGCTTGGCCGAGTCGAAATCGAAATACCAGTCCGGCTGGCGGGTGCGCGCCACGTCGATGCCGAAGTTCGGCGTCCAGCTTTCCGGGTAGAGGATTTCCGCCGGACGGATGCGCTCCAGCGTCGCCGCAATCTGCTCGGCCGCCACCTCGATCAGGATGAACTCGCCGCTCGCCAGGTTGAGCCGGGCGATGCCGGCGGTGTTGCGCAAGGTGGTCACGGCGAGCAACCAGACATCCTGTTTGTCGTCGATCAGCGCCGCGTCGGTCAGCGTGCCCGGCGTGACGATACGCGCCACGGCCCGCTCGACCGGCCCCTTGCTGGTCGCCGGATCGCCGATCTGCTCGCAGATCACCGCCGACTCGCCGAGCTTCACCAGTCGCGCCAGGTAGGGTTCCAGCGAATGGAAAGGCACGCCGCACATCTTGATCGGCACCCCGGCCGACTGCCCGCGCGTGGTCAGCGTGATGTCGAGCAGGCGTGCCGCCTTCTCCGCATCTTCATAGAACAGCTCGTAGAAGTCACCCATGCGGTAGAAGAGCAGGGTGTTCGGGTGATTGGCCTTGAGCGCCAGGTACTGGCGCATCATCGGTGTGTGCTTCGATAAATCTTTAGTCATATGAATCAGTTCAGCACCGTTTTGAACAGTGTCTCAATGTAGGTGTGTGCGGCGTCACGCTGAAAAAGAACATGGCGGGCAGCAAAGTCTTCGGCTGAGGCCAACTCAGGATCCCACCAGCGGACTTTGCCGAGAGGTGTGCTGGAAACGATAAAGGAGTGCAGGGAAGCTGTAGCGCTTCCTCCCTTTGCATTCAGCTTTTTCTCAATTTCCTTGATTGCCTTGTAAAAGCTTAGCTTCGGGTCATTCAAGCCTTCGCATCGGAGAATACCCTTCGGATCGACAAAAATTATGTGCTGGTGATTTCCTTCAAGAACCCAAAGCAGGAAGTCCGGATAGAAGTTTCCGGCTTCGAAAAACCCAATGCCACGACCTTTCGACTGATTTCGTAGCAGGTATATTTCTTTGCCATTCAGTAGGGCTGGTTTGCTCTGGAAATAAGTGCGCAAATCGACGACAAAGTCCCGCTCTCCGTCGTTCAGTGGGACAGGAGTAATGCTGAACAGGTCGGTATCAACACCATTACGCAGATGCAGCAGCGGTGAGTACAAATGCCGATCAAAGAAAAGCGCTTCACCACGTCCGCCGATATTGAAATCTCCCAGAACGCCATCTCGGATGTGCTGTTCCAGCTCATTCAGCCGCTGAATGATGAGCTTTTCTGAGCGATCAACCAGAATCTTGTACTCCTCAATAAAGTTTGGATCATCTGGTCGAAGTTCTGCGTAGATACGGTGCGGCGCTTCAAAGGCATCTTTCTTGGCCTTGTAGAAACGGTCGCAGTATTTTTTCAACAGAGCGCTGGCTATTTCGGTCCATTCCCACACCTGTTCAAACCGTTCTGGCGCCATGGTTTCCGGCGGGGCATACAAGGTGTACCAGCCGTTGTTTGGCGGCGTTAGTAATTCCCGCAAAGTGTCCCGGCGAAGGCTGAAATTGTGCCAAGCCCGTTCTGCCTTGAGCTGCTGAAGCTCCAGGTAGATGGCGTCGAAATCAATAAACGCCAAATGATCCTCTGTCAGCTTGGCTGGTGGTTTGCTGCTCACAAGCTGAGTGATTTTGATACCCTTGCTTGCCTTGATGGCAACGCGCGGATACCAGTCCAGTGTGACAGCACCAGTTTCCAAACGAATCTCATCTGGACCGCTCAGGCTGGCTTTGGCTTGCTTCTTGAAGTTGATGTCGTCCGGCACCTTGACGGTAACCAGCGGCAAATGCGGAAGCTTGAGTTTTACCGGGATCTTGATGGATTCCCGGCTATCTGGACGGCGAATGCCTTCGCCCTCTAGAAACTCATTGAAACGCTGCATGTAATCGGATTTCACGCCGAACACGTTCAGGGTTTCCAGAATGGGCAGACGGTGATCCTTGGCAACCCAGTCAAGTTCTTTGTCGCGCGCGGCCCAGTGAATAGCGCGGCTGCGTTTCAGACTGTTGGCGTAACCGCGAAGACGCACACCACGGCCGAATAACTGAATGATCTCGGAACCTTCGTTTTGGCCTACATACATCAAGCCCAAGGTGGAAACACGATAACTGTTCCAGCCTTCTGAAAAGCGTTTAGAGCCGATCAGTACATTCAACTTTGAATTCCGCTCGTTTAGGGTGCGGAATAGAGAAGACGAAAACGGCTTCTCGCTGACGATGAGCGTTTCGTGTTTTTCACACAACTCGGCGAGCTTCTTCGCGTCGCCGACGTTGACAACACCAAACGGCTCATCCGAGGTGCCCAGGCGTAGGGCCAGTTCGCCATCGCCACCCACCAGATAATCCACATGAAGTGCGCCGCCACGCGGTGCGTTAAAAAGGTGGGCAAGGATGCCATCAAAGATTTGCTCTGCTGTTTTTCCCTGCGCCTGAAGAAAGGGGAAAGCCTCGGCAAAAATGTCTCTGTTCGCACCATCCAACAAGCCAGTGTTGCCGCTCAACAATTTGCGCAAATGGGCAACGGTTACGTTACGGTCTTTCACTAACTCGGCGAAGAACAACAGGATGTCCTCCACGTCGGAAACCTGTTTTTTGTTTTCGGTACGAATTGCGGTGACCTTGCTACCCACGAAAACCCAAAGCGGTTTTTCAATAGCAAATGCCTTGTAACGCGCCTGTTCATCCTCAAACAGGCAAAGTTGCTGGTAGTGGCTGAGCAGGCAAGCCGTCAGATACAGCTGACGCCGCTCCTTGTCGGCCAGGCTATCGCTGCTGCCTTCAATATTGAGTATCTGGTAATCCTTGCCGAACCCATCGGCATGGAAGTAGCGATAAGAGTAATCAAAGAGAATGGATTTTGCGTAGTCATCAACCAGGGAGCCATCGGAGGAAACGGCTTGGCCCAGCGTGGCGGAATACTCAAACGTAAAGCCATCCTTTGCCAAACGGCTGCGCATTTCCGACCAAACCTCACCCTGCGAACCCCGGTGGGCTTCGTCGATGAAAACCAGATTGTTCGTCTCAAACTGATCAACCGAAACTGTCTTCTTTTTCCCTTCCTCGCGCAGCTTGTTCATGTCGATGATGTCGACAATCTGCCCTTTGAACATACCACTACTGTTGCCGGTGCTGTCCTTGTCGAATGGTGCGGCAGGGATGCCAGAAAGCTTGAATTCCTCCAGATGCTGGTGGGTCAGCCCTTCGTTGGGTGTCAGCACCAGAACGCGGTTGAGCTCCCCTGTGCGCTTGTATTTGGCCAGATAGTGCCGGTACTGCGCCAGATTGATGTGCATCAGCAGTGTCTTGCCGCTGCCCGTGGCATTCCAGAAAGCGATACGACGTAGTGACTCTGGCGTATAGGGAGAAAGCACATCACGCTTGTTTTCGCCCCATTCGAGTAGGGCGCTGTTGAAGGCTTCCAAATGCTGATTCAGCGCAGCCAGAAGTCCAACTGGGTCGCGGAAATACCAGTCCAGATAAATCTCGGTAAACAACAAGGTGAGATATTGGAAGTATTTCCATTGCACGCGATGGCTGCGACGAGCGTTGATTGCCTCTGTATGACGAGCGATGTTGCGGTCGTATTCCAGTAGTTGCTCGTAGGTCAAATGACTGCCAGTGGGTAGCAAGCGCTCCAACTCATCGAGGAAGCGCGAAGTGCCGTCCTCTTCCCGAATCTCCAGGGATTCATCGGTCAGGCGCTTGGTAACTTCCCGAAAAGTGTCTTGGTCGAGGTCGTAGGGGTGACCACCGAACAGGCTTAGGAAGAAACGGCTTAGGGCCAGTTTATGGGGAAAGGGAATAACGGCCATCAGTCGTCCACCTTCGGTTCAAGGTTTAGTGCTCTCGCCATGGCAATCAATTTTTCCCGAACGTTCCAACAGAAATAACGCCATGCTGGATCTCGACTAGCCACTTCAATCAGGGCAAGTTCAACTCGCTCAATAGACAGGTTAAAGTGAATATGTAGGTTATAGATCAGCGATTTATCAGGATCGGGAAATACGTTTTCCGCTGCAAAATTGAAGAACTGCTCGATATATGGATTTCCCATTCCATTCTGATATGCACGCATTGCTGCATCGAGCAAAAATCGCTCAGGCTTCATGGGGCTAGTTGGCGACGAAAAATCCGATGTGACAGGGCTGAACTGATTAAACCAACGTAAAGCTGACTGCTGCGTTGCCAGAATCTGTTCGCCTGTCCCTGTAAGAGTATTGTTTATCTGTTCGCGTTTTTCCGATATCCGACGATAACGATCACCGTCCAAGACAACCAGGTTTCTTGTGGGATCAGCCCCATCTAGTTCAAGTGCTGCCGCAACAGCAAAGGAATTGTCGGCAGCACCAAATAACTTTGTCTTTACGTTAGCGAGCAAACTTAGTTCTGTCGCGATTTGCTGAACGACTCTTGCTGCAAGGGTATCCTCGACCCAGATGGTGATTAGTCGAAGTTCGTCCAAATCGCCAGTCAGTCGATGCATTGTCGAAGGCCTGAAGCCGTTGATACACGCGAGACCTCCCGTTAGTGTGCTATGCAGAGTCCTCAAATGAATATCGTCAGAGAATTCAGTCATGCGTGGCCAATGAGTCGACACGATAATCTGTAAAGAACGGCTTTCGGCCTCTTGAACCAGCCAGGGGATTAATCTGCGTAGTGCCGATTCATGGATTGCTACTTCAAACTCCTCAAAAAGAATCATGCCTCCATTTGGGGCACGAACTACCTCTTCAATAATTTTGAGTACTTTTTGCTCTCCAGCCCCCATGTAGTGAGAAGTGTAAGAGGAGACAGCAGGCGGATGACCATGAGTAATGGTGGCATAGAGAAAACGGCCTAACCCATGGTTTTTGGTGGCTCGCTGGATTTCTTGATAATTGCGGTTGAGAATACTTTTTGCCGCTGTCAGAAATTGGGCACGCTTAGCCTCACTCAAATCTAGCGGCTGAAGATTAAACTCAAATCGGGAACGCAATCGCTCTTCTTCGATATGTGGGAGGCAGTCTTTGAAGCCGATATATCTACAATAACGTTCTCTTCGCTCTTCTTTTCGGGGGCTCCAACGATCACCTTTTCGATAAGTAACGCCGTGGATACTATCGGTGAAAAAAGCTCGCAGTCTTGAATTGTTCCAAAGATTGCCTGTGTGAGGAACGAACCAATCAGTCCACCAATTCCCGTGATCACCGCGGTTCGCTTGAAGATGTTGATGTGGCTTATAAAGGCAAGCTAATGCGTGAAGTACGGTGGTTTTCCCCGTGCCATTTTCACCCATCAGCGCAATTAAGCCTTTTTCGGGAAACTCGATAGTGACCTCTTCAAGGCGTTTCAACTTGTGGAAGTGCAGCTTAGTTACAGCAGTCATACCTTATACATCCTGCACATCAAACATCAGGGTTTGGAAAGCGTCCTCGATCAGTCGCACTTTCCAGCTTTCATCCGGACGGCGCAGGTTTTCCAGGTTGTTATCGCCGTTGACGTAAATCAGGTCGAACTCGCGGTCGCGGCTGTTATAGGCCTGTTTGCGGAACCACTCGTCGAGTGCGTCGTTGTTGGTTTCCAGGGAATTGCGCCAGAGGATCAGGGTGCGGTCGCCGTTAGGCGTTAGGCCGATGACTTCGCGGATGCCTTTGAGCTTACGCGTGGAGTGAACGCGCAAGCCGAGTAGGTAATTAAAGGTTTCCACAAGATCAACCGTCACCAAGCGGGTGTCGTCGCTGCGTGTCAAAGACATGCGAACATCGAACGGATCTGTAAAGTGATCCAGGCTCATCAAGGGGGCTAGGCATTCGAGTGAAAGCATGTAATTGAGCAGATAGCCTTCCCGGAATGCTGCCTTGCCTTTGAGCAAATTTTGCTGAGCAGTTGTTTGAGTCGGGTTTCCCAGATTGGACAAAGTGTCCTCGTAGGACTCTACCCGTAGTAGTTTGATCAGTCGTGGGTTGCCTCTAGTCAACGGTTCTGTCGGCCTGGTAACTGGCTGGCCATTATCCCAAGCGGGGGCATAAACCACTTTTTTGATGCGCTCGGTCAGCACCTGATCAAAGTGCTCGCCGGCCTCAACCAGCACAAATTTGCGCGTTCCGTTGTCTTCACGGTTCAGGTTGATGACGGCATGGCCAGTGGTACCGGAGCCACCGAAAAAATCCATGACAGTATCGCCTTTTTGGGCGACTTGAGAAATGAAACGACAGGGAAGAGTCGTTGGTTTCGGTGTAGGAAAGACACCAGACAAGCCAAAGAGAGCCCCAAGTTGTTTTTCGCCATCGGTATAGTCGTGAAAAAACGACTTGGCCACATTGGTTTCCACCTCGTGTAAATATCGTTTGAAGCGTGGAATTGTCGTTTCATCTTTTCCCCAAGCGATACGCCCTTGTTTTTCCAGGGTGGTAAAACTTTCGCGGTTAGTTTCTGGCCAAGAAAAAGGCCAAGCCCAGCCACGCTTCGGGAATGGGCATTCTTTGCCGGTTGATGGATGTAAGGGCTTATAAAAACGGTAGTTTGGGTCGTTAGGATCTTTAGTGGAGTCTGCTTGTTTTTGTGAAGGAGCAGAAGCATTGTCTGGCTGATAAAGGCAAATACGAGCATTTTGCTTTGCCGCGTCAGCTTCATTCACAACTTGGCCATCAGCGCTTCGATATTCGGCATTGTTGTAGGCATAAATGCCCCGCCAAGGGTCTTGTTTCTTGGTTTCTTCGTCGTATTGCAGCCCTTGCTCGCTCAGTTCTTCCTTGTATTCCTCAATGTGCTGTTTAAACAGTTCATCAATACGCTGTTCGATTTCGGCAAGCGGCGGGAAGGTCGGCGAGATTTTCTTCAATAGCTCCATCACTTCAAAGTAACCCGGCTTTGGCTCCCGGAACATTTTGGGGTCTTGTTCTGCTGATTGACGGTTACGCGCATAAACTTCCACATATTCATGATTCGTCGAATAAAGTGGAGATTGGCTGTGGGTGGTGTTCTGCGCCCAGATCAACTCTTCAACTCGGTTTTCCTTGCCAAACGTCAGGTCTAGTACGGCCTGCAGACTATCCCGTTCGTTTTCGTCAATATTCGAGAATAGCGCGCCATCTTGTCGCAAAAAACTTGCTGCTACGCCCAAGCGGTCACGCATCATCGTCAGCCAGGAGGAGTGACGGTAATTGTCTTTGTAGGGGAATCCGTCGCCCAAGCGGTTATATGGAGGGTCAATGGCAATGCAGCGAATTTGTTCCCGGTATCGGGTTTCTAGTAATCGCAAGACTTGGAAGTTTTCACCGTGCACCAGCAATGCATCTGTTTGCTCATCCAAAGAGCCTTGCTCGGCAATGGCATCCAACAAGCGGTCGGTCAGTTCCTGGTTAAAATAACTGGTATCAAGTACCAGCGAGGGATTCGCTTTCAGGAAAGCCGGGCTCAACGGCTCGGTATAGATGGCATTGGCTCCTTGGTCAATATGGAAGAGTTCCAGCCATTCCTCACGCTGGCTACGCGTCTTGCCATCCCATCCACGGGCAGGTTTTTCCGCCTGTTCGCAAATTTCCGGGTAGAGGCTTTCGTCAATGCGATCCAGCGTAATCAGCCACTGGGTTTCCAAAACGAATTTCTTTTTCAGCCAGAGTTTTTTCTGGAAATTTTCCAGTTGCGCCAGAAAGGCGATGATTTTGTGGGCGATCTGGCGCATGGCCTTGATACGGGCAAGGTATTGCTCGACCTTGGGTGCGGTTTCGTCTTGGATGTCGTCCAGGTGCATGACTTCGTTCTTGATGAAGAAGTCCAGTTCGCGGCGCAGGAATTTGCCGAGATCCTTATGGATGAAGTAGTCGAAGGTGTTCTTGGCGGTGTAGTCGCTCAAGTGTTTTTCAAGCAAGCTGCGGCTTTTGCTTTTTTCCGGATCGGCGATGCTCGCCAATCCCTGTTGCCAGCTTGCCCACTGCTGAATGCCTTGAGTCAGCGGCGCGCCAGCGGGCAGCGCCAGCAGGCTGCTGACGGCCAGGGTGTTGAGTTCCTTCTGTTTGCGTTTGTCCGGGTCGGGGCGAAACTCAAAGTAAATGACCAGTTCGCCGTTTTCTTCGGCGAGCGGGTGCTCGGCGAGTATAAAACGGCGTTCGTTCTCTGCGCTGGCCTTTACGTTATCGCGCTCTGTGCTGGCCGCGATCAGTTCAAAACGCACGCGACCTTGCGGGGTCTTGAAGGCGTAGCGGGTGAAATTTTCGGCGGTCTTGATGTAGTACTGGTCAGCATTGGCCCAATGCAGTTTGACTTCTTCACCCTCATAGGGAAGGGCATAGACACCTTCCTTGTAGCGGCGTAGCGACATGAAGTCACCACCTTGGTAGTAGCGGCTGAAGAAGGTGGTCAGGTCGGAATAGATGGTTTCTTCTTCCGTCTCCAGGTCGACGCTTTGGCTCAATTCGGCACGCAGTTGTTGCACCTTGGGCGATTGTTCCGGGTCGAAGCCGGCGGTATGAGCCGCCTTGATGGCCTCTTCGAGTGCCGCTTGTTTTTCTGCTTGCCCGGCGGGTTGAAATTTTTCCAGCGTGCTGCGCAGAGTAGGCATCAGATCTTGTTCCAGGAAGCGTGTGATTTCATCCCGCTTGGTATTCATGATGCGGTAGATGCCGAAGTCGAGATCGGCCTGATCCATCTGGAACAATTCTTTGAGCTTGGCGATGAGTTGCTGGCGTTTGTCGCTGGTCGTCATGGTGTCTCGATTTTTCGTGGTTTCTGGCGGTCGACCGTGGGATTTACAGTACGGCGCGGCCTTCGGCGATGTTCAGGCGTAGGCAGCAAACTGATTGCTGTCGCGGGTTAGGAGTTGCATCAGCTTGGGGTGGGTAAACAGCTTTTCCCGGCCGACTTGCAGTTCTTTCAGTACACCAATGGCAACCAGTTCCTTGAGGTAGCTTGAGGCGGCCTGGCGCTGGGCGATTTTCTTGTCGACCAGATTGGCGATGCGGCAGTAGGGCTGCTCGAAGATGACGTCGACCAGTTCGCGGCTGTAGATCTTGGCTTGTTTTTCGCGGATGTGGTTGGCGGTGTGCTCGGCCAGGCTGCGGATGGCGGCAATCTTGGCAGTGGTCCATTGGGCGGTTTCTTCAACGGCTTGCAGCATGAAGAGTATCCAGGGCTCCCAGGCGCCATGGCGCGTGACGTCGAGCAGAAGCCGGTAGTAATCGGCCTTGTGGGCAATGATGTGCCGGCTCAGGTAGAGGATGGGCAGGCCAAGCAGGTCTTGCTGGATGAGGTAGAGGATGTTGATGACACGACCGGTGCGGCCGTTGCCGTCGGTGAAAGGGTGGATGGCCTCGAACTGGTAATGGGCAACCGCCATGCGCACCAAGGGATCGATGTCTTCCTGGTAGTGCAGGAATTTCTCCCAGTTGGAAAGCAGGTCGCGCAGCCGGGTTTCGCCTTCCGGCGGGGTGTAGATGGTTTCGCCTGTGCGGTCGTTGGCCAGACGGGTACCGGGCGTGCGGCGGATATCCATGGCCACGCCCTTGGTCGTGCGGCAAATCTCGATGGCCGTGGCGGTACAGAGCGGACGCTCGGCGAGCGAGCGGAAGCCACGGTAGAGCGCGGTGCGGTAGCGCAGGGCTTCCTTGGTTGCCGGGTCGGCTTGGCTGTCGCTTTGGGCAAACTGAAAGAGCTTGTCGGTGCTGGTGACGATGTTTTCGATTTCCGAACTGTCTTTCGCTTCGAGCAGGGGAATGGTGTTGATGAGCATGTCCTGATTGGGGATCAGCTCGGCAGCCTGCTTGAGTTCGGCGAGGGCTGCCCGCGCGGTGATGCAGCGTTTGAGCACCGCCCGGGTTTCGATCTCCTGACCGGGCGGCAGGAGGGGAAGGGCGTTGTAGGGCTGTTCCGGGTGCCAGTCAGGAGGGCTCATGGTGTCGAAATCGATTTTTGGCGACAGGTTCGGAGGATATGTCGTTGCTGGCGACAGGTCAATCAAACGTGTCGATATTTTTTAAAAAAATCGACACGTTTTTGTCTCGTGTCGACGGTGACGACATATCGAAAAACGTGTCGATGAAATAATGATTCATCGACACGTTGTCCGTTTAGTCGACCGACCAGCGTATCGTGAATAGCTCACGGGTATTGCTGGCCTGGTGCAGACGCTTTTCCAGCGCGGCGATGAGGGCGTCGCGCTTGGCTTCGATGTCGTCTTCGACTTCAAAAATGGCTTGGCGCTGCCGGCGTTGTTCGGCTTCGACCTTGCGGGTTTCTTCTTGCAGGCGGCGGGCTTCGTCCATGCTCATGGCAGTGCGCGCCTGGCGCTTCAGGGCCTTGAGTTTGAGCTTGGTGTCTTGGAGCGCCTGTTCGGCGGCGAGGATGCGGTCCTCTGCCCAGGCATCAAGTTTTTCGCGTTCTTGCTGGAAGTACTGGTCGTTTTGTTCGAGGGCGCGGGCGAGGGCGGCTTGCAGTTGCTGGCGGGCATTGCCGGCGAGGCTGTCGGGCGGCGCCAGGCTCTCCAGCGGCCGGGTTTCGGCAGCGATCTGGAAGAGTTTTTCGCAGATTTCCTGTTCCAGGATTTCGCCGGCGTCGTTCTGCGCGGTGAAGACCAGGTGTTCCTCGCGCTGGAAGCTGTCGAGTTCGAGCAGGTTGAGTTGTAGCCAGCCGCTTTGCCCGGCCAGTTGTTCGAGCATGGCGATGCGCGGTTTTTGGCCGCTGGCGTCGAAATGCAGGTGGCTGCGCGGTGTATCCAGATGGCGGCCGCGTTCCAGGACGTATTCGCCAAGGGGATGGGTCAGGCGATAGATACGGGCGTGGTCGGGCGGGATCTGGCCCTTGCGGATTAGGTGGTAAAGCCCTGCCGGCGCGGCAAGCAGCGGCGGAGTTTGCAGGGTGAAGGCAAGCGTTTGGCTGTCGAAGCGGGCGTGTCCGGCCAGGATCAGTTGGGTGAGCTTCCAGAAGTAGCGGGTGATGCGGTCGAGCTGGCTTTCGGCTTTTTCTTTCTGACTGCGCAGGAGATCGTGGATGTCGGCGTCGAAGTGTTCGAGCAGCAGTTGCTCGGTGTGGGCCATGCGGGCCTGGATGTCTTCTTCGAGTTCGGCGCGCAGGGTGGCGAAGGCGGCTTCGATGGCGGCCGGGGTGCGGCAGCGGTCGTAGATTTCGGCAATGCGTTTTTCAAAGTCGATGCCGCTTTCGATCTGGCCGAGTATCTGGTCGGAAGCGCCGAAGACGCCGTCGAACAGGTGAAATTTATCCTGCAGCAGTTCCAGCACGCGCTGGTCGGCGGCATTGCGCTGGTTGAGGAAGTTGATGACGACCACGTCGAACTGCTGGCCGTAACGATGGCAGCGGCCGATGCGTTGTTCGACGCGTTGCGGGTTCCAGGGCAGGTCGTAATTGACGAGCAGCGAGCAGAACTGGAGGTTGACGCCTTCGGCGGCGGCTTCGGTGGCGATGAGGATTTCGGCATCGGCGCGGAAGTGGTCGATCAGCGCAGTGCGGCGGTCGATGGCGGGGGAGCCGGTGACGCGGTCGCTGCCGCTGTATTTGGCCAGCCAGCGTTGGTAGATGCCGGTGGCGTTCTGGGTATTGTTGGTGCCGCTGAAGGTGACCACCTTGCCAGCGTAGCCGTGGGCTTCGAGAAAGCGGGCGAGGTAGTCCTGGGTGCGCCGGGATTCGGTGAATATCACGACTTTGCGCGCGGCCCCCATGCCTTGCATGCGCTCGAAACCTTGTTGCAGGGCATGCAGCAGGGCGTGGGATTTCTGGTCTTCGCGGATGGTGCGGGCGAGCGCCAGATATTGATCAAGTTCCGTCAGTTCCTGTTTAACCAGGGTGTAGTCGATGCTTTCCGGGTTGCCTTCGGCTTCCAGAGCTTCGTCTTCGGCGGCTTCGAGCAATTCGTCTTCGAGGTCGTCGTCTTCGACCAGGTGGGCGAACCATTCTTCGTCGATGCTTTGCTTGTCGAGCAATTTTTGCAGGCGGCTGCGGATGGCTTCCAGTGTGGCGGTGATGGCTTCGGTCGACGATGCGAGCAGCTTGCGCAGGATCAGCCCGACCAGATGCTTTTGCCGTTGCGGGAAGCCGTAGCTGAAATCCCGCTGTAGATAGGTTGAAACCAGTTCGTAGAGCTGGTGTTCGTCCTCGCTCGGTTTGAAGGGTGTGGTCAGTGCGTGACGCTGGGTGTAGGGGACGTATTCGAGGACGTCCTTGCGCAAGGTGCGCTTGATGAAAGGCGTCAGGCGGCGGCGCAGCGCCTGCAGGTCGCCGTCGATATTGCCGTACTGGGAGCGGAAGCTGCGTTCGTCACCGAAGATTTCTTCGTCAATCAGCGAGGTGAGGCCGTAAAGCTCCATCAAGGAGTTTTGCAGCGGCGTGGCAGTGAGCAGCAGTTTTTTGCGGCCGGCCAGCGAACGCTTCAGGCTTTGGCCGGTGGCGTGGCTCTTACGGTGGGCGTTGCGCAGCTTGTGCGCTTCGTCGATGACGGCGACGTCCCAGGGAATGCTGCCGATGGCCTGTTCCATTCGGGCGGCGAAATGGTAGGAGCAGACGCTGATCACATCGCGGTCGAACGGGGCGTAAGTGCCGCGTTGTTGCAGGTCTTTCCAGGTGCGGGCGTCGAGGACTTCGGCGGGAAGGTTGAATTTCTCGCTGAGTTCGAGCGCCCATTGCTTGCGCAGCGCGGCCGGGCAGATGACGATCAGCCGGCGTTTGCGCTCGGCCCAGAGTTGGCAAAGCACCAGCGAGGCTTCAATGGTTTTGCCGAGGCCGACTTCATCGGCGAGGACGACGCCCTTGCTCAGCGGGTTGTTGAGCGCGAACAGCGCGGCATCGATCTGGTGTGGGTTGAGGTCTACGCTGGCGTCGAACAGGGATTGGGCAATGCGGTCTTCTTCACCGGCGGCGCGGCGGCGGGTAAGTTCCCAGGCGTAGTACTTGCCGTGAAAGGCTGAGATTTGTTCTGTCGCCAATGCCTTCTCCCTTCGATAGTCCAGGGATATTACATTGTCTTCCGGTAATGCGAAATTCAGCCCTGAAGCAATTCCGTATCCGCATGATCGTAAGCCGGTGAGCAACAGCACAGCAGCTTCAGCGTCTCCTCGCCGACGGCCTCGATGCAGTGCGCTGTGCCGGGCGGGATGCAGACGGTGTCGCCAGGCTGGACGGGAAAGGTCTCATCGCCCAGGGTCATGCGGCCGTGGCCGGCGGTGATGTGATAAAGCTCTTCGGTTTGCGCGTGGCGGTGCAGTTCGGTTTTGCAACCGGGCAGGATGGTGGCTTCGGCCAGGCTCTGGCTGCGGTTGCCGTGAACCTTGGGGTGCATCAGTTCGCGGATCTCGGAGCCATCCTTGGTGATGTAGGGAGTGACTGAGGCGTAGTCTTGCAATGGGATCATCGGGCGACCCGGGAAGTGGTGATCGGTGCCCGAGTATGCCTCATGCCGGTCCCGCCCGGCTGGCGATCGCAAGTTCGATGGTGCGCGGGGCTTCCGGTGTCTCGCAGTGGCAGCCGATACGGTGGCAGAGTCGGTCACTGGCCAGAATGGAGAGCAGTCCGTGACGGTCTTCGCTGCGCCGCATGCCTTCGACGATGCCGACGGTCAGGGCGTCGCCGGCGGCGGCCATGTGGTTGACCGCCTTGATTTCGTCGCGCGAGATTTCCGGGATTTCGCCCAGTTCGTCCACCAGCAGGCCCAGACAGGTCTTGCCGTGGGTGCGGACGACGACGATCTGGCGGACACGTTCGGGAATCGGCGCGCCGGGTTGCAGCAGGCGGGCGAGATGGACGACCGAGATGAGGTTGCCGCGGTACATCTTGACGCCGGCGACGAGGTCGCTGCGACCGCCGAATACCGGGGTAAGGTCGTCGGCATCGATGGCTTCGACGACGTCGGTTGCGGGGATGCCGAGCCATTGGCGGCCGATGAAGAAGGTGGCGATCTCGATGCAGTCGCCGCCGTTGCCCAGGCGGCGGGCACGGTTGCCAACCGCCGGGGCGCTGTTCCTGCGTTTGTCATCGACGACGGTGCCAGACTTGCCAAGCGGGAAGGCGGAGAGGGCGAGGATTTCGTCGCTGTGGCCGTCGCTGGTCTTGTATTCCCGGTAGCCCGCGGAAACGGCGGTGCCGAGCGCGAAGTAGTGTTCATCCTGAGTGATGATGTCGGCCATGCGTCCGCCGCGTCCGAGCTGGCGCTGGCTTGCGCTGAGCGCGATGGTGCTGCCGATGGCGAAACGCGGGTCGCTGCTGGCGACAATCCTGCCATCGCGCTGGGCAAACAGGGCAAAGGTGTCGGCGATCGGCTGACCGGCGGCATCGCGCGGCAGGGCGTCGTTGAGCATGGCGGCAAACTGCGGCTGGCCGTCGAAGACGATGCCGATGCCGCCGACCACGCGGCTGTCCTGCGGATCGCGGATGGCGGCGGCGTAGATGTAGGTATGCCGGTTGCCGTACAGCGGCGTCGGCGCGAAATGCGAGCAGACGTAGCCCTGCGAGTTGTCGAGGGCGAGGCTGCGACCGACCCATTCCTCGTGCAGGCGGGTGCCGCACAGGCTTGCCTGCTCGCTGTCGGAAACGGCGATGACCTGGCCGTGGGCGTCGTAGAGGATGAGATTGGCGTAAACCGTGTACAGACCGTTGATGTAGCGCAGGATTTCGCCGCAGCGAACGGCATCTTCCGGGCTGACGCGGGGTTCGCTCAGAACTCGCCGGAAGGTTGCATTGAGCGCCCACCAGCGGCAGTCGTTGGCGCGTTCGTAGAGATTGCGGTCCATCACGTCGATGGCGAAGGCGGCGCGCGAGATGCCGTTCTGGAGCAGCGCGGCGACGACGGTTTCGTGCAGGTTGCCGATCGATTGTTCGAACACCGCCTGGGTCTTGCGGCCGGTGCTGGAGATTTCCCAGAGCAGGGTCTTGGCGAAGGCGGCGTTGCCGCTGTTGTTATCCACCTGGCGGACCGATCCGTTCCACACCGAACGGTTGAGGTCTTCCTGAATGCGTTCGGCCTGTTGCGGGATCAAGCGCAGTTCGTCGTTGAACAACTTGGGCTGGTGGGCAACGGTTTGCAGTATGGCGCTGTCGATATGCTTGAGTAGCTCGCTGTCGCGTCGCTCGAAGGCAAACTCGAGCGGGACCATCGCCAGCCCGCACCAGCCGGGGCCGGGATAGCCCTGGTAAGGGTGGGCAGCGCAGGCGATCGCCAGGTATTCGCGGCCGGCGAGGCGGACGACGTCGCCACGGGCCTGGCGCAGGCTGTCATCCAGTTGCGTGCCGGCCGGTAGCTGCAGGGGCGAAGATGTCGCGACCACCAAGCCGCCGCTGTCGAAGTTGGCCAGCAGGCAACTGTCGCCGGTGCCGGTCAGATTGGCGAAGATGCTGCGCATCTCGTCTTCCAGACGGAAATGCAGGGCCAGGATGCCGAGGCATTCCCCGGCGGCGTCCTCGACGCGGTAGGCATAGAGCAGGTGCTGACCGGGGGCGAGGAAGTCGGCCGGGCCGTAGTATTCGACGTAAGCGCTGGTCGTCGACCTGGCATCGTCGAGCAAGGGGTGCGCGCAGGCCTCGCAGCTACCGGGCATCAGGCGGGCGGCGATCCGGCCGTCGGCGCGGAAGAGGACGATGTCGGCATAGACGGAATATTTTTGTACGTATTCGTGAAAGCGTGTTTCCAGCGCTTCGCGAGTTTCGCCGTCGCCCTGAAGGAATTCCCGGATGTCGTCGTCGGCGGCCAGGAAGCCGATGTCGGCAGTGCGTTCGAACAGGTTGCGGACCAGGATGTCGATGCTGGTCTGCGCCTTGGCGCGCAGTTCGGCGATTGCCTTGCGCCGGGTTTCCTGCCCGAGGCGGTTGAGCAGATCGCCGGTGAGGCGCTCGAAGGCTTCGCGGGTGCCGGTCATTTCGGTGGCGGCGCCGGTCAGCTGGCCGAGCAGGGCGAGGGTGTCCCAGGCAGCCTGCAATTTACCCAGCACTTCCCGGTAATCCTCGACGCCCTGCATGTGGCGCATGCTGCCG
>JAFIHA010000044.1 GCA_017848965.1 Dechloromonas aromatica (nom. nud.) | reverse complement strand
GGTGGGCGCGGTGTCATTCTACAGCTCGCCCAGTTGCGCTTCGTCGTTGGCGTCGTAGATCGAGCCGGGGCGCAGGCCGTCGCCGAGGCTGAAGGCGACGTCGTAGGCCTTCATGATCTCGCAGATGTCCTCGAAGTGCGTGTAGAGGAAGCTTTCCTTGTGGTGCGCCAGGCACCACTTGGCCATGATCGAGCCGCCGCGGCTGACGATGCCGGTCATGCGGTTGGCGGTCATCGGGATGTAGCGCAGCAGCACGCCGGCGTGGATGGTGAAGTAATCGACGCCCTGTTCGGCCTGTTCAATCAGCGTGTCGCGGAAGATTTCCCAGGTCAGGTCCTCGGCCTTGCCGTTGACCTTCTCCAGCGCCTGGTAGATCGGCACGGTACCGATCGGCACCGGCGAGTTGCGGATGATCCACTCGCGCGTTTCGTGAATGTTCTTGCCGGTGGACAGATCCATCACCGTGTCGCCGCCCCAGCGGATCGACCAGGTCATTTTCTCGACTTCTTCCTGAATGCTGGAGCCAAGCGCCGAGTTGCCGATGTTGGCGTTGATCTTGGTCAGGAAGTTGCGACCGATGATCATCGGCTCGCTTTCCGGGTGGTTGATGTTGTTCGGGATGATGGCGCGGCCGCGCGCCACTTCGCTGCGCACGAATTCCGGCGTGATCTCTGCCGGGATGCTGGCGCCAAAGTTCTGGCCCGGATGCTGGCGGGTCAGAAGTTTGGCCATCTTCTCACCGGTCGGGCCGGTGGCTTTCAGCGATTCGATATAGGCGGCGCGATTGAGGTTCTCGCGGATCGCCACGTACTCCATTTCCGGGGTGATGATGCCTTTGCGCGCGTAGTGCATCTGTGACACATTGGCGCCGGCCTTGGCCCGGCGTGGTTTGCGGTGCAAGCCGGGGAAGCGCAGTTCGTCGAGAGCCTTGTCGGCGGCACGCTGGCGGCCGAATTCGGAAGACAGGTCGGGCAGTTCCTCGGTGTCGCCGCGCTCGATGATCCATTGGGCGCGCAGCGCCGGCAGACCGGAGCGGATGTCGATCTGCGCCGCCGGGTCGGAATACGGGCCGGAACAATCATAAACGTAGATCGGCGGATTCTTCTCGCCGCCGAAGCCGGTCGGCGTATCGGCCTGCGAGATTTCGCGCATCGGCACCCGGAGGTCCGGCCGCGAGCCTTCGATGTAAACCTTGCGCGAATTCGGCAGCGGCTGGATGGCGGCCTCGTCCACGTGGGCGTTGGCGGCGAGGAAGGGGTCTTTGGCGTTCATGAGTGCTCCGTGCGGATGTTCAGCGGGGTAAGACGGGCAAGGAGCGATCTGGTTCCGGTAACGGATTCGTTTCCCTACGTCGGCATGACCCGATCAGGTTCGAAGGGTATTTCTCAGCCGAGCGCTGTGCGGGTCGACACCCCTAACGAGAGTGGTGCAAGGTACTGGAAACACAGGCAAAATGCAAGGAAGCACGGTCGGGGCTCAAGATTCCCGGAATCTGGTCGAAATAAGTTCGACAAGCCCGTGAAAATTCGAAGAAAACCTACAGGAAACAACCCATGCGTTTGACGACCATTGCCATCGTTCTGGCCAGTCTGCCTTCTCTGGCCTGGGCTGCGCCAACCTGGCAGAACATTTCCACCGAGGCCGGTCGCAGCATTGAACTTGATCGTGCGACCCTGAAGCGCACCGGCAATGTCGTCGAAGCCTTGAGCCGGGTGACACTCGATCGTCCGCTATCCGACAGCCGGACCGGGATGCCGTACCGGGTCATCGAGGCGACCACTCGTTATGACTGCGCGTCGCGCAGTGCGAAGACGATCAAGCGCATCTATCGGCAAGCCGAAAACGACGTCATCCGGGAAGAAGAGATTGCCGGCGCCGAACTGCCGGTGCGTACCGGGACGCTCGACGACCGCGTCCTGCGCGAGGTCTGCCGTCCGCCCAAGGAAGATCCGGCCGAGCTCGCCAAGCGCGCCAACGAAGCGGCGAGCAAACTGCAGGAAGCCAACGCGGCGTTGCTGAAGAAGGAGTTGGGGAAGGAAGCGGCCCCGATGGTAAAAACCGTCGATAAGCCCGATGCGCTGATTCCGTCGATTCGCCCGAATCTCAAGGCGGCAATGGAAGCCTCGCGCAGTGAAGCGGCGGCGCCGGTCGAGACCCGGCCGAAAGCCGAGGAAACGCCGCCGCCAGCCAAGCCGAAGCCGAGTCTCAGCGTTTCACATGGAACGACCCAACTGGTCCACAACAATGCGGCGGCGCCGCGCCCGCTGAAGCCGGCGCCGAGCCGTGCCAACGCGGGCTACATGCTGGAGTTGGTGACGCCGCACAAGCCGGTGACCTGGGGCTACGAAGGCGAAGGTGCGCCGGAGAACTGGGTCAAGCTCGATCCGCGTAACGTCCTCTGTGCCGCCGGCAAGCGTCAGTCGCCGATCGATATCCGGGATGGTATCAAGGTCGATCTTGAGCCGATTCGTTTCGATTACCGACCCTCCACGTTCCGCATCGTCGATACTGGCCACACCGTTTCGGTCGCGGTTGGCGACAGCAGTTTCTCCCTGACTGGCAAGACCTACGATTTGGTGGACATCCATTTCCATCGCCCGGGCGAGACCCGGATCAACGGCCAGCGTTACGACATGTCCGCCCATTTTGTGCATCGCTCCATCGACGGTCAGCGGGCGGTGATCGAGGTGCTGATGACTCGTGGTAACGAGAATCCGCAGATCCAGACCCTGTGGAATAATCTGCCGCTCGAGAAACATGTTCCGGTCGAGCCGCCGACGGCCGTCTTCGAGCCGGCCGCTCTTCTGCCCGGTAGCAAGCAGTACTACACCTTCATGGGCTCGCTGACGACACCCCCTTGTACCGAAGATATCCTGTGGATCGTCTTCAAGCAGCCGATCGAGGTTTCGGACGAGCAACTGCGGATCTTCAGCCGCCTTTATCGCAACAACGCCCGTCCCGCCCAGCCGATCGGCGACCGGCTCATCAAGGAGAGCCGTTGACCCTAGCCGTGATGGGGTGTTAGCTTGATGACCCAATAGTCATTAAGCCGCCATGAGTACCGCCAAACCAGTCCGGAAACGTCGCAAGGAAGCTCGCCCTGGCGAGTTGCTGGCGGCCGCGTTGACCCAGTTCGTCGAGAAAGGCTACGCCGCCACCCGCCTCGATGACGTTGCCGCCTGTGCCGGAGTTTCCAAGGGGACACTCTACCTTTACTACGCCAGCAAGGAAGCTTTGTTCAAGGCGGCGATCCAGGAAGGCATCGTGCCAGTCCTGGCGGAAAACGAGGCGATTGCCGCCAGTCACTCCGGCAGCAGCTTCTCCTTGCTGGAAAAGTTGCTTGATCATTGGTGGACACGCATCGGTTGCACTGCCTTCGCCGGCATTCCCAAGTTGATCGTCGCCGAGGCGCAGAACTTTCCCGAGATCGCCGGCTACTACTACACCAATGTGATCGCGCGTGGTCGTGCCCTGGTCGGCGCCGCGTTGCAGCGTGGCGTCAGCAGCGGCGAATTCCGGCAGTGTGACATCGAAGTCACGATCGACGTCATCATTGCCCCGGTGCTGATGTTGCTGATCTGGGAATATTCGCTGGGGCGCTGCGAGCAGCAGCCCGCCCGTCACCGTGACTATCTCGCCACGCATCTGGCGCTGTTGCAGCGGGGGCTGTGTGTGCCTCAGGTATAATCCGATTTTGTCAGAACCAATATATTAGCGTATGCTAATATTAAGTTTGCGGAGAATTTCATGAACATCGAACAAGCGCGCTTCAACATGGTGGAGCAACAGATTCGTCCTTGGGACGTGCTCGACCCGAAAGTGCTCGACCTGCTCTTCATCGTCAAGCGCGAAGATTTCGTGCCGGCGGCCTATCGCAACCTGGCCTTCGCCGACATGGAAATCCCGCTGGGCGAAGGTCAGTGCATGCTTGCTCCCCGCGTCGAAGCCCGCCTGCTTCAGGAACTTGGCATCCGCCAAGCTGATCGCGTGCTGGAAATCGGTACCGGCAGCGGTTATATGGCAGCGCTTCTGGCAGCGCGCGCCGAGCACGTGACGACCCTCGAACTGCGCCCGGAACTGGCGGCGTTTGCCCGCGACAACCTGCAGCGTGCCGGTGTCGCCAATGTCACCGTCGAATGTGCCGATGGCAGCCGCGGTTGGCAGCAACGCGCGCCCTTCGATGTGATCGTGCTTTCCGGCGCCCTGCCGCGGATTCCCGCCGAACTGCTCAAGCAGTTGCGGGTTGGCGGCCGCCTGGCGGCAATCGTCGGCGAGGTGCCGGTGATGGAAGCTCAAATGATCACGTGCGTCGCCGACGGTGTGTACAACACGGTCAATCTGTTCGAGACGGTTGTTCCCGTTCTTGACAACTTCGCCGCGGCGCGCGAGTTCAGCCTGTAATGCGCCAGATTCGGGCATCCCAACTGGCGGAATGGCTGGCCGATGTGAATCGGCCGCCGCCGTTGCTGCTCGATGTCCGCGAGCCCTGGGAGCTTGCGCAGTGCCAGATCGAAGGGGCGCTGCATGTGCCGATGCACATGATTCCGCTGCGTTGTGCCGAGTTCGATCCGCAGCGTGAAATCGTCGTCATCTGTCACCACGGCGGTCGCAGCATGCAGGTCTGCATGTTTCTCGAACGCAAGGGTTACGGCGCCGTGTTCAACCTTCTGGGTGGCATCGAGGGCTGGGCTTGCGAAGTCGATCCCGGAATGAACCGCTACTGAGGTCCGCATGAAACAAATCGCCTGGCTTTTTGCCGCTTCCCTGACCGCCGCCCCGCTGCATGCCGCCGATCTTGTCCAGATCTACCGCGCCGCGCAGGACAACGACCCGGTATACGCCGCCGCCCGGGCAACGCTCGATGCTGGTCGCGAAAAAGCGCCGCAGGGACTGGCCGGCTTGCTGCCGACGGTGACCGCTTCCGGCAACACGGTCTGGAACGACGTCGATTCCGAGCCGCGCAACGTCCCGGCGGCTGCCAGCAATGTCGAATACAACAGCTACGCCTATCAGCTGACCTTGTCGCAACCGCTGTTCCGCTGGCAGAACTGGGTCGCCTACGGTCAGGCAAAGCAGCAGGTGGCGCAGGCCGAAGCGACTTTCGTGCAGGCCAGCCAGGATCTGATCCTGCGGGTGGCGCAGGCCTACTTCGACGTCCTCTACGCCAGCGAAAACCTGACCGCGGTACGCGCCAACAAGGAAGCGATCGCTCAGCAGCTCGAACTCGCCAAGAAGAGTTTCGAGGTCGGTACGGCGACGATCACCGACACCCATGAAGCGCAGGCCCGCTTCGACCTCGTTCAGGCGCAGGAAATCGCTGCCGAGAGCGAGCTTGAAGTGCGCCGCCAGGCGTTGCAGACGCTGATCGGCAAGGAAGCCGGCAAGCTGGCCCCGCCGCGCAAGGATGCGGTACTGGCGCCGCCCGAGCCGAACCGTCTGGCCGACTGGGTTGCCGCTGCGGAGAAGGATGCGCTGGCGGTGCAGATCCAGCAGGCACAGGCCGAAATTGCCGCCCGCGAGGTCGACAAGCAGCGGGCTGGCCATTATCCGACGCTCGATCTCGTCGCCAATCGCGGCAAGTCCAAAGCGTATTCCAGCACGGCGTTGGGGGCGGTCGATTCGGACTTCGCCAATTACGGGTTGCAACTGAACATCCCGCTGTTTCAGGGGGGCGCGACGACGTCGCGCCAGCGCGAGGCCGCCGCCAACAGCACGGCTGCCCGCTACGGTCTGGAAGCGGCGCGGCGTAACGCGGCGCTGGCGGCTCGTCAGTATTACCTCGGCGTCACCAACGGTCTGGCCCAGGTCAATGCGCTGAAGGCGGCGCTGGTTTCGTCGCAGTCGGCGCTGGAATCGAACAAACTGGGTTACGAGGTCGGCGTGCGCATCAACATCGACGTGTTGAACGCCGAAAACCAGGTTTACGTGACGCGGCGCGATCTTGCCAAGGCCACCTTCGACACCCTGATGGCGCAGTTGCGCCTGAAGGCGGCGGTCGGCACGCTCGGCGAGGACGACGTGACGAAGATCAACGCGCTGCTCGACGACAGCGCCGCGCAATAAGCGCCAACGTGCGTTGCGTCGCCCCGCGGTGAGCGGCGGCGAACGCGGCGCAGGCGGCACGCATTGCCGCCAGTTCCCCGCTTTCCCGAAACAGCCGGTGCACGGTATCGATCAGTGCGTCGGCATCAGTCACGCGCAAGGCCGCGCCAGCGGCAATGGCGTCTTCGGTGGCACGCAGGAAATTGAAGGTGTGCGGGCCGACAATCACCGGGCAGCCACAGGCCGCCGCTTCGATCAGGTTCTGCCCGCCGAGCGGCACCAGGCTGCCGCCGATGAAGGCGAAATCGGCCAGCGCGTAGTAAGCCGCCATCTCTCCCATGCTGTCGCCGAGCCAGACCTGCGTTTCGGCAGTCGGCTGGGCGACGCTGCGTCGTTGCCAGCGCAGGGCGCGCTGGTCGAGCAGCGCGGCGACTTCCCCGAAGCGTTGGGGATGGCGCGGCACTAGAACCAGCAGGGCTCCATCGACGGGGCGGCGTAGCCAGGCATCGAGCAAGGGCCCCTCCTCGCCTTCGCGCGTGCTGGCGGCCAGCCAGACCGGCCGCGGCCCCAAGGCGGCGCGCCAGGCGCGGCCGGTGGCGAGGCGTTCGGCGGGCGGTTCGACGTCGAATTTCAGGTTGCCGCAGACTTCGACCTGCGGCGCCGTCAGCGCGGCGAGCCGTTCGCCGTCGCCGGCAGTCTGCGCGGCTACCGCGGCGAGACGGCCGAAAGCCGGCTGGGTGAGGCCGCCGAAACGGGCGTAGCCGCGCGCCGAGCGTTCGGACAGGCGGGCATTGACCAGCACGACGGGAATCTCGCGGCGCTCGGCAGCGGCCAGCAGGTTGGGCCAGATCTCGGTTTCCATCAGGATGCCGAAATCCGGTGTGAAATGGCGGAAGAAGCGGCCGACCGCGTCCGGCAGATCGTAAGGCAGGTAGGCCTGGATCACGCGCTCGCCGAACACTTCGCGGCCGGCGGCGCGGCCGGTCGGCGTCATGCCGGTGAGCAGGATGCGGTGCGTCGGCCAGGCCGCCTGCAGGGCTTCGACCAGTGGCTGGGCGGCGCGGGTTTCGCCGACCGAGACGGCGTGTACCCAGATCAGCGGCGCCTCCCCGGCGGCGCGGTGTTGACCGTAGAAGCCGAAGCGCTCGCCGATGTTAGCCAGGTATTCCGGCTGCTTTCTCGCCCGCCAGGCAAGCCGCAGGAAGATCGCCGGGCTCAGCAGGTAGAGGCAGAGCGAGTAGAGCAGGCGCAGCATCAGCCCAGACCTTGGGTCAGTTCGGCGAGGACCGCGTCAACTTCCGGGCACTGCCCGCAGCCGCCGAGGTTGCGGTGGAAGGCGCTGCCATAGACGCCGGTCAGGCCGGGTTCGGTGGCAGTGTACAGGGCGACGGTGGGCACCTTGAGCGCCACCGCCAGGTGGGTCAGGCCGGTATCGACGCCGACCACGCCGCAGGCGCCAGCCAGCAAGGCGGCCAGCGCTTCGATGCTCAGCGGCGGTGCGGCGACCGCCTGCGGGATGGCGGCGGCGAGCCGTGCCGCGCGCTCGCGTTCGGGGGCGCTGCCGGCTGGCAGCACGGCGCGCAGCCCCTGGTCGGCCAGCCGGTGGCCCAGTTCGATCCAGCGCTCCTCCGGCCACAGCTTGTCGTCACGGCTGGTCGCCGTGAGCAGGACGACATGGTCGCCAGCCGGCAGCCAGTCGCAGCTGACGGCCGGCGCGGCAATCCCGTAATCGACCGTGGCGTCGGCCAGGTAACCGAGCGCCGCCGCCGCCAGTTGGCGGTTGCGCACCACTGCGTGCAGGTCGCGCGGGACGCTGTAATGGCGCCCGTAGAAGATCGCCGCCAGCGGTTCGCGGGCGGCATCGAAGCTGTAGCCGGCGCGCGGCCCGCGAGCCTGGATGGTGCATAGCCCGCTCTTGATCAGTCCCTGGGTGTCGATCACCAGGTCGTAAGCGTGAGCGCGTAGCGCCTGTCGGCTGGCCGCGATCTCGCGCCAGGTGGTGGGTCGCAGCAGGGACTTGCGCCAGCGTCGGATGGCCACCGGAATGACGCGATCGACATCCGGATGCAGGCGGGGAATCGCCGCAAAGACGTTTTCCACGCACCAGTCGATGGTCGCTTGCGGGAAATGTCGCCGGATGTCGCTGACGACCGGCAGATTGTGGATGACATCGCCGAGCGACGAGGTTTTGACGAGCAGGATGCGCATCGGCGCGGGACCGCAAAAACGAAAGCGCGATTATAGATCGCCCGGGTTCCGTCACGTGCATCGGCGGCGGCAGCACGCTCGCATGCGCTAAAATGTGCGCATATCGTTTTCCGGATTCCATCATGTGCGGCATCGTCGCGGCAGCAGCCGGCAGCAACATCGTTCCCGTCCTCGTCGAAGGGCTGAAGAAACTTGAATACCGCGGTTACGATTCAGCCGGCCTGGCCGTCGTTGGCGCCACTGGCATCGAACGCGTCCGCTCGGTCGGCCGGGTCGCCGAACTGGAAGCCGCCGCCGCCGGTACCAGCGCGCCGACCGGCATCGCCCATACCCGCTGGGCAACGCACGGCGTGCCTTGCGAGCGTAACGCCCACCCGCATGTCTCCGGCGGCATCGCCGTCGTCCATAACGGCATCATCGAGAACTACGAAAGCCTGCGTCGCGAACTGACCGACCTCGGTTACGAGTTCACCTCGGATACCGACACCGAAACCATCGCCCACCTCGTCGAACACCTGCTGCGCGCCGAGCCCGACCTCTTCCGCGCCGTGCAGCTCGCCTGCCGCCGCCTGGTCGGCGCCTACGCCATCGCCGTCATCGACCAGCGCCAGCCGGGCAAGGTCGTCGTCTCGCGCGAAGGCTCGCCGCTCCTGCTCGGCCTCGGCGATACCGGCAGCTACGCCGCCTCCGACGCCTCCGCCCTGCTCCAGGTGACGCGCAACATGGTCTATCTGGAAAACGGCGACATCGCCGAGCTGACCGCTGCCGGCGTGCGCATCGAACGCCGCGACGGTAAGCCGGTCGAGCGGCCGGTGCATGTTTCCGAGCTTTCCGCCGCTGCTGTCGAACTCGGCCAGTACCGCCACTACATGCAGAAGGAAATCTTCGAGCAGCCAGAAGCGCTGGCCAACACGCTGGAAATCGTCGGCGGCGCGAAAAGCATCCAGCCCGGCATTTTCGGTGCCGAAGCGGCCAATCTGTTGCACGATGTCGACCAGGTGCTGATCCTCGCCTGCGGCACCAGCGCCCATTCCGGGATGACCGCCCGCTACTGGCTCGAGGCCATCGCCGGGGTTTCCTGCACGGTCGAGATCGCCAGCGAATACCGCTACCGGACCTCGGTTCCCGATCCGCGGCAACTGGTCGTCGCCATCTCGCAATCCGGCGAAACCGCCGACACCCTGGCCGCGCTGCGTCACGCCAAGTCGCTCGGCCAGCACAAGACGCTGGCCATCTGCAACGTGCCGGAATCGGCGATCGTCCGCGAATCGGCACTGCGCTTCATCACCCGCGCCGGCCCGGAAATCGGCGTCGCCTCGACCAAGGCCTTCACCACCCAGCTTGCCGCCCTCTTCCTGCTCACCCTGGTCATGGCCAAAGTGCGCGACCGCCTGAGCGAAGCGGAAGAAGCCGCCTACATCGACCAGTTGCGCCACCTGCCGGTCGCAGTGAATAAGGTGTTGACGCTGGAAAGCGAGATCGAAGCCTGGGCCCGTCGTTTCGCCGACAAGCACCATGCCCTCTTCCTCGGCCGCGGCCGTCACTACCCGATCGCCCTCGAAGGCGCGCTGAAACTCAAGGAAATTTCCTACATCCACGCCGAAGCCTACCCCGCCGGCGAACTCAAGCACGGCCCGCTGGCGCTGGTCGACGCTCAAATGCCGGTCATCTCGGTGGCGCCCAACGACGAACTGCTGGAAAAGCTCAAATCCAACCTCCAGGAAGTCCGCGCCCGCGGTGGCGAACTCTACGTCTTCGCCGACGCTGACGCCGAAATCCCCAGCACCGAGGGCGTGCACATGCTGCGCCTGCCCGAACACTACGGCCAGCTCTCGCCGATCCTGCACGTCATCCCGCTGCAATTGCTCTCCTACCACGCCGCTCTGGTCAAGGGCACCGACGTGGACAAGCCGCGCAACCTGGCGAAGTCGGTGACGGTGGAGTGAAGGCCGGCGGTGGTTTGTTCGCAGGAATTAAGTCTGTCGGATCCGAACTCAACGCTCCACATAATCGCTGGGTCCAAATATTCGGCCGAAGCCACCATTCCAGGCGGAAGGCACGGTTGGCAGGCGCAGCGGAAACGATCGGCGCTGCCGGGATCCTCGAGACCTTGGCGGCCCTGCGGCGCTGTTGAAGCGAGCGCGGTGATTGGCGGCTGGGGCGGCTGGCCCGGTGCAGCGATGTGCTATAAAGAATGTAGGAATCGCTGACGGCAGGCATTCGCGAGGCCGTTCGACGTCATGTCCAGGTGGATAAAATGAACGTCTCCTCGATCTATGGGTACAACCCCACCCTCAGTTTGATCAACGCGCTCTATCCGACAACGTCGGTTAGTTCGTTGTCCGGCGTTTCCGGCACGTCCGGGATCAGCAGTCTGCTTTCGCCGACTGGCGTACAGACCAGTATTTCCAGCGTGGGGACTTTGCTGAACGGCGTCGAAACGCTTGGCTCGGCGGCGCAATCCTTGGCTGGTCTGGGCGCATTTGATGCCCGGACGGTCACATCGTCGAACGCCAAGGTGGCTAGCGCTTCGGCTGGCGACGGAACGGCCACCGGCACCTACACCGTCGAGGTCAGGCAACTGGCGCAGGCCCAGAGCTTGAGCAGCGCGCCGCAGACCAGTTCCCTGACGCCAATCGGCAACGGGGCTGCGACCCTGAGCTTCCAGTTCGCCAGCGGCGAGACCCGTCAGGTCGCGCTCGGTAGCGCCAGTAACACGCTGCCGGGGATTGCTTCGGCGATCAATTCCGCCAATATCGGGCTGCAGGCGCAAGTCGTCTCGTTGTCGGCCGGCTACCAGTTGAGTCTCACCGGCCAGTCCGGGGCGGCCAATGCCTTTACCATCGGCGTCAGCGGCAATGCCGGCGTCGATAGCCTGCTGGCTTATCCGGCGCAGGGCAACAGTGGGCTGACGCTGAGCAGCCAGGCGCAAAATGCCGAAGGATTGCTCAACGGGACGGCCTTCACCGCCAGTACCAACACGTTCGGTACGGCTACCCCGGGTCTGACGCTGAATCTTGCGGCGACCGGGAAAACCACGCTGAGCGTGGCCCCCGATAGCACCATGACGACGACTGTGAAATCCTTTGTCGACGCATATAACGCGGTTCAGACGACGCTGACCCGACTTGGCTCGGAAAATTCCAGCCTCGGCTTGAGCGTCTCCTATCTGCGGTCCCTGTTGTCGAACGCGGTCGGGGAGAGCACGAGCCTCGCCCGGATCGGCATCACCAGCAACGCCAACGGCACGCTATCCCTCAATGCCACGGCCTTCAACGCAGCCTTGACTGCCTCGCCGGCCAGCGTGGAAAGTGTGCTCAGCAGCCCCGCTACGGGACTGGCCGAGCGCGTTACCTCGCTGACAGACGGGGCGCTGTCGGCGTCGCGTCTGCTCCAGCTTGCCGTCCCGAGCTTCAATTCATCGAGCCTGCTCGGTACGAGCGGCCAAAGCTGGAAATACTCCTACCTCAGTCAGCTTGGCGTTCTCGACACCCCCAGTTCTTCGAGTCTGTCCTCGCTTTTTCTCACTGAAATGCTCGGTTCGGCCACCTCAAGCTCGGCAAATGGGGCGACGAGCAAGCAGTTTCTTCAATCGCTGCTCGCCCAACAGGCCTACAACGCGAATCTGTTGAGCGCGAGTTTCGGCTGAGGTCCGGAGGGCCTTGGCGATTCCCGGAGCATCGAACGATGGCAGTTGTCCGGTTGCAGCCGTCGGCTTTTCTGAATGAACTCGGTGGCTCCCGACCGGCGGTTAAGCGGCTCTCCGACGCGCCGACACGCTCGTCTCGGTGCCATTCCCGATTCCGCCAGGCAGCCTTTCCTGGCCATTCCGCGGTCATTTTCCGGTAGAGTTTGGCCCCATGACTTTTGAGGGGCGGTTTCGCTCCGGATCGGGGATGGCATGAAAACCGGGTTTTCCATTTCTGTGCGCGGCCTGCTGGTCGTCGGACTGGCCTTGCTGGCGCTTGCGCTGGGGGCGTATCTGCAGTTCGGGCCGGGGGCGGTATCCGGCGACGATGCGGCGGACGAAGGCGGCGCTTTCGAGGTGGTCGATGCGGCGCACCGCGAGTTCGACGGTTCGCCGGCGCTCGCCCTGTCGTTCAGCCTGCCGCTCGACGCCCGGGGCAATCCCGGCAAGTTCGTCCAGGTGCTCGAGATGCCGCCGCGCAAGGGAGATCCGGTGGCCAGCGAGAGCGACGAGGACAGCGCCGAATCCAGCGAGGCGATGGAAACCAAGGTCAGCAGCAGCGAGGCGGATACCGTGCTCGACGGCGGCAAGCCGGTGGCCGGGGCCTGGGTGGTCGGCGAGAATCCGCGTCTGCTCTTCTTCCCCAACGTCAAGCCGCAGACCCGGTACATCATCCGTGTGCAGCCCGGCCTGCCGGCGCGCAACGGCAGCACGCTGGGTGGCGAGGTACGTTATTCGATCCGCACGGCGGCGGTGGCGCCGGCCTTCTATTTCGCCAGCCGCGGCATGGTGCTGCCGGCCGGCCAGAACGGCGGCCTGCCGGTGAGCACGGTGAATATTCCGGAGGTGGACATCCAGTTCCTCAAGGTCAAGCCGGAAGCCCTGCCCACCTTCCTCGACAAGGTGATCGCCGGGGCGCCGCTGCCGCGCAGCGAGTCGGCCGACGACGAGGACGAGGAGACGTATTACGACTACGAGAACCGGACCACCAAGCTGCAGGGTGCCATCGACACCTGGACGCTGGACAACCTGAACAAGCTGACCACCAGTGCCTTCGTCGGCCGTTTCGTCACCGAACAGAAGGCCAACCGGCGCAGCGTCACCTTCATTCCGGTCGAGGACATCCCGGCCTTGCGCGAACCTGGCGTCTACATCGCGGTGATGTCGCAGCCCAACCGTTTCCGCCAGGAGTACCAGACCACCTATTTCTACGTCAGCGATCTCGGCCTCCATGTGCGCCGGCATGTCGCCGGCAGCGCCGACGCCTTCGTCAGCTCGCTGGTCGACGGCAAGGCGGTCGGCGGCGTCGAGATTTCCTGGCTGTCCACCGACGGCAAGGTGCTGGCCCGCGCCACCACCGATGGCGACGGCCGCGCCAATGTCGCCGAGCAGCCGGCCGAGGCGCGGGTGATCGTCGCCCGCAAGGGCGAGCAGTTGTCGCTGATCGCGCTCAAGGAGCCGGCGCTCGACCTCTCGGAATTCGAGGTCGGCGGTCTGACCTCGGCGCCGGTCCGGCTGTTCGCCTACAGCGGGCGCAATCTCTACCGGCCGGGCGAGAGTTTCGACGTCTCGGTGCTGGCGCGCGATGCCGACGGCCGCCCGGTGCCGGCGCAGCCGGTCCAGGCCATCCTGCGCCGGCCGGACGGCAAGGCGCAATGGACGGCGAACTGGACGCCGGACGCCAAGTTCCCCGGCTACTACCGGCGGCGCATCGAACTGCCGGCCGACGCGGCAACCGGCAACTGGTATCTCGAACTGCGCGGCGACCCGGCATCGGCGCTGGCCAGCACGACGCTCGATTTCAACGTCGAGGAATTCCTGCCCGAGCGCATGAAGCTCGACCTCGGTGCCGACAAGACGCCGCTCAAGCCTGGCGACACCTGGCAACTGGCGGTCACCGGCAATTACCTGTACGGCGCGCCGGCAGCCGGCAACCGCCTGCTCGGCGTGGTCAACACGGCGCGCAATGCCAGCCCGCTGGCCGCCACCCTGCCCGGCTTCGTCTTCGGCGATGCCGACGAGGACAGCACGCGCAGCCGCCAGGAGCTGGCCGAAAGCCAGCTCGACGACGCCGGCAAGGCGGCGGTGGACATCGATTTCTCCAGCCTTGAGGGGCGTAGCTCGCCCTTCACCGTGCGCGCCACGCTGAGCCTGCTGGAAAGCGGCGGCCGGCCGGTGATCCGCAGCATCGAGCGGACCTGGTGGCCGGCGCCGGAACTGGTTGGCGTCCGGCCGCTGTTTGCCGGTGCCTACGCCCGCGAAGGCTCGCGCGCCGAATTCGAGGTGGTGCTGGCCGACAACGCCGGCAAGCTCAAGGCCGGCAAGGCCTTGCCGGTCCGCATGTTCCGCGAGAACCGCGACTGGTACTGGCGTTTCGACGACCAGCGCGGCTGGCATTCCGGCTACACCGAAACCGATGAGCTGGTCGCCTCGACCCAGGTCAGCATGCCGGCCGGCGGTCGCGGCAAGCTGTCGCTGCCGGTCAAGTACGGCCGCTACCGGATCGAGATCGTCAATCCGGCCACTCAGGAGGTGACGCGTTACCGCTTCTACGCCGGCTGGTCGGCGCAGGACGACGAAAGCCAGGGCGTGCGCCCGGACCGCGTTGGCCTCAAGCTCGACAAGGCGGCCTACAAGGAAGGCGAAACCGCCCGCCTGACGATCACCCCGCCGCACGCCGGCGAGGCGCTGATCACCGTCGAGGGCGACAAGCTGCTGTGGTCGAAGCGGATCAGCCTGGGCAGCGACGCCACCACCATCGACCTGCCGATTGCCGCCGAATGGAAGCGCCACGACCTCTACGTGACGGCACTCGTGCTGCGTCCCGGCAATGCCGGCGCCAGCGTGACGCCGGCCCGCGCGCTGGGCATCGCCCACCTGCCGCTGGCGCGCGACGAGCGCAAGCTGGCGGTCAGCCTGGAGGCGCCGAAGAAGATGGAGCCGGACCGGCCGCTCAAGGTCAAGGTCAAGGTGCCGGGCGCCAAGGGTCAGAACGCGCTGGTGACGCTGTCGGCGGTCGATGTCGGCATCCTCAACATCACCAATTTCAAGAGCCCCGATCCTTTCGCCTTCTACTTCGCCAAGCTGCGCTACGGCCAGGATTTGAACGACGTCTACGGGCGCCTGATCGAGAAGATGGGCGGCCGCAAGGGCAAGCTCAAGTGGGGCGGCGACGCGGCGCCGAAGGCGACGCGCAGCCTGCCGAAGAAGGTGCGGCTGGTCGACCTGTTCAGCGGCCCGGTCGCGCTCGACGCCAACGGCGAGGCGGAAATCAGCCTGCCGGTGCCCGACTTCAACGGCAGCCTGCGGCTGATGGCGGTAGCCAGCGCCGGCGAGCGCTTCGGCATGCAGGAGGCCGAGGTCACGGTGGCGGCGCCGCTGGTCGTCGAACTGGCGACGCCGCGCTTCCTCTCGGTCGGCGACTCGGCCCTGCTCGCCCTCGATGTGCACAACCTGGCCGGCAGCGAGCAGGAAGTGAAGATCCATGTCAGCAACGACGCCGGCCTGGTGATCCGCAACGGCGAGCAGAAGTTCTCGCTCAAGGACCAGCAGAAGCGCATCCTGCGCATTCCGCTGGAAGCCGGCACGGCGCACGGCCTGACCGAGGTGCGGGTGCACATCGAAAGCCCGCGCAGCAAGCTCGAGCGCACTTTCCCGCTCCAGGTCCAGGCGCCGACGCCGCGCCAGACGGTGATCCGTCGTTACATCGTCAATCCGGGCGAGACCCTGGAAGTGCGCGATGCCGAACTCGGCGGCTTCCTGCCGCAGACGGTCGGCGCCACGCTGGCCGTCTCCGACAAGGCGCCGATCGACGTGCGCAGCGTGGTCAAGGGCCTGCTCACCTACCCCTACGGTTGCGCCGAGCAGACCACCAGCACCGCCTACCCGCACGTTTTCATCGACGAGGCGGCGGCCCGCCAGTTCGGCCTCAAGCCTTACACCCAGGCCCAGCGCGCCGAGATGCTCGACAAGGCGATCGCCCGCCTGGCCGGCATGCAGGCACCGAACGGCGGCTTCAGCCTGTGGGGCAACTATTCCGAGTACCAGTACTGGTTGTCGGCCTACGTCAGCAACTTCCTGGTCGATGCGCGCGAACAGGGCTTCGCGGTGCCGCCGGAAATGGAGAAGAAGGCGCTCGACTTCCTGCTCAAGGGGCTGCAGGAAGGCGTCGCCGGCCTGCCGCGCGGGCCGCTCGCCTACAACGAGAACAGCGTCTGGAACGACTGGCGTTACGCCGGCTCCGGGCGCTTCGCGGTGCTCGCCTACGGCGCCTACGTGCTTGCCACGCAGGGCAAGGCGCCGTTGGCGACGCTGCGCCAGCTGGCCGAAGCCAGTGAGCGCTCGCACTCCGGTCTGGCCCTGATCCACCTCGGCCTGGCGCTCAAGCTGATGGGCGACGAGCCGCGCAGCAAGGCGGCGCTCGACGCCGGTCTCAAGAAGCCGCGCGACAACCGCTACTGGTGGGGTGACTACGGCAGCAACCTGCGCGACTGGGCGCTCACCTACGTGCTGCTGCAAAAGCACGGCCTGGCGCCGGAAGGCCGCGACAACCTGGTCACCCTGGTCGCTGCCGACATGGAGAAGCAGCATTACCTGAGCACCCAGGAAAAACTGGCCGTCTTCCTGCTCGGGCGCAGTTTCGCGACCCAGCCGGGCGGCGAATGGCAGGCCGAGTTCGTGCAAGGCAGCCGGCCGCCGGCGATCGGCGGCAAGGGCACCCAGTTCCGTCCGCTCGATGGCGGCGAACTGGCGGCCGGGGTCAAGCTGAAGAACACGCACGGCGAACGCCTCTTCGTCGAACTGAACTTCAGCGGCAATCCGGCCAAGGCCCCGGCCGCCAAACGCGATGTCTTCGACCTCGAACGCGAGTGGTACACCGCCGACGGCAAGCCGCTCGCCAAGCGTCCGCTGCGCGTCGGCGAAAGCCTGATCGTCCGCCTCAAGGTGAAGACGCGCGGCCGCTACGCCAACGCGCTGGTCGTCGATTACGTGCCGGCCGGCGTCGAGATCGAGAACGCCAACATCGTCCAGGGCGAGCAGAACGAAACGGCGATCGCCGGCATCTACGCCAGCCAGGCGATGCAGGACGCGCGGATCAAGCACGTCGAGTTCCGCGATGACCGCTTCGTCGTCGCCGCCCGCCTCGAGGGCGAGATGAACTTCTTCTACCGCGTGCGGGTGGTGACGCCGGGCCGCTTCGTCGTCCCACCGACCTACGCCGAGGACATGTACCAGCCGATGATTTACGGCCTGAGCAGCGGCGGCGAGCCGATCACGATCAGCGATGGCCAGGCGCAGTAAGCCGGCGCGCCGCGGCGGGGGGCGATGAAGCTATCCCGGCGCGCCCTGCGCTGGGCGCTGGCGGCCCTGCTCGGCGCCCTGCTGCTTGCCAACCAGTTGGCGCCGCCGCCGCTGCCTGGGCGCGGCACGGCGCGCGCCCAGGTGGTGCTGGCGCGCGACGGCACGCCGTTGCGCGCCTTCCCCGACCGCAGCCACGTCTGGCGTCATCCGCTGCGCCTCGACGAGGTGTCGCCGCGTTACGTCGATGCCGTGCTCGCCTACGAAGATCGCTTCTTCTACTGGCACTTCGGCATCAACCCGGTGGCCCTGCTGCGTGCCGCCGGGCAATGGTTGTGGCATGGCCGCATCGTTTCCGGCGGCTCGACGCTGACCATGCAGGTGGCACGCCTGCTCGAACCGGTGCCGCGCACGCCGGCCGGCAAGCTGCGCCAGATGCTGCGCGCCGTGCAGCTCGAACTGCGCCTGTCGAAGCGCGAGATTCTCGAGCTTTATCTGAGCTATGCGCCGATGGGCGGCGTCCTCGAAGGCGTCGAGGCGGCCAGCCGCGCCTATCTGGGCAAGCCGGCGGCGTCGTTGTCGCATGGCGACGCCGCCCTGCTCGCGGTGCTGCCGCAGGCGCCGTCGCGGCTGCGTCCGGATCGCTATCCGGCGGCGGCGCGTGCCGCCCGCGACAAGGTGCTCGAGCGCCTGATCCCGCGCTGGGGCGCGGCGACCGTCGCCGACGCCCGGCAGGAAGCAGTGATCGCCCAGACGGTGCGCGAGCCGCTGCTCGCGCCGCTGTTCGCCGAGCGCGTGCGCAAACTGCAGCCCGGTGTCGCGCGCATCGAGACGACGCTCGACGCCGCCACCCAGAGCAGCGTCGAGCAACTGCTCGGCAGCCGTCTCGGCGTGCTGCCGCCGCGCGTCTCGATGGCCGCCCTGGTGGTCGACAACGCGACGCTGGAAGTCCGCGCCTACGCCGGTTCCGCCGATTTTTCCGACAACCAGCGTTTTGCCCACGTCGACATGGTGCTCGGCCGCCGCTCGCCGGGTTCGGCGCTCAAGCCTTTCCTGTACGGACTGGCGCTCGACGAGGGGCTGATCCATTCCGAATCTCTGCTCTCCGACGTGCCGCAGTCCTTCGGCGGCTACCAGCCGGGCAATTTCCAGGCGAGCTTTTCCGGGCCGGTCGGCGTCACCGAGGCCTTGCAGCGTTCGCTCAACGTGCCGGCGGTCGAGGTCCTCGACCGTCTCGGCCCGCAGCGTTTCGTCGGCCTGCTGCGGGCCGGCGGGCTCAAGCTCGACCTGCCGCGCGACGCCCAGCCCAATCTGTCGGTGATCCTCGGCGGCGTCGCCGTCAGCCTCGAAGACATGGTCGGTGCCTACACCGCGCTGGCCCGCGGCGGCATCGCCGGCCGGCCGCGCTACACGACGGCGGCGCCGATCGAGGAAAGGCGGATGCTGAGCGAAGGCGCCGCCTTCATCATCCGCGACCTGCTCGAAGCCGGCGGCCCGCTCGGCCGCCAGGTCGAGGCCGGCGTCGGCGTGCGCCGCGGCATCGCCTGGAAGACCGGCACCAGCTTCGGTTTCCGCGACGCCTGGGCGATCGGCGTCAGCGACCGCCACACCGTCGGCGTCTGGGTCGGCCGCCCGGACGGCACACCCAATCCGGGTTTCTTCGGCGCCAACATCGCGGCGCCGCTGCTGGTCGATATCTTTTCGGCGATCGACGTGCCGGGCCGCGTCGACCGGCAGCCGCCGCCCAGCGTCAGCCAGGCCCGCATCTGCTGGCCGCTCGGCCTGCGCCGCGCCGACACGCCGGCCGAACTCTGCCACCAGGAACGCAGCGCCTGGCTGCTCAACGGCGCCGCGCCGCCGACCTTCTCCGACCGCCTGCGCAGCGGTGCCGCCCGTTATACCGATTACCGTGATGCCAGCAGCGGCCTGCGCGTGCGCGCCGCCTGCGCCGGCGGCGAGATGTTTGCTGTCGACATGGCGCGCTGGCCGGCGGCGCTCGAACCCTGGCTCGACGCGGCCACCCGCAGCCGCGCCCTGCCCCCGCCGTGGAGTGCGGAATGCGGCCAGGCACAGGCGCCGGGCGACGGCCTGAAGATCGTCGGCATCGCCCGCGGCGAAACGATCCGCCGCGCCGCCGGCGGCGCCGAACCGCTGTTGCGCCTGGAAGCACGCGGCAGCCGGCAGGCGCTGATCTGGCTGGTCGATGGTCGGCAGGTCGGCCGCACGGAGCCCGGCAAGGCCCTGCAGCAGCGCTTCGCCGAGCCGGGGCGGCATACGATCACGGTGATGGACGACAGCGGTCGTTACGACCGGGTGGAAATCAGCGTCCAGTAGGTGTCTCGCCGGCCAGCAAAAACCGCCGGCATTTGTTATCGTTCGGATAAAACAAACCCGGACCGCCAGACGGCCAGTGCAGAGATGACTTACCTACCCCAGCGCCCGCCGGAGTCCCGGCCATGAGTACTTACGCCATCGGCGACATCCAGGGTTGCCACGATTCCCTGTTGCGCCTGCTCGAGCTCTGCGCCTTCGACCCGGCGCAGGACCGGCTGTGGCTGGTCGGCGACCTGGTCAATCGCGGTCCGAAGTCGCTCGAAACGCTGCGCCTAATCAAGTCTTTCGGTGACTCGGCGGTGACCGTGCTGGGCAACCACGACCTCTACCTGTTGATGGTTGCCGAGGGCGGTGCCAAGTATCGGGCCAAGGACGACACACTGGACGACGTGCTCGCTGCGCTGGACCGCGACGAACTCCTCGACTGGCTGCGCCGGCAGCCGCTTTGCCACACCGAGGGCGATTTCTGCCTGGTGCACGCCGGCCTGCTGCCGCAATGGACGGCCAAACGCGCCCGCGAACTGGCGCGCGAAGTCGAGGCCAGGCTGCAGGGCAAAGATTACCGCGACTTCATCCTCAACCTGTGGGGCAGCGAACCGGCCGCCTGGGAAGACGACCTGAAGGGCTGGGGGCGGCTGCGGGTGATCGTCAACGCGATGACCCGGATGCGTTTCTGCACCAAGAAGGGCGTCATGGAGTTCAAGGTCAAGGGCAAGCTGAACAACGCGCCGGCCGGTTACCTGCCGTGGTTCGAGATCCCCGGCCGCAAGAGCGCCGACAGCGTGCTGGTCACCGGCCACTGGTCGGCGCTCGGCCTGCGCATCACGCAGAATCTGCTGGCGCTCGATTCGGGGTGCTTGTGGGGCGGTCATCTGACCGCAGTGCGGCTGGAAGACCGGCGGGTGTTTCAGGTGGATTGCTCGCCAGCGGAAGCCCTGCCGCTAAAGCAATAGCCTCGCGCGCGGCGGCGGCAACCTGCTTGCGGTCCTCGCCGTTACTACCGCGGAGCGGCGTCGTCACCAGGCGGGCGATGATGCGGCGCCGCTTGAGGATGGCGGTAGTGCATTCGCCGAGCGAGATATCGCCGTCGTAACGCGGCGCCAGGCTGCGTTCGCCGTTCAGTTCCCAGTAGGAAATCGCTGCCGGCAGCACCGGCCGGCCGGCGGCCAGCGCCGGCTGCAGCAGCGCGGCGTGGAAATGCAGCAGGCTGCGGCCGTCGGTCGTCGTGCCTTCGGGGAAGACGGCAACCACCTTGCCCTGCCCCAGGATGCCGGCGATTTCCTCGTTGATCAGGCGGGCGTGGCCGCGGCTGCCGCGACGCAGGAAGACGGTATCGTTCTTCCAGGCCAGCCAGCCGATCACCGGCCAGCGCCGGACTTCTTCCTTGGAGACGAAGGCGGCCGGCACGGCGGCGTTGATGACGAAGATGTCGATCCAGGAAACATGGTTGGCGACCAACAGCACGCCGGGTGCCAGGTGGGTCAGGTCGGCTTCCAGTTCGACGCCGAGCGCGTCGAGCACCGCCGCCGACCAGCTTTGTTTGAGCCGCAGTCGGCGCGTGTCGCCGCAAATGCGGAAGACGGTCAACGACACCAGCGCGCCGGCCAGTACCAGCAGAAAGAGCCGGAACAGCCGGAAGGCGCGGCGAAGGGCGGTGGTCTCGTTCAGTCTGCCTGTCCCAGATAGTGTTTGGCGTAACGGTTGGAAACCTTGGCCATCGGCATCAGGATGGGCAGGTCGGCCGTGTTGAAATCGGGATCCCAGGCCGGTTCGCCGCAGATCCAGGCGCCGGCGCGCAGGTAACCCTTGATCAGCGGCGGCACCTCGGCTGGGCGATCCTGCTGCAGCGCCGCCAGCGGCAGCGGACAGCGCGGAAAGACGCGGTATTCCTGCGGTCCCAGGTGATCGACGACCAGGCGATTATACAGGCTGGCCGCGGCGTGGCCGCCGTCGGCCATGCTGATCGAGGCGCAACCGATCAGGTAGTCGTGACCGTGTTCGATCATGTACTGCGCGAGGCCCGACCAAAGCAGGGTGATCGTCGCGCCGGTGCGGTAATCGGGATGGACGCAGGAGCGGCCGATCTCGACCAGGCGCGAGCGCAGATGCTGGAGGCGGGTGAGGTCGAATTCGTTTTCCGAGTAGTAGCCGACCTGGCGGGCGTTTTCCGGCGGCAGGATGCGGTAGGTGCCGACGATTTCGCCGCTCTGCGTGTCGCGGACGACCAGGTGTTCGCAGTAGGGGTCGTAGATGTCGTGGTCTACGCCGGGCGTGCGGCTCGGCAGGTTGGCGCCCATTTCGCCGGCGAAGACGCGGTGGCGCAAACGTTGCGCGTCGAGGATGTCGCTGGCGCTGCGGGCAAAGCCGACGGCCAGATGCTTGCGTTCGGGACGGCTGCGCTGCGCAGCCTGGTGCAGGTTTTCCATGTTGTTCTCCTTGTAGGCAGTGGAGAACAGCATGGAACAGGCGTGTTACACGCCGATTTCCCGCGGATGACGTCGCGGTTTCAGTCCAGCCAGGGGCGTTCGCCGAAGGCTTGACTGTAGCGCCGGGCGATTTCGGCACGGCTTGGCTGGTGGTTCTGGCCGCCGCGGTGGGCGATCTTGATCGATCCCATCACAGAAGCCAGGCGACCGGTGTTGGTCCAGTCCCAGCCGTTGGCGATGCCGTAGAGGAGGCCGGCGCGATAGGCGTCGCCACAGCCGGTGGGGTCGACGATGGCGTCGGGCGCGACGCAGGGAATGTCGTAACGGGCGCCGTCGGCGTGGATTTCCGAGCCTTCGCCGCCGCGGGTGACGATCAGCGCTCTTACCTCGCTCGCCAGTTGTTCGAGGCTGCGCCCGGTGCGGTCGCAGGCGAGCTTGGCCTCGTAGTCGTTGAAGCAGGCGTAGTCAGCGAGGCGCAGGAAATCCATCAGGTCGTCGCCGCCGAACATCGGCAGGCCCTGGCCCGGATCGAAGATGAAGGGGACGCCGGCGGCGGCGAAGTCACGGGCGTGCTGCAGCATGCCTTCGCGGCCGTCGGGAGCGACGATGCCCAGCGTCGCGCCGGCCCGCTCGACCTTGTTCAGGTGCGAGAAGGCCATCGCGCCGGGGTGGAAGGCAGTGATCTGGTTGTCGTCGAGATCGGTGGTGATGAAGGCCTGGGCGGTGAAGCTGCCGGGGACCTGGCGGACGTGGGCGTGGCTCAGGCCGAGTGTGTCGAGACGGGCCAGATACGGGGCAGCATCGTCGCCGACGGTGGCCATGATCGTCGCGTCGCCACCGAGCAGCATCAGGTTGTAGGCGATGTTGCCGGCACAGCCGCCGAACTCGCGGCGCATTTCGGGAACCAGGAAGGCGACGTTGAGGATGTGGATCTGCTCGGGCAGGATATGGTTCTTGAAACGGTCCGGAAAGACCATGATGTTGTCGAAAGCCAGCGAGCCACAGATCAGTGTCGTCATTTTTTCAGGGGTAGAAGATGTACAGGCGATAGCCGGCGGCACCGATGCCTTTGGCGTCGATCCACAGCCGGACGGCGGTTTCGCCGTTGGCCGGGAAGGCGTTGCGGGGGGCGCCGGCGGACAGGAAATCGCGGGCGGCGATGACGCGCCGGGCGACCACCTGGTCGGCCGAATCGGTCAGCGTCAGTTCGAGGTCGGGCCAGGCCTGGGCGAAGGCGGCGCGGTTCTTCAGCGTCGCGTTGAGGACGAACAGGCCGCGTGCCTGGTCGGATTGCAGGTCCGAGGTTTCGATGGCGACCAGATGCTCCTGGCGCGGCAGCGGTACCGGCACGCCAAGCGCCGAGAAGACGGCGCCAGCGGCGGGCAGGCGCAGCACCAGATCGCCGCGGAAGTGATAGGCGGCCTGCCAGCCGAGGGTCAGCAACAGCAGCAGCGCGGCCAGCCAGTACGGCCAGGTCAGCGGCCGCGCATCGTCGGCGAAGCTGGAGAGTCCGCCGTCGGCCAGCGGGCCGGCCGACCAGCGGTTGTAGGCCTGGCTGTCGGCGAGCTCGCGGACCGCCACCAGACCTGCCTCGCGGGCGGCCTGGGTAGTCTGTTCGGGGGTTTCCGGTGGCGCGGGCTCAGGTTCGGGTTCGTCTTCCAGTGCCTCGGCTTCCGGCCAGGGCGGATCCTGCGCTTCCTCGAGGATCGGCATCGCCACGCTGTCGGGGCCGGTGTCGGCGGGAATGGCCGGTTCAATGAAAGTTTCATCCGGCGGTGGTGCTGGATCGGCTGGCGCTTCGCCGATTGGTGCCGGGCTGGCCGGCAGCGGCTTGCCGTCGACAGCGGGCGTAAGCGCGGCGACGGCAGGCGTTTCGAGCGGCAACAACTGGTCGAAGGCGTTGAAGATGCCGTGGCAACTGCCGCAGCGGACCTTGCCCGCCTTCAGCCGCAACTGCTCGGAGGTGACACGGAAGACCGTGCCACATTCCGGGCAGCGGGTACGGGTCAGGAGCGGACCCCGGCCAGGCATATCCAGTCCTCGCGGGTGTCGGCCACCTGCAGCGCAATCCAGGGAGCGTATACGCCCATGATCTCGTCAGCCTGCTCGCGCAGGATGCCGGACAGGGCGAGCTGCCCGCCGCGCCGGACATGGGCGCAGATGGCGGGAGCGAGGACGCGCAGCGGATTGGACAGGATATTGGCCACGACGACATCATACTCACCGGCGAGCGCCTGTCCAGAATCGGAGAAGCGCGCGGCAACGGCGTTGCGCTCGGCGTTGGCGACGGCGGCGGCGACCGCCTGCGGGTCGATGTCGACGCCGGCAACGTCGGCGGCACCGAGCTTGCCGGCGGCGATGGCAAGGATGCCCGAGCCGCAACCGTAGTCGAGCACGCTGTCGCCGGGGCGGACGGTGCGTTCCAGCCATTCCAGGCAGAGCCGCGTCGTCGGGTGCGAGCCGGTACCGAAGGCCATGCCGGGGTCGAGGATCAGGTTGATCGCCGCCGGATCGGGCGATTCATGCCAGGAGGGGACGATCCACAGGCGATCGGAGACGCGGATCGGATCGAACTGCGATTGCGTCAACTGCACCCAGTTCTGTTCCTCGACGGTTTCGGTCGTGTATTCGGTCGGCGCGCTCAGGCCGGCGGCGGCCGCCGCCGCGGCGAGCATGGCGTCAATGGCAGCGTCGGCCTCGAACAGGGCGACGATGCGCGAGCGATCCCAGCCCGGCGTGGTGACCGAGCCCGGTTCGCCGAACTGCGGCTTTTCGTCCACCGTGCCGGCGTCGGCGTCCTCGATCGACGCCGACAGCGCGCCGTTTTCGAGCAGCGCGTCGCATAAAGGCTCGGCGCTGGCCGCATCGGTCAGGAAGCTGACGCTCAGCCAGGCCATTTACTGCTTGACCTCGTTCATCGCCGCCAGCTTCTGCTCCAGATAGTGGATGCTGGAGCCGCCCTCGATGAAGCGGGCGTCGAGCATCAGCTCCTGATGCAGCGCGATGTTGGTCTTGATGCCCTGGATGCTCATTTCCGACAGCGCAACGCGCATGCGGCGGATCGCCTGTTCGCGGGTGTCGCCGTAGGCGATCACCTTGGCGACCATCGAATCGTAGTGCGAGGGCACGCGGTAGCCCTGGTAGATGTGCGAATCGACGCGGATGCCAGGGCCGCCGGGCGGGTGATAGAACTCGATCTTGCCGGGAGATGGCACGAACGTGAAGGGATCTTCGGCGTTGATGCGGCATTCGATGGCGTGCCCGCGGAAGCTGACGTCCTTCTGGCGGTAGCGCAGCTTCTCGCCGGCGGCAATGCGGATCTGTTCCTGGACGATGTCGATGCCGGTGATCATCTCGGTCACCGGGTGTTCGACCTGGACGCGGGTGTTCATCTCGATGAAATAGAACTCGCCGTTCTCGAACAGGAATTCGAAAGTGCCGGCGCCGCGGTAGCCGATCTTGCGGCAGGCTTCGGCGCAGCGTTCGCCGATGCGCGAGATCAGGCGGGGCGGGATCAGCGGCGCTGGCGCTTCCTCGATCACCTTCTGGTGGCGACGTTGCATCGAGCAGTCGCGTTCGCCGAGGTAGATGGCGCTGCGGTACTGGTCGGCAAGAACCTGGATTTCCACGTGACGCGGATTTTCCAGGTACTTTTCCATATAGACGGCCGGGTTGCCGAAAAAGGTACCGGCTTCCTGGCGGGTCATGCCGACGGCGTTGACCAGTGCCGCTTCGGTATGGACGACGCGCATGCCGCGACCGCCGCCGCCGCCGGCCGCCTTGATGATCACCGGGTAGCCGATGGCGCGGGCGATGCGGACGATTTCCTTGGGGTCGTCGGGCAGCGCGCCCTCGGAACCGGGAACGCAGGGCACGCCGGCCGCCTTCATCGCGTCCTTGGCCGAGACCTTGTCGCCCATCAGGCGGATCGTTTCGGCGCGCGGGCCGATGAAGACGAAACCGGAGGTTTCGACGCGCTCGGCGAAGTCGGCGTTCTCGGAGAGGAAACCGTAACCGGGGTGGATCGCCTGGGCGTCGGTGACTTCGGCGGCGGAAATGATCGCCGGCACGTTCAGGTAGCTTTGCGCCGAGGCAGCCGGACCGATGCAGACCGATTCGTCGGCGAGCTTGACGTACTTGGCCTCGCGGTCCGCTTCCGAATGGACGACGACGGTCTTGATGCCCATCTCGCGACAGGCCCGCTGGATACGCAGGGCGATTTCGCCCCGGTTAGCGATCAGGATTTTCTCGAACATCGGCATGATCAGCCAATCACGAACAGGGGCTCGCCGAATTCGACCGGTTCGCCGTTGTCGAGCAGGATGGCCTTGATCGTGCCGTCGACCTCGGCTTCGATCTCGTTGAGCAGCTTCATCGCTTCGATGATGCACAGCGTGTCGCCCTTCTTGACGACGCTGCCGATCTGGACGAAAGCGTCGGCACCGGGTGACGGCGAGCGGTAGAAGGTGCCGACCATCGGCGACTTCATGACGTGGCCTTCCGGCAGGTCGTCCTCGTCGTCGAGATTGACCGAGCTGGTCGCCGGGGCGCCGGCCGCGGGCATCGGCATCGGGGCCGGCATGGCGTAGTGCTGGACGGGGGCGGCGACGGCGCCGAAATGCTTGGCGATGCGGACCTTTTCCTCGCCCTCGGTGACTTCGAGTTCCGAAATGCCGGACTCCTGAACGAGGTCGATGAGTTTTTTCAGCTTGCGCAGATCCATGATGACTCCCTAAATTTTTTGCGCACGATGGGCGCATGATCACGACAGTTGTCGCTAGATTACTGATCCAGATTGATTCTGTTGAGGAGGAATTCGAGGGCGAAGCGGTAGCCCTCGTGACCCAGTCCGCAGATGACGCCGATGGCCAGGTCGGAGAAATACGAATGGTGCCGGAAGCTTTCCCTGGCATGCACGTTGGACAGGTGCACCTCGACGAAGGGAATGGCAACGGCGGCCAGTGCGTCGCGCAAGGCGACGCTGGTGTGCGTGTAAGCGGCGGGGTTGATGATGATGGCGCGCACGCCCTGTTCGCGGGCGGCGTGGATGCGTTCGATCAGCGCACCTTCGTGGTTGCTCTGGAAAGCTTCGAGTTCGACCCCGACACTGTCCGCCAGGCGAGCCAGCGCCAGGTTGATGTCGGCCAGCGTCATGCGGCCGTAGTGTTCGGGTTCGCGCGTCCCAAGCAGGTTCAGATTCGGGCCATGAACGACCAGGATACGGGCCTTTTCCGCCGGCTTGGAAGCAGTTTTTCGCTTCGTCATGGCGGCAAGTTTGCCGCAAATCGCCGCAACTTGTCCAGTCTATTCCTTAAGTAAGAGATGTAGTTCGGCGGCCCGCATGCGCTCGCGCGGCCTGCCGTCGCGGTGTTTCAGGCTGACCCGCTCGAGGTGCGGCGGCAGGATGATCAGGTTGGCGTCCACGGTGTCGGTTTCCACCTGCAGCACGGCTTCGACCTTGTCGTGACGGGGCTGGGCGTGGCTGACGTCGATGCCGCGGTTGAGCAGGAAAATCTCCACCTCCTTGGCGCTGTCGGCGAACAGCAGGATGTCGATGTGCGAATGCTCGCCGGCCGTGCCGTCGAGCACCGAGCCGGTCAGCCAGGGATTGAAGGCGGCCAGCAGTTCCATCAGTTCAAGCGCCGAATGGCGCATCGCCGCCAGCATTTCCGGGTGGATGTCGCCCTGGTAAAGCTCGCGGTAGGCGCGCAGTTCGGCCTCGACCTCGGCGTTGTCGGGAAAGCCGACATTGTCCGGCAGACCGAGCTGGCGGGCCGCCTTCTTCTTGGCGTGGTGGTAGTCGCTGATGCCGTCTTCGGCCATCAGCCGGGCAGCGGCGGCGGCGATGGTGGACCGGACGCTGGAAGCGTTGCGCAGCCTTTCGTGGCGGGGCATGGTGTCTCGCTCGGGGTAGAATCGGGTCCATTCTAACCACAGTCAGCGCCATGCACATTCACATTCTCGGCATCTGCGGCACCTTCATGGGCGGTATCGCCCAGCTTGCCGTTGCCTCCGGGCACCGTGTCACCGGATGCGATGCCAACGTCTATCCGCCGATGAGCGACCAGTTGCGTCAGGCCGGCATCGAACTGATCGAAGGTTTTGCCAGCGAACAATTGGCGCTGGCACCCGATGTCTTCGTCGTCGGCAACGCGATCTCGCGCGGCAACCCGTTGCTCGAAGCCATCCTCGACCGCGGTCTGCCCTACGTTTCCGGGCCGCAATGGCTGGCCGAAAACGTCCTGCAGGGGCGCTGGGTGCTCGGCGTTGCCGGTACCCACGGCAAGACGACAACCAGCGCGATGCTGGCCTGGATCCTGGAAGACGCGGGCCTGGCACCGGGCTTCCTGATCGGCGGCGTGCCGCTCGATTTCGGCGTCTCGGCGCGGCTTGGCGAAACGCCCTTCTTCGTCATCGAGGCCGACGAATACGACACCGCCTTCTGCGACAAGCGTTCCAAGTTCATCCACTACCGGCCGCGGACGGCGATCCTCAACAACCTGGAATTCGATCATGCGGATATCTTCGCCGATCTGGCGGCGATCGAAACGCAGTTCCACCATCTGGTGCGGACCATGCCGGCTTCCGGGCTGATCGTCGCCAACGCCGGCGAAGCGAGCCTCGAACGCGTCCTGCAACGCGGATGCTGGACGCCGGTCGAGCGTTTCAACGCGCCCGGCGGCTACCGTACGACTGGCGACGACGCCGACGGCAGCCTGATCCTGCATGACGCGAACGGCGAAATCGGCCGTTGCCAGTGGCAACTGACCGGCGAGCACAACCGCGCCAACGCCTGCGCCGCGCTGCTGGCGGCGCGCCATGTCGGCGTGCCCTTGGCCAAGGGGCTGGAGGCGCTGGCGCGCTTCGCCAACGTCAAGCGGCGCATGGAAGTGCGCGGCGTGGTCAACGGCGTCACCGTCTACGACGATTTCGCGCATCATCCGACGGCGCTGGCGACGACGCTCGCCGGTTTGCGGCGCAAGGTCGGCACGGCGCGCATCCTGGCCATCTTCGAGCCAAGGTCCAACACCATGAAGCTGGGGACGATGAAGGCGCTGCTGCCGGATAGCCTGCGCGATGCCGACCTCGCCTTCTGCTACGCCGGCAACCTCGGCTGGGATGCGGCGGCGGCGCTGGCGCCGCTGGGCGAACGTGCGGTCGTCGAGGAAGACCTGGCGGCACTGGTTTGCGCCATCACCGCGGTCGCGCGGCCGGGCGATCATCTGCTGGTGATGAGCAACGGCGGCTTCGGCGGCATTCATCAAAAACTGCTGGAGGGACTGGCCCGATGAAGCGCCGCGATTTCATCACCCTGGCCGGCGCCTTGGCGCTGACCGCCTGTGGCGGCGAGGCACCGGGCTTCCGGAATACCGATCTGTCGTCCGGTCAGCTGTTTCCCCGGGCGACGCTCTACGACGGTCAGGGCCGCCCCCGCAGTTTCGAGGAATTCCGCGGCAAGGCAGTGATCGTCTTCTTCGGCTACACCAGTTGTCCGGACATCTGCCCGAGCGCGCTGCGCAAGTACGCCAGCCTGCTGCGCACGCTGCGCGACCGCGACGCGGCGCGGGTCCAGGTGGTTTTCATTTCGGTCGATCCGGAGCGCGATACGCCGGAGCGCACCGACACTTTCGTCAAGTGGTTCCATCCCGATTTCCTCGGGCTTTCCGGTACTGCCGAACAGATCGCCGAAGTTGCCACCCAGTTCAAGGTGGTTTACGGCAAGAAGGAGATCGGTGGTGGCATGGGTTACGTCATTGACCACACTGCCGCTGCTTACGTGCTCGACCCGGCTGGCCAGTTGCGCCTGATGCTGGCCGAGACGGCGCCGCTGGAACCGATCATCGCCGACCTGCAAACCTTGCTGGCGATGCCCTGATGCAAAAAGCCCCGCCGGTTGGCGGGGCCTCGTTGTGCGGCGATCCGACGGGTGTCGGAATCAGCGTTCCATCGATTCGACGACGGCCAGCGCCGTCATGTTGACCAGGCGACGGACGGTTGCCGTCGAGGTCAGCACATGCACCGGACGGGCCGCGCCAAGCAGGATGGGGCCGATGGTGACGCCTTCGCCGCCGGTCATCTTCAACAGGTTGTACGAGATGTTGGCGGCGTCGATGTTGGGCATCACCAGCAGGTTGGCTTCGCCCTTGAGCGGCGAATCCGGATTCGCCTCGCGGCGGATTTCCTCGCTCAGCGCCGAGTCGCCGTGCATTTCGCCGTCGACTTCGAGTTCGCCGGACGACATTGCCGAGATCAGGCCGGCGGCAACGCCCATCTTGCGCGCCGATTCGGAACTGCCGGAGCCGAAGTTGGAGTGCGAGAGCAGCGCGACCTTCGGCTGGCTGCCGAAGCGCTTGACCTGTTCCGCCGCCATCAGCGTCATTTCGGCGATTTCTTCGGCACTCGGGTTCTCATTGACATGGGTGTCGCAGATGAACAGCGAGCGGCCCGGCAGCATCAGGTAGTTCATCGCCGCCAGCGTGTTCACGCCGCTGCGCTTGCCGATGATCTGGTTGATCACGCCGAGATGGTGACTGTACTGGCCGGTCATGCCGCAGATCATGCCGTCGGCGTAGCCGAGCTTGAGCAGCATGGCGCCGATCACCGTCGGCTTGCGGCGCAACGATTCCTTGGCAATCGCCGGGGTGACGCCACGGCGGGCCATCAGCTTGTGGTAGGCGGTCCAGCACTCGCGGTAGCGCTCGTCGGACTGCGGATTGACGATGTCGAAATCGACGCCCGGCTTGATCCGCAACTTCGCCTTGTCGAGGCGGTGTTCGATGATGTCGGGGCGGCCGATGAGGATCGGGCGGGCGAATTTTTCCTCGATCACGACTTGAACGGCGCGCAGCACGCGCTCTTCTTCGCCTTCCGCGAAGATGATGCGCTTGCCCTTGGCTTGCCGTGCAGCCTGGAAGATGGCGCGCATGCCGACGCCGGTGTGATAGACGAATTCGGACAGTTTGGCGCGGTAGGCGTCCCAGTCGGTGATCGGCCGCGTGGCGACGCCGGAGTCCATCGCCGCCTGGGCGACAGCCGGCGCGATCTTGACGATCAGGCGCGGATCGAAGGGCTTGGGAATCAGGTATTCGGGGCCGAAGGAGAGGACGGCGCCCGGATAGGCCATCGCCACCTCGTCGGTGACTTCGGCTTCCGCCAGTTCGGCGATGGCGCGCACCGAGGCCATCTTCATCTCTTCGGTGATGCGGGTGGCGCCGACGTCGAGCGCGCCGCGGAAGATGAAGGGGAAGCAGAGGACGTTATTGACCTGGTTCACGTAGTCGGAACGGCCGGTGGCGATGATCGCCTCGGGGCGGACTTCCTTGACCAGTTCCGGCATGATTTCCGGGGTCGGGTTGGCCAGTGCGAAAACCATCGGCATTTCAGCCATGCTCTTGACCATGTCCTGGCTGACCACGCCAGCCGCCGACAGGCCGAGGAAGATGTCGGCGCCGACCATCGCCTCGGCGAGCGTGCGCTTGTCGGTGTTCTGGGCGTAGCGGGCCTTGGTTTCGTCCATGCCACCCGGGCGACCGACGTAGATGACGCCCTTCGAGTCGCAGATGGTGATGTTCTCGCGCTTGACGCCGAGGTCACACCACAGGTTCACACAGGAAATCGCGGCCGCACCCGCGCCGGACACCACCACCTTGATTTCGTCGATCTTCTTGCCGACGACCTTGAGGCCGTTGAGCATGGCGGCACCGGAAATGATCGCGGTACCGTGCTGGTCGTCGTGGAAGACCGGGATGTTCATCCTTTCCTTCAGCTTCTGCTCGATGTAGAAGCATTCCGGCGCCTTGATGTCTTCCAGGTTGATGCCGCCGAGCGTCGGCTCGAGCGCGGCGATCATGTCGATCAGCTTGTCCGGGTCGTTCTCGGCCAGTTCGATGTCGAAGACGTCGATGCCGGCGAACTTCTTGAACAGGCAGCCCTTGCCTTCCATCACCGGCTTGGACGCCAGAGGCCCGATGTTGCCGAGGCCGAGGACGGCGGTGCCGTTGGTGACGACGCCGACCAGATTGGCGCGCGAGGTGTACAACGCGGCGGTCGCTTCGTCCTCGACGATCGCGTCACAGGCAGCGGCAACGCCCGGCGAGTAGGCCAGCGCCAGGTCGCGCTGGTTGGTCAGGCCCTTGGTCGGACGGACGGAAATCTTGCCCGGGGTGGGCCAGCGGTGATATTCGAGTGCGGCTTCGCGCAAATCCTTTTCCACGGATAATCCTCGGCAAACAAGTTGGGGAAAACCCTGTAGGTTACTCCAAAGCTACGCGACAGGGTGTGTAATTATGAATTATGGGGGAGCCGGCCGCTTTTGACTACAGGCGCGGAAACCGCACCCGGATCACGACGATTCCCAGTCGTGCACGTGCAGATGGGCATGTGTTGCACCGCCGTGGCGATGCCGGTGGCGGTGTGCCAGGCCGGCTGCCTGCAGCAGCGGCAGGTCGCCCAGTGCGCGCTCGAGCAGGCCGTCGTAGAGCAGACGGCCGTTGCCGTCGAGGATCAGCGCGCGTTCGCCGAGTTCGGCGGCGAGGCCGAGGTTGTGCGTGCTGATCAGCAGGGTCCGTCCGGAATCGAGCAGGGTGTCGATCAGCCAGCCGACAGTTGCCGGGTCGAGCGAAGCGCTCGGTTCGTCGAGGGCGAGGAATTGCGGGTCAAGAGCGAGCAGGCAGGCCAGTGCGACCTTTTGTTTCTGGCCGCCGGAGAGCGTGAACGGTGCCGTATCAAGCAGCGTTTGCAGGCCGAGTTCTGTCGCCCAGCGCTCGACGCGGGCGGTGCTGTCGGCAAGGCCCAGCTGCTGCGGGCCATAGGCGATTTCCTCGCGCACCGTCGGGTTGAACAGCATCGCTTCCGGGTGCTGGAAGAGCAGCACGTTGGCCTGCCGGAAGGAGCGTGCGAAATCGCGCTGGCGCAGCAGCGACGGGCTGAGTGCCTGGCCCTGCCAGGCGATGCTGCCGGCGCCCGGGGTCAGCAGGCCGTTGGCGAGGCGCAGCAGCGTCGATTTGCCGGCGCCGTTGGCGCCGAGCAGGACCACCTTCTCACCGGCGGCGATGGAGAAGCTCAGGTCGGCGAAAACTGGCCGGCCATCCGGCCAGGCGTAGGTGACACCGGAAAATTCAAGCAGCGCGTCAGGCATCGAAAGCCCCCCGGGAACGCATGGCCTGCGCCGCCTGTTCGGCGTCGTGCAGGGATTTGTCGAGCAAGCTGCCGGCCTGCGCGCCGGCATGCCGGAGCATGGCGGCGGCGCTCGGCGGCGCCGGGTTGCGGCTGCGGAAGGCAAGCCGGAAGTCGTCGAGCAGCCGGCGATAGACGGCGATCTGGCCGAGCGCCAGGGTGGCGATCATCGACAGCACGGGCCAGCCGGCCAGCGCGTCGAGCAGGCGCACGCGGTCGACCAGCCAGAAACCGAGATAGACCAGCAGCAGCACGCGCAGGTTGATCAGCAGCAAGGCGTCGCCGAGCGGCCGGCCCTGCCACCAGGCGAGGCCGGCGTAGGCCAGGCTGACGCTGGCGTTGACCAGCAGCAGCGCCAGTGCCGCCCGCTGCAGCAGACGCCAGCGCGCCGCGCCGGCGGCGGTCAGGGCAACGGCCAGGCCGGCGGCGAGCGCGACCGGTTGGTGGATAAAGCTGATCGCCACCACGGCGGCGACATAGGCGAGCAGCCAGGCGCGCGCCCGGTTCATGCGGCGACCCAGCCCTTGCGCCTGGCGTAGCGCCAGACGAGGACGGTCAGCGCCGCTTCGCCGATGCCGATCAGCAGGTGCGGCAGCAGCACGGCCGGCACGGTGACGGCGAAGCCGAGCGGGAAGAACAGCGGGCTGCCGTCCTCGCGGTGGGCGATCAGCGGCTGGACACCGAGCACCAGGGCGATCAGCAGCGCCGACACCTGCAGCGAGACGAAAGCAGCCAGCGCCACCGCGACGTTGTCGCCGCAGCGGGCGAGCAGGCGGCGCAGGCCGACGGCGACGGCGCCGCCGACCAGACCGAGGGCCAGCGCATTGACGCCGAGCGCGGTGATGCCGCCGGCGCCGAAGAGCAGCGCCTGCAGCAGCAGGACGCCGCTGTAGGCGAGGAAAGCCAGGCGGACGCCAAAGATCAAAGCCAGCGCGGCGACGCCGATGGCGTGCCCGGAAGTTCCGCCGGGCAGCGGCAGCATGATCAGGCCCAGCGCGTAGGCCAGCGCGGTCAGCATCGCCAGCCGCGGCACCAGCGTTTCGTCCAGCCGCTGCGCCAGGCCGCGGCCGGCCCAGGCCCAGGCCACCGTGGCCACGCCCCAGGCCGGCAGGTAGGTCTGCGGCGACAGGAATCCGTCGGGAATATGCATCGATCAGCCTTAGAACATCAGCGAAGCGGAGAAGATCAGGCGGTATTTCTCCTTGCCTTCGGCGCCCTGCTGCGTGCTCGATTCGTTGAGGTCGGTCCACACCGGCTTCTTGATGCCGAGCGCGAAGCTGGCATTGTGCCAGTAGGCGCGGACGCCGGGCACCAGATAGACCATGCGGCCGCCGGTACCGTCTTCGCCGACGCCGTTGCTGCGGTCGCGGCCGATGCTCAGGTATTGCACTTCGAGCACCGGGTCGAGGCGGAAGGATTTTTCCGGTACGGTCAGCGCCCGCCAGGCGAGCGCCGCGTTGAGGCGGTTTTCGGCACCGAACTGCACGCGCTCGCCGCTATCGTAGGTATAGGGCTGGAAGCGGAAGGTCGATGCTTCCAGGCTCAGGGTCAGCGTCTGGCTCAACATCTTGCTGGCGGTGACGCCGAGCGTCCATGCCGGCTTGCCGAAACCGAGCGATTTGCCGGGGTCGATCGAACCGTCGCTCAGGCGGTGGTTGGGCGCGCCGGTCGGCAGCGTGGCGCCGGCAAAGACGCTGAAGTGCCAGTCCTCGAGGTCGTCAAGGCTTTCGTTGGCCGGATTCAGGCGCCAGCCGTCCTGGTCGTATTTGAAACCGATTTGCCCCATCAGCGACATGTCGGCCCAGCCGCGCGAATCGAGACCGCCGGATTCCTCGACCTTGGTGTTGTGCGGTACGAAGGCGTAAGCGGAGAACCACGGAGTGACGCCATAGCCCAGGCCGAGCATGGTGAAGCGGGCGTAGTCGGCATTCGGGCTCGCCCAGCCGTACTGCTTGAAGCTCGCCTGGTCGATCTTCAGGTAGGCGAGCATGCCGCCTTCGGGCAGGACCGAGGAAGCCGCTGATTCGATCGGTGCTCCCGGTCCCTGCAGGCCGACGGCGCCGACACCGGCGACGCCGTGGTGGGCGAACGCTGGTTGAGCGACGCTCGTCGCAAGTAAACCCAAGCCATAGAACCAGAATTTTTTCACCGTTTTTTCCTCCCCAGATAGAGTTGCAGCAGCCCGAACAGACCGAAAATCGTTCCCAGTCCGCCCAGCCAGAGCGCGGCGCGCGGCGTTTCGGCGGCGGGCGCCGTGGCTGCCGCCGGGTCGCCGGCCAGTGCCGTGAGCTTGCGGTCGACGCCGTGGCCGTCGTCCGACCAGGCCTTCAGCCGCCACTCGCCAGCGCTGTCGGCGAGCAGCGCGATGCGGCCCCGGCCGTCGGTGCGGCCGACCTGGCCCGGCGTCTCGCTGCCGGCCGGGTAGATTTCGTAGGCCTCGAAGGCGAAGGGCTGGCCGTCGGCGTAGTGCAGCGTGATCACCGTCGCGCTCGACCCGCTAACATCGAGCCGGATTTCGTGGGCCGTTGCCGTCGCGGCGGCGAACAATGCGAGTAGGGGCAGCCACTTCATGGCGCGATCTCGAACTGCAGCGTCGCGCTGCGTAGCGAACGGTCGGCCTTGCCGTCGGTGAGCGGCGTCTCCAGCGTCGTCGTGATCAGCTGGGAGCCGCCATGGCGCAGGCGGATGGCGATCTTGCCTTCGCCGTCGCTGACGCCGCGGGTATCGTCGCCGTAGGCGACCGGCAGGCCGGCCACCGGCCTGCCGTCGTCGCTGACCAGCACGGTGAGCTTGTCGCCCGGCTGCAGTGGCAGCGGATCGCGCAGCGGCGTGATTTCCAGGCCGCGACCGAGCGGCTTGCCGGCGGCGGGAATCCACTGGCCGATGCGCTTCACCGATTCGGCCGAATGCCAGCTACGAAGCACGCCGGCGATCCCGGTTTTCGGGATGTTCTTCGTTTCCCAGGCCGTCTTGGTCCAGTAGCCGGAAACGTAATCCGCCTGCAGCACCGCGCAGGGACCGGCGAAACGCACCGGGGCGCTGGGCGATGGCGTGGCCGGGCGCGCTTTGCCCGTGCCATCGAGGCACAGCGCGCCGCTGACCTTGCGGCCATCGTAGTCGATGGTATCGGCACCGGCGTGGCCGGAATGGCGGTGCCCCTGCAGCAGCAGGTAGTCGTTGCCTTCGGGGGCGAACCACAGGTCGTGGGCAAAGCTGGCCGAAGAGGTCAGGCAGAGCAGCAGGGAGAGCGTGCGGCGCATGATGGGTGGTGTGTATGAAAGAAGTTAATATCTTCATACAAGTTCCGTGCCCAGGCAATAAGTCATTGAACGTATTGCCCACCGTGGCGATTCCGGGGCGATTTGCGGGCGGAAGTGGAAGCTTGCTTTCCTTTCTTGTGGAAGATACCTATCCGCCGTCGTTTGTCGGGGCGCCCTCTCCGGGGAGTGAGGCGAAGCGGATCTCGCACTCTGGTTTGTATCTTGCTAGATCATGAAGGCGGCACGCGATCGGGCGCTGCCGCGATCGACCCCCTGGAATATGCAATGAACAGCGTCTTGAATTACCTGGCGGCCGCACGGCGCAGCGAAGAAAGCGAACTGGAAAACCTGGCGCGCACCTGCGATCTGGTGCTGGCGGCGAGCGAACTGGTGCATCACCTGCAGCAGGAGCGCGGCAGCTCGAATCTCTTCCTCGCTTCGGACGGCCGCCGCTTCGCCGAGTTGCGGGCGCAGCGCGTGGCCGCCAGCGACCAGGCGATGCTGCTGCTCGACGCCTGGCTGGAGCGGCGCGAAAGCCAGGACGGCATGAGCGGCGGCGCCCGCTTCTATACCCGGGTGGCGATCGCCCTGCAGGCGCTGGCCGGCCTGCCGGAGATCCGCCGCGGCGTCGCCGCGCTGACGCTGACGCCGGCGCAGGCGAGCGAGCAGTACAGCCAGTTGGTCGCCGCCCTGCTCGCCCTGGTGTTCGAAGCCGCCGACGTCGCCATTGATCCGGCCATCTCGCGCCTGCTGATCGCCCTCTTCCACCTGATGCAGGGCAAGGAGTCGGCCGGCCGCGAGCGCGCCACCGGTGCCGCCGCCTTCGCCGCCGGCCGGATCGGCGAAGCCGAGGTGCAGGCCATCGAATACCTGATCGAGATGCAGGAAAACTCCTTCCGGCATTTCGTCGCCTTCTGCGACGAACTGGGCGCCGAGTGGCGCGCCCTGCAATCGCTGCTGCCGCTGTCCTCGCTCGAACGGCTGCGCCGCAAGCTGCTGTCCGGGCTTGGGCGGCCGCTCGACAGCGCGCTGGCGGACGAGTGGTATACCTGCTGCTCGGCGCGGATGGACGAACTGCATCGGGTCGAGAACCATCTCGCCGGCCTGCTGCAGGGGCTCTGCCGGCAGCGCATCGAGCAGTTGCAGCGCGACAGCGCCGACCAGCAGCAACGTTTGTCGGAACTTCGCGGATCGCTCCCGCTGCCGCCGCAGGCAGCGTTCGCCGCCGGTATCGGCGGGCCCGTCGCCGCTGCCGGCGACGGCATCGGGCCGCACCTGACGCAGGCGGTGGTCGACATGCTGCAGTCGCAGTCGCAGCGCCTGCAGACGCTGACCGACGAACTGGCGACGGTGCGTGCCAATCTCGAGGAGCGCAAGCTGATCGAGCGCGCCAAGGGCATCCTGATGGCGACGCAGGGCCTCGACGAGGCGGCCGCCTACCGCTTGCTGCGCCAGAACGCGATGAACCAGAATCGGCGCCTGGCCGACGTTGCCGAAGCGCTGCTCGGCGTCGCCGGTTTGCTGCCGGGTCAGGCCGGGCTGGAGCGTTAGGTCGAGGTTTTCGGCACCAATTTGGCGGACGACGCACAGGCCTGGTGCAGAAAATTCCCGGCGGCGACCCGCCGCAAAGCCGGAAAGCCTTGTCCTTTGGTGAAACACCGGTTCTGGCATGCAAGCTGCTAATCACTCCCTGCCCGCGTGCAATGCTGCATCGGGCAACAGCCTCCGCCAATGACGGTGGGATCCGGTAGCCGCAACCCCAGTTGCGCCTGCCGTCATTTCAGACCGACATAACCGCGTAACGCGGGGGCTTCCATGCAGGCGACGGGCTTCAGTGCCGTCGCCGGGGTATCACGGAGTCTCCGCCGAAGCGAGAGAGTGATACCGACATGAAGATCATAGTCATCGGCCACGGCATGGTTGGCCACAAGTTTCTCGAGGAACTGCATCAGCTTGGCCTGCCCGGCGCGGAAGTCACCGTGCTGGGCGAGGAAAGCCGCGCCGCCTACGACCGCGTCCACCTCTCCGAATTCTTCGCCGGCAAGACCGCCGAAGACCTGTCGCTGGTCGCTCCCGGCTTCTTCCCGGCCAGCGGTTTCACGCTGCGTCTGGGCAGCCGGGCCGTCGCCATCGACCGCCGGGCGCGCACGGTGAGCACGGCGGACGGCGAGATCCTCGCCTACGACAAGCTGGTGCTGGCCACCGGCTCCTATCCCTTCGTTCCGCTGCTCAAGGGCAATGACCGCCCCCACAGCTTCGTCTACCGGACGCTCGACGACCTCGAGGCGATGCGTGCCTCGGGCGCCGTCTCGCGCAGCGGCATCGTCGTCGGCGGCGGCCTGCTCGGCCTCGAATGCGCCAAGGCGCTGCGCGACCTCGGCCTGCAGACGCATGTCGTCGAATACGCGCCGCGCCTGATGGCGGTGCAGGTGGACGACGACGGCGGGCGCATCCTGCGAGGCAAGATCGAGGCGCTCGGCGTCAAGGTCCACACCGAGCGCAACACGGTCGACATCCGCGACGGCGCGACGGCGCGCCATCGCATGGTGTTCAGCGACGGCACCCATCTGGAGGCCGACATGATCGTCTTCTCCGCCGGCATCCGGCCGCGCGACGAACTGGCACGCGAAAACGCACTGGCGGTCGGCGCCCGCGGCGGCATCGCCATCGACGACCACTGCCGGACGAGCGACCCCGACATCTACGCGATCGGCGAATGCGCCGCCTGGAAAGACCAGTTGTTCGGCCTGGTCGCGCCGGGTTACGAGATGGCCCGCATTGCCGCCCGCCATCTGGCCGGCGAGGCGAGCGCCGCCTTTACCGGCGCCGACATGAGCACCAAGCTCAAGCTGATGGGCGTCGACGTCGCCAGCATCGGCGACGCGCACGGCCGCACGGCCGGCTGCCGCAGCTTCCGCTATGTCGACGAATGCAAGCAGATCTACAAGAAGATCGTCGTCAGCGGCGACGGCAAGCGCCTGCTCGGCGCGGTGCTGGTCGGCAACGCCGACGAATACGGCACGCTGCTGCAGATGGCGCTGAACGGCATCGCCCTGCCGGCCGATCCGGAATTCCTGATCCTGCCGGCCGGCGACGGCAAGGCCAAGCCCGGCCTCGGCCCGGACGCCCTACCCGACAGCGCGCAGATCTGTTCCTGCAACAACGTCAGCAAGGGGCAGATTGCCGCCGCCGTAGCTGACGGAGCGACGACGATCGGCCAGATCAAGGCCTGCACCAAGGCCGGCGCCACCTGCGGCGGTTGTGTGCCACTGGTGACGCAGATCATGAAGGCGGAAATGGCGCGGCGCGGCATGACGGTCAACAACCACCTGTGCGAGCACTTCCCCTATTCCCGTCAGGAGTTGTTCCACCTGATTCGCGTCGGCAACATCCGCAGCTTTGCCGACTTGCTGGAGAAGTACGGCAAGGGCATGGGCTGCGACATCTGCAAGCCGACTGCGGCGTCGATCTTCGCTTCGTGCTGGAACGATTTCGTGCTGCAGGGCGAGCTGGCCAGCCTGCAGGACAGCAACGACTACTTCCTCGGCAACATCCAGAAGAACGGCACCTACTCCGTGGTGCCGCGCATGCCGGGCGGCGAGGTGACGCCGGACGGGCTGATCGCGGTCGGCCAGGTGGCCAAGAAGTACGGCCTGTACACCAAGGTCACCGGCGGCCAGCGTGTCGACCTGTTCGGCGCCCGCGTCGAGCAGTTGCCGCTGATCTGGGAAGAACTGATCGCTGCCGGTTTCGAATCCGGTCACGCCTACGGCAAGTCGCTGCGCACCGTGAAGTCCTGCGTCGGCAGCACCGGGTGCCGCTACGGCGTCGATGACTCGGTCGGCCTCGCCGTCGAACTGGAACACCGCTACAAGGGCCTGCGCGCGCCGCACAAGATCAAGTTCGGCGTCTCCGGCTGCACCCGCGAGTGCGCCGAGGCGCAGGGCAAGGATATCGGCGTGATCGCCACCGAACGCGGCTGGAACCTCTACGTTTGCGGCAACGGTGGCATGAAGCCGCGCCACGCCGAACTGCTCGCCGCCGACCTCGACAAGGCGACGCTGATCCGCCTGATCGACCGCTTCCTGATGTTCTACGTGCGTACCGCCGACCGCCTGCAGCGTACCAGCACCTGGCGCGAAAGCCTGGAAGGCGGGCTCGACTACCTGAAGTCGGTGCTGCTCGACGACACGCTCGGCCTCTGTGACGAACTGGAAGCGCAGATGCAGCACGTGGTCGATACCTACCAGTGCGAGTGGAAGACGGCGGTCAGCGACCCCGATGTCCGCAAGCGTTTCCGTACCTTCATCAACGACGAACAGGCCGATCCCGCGATCGTTTTCGTCGACGAGCGCGGCCAGAAGCGGCCGGCGCGCGCCGACGAATGCGCGGCACTCGCCTGAAGCAGCGGGAGAAACCCCCATGAAAGCCCACGAACCCCTCTGGCTGCCGGTCTGCGGCATCGCCGACATCCTGCCCGGCACCGGCGTCTGCGCCCTGCTCGACGCGCGGCACGTTGCCGTCTTCCGCGTCGCCGACGATCAACTGTTCGCCATCGACAACATCGACCCGCGCTCCGGGGCGAGCGTCCTGTCGCGCGGCCTGACCGGCAATCTCGGCGACCACCTGGTCGTTGCCTCGCCGCTCTACAAGAACCATTTCGACCTGCGTACCGGCGAATGTCTGGAATCCCCGGAACATTCGGTCCGCACCTACCCGGTGCAGGTGCACGACGGTCTCGTCTCCGTTTCCCTTTCCTGATCCTTCACAAGAGGTAAATACCATGGCCTACCTTGCTCCTGCCGAATTCGTCACGAAGATGATCGACGCTGGCGAATCCAAACTCCTGATGTCCACCCGCGACACCCTGATCCGTTCCTACATGGCCGGCGCCATCCTCGCGCTGGCCGCCGCCTTCGCCGTGTCGGTCACGGTCAACACCGGCAACCCGCTGATCGGCGCGCTGCTCTTCCCGGTCGGCTTCTGCATGCTCTATCTGCTCGGCTTCGACTTGCTGACCGGGGTGTTCACGCTGGCTCCGCTCGCCGTGCTCGACAAGCGCCCGGGCGCTACCTGGAACGGCGTCATGCGTAACTGGTCTCTGGTCTTCTGCGGCAACTTCGCCGGCGCGATGACCGTCGCCGTGTTCATGGCGATCATCTTCACCAGCGGCTTTTCCGAAGCGCCCAACGCCATCGGCCAGAAGATCGGCCATATCGGCGAAGGCCGCACCGTCGGTTACGCCGCGCACGGTGCCGCCGGCATGCTGACGCTGTTCGTGCGCGCCGTGATGTGCAACTGGATGGTGTCGACCGGCGTCGTCGCGGCGATGATGTCGACCTCGGTGTCGGGCAAGGTGATCGCCATGTGGATGCCGATCCTGGTCTTCTTCTACATGGGTTTCGAGCACAGCATCGTGAACATGTACCTGTTCCCGTCCGGCCTGATGCTCGGCGGCAACTTCACGATCATGGACTACCTGATCTGGAACGAAATCCCGACCGTGCTCGGCAACCTGGTCGGCGGCCTGACCTTCGTCGGCGCCACGCTCTACTCGACGCACTACAAGACGGCGCCGAAGCGTGCCATCGCCTGAGAGCGGACCGCGTGTCTCGCTCGGCCAGCACTCGCTGGCCGGCGAGCATCCGGTCAATCAGGATTTCCACGGCGCGCTGCTACCCGGCGGCCACCTGCTGGCCGCCAAGGGCATCGCCCTGGCCATCGCCGACGGGATCAGTTCAAGCCGGGTCGGCCATATCGCCAGCCAGACGGCGGTGCGCAGTTTCCTCGACGACTATTACGCCACCGCCGAGGCGTGGACCGTCCGTCGCTCGGCGCAGCGCGTGCTCGATGCCGTCAATGCCTGGCTGTACAGCCAGACCATGCACGGCGCTGGTCGTTTCGACCGCGATAGCGGCTACGTCTGCACCTTCAGCGCGCTGATCCTGAAAGCTCGCCAACTGCACCTGCTGCACGTTGGCGATGCGCGCGTCTACCGCCTGCACGCGCAGGCGCTGGAACAGTTGAGCGAAGACCACCGCGTCCGGCACGACGCCGGGAGCTACCTCGCCCGGGCGCTTGGCGTCGGCAGCCATGTCGAGATCGACTACCGCTGCTGGGATGCCGAGCCGGGCGAGATCTACCTGCTGGCGACCGACGGGGCGCACGAATTTCTCGACGCCGCCCGCGTGCACGCCGCACTGGATCAGCATGGCGACGCGCTCGATGCCGTTGCCGCCAGTCTGGTCGAAGCGGCACGGGCGGCCGGCAGTCGCGACGATGCCACCGTCCAGTTGCTGCGTATTGACGCCCTGCCGCCCACCGCAGCCGACCTGTTGCGGGCGCAACGCCAGGCCTTGCCGCTGCCGCCGCCGGTGCGGCCGGGGATGAGCTTCGAAGGCTTCAGCATCGTCCGCGAGCTGCAGGTCAGCGCGCGCAGCCATGTCTATCTGGCCGAGGATGAGGCCAGCCGGACGCCGGTCGTGCTCAAGCTGCCGTCCACCGATCTGCGGGAGAACGCCGCCTATCTCGACGGCTTCGTGCTCGAGGAGTGGGTGGCGCGGCGCGTCGACAGCCCGCACGTGATCAAGGCCTGGCCGGGAACGCGGCCGCGCCAGTCGCTCTATGTGGCAATGGAGTACATCGCCGGCCAGACCCTGGCGCAGTGGATGGTCGACCATCCGCAGCCGCCGCTCGACGTGGTGCGCGGCATCGTCGTCCAACTGGCGCAGGGTATCCAGGCGCTGCACAGTCGCGACATCCTGCACCGCGACCTGCGTCCGGAAAACGTGATGATCGACGCCAGCGGCACGGTCCGCCTGATCGACCTGGCCAGCGTCCAGGTTGGCGGTCTGGCCGAAGCCGGGCAGGCCGACGAGGCCGCGCCGCCGGGCACCGTGCAGTATCTGGCGCCGGAATGCCTGACCGGCGAGCCGGCGACCCCGGCCGCCGACCTTTACGCGCTGGCCGCCATCGCCTACCGCATGTTGAGTGGCGAACTGCCTTACGGGCTGGCCGCGGCACGCGTCCGCACGGCGCCCGAGGCACGCCGTCTGCGCCGGCAGCCGCTGGCCAGCTTCCGCCCCGATCTGCCGGCCTGGGTCGACGCCGTGCTGGGCAAGGCCCTGCACGTCGACCCGCGACGCCGCCAGGAGGCGCTCAGCGAGTTCGTCCGCGACTTGCAGCAACCCGGGCCGCAATTTCTCAGCACGCGCCGCCTGCCCCTGCTCGAACGCGATCCGCTGCGTTTCTGGAAGCTGCTCAGCGCCGGGCTGGCCCTGCTCGCCATCGTGCTTGCCTTCGGCTGGCATTCGGCGACCTGAAGCAGCACGGCGCACCGATTCGGTGAGGCTCGGGCGCTGGCTGCACCCGCCGAGTGCCGTTGCGGCGCGCCGGGTGGCTGAGGCGGCGGGACCGCCAAAGGCCGGCCGCAACGGCCGGCATGCCCCGCCGGCTGGTGATTTCCACCGTTTCTGGCGGGCCGGGATGGGCGCCATTGCCGGCGATGGCATATGAGTTGCTAATGAACTGACGTCCGCTACCGATGATGGCGGACACCGAATTACCCGCGACGCCTTGCCGACGACGGCACTGCGGCGCGACATGGACAACGGCGTCCATTTCCCGGTCAGACCATCTGGCTGGGGAATGGACGCCTTTTTTTGTTTCGATTTTTCCGGGAGAACGCCATGGCGACTGTCTATCTCGTGGGTGCCGGGCCGGGTGCGGCCGATTTGCTGACGCTGCGCGCGGCGCGCATTCTGGCGCAGGAAGCCGAGGTCGTGCTGGCCGACGATCTGGTGTCGGCCGAGGTGCTGGCGCTGGTCCGGCCGCAGGCGCGCATCCTGCACGTCGGCAAGCGCGGCGGCCGCGCCTCGACGCCGCAGGAATTCATCGAGCGCCTGATGCTGCGCTACGCCCGCCAGGGCTATTGCGTGGTCCGCCTAAAGGGCGGCGATCCCTTCCTGTTCGGGCGCGGCGGCGAGGAAATGCTGCGTCTGCGCGGCGCCGGGCATCACGTCGAGGTGGTCAGCGGACTCACCGCCGGCATCGCGGTACCGGCAACGCTCGGCATTCCGGTCACGCATCGCGGGCTGGCCGCCGGTGTCACCTTCGTCACGGCGCGCGCCGGCACCCAGGGCAGTCCGGCGCCGGACTGGGCGGCGCTGGCCAAAATCGGGACGACGCTCGTCGTCTACATGGGTCTCGCCCTGCTGCCGGAAATCTCGGCAGCGCTGATCGGCGGCGGTCTGGCGCCGAGCACGCCGGTGGCGGTGATCGCCCGCGGTTGCCAGCCGACCCAGCGCGAAGTGCTGGCCCGCCTCGACGACGTCGCGGCGGCGGTGGAAGCCGCGGCCCTGCCGGCGCCGGCGCTTATCGTCGTCGGTCCGGTGGTCGATCTGGCGGCCTGCCGCGACGTGGCGTTGCGCCTGGCGGCTTGAGGAGCGGCAGATGGCCAAGGAAAGACTGGTTCTCATCGGCAACGGCATGGCCGGCGTCCGGACCCTCGAGGAGCTGCTCAAGCTGGCGCCCGAGCGCTACGAGATCACGGTGTTCGGCGCCGAGCCGCACGGCAACTACAACCGGGTACTGCTCTCGCCGGTGTTGGCCGGCGAGATGGAAGTCGCCGACATCGTGCTCAACCCGCTGGCCTGGTACGCCGAACACGGCATCGTCCTGCACGCCGGCTGCCAGGTGACGCGGATCGACCGTCAGACGCGCACGGTGCACACCGATTGCGGCAAGGTCGCGGCCTATGACCAGCTGCTGATCGCCACCGGTTCGTCGCCGTTCCGGCCGCCGGTGCCGGGCAACGACCTGCCCGGCGTGATCGGCTATCGCGATATTGCCGATACCGAAGCGATGATCACCGCGACGCAGCACGGCCGCCACGCGGTGGTGATCGGCGGCGGCGTGCTCGGTCTGGAAGCGGCCAACGGCCTGGCGCGGCGCGGCATGCAGGTGAGCGTCGTGCATCTCGGCCAGTGGATCATGGAGCGCCAGCTCGACCGCCAGGCGGCGGAGATGCTGCAGACGACACTGGAGGCCAAGGGCATGCGCTTCCTGCTCGGCCGCCAGACGGCGGCGATCCGCCCCGGCGCCGACGGCCGGGTGGCGGCGGTGGCCTTCGCCGGCGGCGAGGAAATTCCGGCCGACCTTGTCGTCCTGGCGGCCGGCGTGCGTCCCAACATCGCCCTCGCCCAGGCCGCCGGGATCGAATGCCAGCGCGCCATCGTCGTCGATGACACGCTGACCACCAGCGACCCGTCGATCAGCGCGGTCGGCGAATGCGTCAGCCATCGCGGCACGGTGTACGGTTTGGTGGCGCCGCTCTTCGAACAGGCCCAGGTCTGCGCCGCGCATCTGGCGGGCGCCTCGAGCGCCGCCTACAGCGGCTCGGTGACCTCGACCAAGCTGAAAGTCACCGGCATCGACGTCTTTTCGGCCGGCGATTTCAGCGCGGGCCCGGACGACGAAACCATCGTTCTGGTCGACCGCCCGGCCAACCAGTACAAGAAACTGATCGTGCGCGACGGCCGCCTGCGCGGTGCCGTGCTCTACGGCGATGCCGCCGAGGGCGGCTGGTATTTCGGCCTGGTCCGCTCGGCCGCCGAGATCGGCCCGCTGCGCGATCACCTGCTGTTTGGTCAGGCCCACGCCGAGTCGCAACTGGCGGCCGGCGGCCAGGGCTGAGCGGCAACGGATCGATGGAGAATCGCATGACTCTGGAAATGCACCAAGAAGCGCAACAGGAAACCCGCTCCACCTGCCCCTACTGCGGCACCGGCTGCGGCGTCGTCATCAGCCACAGCGCCGGCCGCATCACCGGCGTGCGTGGCGACCCGGATCACCCGGCCAACTTCGGCAAGTTGTGCACCAAGGGCGCCAACCTGCACCGGACCGTCCAGCTCGACGGCCGCCTCGTCCAGCCGCTGTGGCGCGCGCAGCGCGCCGCGCCGCTGCAGGCGCTGGGTTGGGACGAGGCGCTCGACCAGGCGGCCCGCCGTTTCGCCGAGACGATCCGCGCGCACGGCCCGGATTCGGTGGCCTTCTACATTTCCGGCCAGTTGCTGACCGAGGACTACTACGTCTTCAACAAGCTGGCGCGCACGCTGGTTGGCACCAACAACATCGATTCCAACTCCCGCCTCTGCATGTCGTCGGCCGTCGCCGGCTACAAGGCGACACTGGGCATGGACAGCGTGCCCTGTTGCTACGAGGACATCGATCTCGCCGACCTGCTTTTCATCAGCGGCGCCAACACGGCGTTCGCCCATCCCATTCTGTTCCGCCGCATTGAGGCGGCGCGCGAGGCGCGGCCCGAGCTGAAGATCGTCGTCGTCGATCCGCGCCGTACCGATACCGCGGCAATGGCCGACCTGCACCTGCAGATCGCGCCGGGCACCGACCTCTACCTGTTCGCCGCCATGCTGCAGGTGCTGGCCGTCGAAGGGCTGGTCGACGCGGACTACATCGCCGACCACACCGAAGGCTACGCCGAATTGCTCGAGCAGTTGGGCACGGTGACGCCCGAGGTCGCCGCCAGCGTCTGCCAGGTGCCGGCTGCCGACATCGTGCAGGCGGCGCGCTGGTTCGGCCAGGCGGCGGCGCCGCTGTCGTTCTGGTGCCAGGGGCTGAACCAGTCGGGGCATGGCACGGCCAATTCGGCGGCGCTGATCCATCTGCATCTGGCCACCGGCAAGATCGGCCGGCCGGGCATGGGCCCGTTCTCGCTGACCGGCCAGCCGAACGCCATGGGCGGGCGCGAAGTCGGCGCCATGGCCAACCTGCTGTCGGCGCACCGCGATCTGAAGAACCCGGCCGACCGGGCCGAAATGGCCGCCTTCTGGGGCATTCCGGCGATCCCGGCACAACCCGGCCTGATGGCGGTGCCCTTGTTCGAGGCGGTACGGCGCGGCGAGATCAAGGCGCTGTGGATTGCCTGTACCAACCCGGCGCATTCGCTGCCCGACCAGCAACGCGTGCGCGAAGCGCTCGCCGCCTGTCCCTTCGTCGTCGTCCAGGACGCCTTCGCCGATACCGATACCTGCAGTCACGCCGACCTCCTGCTGCCGGCCGCCACCTGGGGCGAGAAGGACGGCACGGTGACCAATTCCGAGCGCCGCATCACCCGCGTCCGGGCCGCCGTTGCGGCGCCCGGCGAAGCCCGCGCCGACTGGCGCATCGCGCGCGATTTCGCCCTTGCCCTGGGCCGCCAGCTCGACCGTCCGGACGCCGCGCGCCTGTTCGACTTCCCGTCGCCCGCCGCCGTGTTTGCCGAACACGCGCGCAGCACGCGCGGCCGCGATCTCGACATCGCCGGCCTGGACTATGCGCGCCTCGAGCAGGGGGCGGTACAGTGGCCCTACGCTGCGGCTCAGGGCAGCGGCAAAGCGCGCCTCTACGGCGACGGTGTTTTCCCGACGGCGAGCGGCCGGGCGCGTTTCGCGCCGATCGAACTGCGCCTGAACGGTGAAACGCCGGATGCCGCCTACCCGCTACGCCTCAACACCGGCCGCCTGCGCGACCAGTGGCACGGCATGAGCCGCACCGGCCGCAGCGGCCGCCTCTACGCCCACGAAGCGGAAGCGCGCCTGCAGATGCATCCGGACGACATGGCGCAACGTGGCCTGGCCGACGGCGATCTGGTCAGTCTCCGCTCGCGCCGCGGCGACACCGTGCTGCCAGTGGCGGCCAGCGACGAGCTGGCACCGGGCGGCGTCTATCTCGCCATGCACTGGGGCTCGGCCAACCTGTCGCATCCCGGCGCCAACCTGCACACCCTGCAGGAGCTCGATCCGCTCAGCGGCCAGCCGGCGCTCAAGCATGCCGCGGTGCAAATCACGCCGGTCAGCCTGCCGTGGCAACTGGCCATCGTCCGCGCCTGTCCCGGACTGGACGAGGCGGCGGCCGGCGAACGCCTGCTCGCCTGGCGGCGCCAGCTGGCCCCGTTGCTCGCCGATCAGCCCTACGCCAGCCTGACCCTGGGCGGGCGCGAATCGCCAGTGCTGATCCTGCGTCTGGCGCGCGCTCAGGCGCTGGCGCAAGCCGAAATCGAGCGGCTGGCCGAGCTGCTCGAGCTGCCGGCCGAACGTTGCCGAGTTCTCTGCGATCCGGCCCGGCGCATCGAGAAGCGCGCCCGCTTCGAGAATGTCGGGACGGTGCGCCGTCTGGCCGGCGTCCTGTTCGCCGGCGAAATTGCCGCCCTGCCCTGGTTGCTCGAACACATGACCGGCGGCGACGCGATCGGCGGGCTCGATCCCTGGGTCTTCCTGCCCTCGGCGACACCGCCGGCCGGTGGCGAAGGGCGCGGCCGCATCGTCTGCAACTGCCTCAATGTCTCGGAAAACGAGATCCACGCCGGCATTGCCGCCGGCCAGCGCAGCCTGGAACAACTCAAGGCAACGCTCAAGTGCGGCACTTCCTGCGGTTCCTGCGTGCCGGAAGTGCGGCGGATGCTGGCGGCCAGCGAGGTGGCGGCATGAGCGCCATGCCGCAAACCGGGTGGAACGGCGCCGCGGCGGAACACGGACTGGTCACTTTCGTCCACGCCGACGCCCGCGGTGTCGACGGCCTGGCCGAGGCGGCCGCGCATGCCCTGATCGACGCCAGCCTCGTGCTGGCCGGCGACGAGATCGACGACTCCCTGCTCCGCCTGGTGCCGGCGCACGCCCGCATCGTCCAGCTTGGGCGTCCGGGCGGTCGTCCGGCGGCACCGCGCAGTTTCATCAATCGCTTGATGCTGATCGCGGCGACGGAGGGCGAGCGGGTGGTTCATTTGTTGGCCGGGAGCGACGGGCAGCAACAGCTGCGCGAAGCCATGCCTGCCTTGCGCGCGGCGGGCGTAGCCATCCGCATCATCGAGTTGCCGTCGCTGGCCGATGAAGTGTCCGGCGCAGCACGTGTCGATGCGGTTCGTGCCGGACGGGATGCGGCCGGGCAGCAGGTGCTTGGGTAAGCCAGACAAGGCGCACCGATCAGGGGCAAACGGCAGTGCAAAAGTCATCTAATGGTGCGCTGCAATAAGCGATTTGACCGGTGTGTTGGTTTTAAGTTGTTGATTTAACGATGTTGATTTTTGTGGCACGGTGGTTGCTAAGTTAAAAGCAACTGCGCATTGCCGGCAATTCCGAAGTCGCAGCGCTCCAACGGTGGAGTCGCTGCAAGCAGGAACGGCAATCGCGAGCATGCTTGGCCCAAGGCAGGGTCGTCATGCTGGGACAACGGCGTCCTCGAGAGCGAAACCAGGTTTCGCTACGAGGGCGCCTTTTTTTTGGGATTTTTTTTTCAGGAGTCTACAAAATGAGCCAGGAAAACCGCAGCAAGCCGCAATTCTCCGTCGGCCGGAAAATGGTCCGTGCCGCCCTGATGACCGCAGCCATCGCGGCGCAATTCGCCGTCGTCCAGGCTCACGCCGCCGGCAAGATCGAAAAGGCGGACCTGAAATTCGGCTTCATCAAGCTGACCGACATGGTGCCGCTGGCCGTTGCCTACGAAAAAGGCTATTTCGAGGACGAAGGCCTGTTCGTCACGCTGGAAGCCCAGGCCAACTGGAAAGTCCTGCTCGACCGCGTGATTTCCGGTGAGCTCGACGGCGCCCACATGCTGGCCGGCCAGCCGATCGGCGCCAGTATCGGCTACGGCACCAAGGCCGACGTCATCACCGCTTTCAGCATGGACCTCAACGGCAACGCGATCACCGTGTCGAACGCCGTCATGGAAAAGCTGAAGGCCAAGCTGCCCAAGGGCGCCGACGGCAAGCCGGCGCATCCGGTCAAGGCGCAATACCTGAAGGCCGTGGTCGACGATTACCGCAAGGAAGGCAAGGCCTTCAAGATGGGCATGGTCTTCCCGGTGTCCACCCATAACTACGAACTGCGCTACTGGCTGGCTTCGGGCGGCATGAATCCCGGCTACTACGCGCCGCTCAAGGGCGACACCGCCGGCACCATCGGTGCCGACGTCCAGCTCTCGGTGACGCCGCCGCCGCAGATGCCGGCCACCATGGAAGCCGGCACCATCGACGGTTACTGCGTCGGCGAGCCGTGGAACCAGCAGGCCGTGTTCAAGGGCATCGGCGCACCGGTGATCACCGACTACGAAATCCAGAAGAACAACCCGGAAAAGGTCTTCGGCGTCACCCAGTCCTGGAACGACAAGTATCCGAACACCCACAAGGCCGTGGTCAAGGCGCTGATCCGCGCTGCTTACTGGCTGGACGCGGAGAACAACAAGAACCGCCAGGAAGCGGCCAAGATGATCGCCAAGTCCAACTACGTCGGTGCCGACTACAAGGTCATCGCCAACAGCATGACCGGTACCTTCGAGTACGAGAAGGGCGATGTGCGCAAGGTGCCGGATTTCAACGTCTTCTTCCGCTACAACGCGACCTATCCCTACTACTCGGACGCCATCTGGTACCTGACCCAGATGCGCCGCTGGGGCCAGATTCCGGAATTCAAGCCGGACAGCTGGTACAAGGACATGGCGAAGAAGGTCTATCGCCCGGACATCTACGCCACCGCTGCCAAGGAGCTGATCGCCGAAGGCAAGATGAAGGCCGCCGACTTCCCCGATTTCGCCAAGGAGACGGGCTTCAAGCCGGTGCAGAACGACTTCATCGACGGCGTGCCATATGACGGTTCCAAGCCGAACGCCTACATCGACAGCCTGAAGATCGGCCTCAAGGGCAAGGACCAGGTCAAGTAAGCGGCTTTGCCCGGTCGCCGGCCTGTCTCCGGCCGGCGACCGCCAAGCCCCCGCAACCGTGCGCGCCTGGCGCGCCGATTCCGAACAAAGGTGAACGACATGCTCATCAAACTCGCCAACTTCTTCCAGCAAATCGGGCTGACCTGGTTTGTCCCCTTCCTGCGCATGGCGGCCGGCGACGATCCGCGCGGCCAGGTGCGGGAAATCCTCCTCCAGATCGGCGTCCCCCTGCTCGCCCTGGGCATCTTCCTGGCCGCCTGGAACGGGCTGGCTTCCGGCGTGCAGACCAGCCTCGGCGAGATTCCGGGACCGGCTGCGGTCTATGAGGAAGCGCTCGGCCTGATCGAGGACCACAAGGCCGAACGGGCCAAGGAAGTCGCTTTCTACGAACGGCAGGAAAAGCGCAACGCGGAAACCCTGGCCGCCGACCCGACCGCCGAAGTCAGCATCCGCCCCTGGACCGGCAAGCGGACCTACCTCGACCAGATCGTGACCAGCCTGTACACGGTGTTCACCGGTTTCGCCATCGGCACCCTGGTCGCCATTCCGCTCGGCATCCTGTGCGGCCTGTCGCGCACCTTCCAGACGGCGCTCAACCCGCTGATCCAGATTTTCCGGCCGGTGTCGCCGCTGGCCTGGCTGCCGATCGTCACCATCGTGGTCAGCGCGGTCTATGTCAGCGACAACCCGACCTTCGAGAAGTCCTTCATCGTCTCCGCCATCACCGTCACCCTGTGCTCGCTGTGGCCGACGCTGATCAACACCGCGCTCGGCGTGGCGTCGATCGACAAGGACCTGATCAACGTTTCCAAGGTGCTGCGCCTGTCGGCCTGGACCAAGGTCACCAAGATCGTCCTGCCGTCCTCGCTCAAGCTGATCTTCACCGGTCTGCGCCTCTCCCTCGGGGTGGGCTGGATGGTGCTGATCGCCGCCGAAATGCTGGCCCAGAACCCGGGCCTCGGCAAGTTCGTCTGGGATGAGTTCCAGAACGGCAGCTCGCATTCCCTCGGCCGCATCATGGTCGCCGTGTTCACCATCGGTCTGGTCGGCTTCATGCTCGATCGCGTCATGAACACCCTGCAACAACTGGTCAGCTTCGGCGAAGTCGGTCACTAAGAGGAGCACGCATCATGGCATTGGCAGCGATCAAGCAGGAACCGGCGCCGCAGGCGTCGGCGGCAGCCTTCCTCGAAATTTCCGGGGTGGCCAAATCCTACGGCGAGGGCAAGCAGCGGCACGAGGTTCTCAAGGACATCAACCTGACCATCCGCGAAGGCGAATTCGTCGCCATCGTCGGTTTCTCCGGCAGCGGCAAGACGACGCTGATTTCGATGATCGCCGGCCTGATCGCCCCCGATACCGGGTCGATCCAGCTCAAGGGCAAGGCGGTGACAGAGCCGGGGCCGGATCGCGGCGTGGTCTTCCAGAACTACTCGCTGATGCCCTGGATGACCGTGCGCCAGAACGTGGCGCTCGCCGTCGATCAGGTCTTCCCCGACATGCCGGCGGCGGAGCGGCGGGCCCGGGTCGAAAAGTACATCGACATGGTCAGCCTGTCGCACGCCATCGAACGGCGGCCGTCCGAGCTGTCCGGCGGCATGCGCCAGCGTGTCAATGTGGCGCGGGCGCTGGCGGCCAGCCCGGAAATCCTCCTCCTCGACGAACCGCTGTCGGCGCTCGACGCGCTGACCCGCGCCAACCTGCAGGACGAAATCCTGCGCATCTGGGAACAGGAGCGGAAGACGGTCATCCTGATCACCAACGATGTGGACGAAGGCCTCATCATGGCCGACCGCATCATCCCGCTCAATCCCGGCCCCGGCGCCACTTTCGGGCCGGAATTCGAGATCGACCTGGCGCGTCCGCGCGACCGCTCGGCGATGAACCACGATCCCGAATTCAAGCGCCTGCGCAAGGAAGTGACGCAATACCTGATGCAGATGGGGGCGGCCCAGGCAACGGCGTCCGACAACGTGATTCCGCTGCCCGGCATCCTGCCCAACACCAGCGCCGATTACGTGGCGGGGCAACGGCCGGCGGTCGGCGGCGCCAAGCCGCAATCGGCCGAGACCCTGCCGCACTACCATCGTTACGTCGAGTTCTCGCAGGTCTCCAAGATCTACTCGACCAAGAAGGGACCGCTCACCGTCGTCGAAAAGTTCGACCTGCGCATCCGCAAGGGCGAGTTCGTCTCGGTGATCGGCCACTCGGGGTGCGGCAAATCCACCGTCCTGTCGATGATCGCCGGCCTCAACGACATCAGCGAAGGTGTCGCCCTGCTCGACAACCGCGAAATCAGTTCGGCCGGTCCAGATCGCGGCATCGTCTTCCAGGCACCCAGCCTGATTCCCTGGCTGACCGCCTACGGCAACGTGGCGCTCGGCGTCGAGCAGGTCTATCCGCATGCGACGGCCGCCGAGCGCGACGCCATCATCCGCCACTTCCTGGTTCGCGTCGGTCTGGCCGACAGCATGGACAAGCTGGCCGGCGATCTGTCGAACGGCATGAAGCAGCGGGTCGGCATCGCCCGCGCCTTTGCCCTGTCACCCAAGCTGCTGCTGCTCGACGAGCCGTTCGGCATGCTCGATTCGCTGACCCGCTGGGACCTGCAGGAAGTCCTGATGGAGGTCTGGAGCCGCGAGCAACTGACCGCCATGGTCATCACGCACGATGTCGACGAAGCGATCCTGCTCGCCGACCGCGTCGTGATGATGACCAACGGACCGCGTGCCAAGGTCGGCAAGATCCTCGAGGTCGACCTGCCGCGGCCGCGTTCGCGCAAGACGCTGCTCGAGCACCCGGACTACTATCGTCTGCGCGAGGAACTGCTCAGCTTCCTCAACGACTGCAACCACTGAGCGCGGCCGGGGTCAGTGGCGGGGCAGCGTGAGGACGAATTCGGCCCCGCTGCCCGCGATGTTGTGGGCTTCCAGGTGACCGCCGTGGCGTTCGACGATGCCGTAGCTGATCGACAGGCCGAGGCCGGTGCCCTGGCCGACCGGCTTGGTCGTGAAGAAGGGCTCGAAGACGTGCGCCAGGTTGGCTTCCGGGATGCCGGGGCCGTTGTCGGCGAAACGCAGGACGATCTGCTGCTCGGCGATTGTGCCGCTGATCCGCAGGCGGGCGTTGCTGCGGTCGGCCGTGGCGTCGCAGGCGTTCTGCACCAGGTTCATCACCACCTGCTGCAACTGCCCTGACGAACCGCGGCAGTGCATGGCCGGCGGCAGGTCGAGATCGACCGCGAACTGGCCCGGACCGCTGCGCGTCACCCAGCGCACCGAGCGCTCGATCACCTCGTTGAGGTCGACCTCTTCCGGCGCCGCCTTGTCCACCGCCGAGAAGCGCTTCAGCGCATCGACGATGTCGCGGGTGCGTTCGGCGCCCTCGATCATGCCGTCGATCAGGTTGGGCATGTCGGCCAGGACACGATCGATGCGCAACTCCTCGCGCAGGGCCGGCAGGCCGTCGTGCTTACCGGCGCCGCTGCTGTGCACGGCGTCGAGGTAGCGGCCGAGGCGGGTCGCGTAGCGTTGCAGCGAGAGCACGTTGCCCAGGACGAAGCTGATCGGGTTGTTCAGTTCGTGGGCGACGCCGGCGACCAGGCGGCCGAGCGAAACCATCTTCTCGGCGTGCAGCAGTTGCCCTTGCGTCCGCTTCAGGTCTTCGTGCGCCTGGCGTAGCGCCTGGTAGGCCTTGCGCAGGTCGCCGACCGGCCGGCCGGTGACGACGACGCCCATCAGCTTGCCGGTCTGCGAGACGCGCGGCGTGCAGTTCATCGACACCGGCACCGTCGAACCGTCGCTGGCGCGTAGGAAGAACTCGCAGTCGTGCAGGCCGTCGCGGGCGTAGCGGGCGAAGGCGTCGCGCGCCTTGGCCTGTTCCGTCTCGTCGGCGAAGAGGTTGAACACCGGCGTGCTGACCAGTTCGTCGGACGAGCGGCCGGAAAGGTGGCAGAGCGCCGGGTTGACCTCGACGATGCCGCCGTTGCGGTCGCAGACGATGAGGATGTCCGACATCGCCGCCAGCACGCTTTCGATGAACTGGTGCGACTCCTCGAGGGCGGCGTTCTTTTCTTCGAGCGCCACTTCGTATTGGAGGAGGTCGTTGTAGACCTCGTCCATCTTCTGGATCACCTCGATCCAGGCCTGCTCGCCGGTGGCGGCGAGCAGCGGGTCAGCGGGTGGGATGGTAGTGGACATGGTCGCTGCCCTGCGCGTCGTGGGCGTGGTGGTATTCGGCCTCGAGGGCGACGATGTTGAGCTTGCCGTGGCGCACGCCGCGCTCGGCGATCATGGCGTCGGCGAATTGTCGGACAGCCGCGGTCGAGCCCTTGAGGATGACGGATTCCAGACAATGATCGTGGTCGAGGTGAGCGTGCATCGCCGCCACCGTCAGGTCGTGGTGGTCGTGCTGCAGGCCGGTCAGGCGCTCGCTCAGTTCGCGTTCGTGATGGTTATAGACGTAGGACAGGTTGGCGACGCACTGGCCGGTCGGCTCGCCCTGCTGGCGGTCGTGCTCGATGGCGCCGCGGATCAGGTCACGGACGGCTTCCGAGCGGTTGACGTAGCCGCGGGCGGCGATCAGTTCGTCGAACTGGCGGGCCAGCGATTCATCGAGCGAAATGGTGAAGCGTTCCATGGCGTTCCTGCGGTCGGGGGCGATGCAACGCATTATTTCCCAAACCGGCTGGAACGGGAAATGCTTGTTGAAACCGGGGTGGCCGGATTCAACCCCGGCCATCGTCCACCCGTTAAGGCAGTCAACTGCAGTCGCGTCAGGAGGAAGTCATCATGGCAAGCACCGACATCCGTCTCACCGTCGCCGAAGAGCGCACCATCTACGACGTCGCGGCGATCGACCGCGCGCTGGACGACGCCACCGGCAACCGCAACGAGGCGCTGGCCGCCCTCTACGAGAAGATGAAGCAGCGCGGTGGCGGCCGCTTCCTGATCCGGCCGAGCGGCACCGACATGCTCGACGATCTCTACGATAGCTGCCCGAACTTCGGCGAAGTCGTCGACGACCTGCGCAAGTACCTGGCGCTGTCGGTGGCCGGCAACGAACCGATGCACTTCACGCCCATCCTGCTGCTCGGCGAACCGGGTATCGGCAAGACCCATTTCGCGCGCGAACTGGCGGCCCGGCTTGGTACCGGCCACGAATTCGTCTCGATGAGTTCGCTCACCGCCGGCTGGGTGCTGTCCGGTGCCTCGGCACAATGGAACAACGCCAAGCCGGGCAAGGTGGCGCACACTTTGGTGCATGGCGACTACGCCAATCCCATCGTGGTGCTCGACGAGATAGACAAGGCCGGCGGCGATGCCCGCTACGATCCGATGGGCGCGCTCTACAGCCTGCTTGAACACGACACGGCGAAGGCCTTCAAGGACGAATTCGTCGATATCGACATCGACGCCTCGCACATCCTGTGGGTGACGACGGCCAACGACGAACGCGGCATACCCGAACCGATCCTCAACCGGATGAACGTCTACGAAGTGCCGCGTCCCGACGCCGACGCCTCGCTGGCCATCGCCCGGACGCTCTACCGCGACTGCGTTGCCGAACACGACTGGGGTTTCCCGGCGCAGGCCGAAGACGAGGTGCTCGAACGGCTGGCCAGCCTGCCGCCGCGCGACATGAAGAAGCGTCTGCTGGCCGCTTTCGGTACCGCCAAACTGGCCGGCCGCAGCTGGCTGGAAGCCGGCGATTTCGAGCAGGCACGCAGCGGGCGCACGCGCAAGATCGGCTTCTGAATCGGCACGTCCGGCCAGCCGGACGGCTGGCGTCCAGCGTTGCGACGGGTGTAATCTGCGCGGATAACGAAAAGCGCGGAGGAGACGACGAGGATGCCAGCCCAGATACCGGCAGCGCCGGCAGGGAAGACGGGCTTCGCACGCCTGGCCTTCGGGCGCGGGCTGCTCGTGGTCATCGTCCTGGTCAATGTGCTGGTCACCGCGCTGGCCATCCAGAACCTGCGTGACGGCCGTGCCCACATCGAGGAATCGATGCGGGCCAACACCGGCAATCTGGCCGGCCTGCTCGAGAACAACCTGGCCGAATCGGTGCGCCAGATCGATTTCGCGCTGCTCAACATTGCCGACTACATGGCGCGCGAGAGCCGCCACCGCCGCCTGGACGATGCCGAACTGAACGTCCTGCTACAGATCCAGTCGACTCGCCTGCCTCAGGTCGACGCCTTTCGGGTGACCGACGCGGCCGGTACGGTGCGCTGGGGCAAGGGGGTGGATCCGGTGCGCCCGCCAAGCTATGCCGATCGTGAGTATTTCGTCCGCCAACGGGGGACTGCCGCGAGCGAGCTGTACATCGCTGCGCCGATTGCCGTCGGGCGCATCTCCGGCCGCGGCATGCTGCCCTTTACGCGCAGCTGGCGGCTACCGGACGGCAGTTTTGGCGGGCTGGTTGTCGCTGCCGTACCGGTGGACTGGTTTTACGGCCTGATTGCCAATCTCGATCTGGGCAAGCGTGGCACGGCCGTCATCCGCGATCTCGAACTGCGCCTGATCACCCGTTATCCGGCGGTCGAAGGGGCCGCCGGAGAAACCGGCGATCGCGGTGTCTCTCCGGAATTCCGTCAGGCCTGGCAAGCCAACACGCAGCGCGGCGAGTTTTATACGCCAGCCGCGCCCGACGGCGAAAACCGGCGCTACGTCTATCAGCGCGTCAGCAACATGCCGGCCATCATCATGCTGGGCGTTTCGCCGGACGATTACCTCAACACCTGGTGGCGCGAGGTGCGCAAGACGGTGCTGTTCCTGTCGGCCTTTCTGCTCGTCACGCTCTTTGCCGGCTGGCTGATCCACCGCTTCTGGTTGCGCCATCTGGTCGACAGTCGCAACCTGAAAGCCAACGAGGCCTTGCTCGAACAGATTTATCAGGCCTCCAGCGTTGCCATCTTCCTGGTCGACCCGGCCGGCCGGATCACCCGGGCCAACGAGCGCATGGCCGAAATGTTCCAGACCCCGCGGGCCGACCTGATCGGTGCCGAATACGTTTCCCTGATCGACCCCAGCGAGCGCGAAATCGGGCGTGGCCGCATGCTTGCCCTCCTTGGCAGCAACATCGACTCGGTCGATCTCGAACGCCTGTACTGGCGCAGCGACCATACGCAGTTCTGGGGGCATCTCACCGGCCGCCGACTGCTCACGCTGGATGGCGAGCTGATCGGCCTGGTCGGCGTGATTGCCGACATCAACGAACGCAAGCTGGCGGAAGCTGCCCTGCGCGAGAGCGAGCAGTATTTCCGCACCCTGGCCGATGGTGGCAGCGCGCTGATCTGGACTTCGGGACTGGACAAGGGCTGCGACTACTTCAACCGGCCGTGGCTGGAATTCACCGGGCGGGCACTGTATCAGGAGCAGGGTAGCGGCTGGGCGGAAGGCGTGCATGCCGACGATTTTGAACGCTGCCTTGCCATCTACGATGCGCATTTCGAGCAGCGCCTGCCCTTCTCCATGGAATATCGCCTGCGTCATCGCGGCGGCGAATACCGCTGGATCCGCGACGACGGCAACCCACGCTACGACAGCAAGGGCAACTTCCTCGGCTATATCGGTTTCTGCTACGACATCACCCGGGAAAAGGAAGCCGCCGAGGTGCTCGCGCAGCACCACCAGCAGCTCGAACGCCTGGTCGAGCAACGAACGGCCGACCTGCGCCTGGCCAAGGAAGCCGCCGAGGCGGCCAACGTCGCGAAAAGCGCCTTCCTGGCCAATATGTCGCACGAGATCCGCACGCCGCTCAATGCCATCACCGGCATGGCCTACATGCTGCGCAAGAGCGGCCTCGACGAGCGGCAGCGCGATCGTCTCGACAAGCTGGAAACGGCGAGCCAGCACCTGCTCGACATCATCAACGCGGTGCTCGACCTGTCGAAGATCGAGGCCGGCAAGTTTGCGCTCGAGGCGGCGCCGATCAATGTGGCGCAATTGCTCGCCAACATCGCCTCGATGCTGCAGGGCAAACTGGCCGAAAAGGGCCTGCATCTGACGACGCGGCTTCCCGACCAACTGCCGACGGTGCTCGGCGATCAGGTTCGCTTGCAGCAAGCACTGCTCAATTACGTCGCCAATGCGATCAAGTTCACCGAACATGGCGATATCGGGATCGATGTCGAGTTGATCGAGTTGTCCGAGGCATCGGCCAGACTGCGTTTCACGGTCAGCGACACCGGCATCGGCATCGCCGAACAAGACCTGCCGCGCCTGTTCCAGGCCTTCGAGCAGGCGGACAACTCGCCGACCCGGCGTTATGGCGGGACCGGGCTGGGGTTGGCGATCACCCGCAAGCTGGCCGAGATGATGGGCGGTACGACCGGTGTCGAGAGCCAGCCCGGGCGCGGTAGCCGCTTCTGGATGACCGTCTGCCTGCCTTGTAGCGAGAGCGCCGCACCACCATGGACAGCGGACGACGAGGCGAGGATGCCGCGGTTCGCCGGGCAGCGCATCCTGCTGGTCGAGGACGAACCGATCAACCGGGAAATCGCGCTGCAGATGCTTGAGGATAGCGGCCTGTGCATCGATCTGGCCGAGGACGGCGAGGCCGCGCTGGCCGCTGTCGCAGCGAACGACTATGCCCTGCTGCTGATGGATGTGCAGATGCCGAAGATGAACGGCCTCGACGCCACCCGGGCCATCCGCGCGCTGGGCGGGAAGGGCACGATGCCGATCATTGCGATGACCGCCAACGCCTTCATCGAGGACCGGGAACAATGCCTGGCTGCCGGCATGGACGATTTCATCGCCAAGCCGGTGGTGCCGAAAACGCTGTTCGCCAAGCTCCACCAGTGGCTTGGCCAGGGGGATGCAAGCGCCTAGCGGCTTTTGCGGGCGCTCAGGTAATCGGGCTGGAAAACCGCCATGCGCAACACATCGCGGTATTCACCGCCGACGAAGAATTCGTGGCGCAGCCGCCCTTCCTCGCAGAAACCGAGTTTCCGGTAGACGTTGGTGGCCCGTTCGTTGTCGCAATCGACGATCAGGTAGAGCTTGTACAGGTTGAGGACGGTGAACGCGTAGTCCATTGCCAGTTGCGTCGCCTGCGTAGCGTGGCCCTTGCCCTGGTGGGCCGGCGCGATGATGATCTGGAACTCGGCGCGGCGGTGGATGTGGTTGATTTCGACCAGTTCGACCAGGCCGACCCGTTCGCCATCGACCTCGGCGATGAAGCGGCGTTCGCTCTGGTCGTGGATGTGGCGGTCGTAGAGATCGGCGAGTTCGACGAAAGCCTCGTAAGGCTCCTCGAACCAGTAGTGCATGACCGTTTCGTTATTGTCCAGCTCATGGACGAAGCGCAGGTCTTCGCGCTCCAGCGGGCGCAGGATCAGGGATTCCGGCATGGGGACTCCAGGCGGTTGAAACCTGTCCGATTCTACGCCGTTGGTCTAGTGGACCGTACACACCATGTGCAGCGGGAGGATTCGTGTTTCCACAAACAAGACAACGGGTTGTGAAACTTTGAGGGCAGCCCAAAATTGCCGAACATGCACCATCACGAACATAAGGAATCAAAGGCTTAGCTGGGGATTTTGTAAACGACGCATAGCCCAATCATGCAAGCAAGCTTTCAAAGCAGCAGGCGCTTTGAAAGAAATCAGCCAATTTCTTTCAAAGTTCCCGACACTCATGTTTCGTACATTTCGTTTGTTTCGTTTGTTTCGTTTGTTTCGTTTGTTGCGATTAAGTGATACGTAAACTATAGTTACACCTGTACAGCGTGCTAGCTAAGCGAACCCACAAAATCCGAAGACACGAAGACACGAAGACACGAAGACACGAAGACACGAAGACACGAAGACACGAAGACACGAAGACACAGCGAATACAGCGCAGACTAGGAAAACACAATGAACGCACCAGTACAACAAGGGCTTCCCAACCTACCGACCGAGCAAGAAATTGCCTTGGCCAAGGAAGGTAGCCGTGAGTTGTCGATGGTTATGACCACGCCGGAAGAAACCCAAGAAATCACCGTTTGCATGGGGCACAGTGAGCAGCGAGTACATCTGCCTGCCTCGGCCATTCAAATGCTCATGGATATCTTGGTGAACATTTCTCAAGGCAATGCCGTGCAGGTCGTCCCTGTGCATGCTGAGCTAACGACCCAGCAAGCTGCAGACATCCTCATGGTATCCAGACCGTATCTGGTCAAGCTGCTCGATGAAAAGAAAATCGAGCATCGAAAAGTGGGCAGCCATCGACGCATCCGATACAACGACCTCCTCAAGTTCAAGGAACAAGAGGAGCGGGCACGCAACGCTGTTCTGGATCAACTAGCTGCGGAAGCCCAGGAGCTAGATATGGGATATTGATGAGCCAATTTACGGTTGTCTATGACGCAAACGTTTTTTACCCGGCACCCCTAAGAGATTTGCTGCTGCGCCTTGCAGCAAAAAGACTGTTTCGGGCACGCTGGACAGCGCAAATAAGGGAGGAATGGGTAAGAAATCTACTCGTCAATCGCCCAGATTTGTCGCCGGAGAGAATCCAGCGGACTGCTGACCTGATCGACTCAAACATTCATGACTGCTTGGTTGAAGGGTATGAGCATCTTATTCCTTGCATTGGCGGAATGCCGGACAAGGACGATAGACATGTTCTTGCTGCAGCGATGAAATGTGGGGCCGAGTTGATCGTCACGTTCAACCTCAAAGACTTCCCGGATTTGGCATTGGCTGAATATGGGGTTAAAGCGATACATCCAGACGACTTCATCGCCGAGCTTTTCGATTTGGATACCGGCGCTTGCATCGAGGCTGTAAGAGAGATGCGAGCATCGCTAAAAAATCCACCGAAAACACAGGACGAACTTCTGGCAACTCTGTTGAAGCAACAACTTCCTCAAACGGTGAACAGGCTGGAAAAACTCAAACTGGCCTTCTGAATCAAGCCCGCCACTCGGCGGGCATTCTATTTTGGGCAGGCGTAGCGTTATCCACGGTGACGCTGGCGGGAGGTCGGGCTGGACCGTAAGCCGGCGGCGCGGTGGGTACGTGAATACGAGCTTTCGCATTAGTGCACCGTGCACACCATGCACGGATCGAAGCTGCGCACCACGTGCTGCACGGTCGGCGGCGCGCCGTCGCCGGCGGGCAGGCCGACCAGGGCTTGTTCGAGGGCGCCGGGGGTGCCGGCGGCGTCGCGCGGGGAGAAGTTCCAGGTGGTCGGGGCGATGATCTGGTAGCGCTCGATGCGCCCGCGCTTGACGCTCAGCCAGTGGCCGAGGCTGCCGCGCGCGGCTTCGACGAGGCCGACGGCGTGGCCGCTGTCGGGTAGCGGCGCCGGCAGGCAGAAGGGGGCGCCGGGTTCGATCGCGCGCAGCCAGTCCTCCATCGCTGGCAGCACGCGGGCGACTTCGATCAGGCGGGCGACGATGCGGGCGACGACGTTGCCGCCGTGGCGGGCGACCAGCGAGTGCAGCAGCGGCTGACCGGCGACCAGTTGGCGGGCGAGCGCGCCGGTCTCGACGACTTCCCCGCCATAGCGCGGCGCCTTGCACCAGGTGTAGGCGCCGGCCTTGTCGGCATCGACACGGGTTTCGCCCTCGGCCGGCGGCAGCGGCGTGTCGCCGTAGAGCCAGGCGTGGCTGACATCTTCGGCGATCCGGCCGGTATCGAGCGCGGATCTTTCACAGCCAGGCTGCCAGACGCCGGCCGGGAACAGTTCATAGGCGCCGTAGGAGAGGAAGCGCTCGCTGCTGCGGCCGATGGCGTCGAGGCCGAGGTCTGTGGCGGCGCGCAGGAACAACGCGGCGTCGCTGCTGCGGCCGGCGGCCCAGGCGTGCAGGGCGTCGGCGTCGGGCAGCGCGGCGAAGGCTTCGAGGCGGTCGCCGAGCAGCCGCCCCTCGACGAAGGCGCGGAACTCGCGCAGCAGCGCCTGGATGCGGATGCGTTCGCCGGCGCCGATCGCCTTGGTGCTGCCGCCGGCCTGCAGCGCCAGCGTGTGCGGCCAGCGGCCGGCGAGGAAACCGGCCAGGTTGAACAGCCGGGCGCGCGCCTGCAGCCAGGGGGCGACGGCGCTGCCGGTCTGCGCCGTGAAGCGTTCGGCGGTGGCGGCGTGCCAGGGCCGGTCGCCATAGGCCGGGCGGCAGAAATCCGGCATGAAGAAGAGGTAGAAATGGGTCAGGTGGTCGGCCAGGTTCTCGGCCGCCAGGAGCAGGCGGCCGGCGAGTTCGCCGTTCGGTGGCGGCATGACGCCGGCCAGCCGGCTCAGCGCGTTGGCGGCGGCGGCCGACTGGGCGACCGAGCAGATACCGCAGATGCGCGGCACGACGGCCAGCGCGTCGGCCGGGTGGCGGCCGACCAGGATTTGCTCGAAACCGCGGAACAGCGGCGAATTGACGCGCGCGGCGACGACCCGGCCGGCGTCGACGTCGAGGCCGATCTCGAGGTCGCCCTCGACGCGGTTGAACGGGCCGACCTGGATCCGCTTCACTTGCCGCCCTTTTTCACACTCGGGCGAACCACGGTGTGGTCGACGACGGCGTTGTCGCGTACCCGTTTCGGCGTCGCCGACTTGGATAGCGCGGCGAGGGCGACGAACCAGGCTTTCGGCATGTCGGTCGGCAGGCCGACCGGGATGCCGGCCAGCTTGGGGGTTTCCTGGAAAGCGTGGCCGGGCGACTCGAAGCCCGGTTCGGTGCAGGCGATGCAGGCGTAGCCGCCCTTCAGGCAGGAGCCGACGCCGTTCCACGGCCGCGTGTTGCAGTCGGCGTGCGCCTGGGTGCCTTTGCAGCCGAGGTTTTCCATCATGCAGCCGAGGTCGGAGTGCTTTTCGGCGCTCGCCTTGAATTCGTAGAACTCGTTGCGCGGGCAGCCGTGGTGCACCAGTTGTTCGGCGTAGAGCAGCGGGCGGCCGACCTCGTCGAGGTCGGCGGCGCTCAGTCCTTCGAGCGCCAGCTTTTCCAGCGTATCGACGATCCAGCCCGGATGTGTCGGGCAACCGGCGAGATTGACCACCGGCAGCCCGCCGGACGAACGAAAAGCCTTGCCGAGCAGGCCGCCTGGCGTGTCGGTGTCGTACTGCAGGCCGCAGGCTTCGAGCGGATTGCCCGGCGTGTTCGCCGAAAAACCGCCCCAGGCGGAGCACGAGCCGATGGCGAAGACCCATTTGGCGCGTTCGGCCAGGCGCTGCACCCATTCGGTCAGCGGCCGGCCGCTGCCGGCCATCAGGTGGAACTTGCCGCTGCCGTTGGGGCCGCGCAGCATGGCGCCTTCGATGCAGAGGACGTCGAATTCGCGGCGGCCGCTGGCGCAGTCGTCGAGGATGGCCAGCGCTTCCTCGCCGCTGGCTTCCGACAGCGCCGGATGCCAGACGAACTCGATGCCGGCGCCGCGCAGTTCGTCGAACAGCGGGCGCGGCTCGTGGCAGAGCAGCGACTGGGTGCAGCCGCCGCAGCCGCCGCTTTGCAGCCAGAGCACTTTCATTCGTCGCCTTTCCCGTCGTCGGCCAGGCCGTGGCGCGCCAGCTTGGCGCGCAGGCCGACGCGCGACAGCCCGAGTTCGTTGGCGGCGCGCGACTTGTTGCCGTGGTGACGCTGCATCGCCGCCAGCAGGACGCGGCGTTCGAGCTGGTCCATGCGCTGGCGCAGGTTGCCGGAGAGGCCATCGGTCCATTCGTCGGTAAATTGCGTCGCTGTCGCCGGTCCGTGCAGGAGGCGCGGCGAGAGTAGCTCGGGGCCGAGCAGTTCGTCGTCGGCAAGCGCCACCAGGCGCAGGATCTCGTTCTGCAGTTCGCGCACGTTGCCCGGCCAGGGGTAGGCGGCGAGGCGGGCGAGCGTTGCCTCGGCGAAACCGCGCACGCGCTTGCCCAGCGTCGCGCAGCTCTGTTCGAGCAGGCGGGCGGCGAGCAGCGGCAGGTCCATCGGTCTTTCGCGCAGCGGCGGCACATGCACCGGGATGGTCGCCAGCCGGTAATAGAGGTCTTCGCGGAAGCGGCCGGTGCGCACGTCTTCTTCGAGGTCGCGGTTGGTGGCGGCAATCACCCGGACGTCGACCGAGACCATCTTGTTGCTGCCCAGCGGCCGGAATTCGCCTTCCTGCAGCGCGCGCAGCAGCTTGACCTGGAAGGCCGGGCTGGTTTCGCCGATCTCGTCGAGGAAGAGCGTGCCGCCGTCAGCCTGCTGGAACAGGCCGATGCGGTCGTCGACAGCACCAGTGAAGGCGCCGCGCTTGTAGCCGAAGAGTTCGGATTCGAGCAGGGTGTCGGGGACGGCGCCGCAGTTTTCGGTGATGAAAGGTTTGTCGGCGCGGCTGCTCTCGTAGTGGATGGCGCGGGCGACCATTTCCTTGCCGGTGCCGGATTCGCCGGTGACCATCACCGACAGGTCGTAAGGCGCGATGCGCGCGACCAGCGCGCAGACCGGCTCGATCGGGCTACCCTCGGCACGTACCAGGCCGGCCAGCCCGAAGGCGCTGCGCACCTTTTCCTGCTTGTGTTCGACGCGCCGGCGCAGCGTCGGCTCGGCGGTGCGCAGGTCGAGCGACAGGCGCTGGTTTTCCTGCTGCAGGCGCCAGACTTCTGAAGCGCGCTGCAGCGTCAGCAGCAACTGCTCGGGCTGCCAGGGCTTCAACAGGTACTGCCAGATGCCGGCTTCGTTGACGCCGCTGATGATGTCCTCGGCGTCGGTGTAGCCGGAGAGAATGATGCGGACGATGTCCGGCCAGCGCTGGCGGACTTCCTTGAGGAACTGCACGCCGGTGGTGCCGGGCATGCGCTGGTCGCAGAGGACGACGCGGATGCCGGCGCTGGCTTCTTCCATCTCCAGGATTTCCCAGCCTTCGGCGGCGCTGGACGCGCAGAACACCTCGAAATCCTCTTCCAGCGTGCGCCGCAACGCTTCCTGCGAACGCAACTCGTCGTCGATGACGAGGACGGCAGGCAGGCGGCGCAACACGGGTGAATTCATGCGGGGATTATCCAGTCGAGGTCGCGGTGCCGGGCGAGATGCCGCGGCGTCCACGAATGCGGGCTCTTATGCACGAAATGATAACGCGCGACGTGGTAGGCCGGATCGAAGCCATAGAAATTGCGCCGCATCGCCGCCAGCTCCTCTTCCCGGTATTGCGCCAGCGGCTTTGCCGCCTCGTCGGCGGCCCGGCGCGCCGCCTTGTCCGCCAGTTGCGCGGGGAAATCCGCCGCCTGCGCCATTTCCAGCGCCCGCCGGGCGACATCGACGGCAAAGCCGGGCGCCGGCAGGCAGGCGTCGTAGAAGCCGCAGGCGACCGCCTCGGCGGCCGGCATCGGCAGGCGGTGCTGCATGATCGCCCGGGCACCGTCGGCGCCGACGCGCGGCGGTAGCAGGTAGGTCCAGAATTCGGAACCGTAGAGGTTGCCCATGTTCTTGTAGTGCGGATTGAGGACGACGCCGTCGCGCACCCAGACCCGGTCGCAGGCACGCGCCAGGAAACAGCCGCCGGCCCCGGCATTGCCGCCGACGGCGGCGACGGTCAATTGCGTCTGGCAGCGCAGGATGGCCTCGGCGAGGTCGTCGATGGCGTTGATGTTGGCCCAGGATTCGTCGGCCGGGCTGTCGGCGGCCTCGATCAGGTTGAGGTGGATGCCGTTCGACCAGAAGTCGCTGCCGCCGTCGAGGACGATTATCCGCACCGGCCGCGTCGTCGCCCAGCCGAAGGCCTCGGTCAGCCGGCGGCACTGCGCCGTGCCCATCGCCCCGTTGTAGAAGCGGAAGGACAGGAAACCGACGCCGTCGGCCTCGCGCCAGGCGATGTCCTGCCAGGTCGGGTGGTCGGCCTGCCACCAGCCGGCCAGCGGCGCCTCGGGCAACTCAGCCGCTTCCGGGAAGGCGACGGTCGCCGGCAGCTTGATGCCGCCCGGCTTCTTGACGTGGCCGATCCATACCGCGCCGTCGGCGGTCGCCCGGCACAGCGCCGTCTCGCGGCGCGCCAGCAGCGTGCCCGGGGCGCCGCGCAGGCGCCCTTCCGGCCAAGCATCGAACAGTTGACAGGGTTGGCCGAAGAGTTCGTCGGCAACACCCGGAAAACCGTCGGCGGCGCGCAGTCGGGCGAGGACATCGGCGGTGGGCTGCGTCGTCCAGTCGATCTGGCGGTCGGCCTGGCGGATCGCCGGATGCGCGGCACCGGGCACGCGTTGGGGCTGGAAATCGCCGGCAGCGAAACGGTCGACCGCCTGCAGCACGGCGCGCACCGCCGCTTCGGTGACTTCGTTGCGGTAGAGCGAAGCCTTGCTCGCCGGGCGCATGGGAAATTCCGCCGCCGCCCAGACCGGGCCGGCGTCCATTTCCGCCTCGGCCTGCAGCACGGTGACGCCCCAGCGCGCCGCGCCGCGCTGGATCGCCCAGTCAAGCGCAGCCGGGCCGCGGTCGCCGGGAATGCCGGGATGGACGATCAAGCAGGGCACGACCGACCACACCGACTCGGGAATCGCCCGCTTCAGGAAGGGCGCCAGCACCAGGTCGGGGCGGAAGCGGGAAACAGCCTCTTCCGTTACCGAATCGGCGATGTCCAGCTCGATGCTGATGGCGTGTCCACGGGCGGCGAGTTCGCTGAGCAGGCGTTGGGTCAGGCTGTTGAAGCTATGCGTTAGGAATAACATGCGCATGCTGTAGGGATTTTTCTTCATCATGTCTTCATCATGGAAGGTTTTGTGGCCACGTTTTCCACGGTGTTCGCGTTAGAAAACAGGGCGTTTATGACCTTCGCGCTATTTTTCAGAGACTTGCCATTCGCTACGATGCGCAAAAATGTCACAGGGAGAACAACATCATGGCTGCAACGCAACGCAAGGCATCCCGCACCCGGGTTCAACCCGTCGTTCAGCGTCGGGTCGAATACATCGCCGCCGTCCGCTATCTCGATGGTAGCCGCGAACTGTTCTACGTACGCAATGCCGACAATCTCGCCGATGCCCGCGAGCTGGTGATGCTCGAAGTGGATGATGTCAGCAGCCTGATGATCGCCGAACGACACTGAATTCCTCGCCTCAGCAGATTCTTGGCAGTTGTTCGCCGGACAGCCAGTCCACGATGCGGCGGCCACCGAAAGCGGTGGTCATCTGGACGAAATGGTGATCGTCCGCGTGAACCTGACCGATGATCGCGGCGTCGACGCCCAGCGGGTGCGAACGCATGGCGGTTAACATTGTTTCAGCGTCCGCCGCCGCGCAGATCGCGATCAATTTACCTTCGTTCGCCACGTAAAGCGGGTCCAGCCCGAGCAGTTCGCAAGCCGCATTGACCGCCGGTTTCAGCGGTAGCGCCTTTTCCTGAAGCATCATGCCGACGCCCGACTGACGGGCGATCTCGTTCAGCGTCGTGGCCAGCCCGCCGCGCGTCGGGTCGCGCAGCACGCGCAGGTCGGCGCCCGTCGCCAGCAGCGTTTCGATCAGCCCGTGCAGGGCCGCCGTGTCGGAAACGATCGGCGACTCGAAACCGAGGCTTTCGCGTTCGGCCATGATCGCCATGCCGTGGTCGCCGAGCGTGCCGGAAACCAGGATCACATCGCCCGGCCGCGCCCGCCGCCCGGACAACTCGCGCCCCGGTGGCACGACGCCGACGCCGGTGGTGGTGATGAACACCCCGTCGCCCTTGCCGCGCTCGACCACCTTGGTATCGCCGGTCACCACCGGCACCCCGGCGGCGCTCGCCGCCGCCGCCATGCTCTGCACGATGCGGGCGAGATCGCCGAGCGGGAAGCCCTCTTCAAGGATGAAGCTGGCCGCCAGATAAAGCGGCTGGGCGCCCATCACCGCAACGTCGTTGACCGTGCCATGTACCGACAGGCAGCCGATGTCGCCGCCCGGGAAGAACAGCGGCGAGACGACGTGGGCGTCGGTTGCCATCACCAATCGGCCTTCACTCGGCAGCGGCAGCACGGCGCCGTCGTCGCCCTGGCCGAGGTATTCGTTGCCGAGGTGACGGGCGAAAAGTTCGTCGATCAACTGCGCCATCGCCCGGCCGCCGGAACCGTGGGCCATATCGACCTGGCCGTGTTTCAGGTCGAGGGGGCGGATGTAGGGTTTACGGGAGGTGCTCATGGTTTTGGGTGTGGGTTTTTAGGGGTGGTTGCTTTTGCTGAACCGCTGGCTGTCGTCGCTGACTGGTGGGGCAGTGGTGTTTCTGAACCGTCGGGTTCTGCGCCTGACGGGCGGGCGTTTTTGATTTCTGAACCGCTGGGTTCCGCCGTTGACCGGCGGGCGTACTTTCTTCTTGTTTCGCCAAGAAGAAAGTAGCCAAAGAAGAAGGCGACCCTAGGTCGGCGCCCGCTACGCGGGTTCCCTGCGCTACTCGGTCCTGGCGGGGGCTGCGCAACTCGCCGCTGCGCGGCTCAGACAGTGCTCGCCCTTTATCCGCCAGGCCCTGCGTTGCTCGGCGCCTCCCAAGGGGCCCGGAAAACCGAGCGGAACGGAAACACCCAAGGTTTAAACCTTGGCCATTCAGCAGAGACGCCTTTCGGGGCCCCCATGTGGAGCGCCGAGCAACGGAGAAGGGCCGGGGGAAGTCGGCGAGCACTG
>JAFIHA010000003.1 GCA_017848965.1 Dechloromonas aromatica (nom. nud.) | reverse complement strand
TGAGTTCGTTGAATAATTTGAAATCCGGCTCGCCCTTGAAAAGCGAAAAATAGAGCGTACCGTTAAGCTCGCCGCTATTGACCACGATGCTGTGATCGTCTCTTTCCTGTTCGATAATCGTCGAAAGCCTGGCGAAGCCGCCCATGTCGACCCGCGTCGCAACGTTGTCGATCATGAGATCGTAGCTGCTGCTGTCGAGATACGAGTGGTGATCGTTGGTGTGGATGATCTTGACCGACACCGCCTTCGGCTTTTTGTTGCTGTCACCGTCGTCAATGCAACCGGAGAGTACGGCCACGCTGCCGGCGAGAAATATGGCGGTGAGAATCGGTTTCAATGAAAATAAACGCATGACACTAACCCCGGTTAATGTTTATTAGTTCATGATGCAGCGATATTGGCAATATAAATTTCCAATATCGCTGCCGCGAATCATTTAATCTCTGAGAAAAGCCGGCGCAATGAACTCGAATTGCAGTTCTCTTTAGCCAGGAAGCTGAAATGCTGCGTCCCGGACTATATATTTCAGAGATTGAGTTTTTATGACCGCACAAAAATTCTTCAATTGAACCCCAGCGTTTTCCGGGATTGGCATTGCCGCTGCGTTTTCCAGCACCTGGGATGCGCGGATCATTTCGGCTGTTTTTCGGCAAGAGCGGGACGGATTTCGCCCCAGGTCTTGCGAAGACCGCCAAGCCATCCCGGTTTTCCATCAAGGCATGGCCGATGAAACAGCGCTTGGCTTCATCGCCCCGGGACTTCTCGATCAGGCGAACATCCCGATCGGTCGTCGAGGCGTGCGTGTCGTTCTTGCGCTCCTCGCCCTCGGAAATTCTCCATCGCGTTGCGACCACCGCCTTCCGGCGGCTTGCCGGAACCATTCTTGGCCTCGCAGCCGTTTGTCGACACCCAGGCTTCAATCAGCGTGCCATGCGCTCCGGAAACCGACACGGCGGCAGCGGCCCGGCCTCAAAGCTAACACTGCGTCATTGACGCTCACCCCGGCGCTGCACTAGGCTTGCCGCGTGGCGCGCCTTTCCAGGCGGGTTCGGGTTGCCTGCAATCCGGCCACGCCGGGGCTACCCCGGCGGTTTTCTCGCAGTTGGACTTTTCATCGCCTGAACCTCACACGCCGCTGGCGTGGACGGTTCAGGCAGGACACGACAGGCTGGAAAGGGCGCCACGCCCGCAGGCGCGACATGAACGATCCCGACGACTTCGCCGACGACTTCGCCCCGGACGACCTGCTGCCGGCCAGGGCCATGCGTGCGGTCGCCAGCGGTCTGGTACACGCCTTCCTTGCCGGCGACTCCGACCCCGCCAGCCTGCGCGAACGCGGCCGCCACGCGCTGGGCGAGAATCCGCGCTGGTTGCCGTCGCTGGTCCTGCATCTGCGCCAGGAATTCGGCGCGCCGTTCACCGCCCACCAGCACGACGCGCTGCTCGAAGCGGTGCTGGCTTACCGCCACTTTCGCCAGGCCTTTCTGCCCTGGTGCATCCGTCCGCGCATCCGCGCCCATTTCGCCTTTCATCCGCCGATGGGCGAACCGCCCGCGGCGCTCGCCGGGCTGGCCGTGCCGGCGCTCGCCACGCCCGGCGAGCTGGCCGACTGGCTCGGCCTGCTACCCAACGAACTGGCCTGGTTCTGCGGCAACTGGCAGGTAGCGCCAAGCCAGCCGAAGCTGGATCACTACCGCTATCGCTGGCTGTGCAAGGCGAGCGGCGGCGCCCGCCTGATCGAGGCGCCCAAGGAAACGCTGCGCGCCATCCAGCGCCGCATCCTGCACGGTATTCTCGACAAGGTGCCGGTACACGCGGCGGCGACCGGCTGCGTGCGCGGTCTGTCGGCGGTAGACAATGCCCGCCGCCACGCCGCCTCGCCCTTGCTGCTGAAAATGGATCTGCGCGATTTCTTTGCCAGCATCCCGGCCGGGCGCGTCTTTGCCCTGTTCCGCACCCTCGGCTACCCGACGGCAAGCGCGCACTGCCTGACCCAACTGTGCACGCACGCGACGCCGATGCGCGTCTTGCGCCAACTGCCGCAAGACGAATATGCCAGCCCGGAAGCCCGCCGCCAGGCGCAGGCATGGGCGCGACGCTTCGCCACCCGACACCTGCCGCAAGGCGCACCAACCTCGCCGGCACTGGCCAATCTCTGCGCCTGGCGGCTGGATCTCCGCCTGGCCGGCCTGGCCCGTGAATGCCATGCCGCTTACAGCCGCTACGTCGACGACCTCGCCTTTTCGCTGCCTGTGGACGATGCCCCCCGCGCCCGCCGCATCCTGTTTCTGGTCGAGGAAATCGTCATTCAGGAGGGCTTTTCCCCAAACTGGCGCAAGACCCGCCTGTGCCCGGCCGGCCAGGCGCAGACGCTGACCGGTCTGCTCATCAACCGCCATCCCAACCTGCCGCGCGCCGAGTACGACCGGCTGAAAGCCATCCTCACCAACTGCCACCGCCACGGCCCAAGCGGACAGAACCGCGACCAACACCCGGATTTCCGCGCCCACCTGCAAGGCCGCATCGCCTGGTTGCGGCAAGTGAATCCGGGCAAGGGAGAGAAGTTGCTGGCGCTGTTCGGGCAGATCGACTGGGCGTGATCGCGCCGTCTCCCGTGGCCAACGGCAAAGCCCGCTCGCCCGCAGGCAAAGCGCGAAAAACCGCCGCCCCCCGCCCGCTCTGCTAAAATCCTGCGTCCGTTTTTCCGGCGCCCGTTCCATTGGCATGGCGCCCCTCCCGTGGAGATTTCACCGATGTACCAGTCCCCCCTGCTTCAGGATCTGCATGAGCGCGGCCTGATCGCCCAGCTCACCGACGCGGAAACGCTCGACAAAATGCTGCAGGAGGAGAAGATCACGCTGTATTGCGGCTTCGATCCGACCGCCGACAGCCTGCACCTCGGCCACCTGGTGCCGGTGCTCATCCTCAAGCGCTTCCAGCAGGCCGGCCACAAGCCGATCGCGCTGGTCGGCGGCGCCACCGGCATGATCGGCGACCCGAGCTTCAAGGCGACCGAGCGCAAGCTCAACACGCCGGACGTGATCGCTTCCTGGGTCGGCAAGATTCGCGGCCAGGTCGAACCCTTCCTCAGCTTCGAGGGCGCCAACGCGGCGCTGATGGCGAACAACCACGACTGGTTCGGCGCCATGAACTGCCTGGAATTCCTGCGCGACATCGGCAAGCACTTCTCGGTCAACGCGATGATCAAGAAGGAATCGGTGCAGCAGCGCCTGGAGCGGGAAGACCAGGGCATCTCCTACACCGAGTTCTCCTACAGCCTGCTGCAGGGCTACGACTTCGCCGAACTCTACAAGCGCCACCAGTGCGTGCTGCAGGTCGGCGGTTCCGACCAGTGGGGCAACATCACCGCCGGCACCGACCTCACCCGCCGCCTGCACCACACCCAGGTCTACGGCATGACCGTGCCGCTGATCACCAAGGCCGACGGCACCAAGTTCGGCAAGACCGAATCGGGCGCCGTCTGGCTCGACCCGAAGAAGACTTCGCCCTACGCCTTCTACCAGTTCTGGCTGAACACGGCCGACGCCGACGTCTACAAGTTCCTCAAGTTCTTCACCTTCCTGCCGGTGGCGCGCATCAACGAGATCGAGGCGGCCGACAAGGCGAGCGGCGGCAAGCCGGAAGCGCAGCGCATCCTGGCCGAGGAAGCAACCCGCCTGGTGCACGGCGAAGTTGCTTTGATGGCGGCGCGGCGCATCACCGAATGCCTGTTCTCCGGCCAGCTCGCCGACCTGACCGAGAACGACCTCGAACAACTGGCCCAGGACGGCATGCCCGGGATCACGCTCGACAGCGCCGCCGACAGCCTGATCGACGCCCTGGCGGCAAGCGGCCTGGCCAAATCGAAATCGGAAGCGCGCACTTTCATCCAGGGCGGCAGCGTGACGATCAACGGCGCCAAGGCCGACTCGCTCGACCACCGCCTCGTCGGCGACGACCGCCTGTACGGCCGCTTCACCATCCTGCGCCGCGGCAAGAAGCAGTACGCGATGCTGCGCTGGCAGTAACTCTTACCCGGAACCGTCATGGACTTCCTGCTCAATCCCGAAATCTGGATCGCCTTCTTCACGCTGACCGCGCTGGAGCTGGTGCTCGGCATCGACAACATCATCTTCATCTCGATCATCGTCGACAAGCTGCCCAAGGAAACCCGGGAGTTCGCACGCAAGCTCGGCCTCTTCCTCGCCATGTTCATGCGCATCGGCCTGCTGCTCGCGCTGTCGTGGATCGTCGGCATGACCGAGCCGGTGTTCACGGTGTTCGGTTCCGGTTTCTCCGGGCGCGACCTGATCCTGATCGGCGGCGGCCTGTTCCTGATCTGGAAGAGTACCGGCGAGGTGCACCAGTTGCTCGAAGGCGAGGAAGGTGAGGAGTCGCGCAAGGTGGCCAACAGCTTTGCCGGGGTGATCGTGCAGATCATGCTGATCGACCTCGTCTTCTCGCTCGACTCGATCATCACCGCCGTCGGCATGGTGCGCGAGGTGGGCGTCATGATCGCCGCCGTCGTCGCCTCGGTCGGCCTGATGATGCTGTTCGCCGGCGCCATCGGCAAGTTCGTCTCCGACCACCCGACGATCAAGATGCTGGCCCTGTCCTTCCTGGTCGTCGTCGGCGTCGTGCTGATCGCCGACGGTTTCGGCCACCACGTGCCGAAGGGCTACATCTATTTCGCGATGGCCTTCTCGGTCGGCGTCGAAATGCTCAACATCCGCCTGCGCAAGAACGCCGCCAAGCCGGTCGACCTGCGCGAACCTTACGTGCGCGAAGAAGGGCAAGGCTGAGCGATGCGCCAGTTGCTGCTCGACCTGCTGCCGGAGAGCGCGCCCAGCCTGGACAATTTCGTCGCCGGCACCAACGCCGAGACGGTTGCCGCGCTGACCGGCTGGCTGGCCGGGACGCCCGCCGACACCGCCTTCTGCCTGTACGGCGGCGCCGGTTGCGGACGCAGCCACCTGCTGCAGGCGAGCGGCTTCGCCTACCACGATGCGGCCACCGACCCGGCGCTGGCCGGCCTCGGCGCGGCGAGCCAGGTCGCCGTCGATAACGTCGAGGCGCTCGACGACGCCGGCCAGATCACGCTGTTCAACTGTTTCAACCGCCTCAAGATGGACGGCGGCCAACTGCTCACCGCCGCCGCCCAGCCGCCCGCTCACCTGGCGCTGCGCGAGGACCTGCGCACCCGCCTGGGTTCCGGCCTGATCTACCGCCTGCAGGCGCTGAGCGACGCCGAAAAGGCGGCGGCGCTGGCCACCCAGGCCCGCGAACGGGCACTGAAGCTGCCACCGGAAGCGATCGATTACCTGCTGCGCCACGCGCCGCGCGACATGCGCTGGCTGTCCGCCTTCATCGTCGCCCTCGACCAGCACACCCTCGAACACAAACGCGCCGTCACCCTGCCGCTGCTGCGCGAACTGCTCAATCACGAAAGCCCCGCATGAACCTCGCTCTCTTTGACCTGGATAACACCCTGATCGCCGGCGACTCCGATTTCGAGTGGGCGCAGTTCCTGATCGCCAAGGGGGCCGTCGACCGCGAGATCCAGGAAGCCAAGAACGTCGAGTTCTACGAGCACTACAAGGCCGGCACGCTCGACATCGACGCCTTCCTCGAATTCCAGCTGGCACCGCTGACCCGCCATTCGCGCCAGGAACTCGACGCCTGGCACGCGGAATTCATGGACCGCCACATCCGCCCGATCATCGGCGAGCCGGCGCGCGCCCTGGTCCGCCAGCATCTCGACGCCGGCGACCTGTGCGCCATCGTCACCGCCACCAACAGTTTCGTCACCGGCCCGATCGCCCGCGAATTCGGCATCCCGCACCTGATCGGGACGATTCCGGCGGTCGACCTGAAGGATGGCACCTTCTTCGGCACGCCGACCGGCACGCCGTCGTTCCAGGCGGGCAAGATCGTCCGCGTCGAACAATGGCTGGAAGCGCTCGGCCTGTGGTGGGGAAGCTTCGGGACCACCAGCTTCTACAGCGATTCGCACAACGACCTGCCGTTGATGAAGCAGGTGAAAATGCCGGTCGCCGTCGACCCGGACGACAGACTGCGCGCTTACGCCAGCGAAATGGGCTGGAAAATCATCACTTTGCGGTAAAATCCTCGTCTTTCCGTCGCGCTGCAGCGCTTGACCCTCAGGAACTCGTGATCCGCAAACTCATTTCCCGCGTCTTCAGCGGCAAGAACAACCGCACCGGCCGTAACGAGCCGGTCGTCATCCCGGTCTCCGGCCACGGCATCACCCGCGACCGTCTTTCCAGTGGCAGCCGGCGTACCTGCGAAACCCTGCAGGCCGAAGGCTTCAAGGCCTACGTCGTCGGCGGCGCCGTGCGCGACCTGCTGATCGGCGCCGAACCGAAGGATTTCGACGTCGCCACCGACGCCACGCCGGAAGAGGTGCGCCGCTGCTTCCGCCGCTCGCGCATCATCGGCCGCCGCTTCCAGATCGTGCACGTGATGATGGGCCAGGAGCAGATCGAGGTCACCACCTTCCGCGGCCAGCTCAGCGAAGACACCAAGAAGGACGAGCACGGCCGCGTGCTGCACGACAACGTCTTCGGCAGCCAGGCGGAAGACGCGGCGCGCCGCGACTTCACGGCCAACGCGCTGTACTACGACCCGACCACGGAAACGGTGATCGACTACCACCACGGCGTCGGCGACCTCAAGGCGAAAACCCTGCGCATGATCGGCGAACCGCGCGCCCGCTATCGCGAAGATCCGGTGCGCATGCTGCGCGCCGTGCGCCTGGCGGCCAAGCTCGGTCTCGCCATCGACCCGGCAGCGAAAAAGCCGATCCGCGAGATGGCCGGCCTGCTGGAAAACGTCCCGGCCGCCCGCCTGTTCGACGAGATGCTCAAGCTCTTGACCTCCGGACACGCCGTCAAGTGCATCACCCAGTTGCGCGACGAGGGCCTGCACCACGGCCTGCTGCCGCTGCTCGACGTGATCCTCGAACAACCGATGGGCGAACGCTTCGTGATGGCGGCGCTGGCCAACACCGACGAGCGCATCCGCCGTGGCAAGGGCAGTTCACCCGGCTTCCTGTTCGCCACCCTGCTCTGGCACGAAGTCCTGGCGCACTGGGAAAAACTCATGGCTGCCGGCGAAACCAAGATTCCGGCGCTTTATCAGGCGATGGACACGGTGCTCGACGTGCAGGCCGAGAAGCTGGCGATCACCCGCCGCATCGCCGGCGACATCAAGGAAATCTGGGCCCTGCAGCCGCGTTTCGAACAGCGCACCGGCAAGCGCCCCTACGCCCTGCTCGAACATCCGCGCTTCCGCGCCGGTTACGACTTCCTGCTGCTGCGCGGCGAAGCCGGCGAAATCGACAGCGAAATCGGTGCGTGGTGGACGGCCTTCCAGCACGCCGACGGCGAAGGCCGTGCCAACATGCTGCTGCCGGAAGCCGCCGGCGACAAGAAGAAGCGCCGGCGCAAGCGCAAGAAACCGGCCTCTGATCCCGAAGTCTGAGATGGCCATTGCCTACATCGCCCTGGGCGCCAATCTCGGCGACCCGGCGTCCACGCTACGTGCCGCCTTTGCCGCGCTCGATTCCGTGCCGGACAGCCGCCTGCTCGCCCGTTCGGCGCTCTACCTGAGCGCGCCGGTCGGCCTGACCGGCCAGCCGGACTTCGTCAATGCCGCTGCCCGCATCGAAACGTCGCTGGCCCCAGCAGCCCTGCTCGACGCGCTGTTCGCCATCGAACAGCAGTTCGGTCGCTTGCGTGGCGAACGCAACGGCCCGCGCACCCTCGACCTCGACCTGCTGCTCTACGACCTGCAGGTCATCACGACGCCGCGTCTGACCCTGCCGCACCCGCGCCTGCACCTGCGCGCCTTCGTCCTGCTGCCGCTGGCCGACCTTGATCATGCCTTGAGCATTCCTGGTCGCGGCACGCTCGCCGCCTGGCTGCCGGCAGTCGCCACCCAGGGCATCCGCCGGCTCGACGCCTGACTATTGCACCAACGGCGCCGCTGTGTATCCTAGGCGTCCGATTCATAGGAGCGAATCCCCCCATGTCCGCACAAACCGTCACCCGCCGCCTGACCCAGGCCGATCTGGCCAAGCTTTACCAGGCTGGCGAAAAGCTCGTCATGTTCACCTGCTACGACGCCAGCTTCGCGCGCCTGCTCGACGGCGCCGGGATCGACTGCCTGCTGATCGGCGACTCGCTGGGCAACGTCATCCAGGGCCACGACACGACGCTGCCGGTGACCGTCGCCGACATCGCTTACCACACCGCCGCCGTCAAGCGCGGTTCCGACCGCGCCTTCATCCTCGCCGACATGCCTTTCGGCAGCTATCAGGAATCGCCCGAACAGGCCTTCCGCAACGCCGTCGCGCTGATGGCGGCCGGCGCCCAGATGGTCAAGCTCGAAGGCGGTGCCGAGATGGCAGCGACGGTACGCTTCCTGGTCAGCCGCGGCATCCCGGTCTGCGGCCATCTTGGTCTGACGCCGCAGTCGGTACACGTGCTCGGCGGCTACAAGGTGCAGGGCAAGGGCGAGGCCGCCGCGCAGCGCCTGAAGGAAGACGCGCTGGCGCTGCAGGAAGCCGGGGCGACGATGATCGTGCTGGAAGCGATCCCCGCCGCGCTCGCCGCCGAAGTCACCGCCGCGCTGCACCTCATCACCATCGGCATCGGTGCCGGCAAGGACTGCTCCGGCCAGGTCATGGTCGTGCACGACGCCTTCGACATCCCGCCGGGCCGCAAGGCCAAGTTCGTCCGCAACTTCATGGACGGCGCCAGTTCGCTGCACGACGCCGCCTGCCGCGCCGCCGCCGCCGTCCGCGACGGCAGCTATCCCGGCCCGGAACACACCTACGCCGGTTGATCCCGCCGACCAAACTCAACCCAGTCCCATGCAAATCCATTCCAGCATCACCGACCTGCGCGCCGCCCTGTCCCAGCGCGGCCGCATCGTCTTCATCCCGACCATGGGCAACCTGCACGCCGGCCACATCAGCCTGATGGAACAGGCCCGCGCGCACGGCGACACCGTGGTCGCATCAATCTTCGTCAATCGCCTGCAGTTCGGCCCGAACGAGGATTTCGACAAATACCCGCGCACCTTCCAGGCCGATTGCGACAAGCTCGCCGCCGCTGGCGTCGATGTCCTGTTCGCGCCGACCGAGGCCGACCTCTACCCGGAGCCGCAGGAATATTTGATCGAGCCGCCGGGGATCCAGAATATCCTCGACGGCGAATTCCGCCCCGGCCATTTCCGCGGCGTCGCCACCGTCGTCACCAAGCTGTTCAACTGCGTCCAGCCGCAGGTCGCGCTGTTCGGCAAGAAGGATTACCAGCAGCTGATGATGATCCGCAACATGACGCGCCAACTGGCGCTGCCGATCGCCATCGTCGGCGGCGAGACGGTGCGTGCCGAAGACGGCCTCGCGCTGTCGTCGCGCAACGGCTATCTGAGCGAGGCCGAGCGCGCCGAAGCGCCACGCCTCTACCGCACGCTGAACGAAATCGCCGCCGAGCTGCGCGCCGGTAACGCCGATTTTGCCGGCCTCGAACAGGCTGCCACGGCCAAACTGGCCGCTGCCGGCTGGCAGACCGACTACATCGCCATTCGCCGACGCCATGACCTGGCACCTGCGGCAGACCTCGACCAGCCTCTCGTCATCCTCGCCGCCAGCCGGCTCGGCAAGACCCGCCTGATCGACAATCTGGAGGTCTGAGCCCCGCCGCCGATGCCCAATGCATTTCTTTACAAAAGAAATACATTTTTGCCATAAACTCCTGGCATAAATCATCTTGACCGCGCGCCAAGCGCATTTTTGAAGGAGTTCAGGCAATGGCGGCAGACCTCATCGATCGCGACACCATCGATTCCAACTACGACCTGCCCGGCGACATCCGCAATGTCTGGCTGGGCAAAGGCAACGACACGCTGACCGTGCGCGGCAATGCCAATTATGTAAATACCTCGGACGGCAACGACAAGATCACCATTCAGGGCAATGTCGATTGCGTTGACGCCGGCAAGGGCGACGACCAGATCAAAATCGGCGGCGACGCCAAGCACGTTCTTCTCGGCAGCGGCAACGACACCCTGAAGGTCGGCGGCAACCTTGATTGCGTCGTCAACGCCTGTGGCGCCGGTGACGACGTAGTCACCGTCGGCGGCAATCTGGGCCACGCCAATCTGGGCGACGGCAACAACACGATCACCGTCGACGGCAGCGCCGACTGCATCATCACCGGCAAGAACAACGACACCATCACCGTCAATGGCGACCTCAAGCACGCCTGCGTCGGCGATGGCGACAACCTGATCATTGCCGGCGGCAATGCCGACTGTCTGGTCGGCGGCCATGGCAGCGACCACTACTTCGTCGACGGCAACCTCAAGCATGTCAACCTCGGCGGCGGCGACAACTGCGCGGTCGTCGGCGGCGATGCCGATTCGGTGATCGGCTGCGGCGGCATCGATGCCGTGAAGACCGGCGGCGACCTCAAGCATGCCTGCCTGGGCGATGGCGATAACGCCGTCCTCGTCGGCGTTGGTGGCGGCAATGTCGTTACCGGTGGCGACGCCGGCTGCCTGGTCACCGGCAGCGGCAACGACCGCTTCGTGATCTACGGCAACGCCGACCATATCAACATGGGTAGCGGCAACAACGAAGCCTACATCTCGGGCAACGTCGACTGTTCGGTACTCGGCTTCTGGGACAGCGACCACCTGCTGGTCGACGGCAACCTGAAGAGCGCCTGCCTCGGTTCCGGCGATGACCAGCTAGTGGTCAAAGGCAGTTCCAGCCACGCCAACCTCGGTGACGGTCAGGACACCGCCTGGATCGGCACCAATACCTGCGTCGTCGATGCCAGCTGCGGCAACGACACCGTCTATGTCGGAGAGAATCAGGGCCGTGTCTACATGAGCCTGGGCGACGACACGCTGACCCTGGGCAGCTTTGCCGACCGCAGCGTCGTCGATGGCGGCCTGGGCAAGGACACGCTGACCCTGGTCGGCGAGGCCAGCGACTACACGGTCAAGAAGAGCTGGACCGGCGCCTCGATGGACATCACCAACAACGCCACCGGCGAAAAAATGACCGCCTGGTGGTTCGAGGACCTGCAATTCGTCGATGCCAGCGCCGTTCCGTCCAGCGACAGCATCATCGACACGAACTTCATCGAAGAGGTATACAGCATTCCCTGCTTCAACGCCGATATCTTCTGAGCCAAGCAGCAGCGAGTTGACTCAAGTAACTCGGACACAGGGGGCGCAAGCCCCCTTTTTTGGTTTTCGCCCCCCCGCTTCGTGAGCCTGCCCACGGATGAACCGCCACATCCTGCCGCCCCTGCACTTCCCGCATCCCCACGCCACCCTGGAACAGGCGCTCAAACTGTGCAAGAACAGTTTCCTGAGCGTTGCCGCCTTCAGCATGTTCATCAATCTGGCGATGCTGATACCAGCCATCTACATGCTGCAGGTCTATGACCGGGTGGTGGTTGGCAACAGCCTGCCGACCCTCTATGTCCTGACCCTGCTGATGCTCGTCTTCATGGCCGCCATGGGCCTGCTCGACTGGGCACGCCAGGACATCATGCGACGGGTCGCCAATCGCCTCGACATCCTGCTCGCCACGCCGCTGTTCGATGTTGGCTATCGGCAGGCGGTTTTTTCCGGCGGCCTGGTCAGCGGGGCGCAACCCCTGCACGACCTCAAGGTCATCCGGCAATTCGTCTCGAACAATGGCTTGTTCGCTTTTTTCGATGCCCCCTGGGTGCCGCTCTACCTCATCGTGATGTTCGCCTTCGACGTCTGGATCGGCGTTGCCGGCGTGCTCAGTGCGCTGCTCCTGATTGCCATCACGGTCGCCAACGAACGCCTCACCCGCAAATCGCTGAAGGAATCCGGCCAGGAATACGAGGAAGCCAACGCTTCCCTGAACCGGCTGTACCGCAATGGCGAGGTCATCGCCGCCATGGGCATGCTGGGCCACATCCGGCAGCGCTGGTTGAACCGGATCAAGAGCGCGATGCTGAAGCAGAACGCGGCGGCCGACACCTCGTCGATGCTGACCGCGCTCTCGAAGACCCTGCGCATCGTCATCCAGTCGCTGATCCTCGGTCTGGGCGCCTACCTGGCGATCAAACAGGAAATCTCGCCGGGCATGATGATCGCCGGCTCGATCCTGCTCGGTCGCGCCCTGGCGCCGATCGACCAGATGCTCGGCATCTGGAAGCAGTTCGCCGAGGCCAGGGAACAGTACAAGCGCCTGAACGCCAGCCTGCACAACGACCACCTGCTGGAAAGCGACATGTCGCTACCGGCGCCGCAGGGCGAACTGCTGGTCGACAACATCACGGTCACCGCGCCCGGCAGCAATACCGTGCTGCTGCACGACATCCATTTCCAGGTACGCGCTGGCACCATTACCGGCATCATCGGCCCCAGCGCCGCCGGCAAATCGACGCTGGCGCGCGCCCTGCTCGGTATCTGGCCCTGTGCCAAGGGCAGCGTCCGGCTCGACGGCGCCGACATCTTCACCTGGAACAAGGCCGAACTAGGCCCGTACATCGGCTACCTGCCGCAGGACATCGAGCTGTTCGAAGGCAGCATCGGCGACAACATCGCCCGTTTCGCCCCCCGGGACCCGGACAAGGTCGTCGCCGCCGCACGCAATGCCGGCATCCACGAAATGATCCTGCGTCTGCCGCAAGGCTACGACACCCGGCTCGGCAACGGTGGCGCCAACCTTTCCGGCGGCCAGCGCCAGCGTCTGGGAATCGCCCGCGCCATTTACGGTTCACCCCGTCTGGTCGTCCTCGACGAACCCAACGCCAACCTCGATCACCAGGGTGAAATGGCCCTGCTCGACACCCTGCAGATGTTGCGCCGCGACGGCACCAGCGTCTTCATCATCACCCACAAGACCAATGTGCTGGCCGCTGTCGACAGGCTGCTGGTCCTTGCCGACGGCAGCCTGTCGATGTTCGGTCCGCGCGACGCCGTCCTGGCCGAACTGAATCGCCACGCGCCGCCGCCCAAGCTCAAGGAAGTCGTCTGAGATGCACCCTCACAAGGAACTCCACAGCAAGGCCCTGGTGCTCGGCGAAGACCGCTCGCTCAGCGGCATCGTCGAGGAAGGACGGGCGCGTCGCATCGGCTTTTTCGTCATCGTCAGCACCTTCGTCCTGTTCGGCGGCTGGGCCGCCTTCGCCCCGATCGGCAGCGCGGTCGTCGCGCCCGGCGTGGTCAAGGTCGAACTCGACCGCAAGACCCTGCAGCATCTCGAAGGCGGCATCATCCACCAGATCCACGTCCGCGAGGGCGACCATGTCGAACGCAATCAACTGCTGATCACGCTGGAACAGACCCAGTTCCAGGCCGATCTCGACGTCGCGCGCACACAGACGCAGGCATTGCGCGCCGGCGAAGCCCGCCTCAAGGCGGAACTGCAAGGCGCCGGCAGCATCGCCTTCCCGGAAGATTTCGACAGCGCCGACCCCGAGATTGCCCAACTGATGCAAAGCGAGACCGCCCTCTTCAACGCCCGCCGCGCCTCGCGCAGCGGCGAACTGCGGGTGCTTGACGGACGCATCCAGCAATCGGGGTCGCAAATTGCCGGCCTCTCCCGGATCAACGGCAGCAAGAACGACACCTTGCGCTCGCTCGAGTCCGAACTCGCCGACCTGCAGCGCCTGGTGGCCAAGAACTTCATCAGCCGCCACAAGCTGAACCAGACGGAACGACTGATTTCCGAACTGCAGGCCGAGATTGCCGAAAACGATGCCAACATCGCCAACCAGCAGGTCCAGCAGCAGGAAACCCGGATGTTGATCGATTTCCGCAAGGCCGAGTTCCGGACCCAGGACGTCGATGCGCTGACCGAAATCCAGAAACGCCTCGACGAAATGCGCAAAAAGACGCTGTCGCTTGCCGACCGCGTCGAGCGCGCCAGCATCCGCGCCCCGGTCGCCGGCCAGGTCATGGGCCTGCAGGTCAACACGACGGGCGCCGTGTTGCGCGCGGGAACGCCGATCCTCGACATCGTGCCGGCTGGCGCCGCGCTGCTGGTCGAGGCACGCATCTCGCCGGCAGACGTCGACACGGTGCGCACCGGACAACTCGCCGATATCCGCTTCACTGGTTTCAAGGCCACGACGACGCCAGTGGTCGAAGGCAAGCTGGTCTACCTGGCCGCCGACCGTCTGGTCGACCAGCACAGCGGCCTGCCCTACTTCAACAGTCACATCCAGCTCACTGCCGCCGGCTTGAGCAAGCTGCAACAGCAGGGCCTGCAGATCCAGCCCGGGATTCCAGCGGAAGTCATCGTCAAGACCGGCGAACGCACCCTGCTGCAATACATCGTCCAACCGCTCAGCAACGTGCTCGCCCGCACCTTCCGGGAGCAGTAAATCCGCCAAAAAGATCGTTGACAAGGGGGGCAATGCCGTTAAAATTCGCTTCCCCCCAACTGTCTGGATGAATAAAGCCATGCAGAGAACCCTGTTGAAATCCAAGCTGCATCGCGTGACGGCAACGCACGCCGATCTGCATTACGAAGGTTCGTGCGCCATTGACGAGGACCTGCTGGAAGCGGCCGACATCAAGGAATACGAGCAGATCGACATCTGGAACGTCAACAACGGCGAGCGCTTCACGACCTACGCCATCCGTGCCGAACGTGGCTCGGGCGTCATCTCGGTCAACGGTTCCGCAGCGCGCCGCGCGGCGCCCGGCGACATCCTGATCATCGCCACCTTCGCCACGTATACCGAAGTCGAACTCGTCAAACACGAGCCGTCGCTGATCTACGTCGATTCGCAGAACCGCATCGTCCGTCGCGGTCACAAGATCCCGGTCCAGGCCGCCGCCTGAAGACTGCGCTTTCGCGAAGTCCTGCCGAAGAGGCCCGCCCATTGGCGGGCTTTTCTTTTTCTGTACAATCCGTTCCACAATAGTTAACAACCGGACGGAGACGATTGATGGGCGTGATTTTCGCCAAGACAGACAAGGGCCTGGCCGAGCTGACGCTGAAATCCGGCGGGCTGACGCCGCGCCAGCGGCGAGTGCTGATCATGGTCGACGGCAAACGCAGTGTCGAGGAGTTGCGGGAGTTGCTGCAGAACGATGACCTGCAACACACCCTCGGCATCCTCGAAGAATCCGGCTTCATTGAGATCGGCGGCGTACAGAACGCCGCCGGCGCGCTTCAGGAAGCCCCCGCCGGGCCGCTACCGCCCATCGACGCCTTCCGGCCGATGCCGGTTCCGCCCAGCACCAAGGAGATGGAACTGGCCCGCAACTTCATCCAGAACACGCTGAAGACCTTTTGCGGCCCCTTCGCCCACCTGCACATCGTCGAGGCGGCGCACGCCGCGAAAAGCCACGAAGAGTTACGGCAGCAGTTCGCGCCCTGGTATCACGCCATCGTCCAGACGCGCGACGGCAAACGCCGCGCCGAGGAACTGCGCGCCCTGCTGCTGCGCGTCATCTGATGCACTGTCCGGCGTGGCAATTCTCAGCCCGTTGGCGGGCATTTCCCGGGGGCGTGCGCTGATCTTGCGCAATCGCCGGTAGCACGCCCTTTTACTGAACTCCCCCGGTCGAGCGCTGCTACCGGGGGTAGTTTCACCCCAAGGATCAGGCGCTGCCGTCCTCGGCCTTCTTCGGCTTGCGGCTGCGGCCCGGCTTGCGGGCCGGTTTCTTCTCGCTGGCGGCAGGAGTTTCGCTGGCAACCTCCGGGACTGGCGCGGCGCTGGGCGCTTCAGCAGCAGCCTCGCTGCGCTTGCGCGACGTCCGGCGAGCGCCGCGCTGTGCTTTCTTCGGCGCTTCGACCGTCAGCGTTTCAGCAACGGCGGGCGGCTCGACTGCCACCGGTGCAGGCACCGGCTCTTCGGCAACGATGGCCGCAGGCGCTTCCGGAACAGGCGTCTCACCGATGGGAATGCCTTCCTCGCGGTTTTCCTTGCGCGTGCGGCGACCGCCGCGTCGCCGCGCGGCGGGCTTCTCCTCGGCCGGTGGCGTTTCGGCGACCGGCGCCTCGACCGCTTCGACCGGCGCCGCGTCAGCCTCGACGGCGATATCCGGCGCCGCCGCCTCCAGATTCGGCGCTTCGCCCTCGTGAGCGCGGGCGCGGGTGACATAGGTGCCGGACTTGTCGTCACGGCCGACCACCAGCAGGCCGAGGCCGGCGGCTTCTTCGAGCAGGTTGCCGAAGGTGCGGAAGCCGTAGTAGCTCTCGCTGAAGCCCGGATTGCGCCGCTTCACCACTTCCTTGAGCACCGAGGCCCAGATCCGTTCGGCTTCGCCGCGGTCGGCCATGAGGTCGGCGAAAGTCGCCGCCACCAGTTCGATCGCCTTGGCCTTGCGCTCCTCGACCTTGGCGCTGCGCTTGGCTTCCTCTTCCGGTGAGCGCTTCTCGCGCTCGCGACGCGGGCCACGGCTGGCTTCGCGGTCGCGCACCAGATCGTCGTAGTAGATGAATTCGTCGCAGTTGGTGACCAGCAGGTCGGAACAGGATTGCTTGACGCCAACGCCGATGACCTTCTTGGCGTTCTCACGCAACTTGGAGACGAGCGGCGAGAAGTCGGAATCGCCGGAAATGATGACGAAGGTGTCGACGTGCGACTTGGTGTAGCAGAGGTCGAGCGCGTCGACGACCATGCGGATGTCGGCGGAGTTCTTGCCCGACTGGCGGACGTGCGGGATTTCGATCAGTTCGAAATTGGCCTCGTGCATCGCCGCCTTGAAACCCTTGTAGCGTTCCCAGTCGCAATAGGCTTTCTTGACGACGATGCTGCCCTTGGCGAGCAGGCGCTCGAGCACCGGGCGAATGTCGAATTTTTCGTACTGCGCGTCGCGCACGCCCAGCGCAATGTTCTCGAAGTCGCAGAAAAGCGCCATGCTGGCGGTATCGTTGGCGGCCATGAAGTCGATCCGTTTTGTAGAAGGCGGCCAGTATACCGCCGGCCGGCTCAGGCGCCCGGCAATTGTGCCGACTCCTCGTCGGTGAACAGGCGCGAGCGGGTGATGAAGCTCTTGCCGCTGCCGCATTCAAGCGAAAAGGTGCCGCCCTGGCCGTCGAAAACGTCGATGATCAGTTGCGTATGCTGCCAGTACTCGTACTGGGAAGCACTGATGTAGAAAGGGACGCCGCCGATTTCGCCGAGATGGACGTCGTAGGGGCCGATGGTCAGCTCGCCCGGCAGGTAGCAGTTGGGGCTGCTGTTGTCGCAGCAACCGCCGGACTGGTAGAACATCAGCTCGCTGCCGTACTGAGCCTGCAATTGCCGGATCAGGGCCAGCGCTTCGGGAGTGGCGGTAACGCGATCGACCATGGTCTTCTCCAAAAAAACGGGGGCACGAGGCCCCCGAAAAAGCCCGCAAGGGCACGCAGAGACTACAGCGAAAACTACTTGGCGCGCGTCATCAGCCCGCGCCCCGGCTTCTGAATCGTCCGACCAGACCGTTGAGATGCTCGGCCTGCTGCAGGAGTTCCGCGGCTGCCTCCTTGCAATCCTCGGCGGTGTCGCTGGTGCGCCGGGTGACGCCGTCGATCTGGGCCAGGCCGACATTGACCTCGTCGATAGCGAGCGCCTGCTGCTGCGAAGCTTCGGCGATGCTGGTGATCAGGGCCGAGACGCGCTCGGCGCTGACCACGATGCCGTTCAGCGTTTCCGCGGTACGCCCGGCAATCTCGATGCTTCTGGCAGTCTTGGCGGCCGACTCGCCGATCAGCTTCGCCGCCTGACTGGCGGCGTCGGAGCTGTTCGAGGCGAGCTTGCGCACCTCGTCGGCGACGACGGCGAAACCGCGACCGTGCTCGCCGGCCCGCGCTGCCTCGATGGCGGCGTTGAGCGCCAGCAGGTTGGTCTGCATGGTGATCTCGTTGATCGCGTTGATGATGTCGTTGATACGCTCGCCCGCCACTCGCATTTCGACCATCGCATCCATCATCTCGGTCATGTGCTGACTACCGGTTCTTGCCGCGTCGCGCGACTCCGCCGACGACTGTTCGGCGTTGGTCGCGTTCTGGGCGTTGAGTTTGATCTGCTCGCTGACCTGCTCGATCGAGGCGGCAATCTGGGTCACCGACTCGGCGGATCGCGCCGACCCGTCGGAGAGCGTATTGCTCAGGGTCGTGACGCGGCCGGCGTTGTTGTTGATTCGCCCCGCCCCGCCCTTGAGTTCGGAAACCAGGCTGTTCAGGCCATCGAGCATCTGGCGCAGGGCCAGGCCCAACTGGTCGTGCTCCGACGCCAGGCGAACGTTCATGTCCAGGTTGCCTTCGCTGATCTGCTCGGCCAGCCGGGCCCGGGACAGCAGACTCTGGGACATTTCGTCGAGAGCACGAGCGAGTTGCCCGACTTCATCGTTCGATTCGTGCTGGAAGCGGCGCGAGAAATCGCCGGCCAGCACGGCCCGGGCAAAATCCGCGGCGGCGCGGACCGGACGGGCGATGTTACCGGCGACGAACCACAGCAAGGCGGTCGCCACGGCGGTGACGACCAGGCCGACCAGGATCTGCCAGATGGTGCTTGAGGTACCGCGTGCCTGGATTTCCTGATCAAGCGCCTGGGCCTGGGCAAGGACCACGTCCTGCGGCACGCTCACCAGCACCGCCCAGGGCTTGCCGGTGCGGCCGAGGGTAATCGGCGCAACCGCCTTCATGTGCTTGTTGCTTTCGTCGAACCAGCCCTTGGCCCGACCTTCCTGGACATTCTTGAGCAACTCGTTGTCATCGGCGGACTTGCTCGCCGAAAAAGCCTGTCCGATGCGCTCCGGATGCTGGCTGTCGGCCACCACCAGGCCGGCGTTGCTGATGATGGTGACCCCGCCCTTGCCTTCAAACAGTTCCTGGTCCGCCTGAACGGCAAGTTTCTGCACGAAATCCAGGTTGTAGTCGGTACCGGCAACACCGACGAAGCGCTTGTTGAGCATGATCGGCACCGACAGGGTGGTCAGCCACACCGACTTGCCCTGAACGATGTAGGGGAAAGGATCGAGCACGCTTTCCTGGTGATTCTCGCGCGGGCCGATGTACCAGCCACCTTTCAGCACGCCGTTGGGGTGGCGGTCCATGGTGTCGTACTCGACCAGCGGCTGAACGGCGATCTTGCCGTCCTGACCGCGGTTCCAGTACGGGGTGAAGCGCCCGGTCTGGGCGTTGTTGCCATCCCGGCCGGTCTGGAAGGCAGCATCCTTGCCGTCCAGCGCGTTGGGTTCCCAGTTCGAATAGGTGCCGTTGAATTCAGGGTTGTTGACCAGGACGTGATAAAGAACATCGTTGATCTGATCGCGTCCCAGCCCCCCGCTCTTCTTGCCCACCTCGAAGGTGTGGGCCATGGTGCGGGCAGCGTTGAGCGCCAGATCGAACTTGCTCTGAATCACCCCGGCGTGCGCCCAGGCGAGGTTTTTCAGACTCTCGACCGTATTTGCCTGAGTCAGCTCGCCGACCCGCTGCGAAATCAGACTACGCGTGTTTCCTTCGGAAACCACGCTATAGGCCACGATGCTGATCACCGACCCGAGCAGGCAAGCACCTGCCAGGACCGATATCCTTCCCTGAATTGACTTCATGACTTCAACGGCACCTTATCAACAAAAAAACTTACAGGGCGGCGCGGAAGATGGCTTCGATGTCGGCCTGGTCGGCGCGCCGCGGATTGGTCAGACCGCAGGCGTCCTTCAACGCGTTGGCGGCCAGGATCGGGATGTCGGCTTCCTTGACGCCAAGATCGAGCAAGCCGCGCGGGATGCCGACATCGGCAGCCAGGCGGCGGATCGCCTCGAGACAGCGCTGGGCGTTGGCCGCACTGTCGGCGCCGCTTTCCGCCACGCCCATCGCCGCCGCGACGTCAGCCAGACGCTCGCTCGCCACCGAGGCGTTGAAAGCCTCGACGTGCGGCAGCAGCACCGCGTTGCAGACGCCGTGCGGCAGGTTGTAGAAGCCGCCGAGCTGGTGCGCCATGGCGTGGACGTAACCGAGCGAGGCGTTGTTGAAGGCCATGCCGGCGAGGAACTGGGCGTAGGCCATGGCCTCGCGGGCGGCGACGTTCTGGCCGTCGGCGACCGCTTGCCGCAGGTTGGCGGCGATCATCGTCACCGCCTTCAGGGCGCAGGCGTCGGTGATCGGCGTCGCTGCGGTGGAGACATAGGCTTCGACGGCGTGCGTCAGCGCGTCCATGCCGGTCGCCGCGGTCAGTGCCGGCGGCTTGGCCAGCATCAGCAGCGGGTCGTTGACCGAGAGCAGCGGCGTCACGTGGCGATCGACGATGGCCATCTTGATGTGCCGTGCTTCGTCGGTGATGATGCAGAAGCGCGTCATTTCGCTCGCCGTGCCGGCCGTCGTGTTGATCGCAATCAACGGTAGCTGCGGCTTGGCCGAGCGGTCAACACCTTCGTAGTCGGCGATGCTGCCGCCGTTGGCGGCGACCAGCGCGATGCCCTTGGCGCAATCGTGCGGCGAGCCGCCGCCGAGCGAGACGACACAGTCGCAATCGGCGGCGCGCAAACGCGCCAGGCCGGCTTCGACGTTACCGATGGTCGGATTGGGCTGGGCGCCGGCAAAAATCTCGGCGCCGATCCCGGCCTTCTCCAGCAGACCCGCCACCCGGGCGGCGACGCCGGCTTTCTCCAGCCAGCTATCGGTAACGATCAGCGCCCGCCGGTAACCGTATCCTCCCAGGGACTGGACGGCCGTCTCGAGACAGCCTTCGCCCATCAGGTTGACGGCGGGAATGAAAAATGCGCTTTGTGCCATTTTGCTTGTTCTCCGTGAAATGATGATCCGACCGCGCGAGGTTCCCCTTGAACCCGCTGACCGGTCGGTAGTTGGCAAAACGCCCGCGCAAGGCGGGCGTCGGTGGCTGGTTTAGAAGAAGCCGAGCTTCTGTTCGGCGTAGGAGACGAGCAGGTTCTTGGTCTGCTGGTAGTGGTCGAGCATGACCTTGTGCGTCTCGCGGCCGATGCCGGATTCCTTGTAGCCGCCGAAAGCGGCGTGGGCCGGGTAGGCGTGGTAGCAGTTGGTCCACACGCGGCCGGCCTGGATGGCACGGCCCATGCGGTAGGCGACGTTGCCGTTGCGGCTCCAGACGCCGGCACCGAGGCCGTAGAGCGTGTCGTTGGCGATCGCCAGGGCTTCC
>JAFIHA010000043.1 GCA_017848965.1 Dechloromonas aromatica (nom. nud.) | reverse complement strand
TCATGTCCTTCTCCTCTTCTGACTCGGGAACATTCCCAAGGAAAAGGATCGGGTCGGGCCGCTCAATGCTTGAGCCAGAAAACTCCGTAAGACAGCCTAACCGTCGAGCACCCTGCCACCGCGTAGCGGTTTAGTTCAACGCAGGATAGACGGCGTCTGCGCCGCATAACACCCGAGATAGCCGACTTTTACATCATGCCCCGCTGCCGCTACTGCTCAACCCTCTACAAACCGGCCCGCTCAATGCAGCCGGGCAGGGTATGCAACGACCATGAATGTCAGGCCAAGTTCGCCATCGAGTCCATCGAGAAACAGCGCAAGCAGCGAGCCAAAGCCGAGCGCATCGCAGATGTTGCCGATCGCAAAACCGTCAAGGCAAAGCTCGCCAGGCTTCGCCCTGGATATCTAGAAGGGAAGGCCCAGGACGCAATCAACGCTTATGTCCGCATCCGCGACCACGAACAGGGATGCATCAGCTGCGACAAGCCGGCTTCTTGGGATGGTCAGTGGCACGCCGGCCACCTGATACCGCGCGGCCGCAGTTCGTTCCTCAGGTTCGACTTACGCAACATCAACAAGCAGTGCTCGGTTTGCAATCGCCACGAGGGCGGGATGGTTGCCGAGCACGAGCGCGGAATCGTCGGCCGGTATGGCCAGGAAAGGCTTGATTTCCTCAAGTCGGCTCCGCGAAGCCGGCGCTACGACGATGAATACCTGATCAGGCTGGCTGCCGTGTTTCGCCGAAAAACCAGGATTTTGAAGAAACGGAAGGGGTTAATAGAAAAATGAGTCAGGTAATCGCAAACAAAGAAGTCATCGTCACAACCGACACCGTGACAGCGGCCATTCACGAATACCTCGCCACTTCCGACGCCAATCACTTCACGACGCTCGACATCGCAAGGCACATGCAGTGCGGCGAATATCCGGTGCGGGCTGCATTCACCTGGCTGGCTCGATATCGAGTTATCGAGATCATCCCGGGTGTGCGGAGCCGGCGGTACCTCGGTCAGCCAGCAGATACAACCAAGCGGCGTCATTCCAATAGCTACTACGCCTCGGTGTATCAACTGCGCTGCGCCAGCGAAGGCGAGATTGATTTCAAGGTGCTGATGGGGGCTTTTTGTCGTGGGTGATTTGGTTTCGTCCGGAATCGAATTAACCCCGCAAAGGGAGAAGTTCGCCCGTGCCTTAGCCTCCGGAATGAACCAGGCAGACGCGTACCGCGAGGCTTATCCGAGATCCAGGAAGTGGAAGGATGCCTCTGTCTATGCCCAGGCATCTGCATTGATGGCGGATAGTAAGGTTTCCATAAGGGTTCATGAACTGAAGACAGCCATATCAGAGCGCGCCGAGGTCAAGGCGGCCGATGTCTTGCGCGAGGCCTACAACATCCTGCTCGCAGACCCGCGCGAGCTTGTCGGATACATCGTTCATTGCTGCCGGCACTGCTACGGTGAAGACCATCGCTACCAGCGGACGACATTCGAATTCGAGGCCGACAAGCGCCAGCATGAAGCCGCGGTTTCCAAGGGAGAGTCACAAGGGGATTTTGACCAGATGGGCGGTGTTGGATACGACGAGCGCCTGGTTCCGAACCAGTCTTGCCCGGTGTGCTTTGGCCGCGGCGTTGGGCGTGTTGTGATTGCCGATACCAGGAACGTCAGCAAGCAGGCTGCCGCGCTTTACGCCGGCGTGAAGCAGACCAAGGACGGCCTGGAAGTGAAGTTGCACTCGAAAGTCGATGTCATGGACAAGCTTTTCCGTCACTTTGGGCTGTACGAGGCCGACAACAAGCAGAAAACCAGCGACCTGGAAGGCCTTCCGCGCGAACTTCTGCAGGCCATGGTTCAGCGGTTGAAAGCGTTAAATGATCAGCGCTGACCAACTCGATGAGATGCTGGCCGGGCTTCCTCTAGAGGCCCGCGCCGCATTGCTGTCGGAGGCCGTGCAGCAGTTGGCGCGCAACAAGATCGCCGACTATCGGCCGTATGCCAAGCAGCGAGAATTCCACGCGCTCGGCAAGACGATGCGCGAGCGCCTGTTGCGCGCCGGCAACCAGAACGGGAAAAGCTTCTGCGTTGGGTCTGAGGCATCCTATCACCTGACCGGGAAATATCCTGACTGGTGGGAAGGGCGGCGATGGGATCGCCCGACCGTCGTGTGGGCGTCCGGCGAAACCGCCGAGGCAACGCGGGACAATCCGCAGCGCGTGTTGCTTGGCATGCCGAAGGAAACCGGAACTGGCGCAATCCCAGCGGACTGCCTGGGCGATTACGGCATGGCGTCAGGAACGGCAGACCTCTACGACTACATCAAGGTCAAGCACTTCACCAACGGCGTGTTCGATGGTTGGTCAGTGGTCCGCTTCAAGTATTACGCCCAGGGCCGCCGCAAGTGGCAGGGGCCACCCGTCGATTTCGTCTGGTTCGACGAAGAGCCCCCCGAGGACATTTACGACGAAGGCTTGGCGCGTACCATCGCTACCGGCGGCATGGCCGCGATGTCATTCACGCCGCTGCAGGGTATGTCGACTGTCGTACTGCGCTTCCTAGGTGAAGATCGGACGCCAGACCGCGCCGACGTGAATATGACCATCGAGGACGCCGAGCATATTTCACCGGAAGAGCGGGCCAGGATCATCGCCAGCTTCCCGGCGCATGAGCGCGAGGCCCGCGCCAAAGGCATCCCGACGCTGGGGTCTGGCCGCATATTCCCAATCGAGGAAGAGGCAATCAAGGTTGAACCGTTCCAGATACCTGACCACTTTGCGCAAATCAACGGACTCGACTTCGGGTGGGATCACCCGGCGGCCGCAGCGCGCATTGTCTGGGACCGTGACGCCGATATCATCTACGTCACGCATTGTCACCGGGCTCGGGAGCAGACCCCGATTCTGTTTGCTCCTGCAGTAAAGGCGTGGGGAGAATGGATACCGGTTGCCTGGCCGCATGACGGTCTGCAGCACGACAAGGGTAGCGGAGAACAGCTTGCCAAGCAATACCGCGATGCAGGGTTGAACATGCTCGAGGACAAGGCAACGCACCCTCCGGCGGACGGCGAGCCGGAAGGGTCTGGCGGAAACGGTGTCGAGGCTGGGCTGATGGAGATGCTCGACCGAATGCAGACTGGCCGGCTCAAGGTGTTCTCGAACCTGAACCAGCTATTCGAGGAAATCCGCCTGTACCACCGGAAGGACGGGAAGATCGTGAAGCTGATGGACGACATCATTTCGGCGGTTCGCTACGCGATCATGATGAAGCGCTTCGCCATCACCAAGCCACGACCGAAGAACAACGGCAGGCGAACAACTGGCAACTGGAGGTCGGTGTGATTGAAATACTGGCTGGCGCAACAGAATCACCCCATCGTTTCGGTGGGGTTTTTTTATGCCTGTTCAGATTGGTGGCGCCAAAGCCTGGAAAGTTCGTCAGCACGGCGATATCGCTGTCTCGTTCCAGTGGGTCAATGAAGAGCCCGCGATGATCCTGTTCCCGGCCCGGCGCTCTCTGCCCGGCGCCGGCGCTTTCGTCATCGGGATTTCGGCGGCGTTCAAATACGCCGACTCGAAGACAGGCGGTCCGACGCCGTACCTGGTTCGCACTTCCGTTCAAGCTGCTCAACAACTTGGCTTCTCTCCGACCGACACCTTCGCTGCTCGCCGGATTGCCGAAGTGATCGTAGATAGCCTGCCAGACCTGGTCGACATGCCGCCGGAGCCGCAGCAGTTCAACCAGGAACAGGCCCAGGCCATCGGCGAGATGGTTGTGAAGATCGACGGCGAGACGATTCACGAAGCAGAAGTAACGGCGCCGACCGATGCGGAGTTGGCGGCGGCATGAGCGACAATGGCTTCACAAATTCCCGGGCATCATCGGCTTTCGATGACGACAGCCGCTTTGGCGGCAAGGCTGATGTTGTCGAGACGCAGGCAGCGCCAGCGCATCGACTTGAATCCGCGGAGATGCGCGCCAGGTTCGGAAAGCTGCAGGAGTGGTTCGACCAGGAATGGCAGCGACAGGCGGCCAACCGATACCAGATGGCTCTGGACTGCGATTACTACGATGGCCTGCAGTGGTCCGAGGAAGACGCCAAGGTACTGATGGATCGCAATCAGGCGCCGCTCGTCTTCAACGAGGTAAAGCCGACGATCGACTGGATCATTGGTACCGAGCGCCGGACCCGCATCGACTTCAAGGTGCTCGGCCGCGAGAAGAACGACAACGATTCGGCTCAGGCAAAGACGCAGTTGCTCAAGTATCTGGACGACACCAACAAGACGGTGTTTCATCGCTCGCACGCCTTTGGTGATTCCGTTCGGGCCGGCGTTGGCTGGATTGAGCTCGGTCTGCGCGGCGACCCGACTGAAGAACTCCTGTACAAGCGGCACGAATCCTGGCGAAACATCCTATACGACTCGAACGACGCATCCCGTGACTTGTCGGAGGCACGCTATATCTTCCGGTGGAAATGGCTGGACGAGGACGTTGCGACCGCATATTTCCCGGACCGCGCCGACGTCATCCGTCGCGCTGTAACCGATGGCGTCTCGTTGGCCACCGAGAGCGACGACGATATTTGGTACATGGGGGCACGGGTGACAGCGCCGGGCCAAGATTACGCCGGCGCGTCGGTTGGTCGATTCACGCCAATTGATCATTCGGCGCTCGCCTGGTCGCGGCGCTCACGCGTGAAGATGGTCGAGTGCTGGTACCGCATGCCGGTATTGCGCCGCCGGTTCTCGTCCGGTGACTTCCGGGGCGAGGCGTTCGATTCCAGAAACGCAGAACACATTGCCATGCTGCGCGCCGGCGCCAGCACCTTCGACAAACTCGAAATGGAAGTGCGTTGCGCGATCTTCACGTCTGCAGGCTTGGTGTGGGAGGGGCAGAGCCCATACACCCACGGCCGACTGCCGTTCGTTCCGATCTGGTGCTATCGCCGCCAGCGTGACAACGCGCCCTATGGCGCGATTCGCCAGATTCGCGACCCGCAAGACGACCTCAACAAGCGCTCTTCGAAGGCGCTCTGGATTCTCTCTACCAATCGCGTGGAGATGGAAGATGGCGCTGTCGACGACATCGAAGATTTGCGTAACGAGGTGGCTCGCCCGGATGGGGTTGTGGTCAAGAACAAGGGGAAGGAATTAACCATCAGCCGCGATAACGCACTGGCTGAAGAGCACCTGAACCTGATGGATCGCGATGCAAACCACATTCGTAATGTGGCTGGCGTCACCGCCGAAAATCTTGGCCGCCAGACAAGCGCCGATTCGGGCAAAGCCATTCTTGCTCGCCAGGAGCAGGGCGGCGTAGTCACAGCCGAGATTTTCGATAACCTGCGCTACGCAGTGCAGCTCGAAGGCGAGATATCGCTGTCGATGGTCGAGCAGTTCTACACCCAAGAAAAGGTCATCCGCGTGCTTGGCGAGCGCGGCGCGGCCAAGTATCACCAAATCAACAAGATTGACCCGGATACCGGTGAGGTGCTGAACGACATCACGGCAAATCACGCCGATTACGTTGTCAGCGAACAAGACTTCAAGTCGTCGCTGCGCCAGGCCATGTTCGAAAGCCTATTCGATATCGTTGGTCGTCTGGCACAGATGGATCCGAAGATCGCATTGAATCTCCTGGATCTTGTCGTCGACATGGCCGATCTTCCTGGGCGCGAGGAAATGGTATCCCGCATCCGAAAAATCAATGGCCAGCGCGACCCGGATACTGATCCGACGCCTGAGGAAATCGCCTCTCAGGAAGAGGCAGACCGCAAGAAGGCCGAGGCGGAGCAGATGGAGGTCGATCGCCTACGCGCCGAGCTTGAGAAACTGCGCGCCCAGACAAAGGACTTGATCGCCGCCTCCGTGAAGAAGGGCACCGAAACTGCCTACGCCGCGATGCAGGCCGGACAGGTGATTGCTGCTACGCCAGCGGTTGCCCCGATCGCAGACGAAGTGATGAAGGGCGCCGGCTACCAGGATCCAAATCCCGCCGGTGTAGATCCGAACTTCCCGGTTTCCCCGGAGGCAATCAAGCCCCAGGTCGATTTCCCAACCAATACCAGCCCGATGACACCGGTGACCGCCGGCGTTGGCGAGATGTCTGGCATTGAAACCCAGCGCGCCGATGGCGTGATCAACCCGAACGGAGCATGAACCATGGCAAAGAAATCCAAGAGCAGCGTCTGCTGCGTATCTGACGAAGACTGGAAAGCCGATTCCGATTTGCGCACGCTGATCGAGGCAGAGCAGATCAAGAAAGATCCGAAGCGACTTGCCAAGGCCCAGGCCAAGGCCAAAGAGCGAATGTTGGAAGCGGCAGCCGTCGCTTCCGAGAAAGCTGAATCGTAATTTAACCACCGCCCACAGGAGCAAGAGTTCATGGGAACGAAAGACGAAAACCTCGACGACGACCTCGACATGAAAGGTCTGTCCGACGAAGAGCGCGCCGCACTCGAGGATGACGACGATGAATCGGAAATCCTCAAGAACATTGTCGGCGAAGATGACGACGATAACGATGGCAAGAATAGCGAAGGCGCTGCTACTTCTGGCGATGACCATGACGATGGTGACGCCGGCGTTGGCGACAATGACGCCGCCGAGGCCGTCGCTGCTGCTGCCGCTAGCGATTCCAAGCCGGACAATGCCGACGACAACAGCAATGACGGTGTGGCCGACGACGCGCCGGCACAGGTCTCCGCCGAGTTCCAGCCCGAATTCCGGGCCCAACTTCCGGAAGGCCTGGCAGACAAGATTACTGCGCTCGATACCCGTACCGCTGACCTGATCGAAAAGCTCGAGACCGGTGAAATAGACCTTCCCGACTTCATGGCGCAGAAATCAGCCATCGACAACGAGCGCCTGCAGCTGACGCTTGCGCAGAAGCAGGCCGAATGGGCGCAGAGCCAGAACGAGGACGCCCGCGCCCAGCGCTGGAAGTGGGAGCAAGAGCGTTTCTTCGGCCAAGAGAAGGCGGGCATCTACAAGGATCCGATCATGATGGCCGCGCTCGATGCTTCGGTGAAGCAGTTGGCGGCCGACAAGGCACACGCCAGCAAGCCGGCATCCTTCTTCCTTGAAGAAGCCGATCGTCAGATTCGTCATCGCTTCAACATCATCGGCAACACCAAGGCAGCCGATGACAAGGCCAAGGAAACGAAGCATCGCCGCGATCCGGACTTTTCGAAGTTGCCGAAAACGCTGGCCAACCTGCCGGCGGCAGACATTGCCGAGACTGGTTCCGACGAATTCGCCTACCTGGACAAGCTGGAAGGCATCGCGCTCGAGCAGGCGCTGCGCAAGCTTACGCCGGAACAGGAAGCACGCTACCTGGGAATTTCGGCATAGCCATCATGAGCCTGAAAGTCGACCTCCGCGTCGGGGAAACCCTGACCTTCAATAACGGCCAGATCGTTGTCACGCTGCTGGAGAAATCCGGGCAGCGCGCCAGGATAAGCGTGGAGGCCGACGATTCGGTGTTGATACAGCCGCCGCAGCGCGAAACATCTGTTGTTACCGGTGTTGGGCGAAGCGAGCAGGAAAAAATGCTGGCTGGCGCGGTATAAACATCATGCATGCCCGGTTCGTCCGGGCGGATACAAAAGTCGGGTGCGCAAGAGTGCGCCTTGGGACAGAGGTATTTTCCAAGGAGTTCTCTCATGCCTCGTACTATCGTTGGAGCCGGCGACCCGAAAGCCGTCAAGAAGTATTCCGCTTTTCTGGCTGTTGATACCAGCCGCAAGAGCTACTGGAACAAGAAGTTCATGGGCGTTGGCGAAGATGCCCAAACCCCCCTGCAGACCCTGCCGCATCTGGAAAACGATGCTGGCGACCAGATCAGCTACGACCTGGTGATGCAGTTGAAGATGAAGCCGATTCAGGGCGACGCCACCTTGCGCGGCAAGGAAGAAGACCTGAAGTTCTACACCGACAACCTGATGATCGATCAGCTGCGCGGTGGCGTGAACACCGGTGGCAAGATGACCCGCAAGCGCACGATTCACGATCTGCGCAAGACGGCGCGCGTTCGGCAGTCCGACTGGTGGGCTCGTCTGTTCGACGAAACCCTCTTCATGTACCTGTCCGGCGCCCGCGGTATCAACCCGGACTACATCGAAGACACGGACTTCACGGGTTACGCCGGCAACGCATTCTCCGCTCCGGATTCCCAGCACCTGATGTACGCCGGCGACGCGACGAGCAAGGCTACCCTGGACGCCACCGACAAGATGTCTCTCGCAATGATCGATCGCCTGGTTGCCCGCGCGGAAGTCATGGGTGGCGGAACGACCGGTATTCCTGCCATCCAGCCGGTGATGATCGACGGCGAAGAACACTTCGTTTTCGTGATGCACCCGTGGTGCGAGTACGACCTGCGCACCGGCGTCGGCACCGGCGGCTGGCTGGACATCCAGAAGGCACTGGCAACCTCGGAAGGCCGCAACTCGCCGATCGTCAAGGGCGGTCTGGGTATGCACAACAACGTCGTGCTGCACAAGCACAAGGGCGTGATCCGCTTCGGCGACTACGGCGCCGGCAGCAACGTTGCCGCTGCCCGCAACCTGTTGCTCGGCCGTCAGGCCGGTGTTGTCGCGTTCGGTTCCCCGGGCACCGGTCTGCGTTTCGACTGGAACGAGGAACTGGAAGACCGCGGCAACCAGGTTGTGATCACCACGGGTTCGATCTTCGGCGTCAAGAAGTCGAATTTCACGATCAACGGCAACAGCTACGACTTCGGCGTTATCGCGGCCGACGCTGCCTGCGCCGACCCGCAGTAATCGCTGGCCACCGTAACCAAGGAGAACCAACATGGCTCTGAAACAATCCGCTCACGCCCGAGGCGTGATCACTACTCCGGTTGCCGCTGGCTGCGAAGTCGTCGTCTGCCGGGCTTCCTTCACTCTGACCGCCGACCTGGCCGCCAACGACATCATCGAGATGATGCCGCTCCCGGCCGGCCACGTCCCGGTCGACATCATTGTCGATAACGACGCGCTCGGCGCAGGCACTGTCTCGGTCGGAATCTTGAATGCCGACAAGGACGATCTCGATGCCACCGCCTCTGGTGGGGCAGCTTGGCTTACCGGCGGCGCCGTTACGAACGCCAACGGCCTGCGGGCCGACGCGGCCGGTCTGCGTTCCATGTCGCGCTGCGCTGCCAACCAGGCTGCGAATCGACCGGTCGGCATCAAGATCGCCACCGATACGTCGGCGACCAGCGGAACCATCGGCTTGACCCTGCTGTATCGCTCTGCTTGACGCAGGGCGTAGTGCAACCAAGCGCCGTCCGGGCCCAAGCCAGGGCGGCGTTTTTATAAGGGCATCTACCCATGAAAATCCAGTCCATCATTCGCCGAGCCAAGGGAACAACTGTGGGTCTCGGCGACAAGGTGTATTTCTTCTCGCCGGATCTCGACCACACCTGTGACGTTACCGACGAGGTACACATCAAGCGCTTCTTGTCGATCAAGGAGGGTTTCCGCGAGGCTGTCGGCGACGACAGCGCAAAAGTCGCGCAGAAGTCTTCCGAATCCGTAAAGCAGGAAGGAATCTACCCTGTTGCCCTGCATGGAACGTCCGTTCATCCCTCCGAGTTTGAAATCAAAGGTCGCACCTACACGCTTGGAGAGATCGTTGCGAAAGCGCACGCTGCTACCGGCTTATCGGTCGAGGATTGGAACTCAATTCCGGAAGGAGAGCGCGCAGACCTGATCGACGCCGAGCTCGACAAACTTGCTGCAGATGGCGAGGACAACCGCGACGAACTGATCGCGGCCTACGTTGCCAAGTTCGGCAAGAAGCCGCACCACGCCATGAAGACGGAAACCATCGCTGCGAAGCTGGCCGATGCCGGAAAGAACGAAGGTTAATCGGCGATGAACCTCGGCGAACTGATCAAGGCGTGCAGGTTGAAATCTGGAGATACCGGAAAGCCGTTTTTCTGGTCAGATCCCGAGTGGATTGCCTATCTCAACGAAGCCGTATCGGAAGCCTGTATCCGGGCTCGCCTGATCGTTTCCGACGATATTGAAATCGACCTGTGCGCCGGCGAGGCATATGCCGATTATCCGTGCAATGTGTGGTCGATCAGGCGCGTGCAAGTTCCTGGTCGCAAATCCCTGAGCCTTGTCGATCGAGAAATGCTTGATTCCGGCGAAGTAATCGGCTGGATGGAGAGAACAGGCGATCCGATCGCTTGCTACGAAATCGACGGACGCCTTCGGTTATACCCGATTCCGGAATCCAACGAGATCGCGATTGTTGAGGCTTTCTGTACACCGAAGCGTGAATTGTCACAGCCAACTGACAAACCTGAGATTCATGATCGTTTGCACATGAAGCTGATCGACTGGGCTCTACATCGCGCATTCAGCAAGATCGACGCCGACACGTTTGACCCTGGCAGGGCGTCTGCTCACGAAGGCGAGTTCGAAAAAACCTTTGGCCCGAGGCCGGATGAAACAAAGATGCGACGCATGCGTATCAACGTCGTTCGTCGTGTCGTCGGCCATTCATTTTGACGAGGAAAGCATGATCACCGACAAGACAGTCTCAACCGCCAGCTACGCAGGAGGCGGATTTTCAATACTTTCTGCGCTGACGCTGACCGAATGGGGCATTGTTGTCGGTATCGTCACTGCGATCCTGACGTTCGCGCTCAACGCCTGGTGGGGATTCCAGAGAAACAAGCGCGAGCAGGAAATTCACGAGGCCGCGTTGCGCGGCGCAATAGACCGGCGCCAGCGCGGATCGATCAACCGCAACCTGCTGAGTGCCGTTGCTGCCCTGTCCATCACCGCCGGCGGCGCCGCGTTCGTGATGCTGCAGGAGGGTACCGGCCCCACAGAGCGAACGACATCCGGCGAAACGGTAGCCAAAGCATACGCCGATCCGGCACACGGATGGAAAGTTCCAACCATCTGCGCCGGCCGCACCAAAGGGGTTTTTCGCGGGCAAACCGCGACACTCGAAGAATGCGACGCCTGGCTGATCGAAGACCTGACCTATGCCGGCTCTGCAATCAAGCGCTGCACGCCAGTGAAGATGACGCAGTGGCAGTACAACTATCTCGCCAGCTTCGTGCACAACGTCGGCGGCGGTGCCTATTGCAGCAGCCAAGTGGCCAGGAACATCAACGCTGGCCGGTGCGAGTCGGCGGCGAAGGAAATGCACGCTGTTCCGCAGATTGACCGTGCCACGGGGAAGCCGCGCATCTGGCGAGGGAAACCGATCATCTACCGGCAGACCGGCGAGGTTTTGCTTGCCACTGGTGCGCCGATCATGAAATGGACGACTGCCGCCGGCATCCCGCTGCCCGGTTTGATCAAGCGACGAAATTCCGAGGCTGCAGGATTTGCGGCTGATTGTGACCTGTGGAATTAACCAAGAGGAATTGAAAATGGACGACCAAACCATCGAGCAAGAAATCCAGGCCAAGGGGCTGACCGCGCCGCGCATCACGCCGGCTGACATCGAGGCGAATATTGCGGCCGAATACTTTTTCACCGCCGAGCAGGCCGTTAGCGGCGTTACCGGAGACATGGTTGGCCGCTTCCTCGCATGGAGGCTGCCGAAGGACTTCGCGCCGGATGGCGGGATTTCGTTCGAGGAAAGCGCCTGGTGGCCGAGCGGCACCAACCTGCTGCACGCTGGCCAAGCCAAGGAGATGCTTGAGCATGTTATCGGCGGCTCGCCCGTCATGCCCGGCCTCAGCCTGCTGACCTTCTGCGTCCTCGTCCTGCGCAACGGCTTCACCGTCACCGGCGAATCCGCCTGCGCCAGTCCGGAGAACTTCGACGCCGAACTTGGCCGCAAGATCGCCCGCCAGAACGCTGTGGCGAAAATCTGGCCGCTGATGGGCTACGAACTTCGCTCCCAGCTTTCGCGCCCAGTCCTGACTGACGCCGACGCACTCGCCGACCTGAATGGCGCTCACCGGCCGGGCAACCACGTCGAGTAAATCATGATCGACCTGAAGCCGTACGCCTTGCTGATCAAGATCGCCGCCGCCGCCCTGGCGGTCGCCGCCGCAATCTGGTGGTGGAACAACCACAACGCTAGCCAGCAACAAATCGGCTACGACCGCGCCATAGGCGAGGTGAAGGAAGAGCAGGCGCGAATTGCCGAGGAAAAGCGGTTGCAGGAAATCGAAGACCAGAAACTTGCCGACCAGGAGGCGAAGCGTGCACAAGAAAATCTCACTGAAATCGAGCGCCAGCTTGTTGCTGCTCGCGCTGACACTGACCGGATGCGGAGTCTCTACCGTCAAGCTGCAGAGCGCGGACGACAAGCGACGTCCTGCGTTGCCGGAGCAGGCGAGGGCAAGCCAGGTTCCGACCCCATCGGCGTGCTTGCCGAGTTGCTTGAGCGCGCTGACGCAAGAGCGGAAGAAGTCGCAGGATACGCTGACCGCCTCCGGGCTGCTGGCGAGTCCTGCGAGCGAATCTACGACGGAGTGACCAGGCAATGAGTTGCGATCCGCTGATCATCCGCCAGGGCGAAACACTCTCCCACGTCATCATGTGGTCGACGGACGAGTTGGTCTACAAGCCCATTACCGCCGTCCCATCGGTCGCGCCGTTGCGCCTCACCGTCGTCAGCCACGAGCTTGTCACCGATGTTCCTGTCGCAATCACTGGCGTGCGCGGAATGACGGAAATGAATGCCGACCCGGAAGATGTTCAGGAAGGCGACTACCGTCCGGCAACCCGCATCGACCAGGACACCATCGAGCTGAACAGCGTAAACGGCGCCGGCTTCAAGCCCTACGTCTCTGGCGGCTATATCCAGTACCGCAAGCCGGTGGACCTGAGTAGCTACCCGACCGCCCGCATGACGATCAAGGATCGCGTTGGAGGCACGGTGCTCATGGAGCTCACCTCCACTGCCGGCGACATCGTCATCAGCAACACCACGAAGAAGATCACCGTCGTCATCAGCGACGAGGACACCGCCGCCATCACCTGGAAGCGCGGCGTCTACGACCTTGAGGTCGAGGCTCACGACGGCACCGTGGTGCGCTTGGACTGGGGCACCGTCGAGGTCTCCAGCGAAATCACAACCTGATCCTGAAGGAGAAGACATGCAGTATTCCGACGAACTGAAGTGCGCCCGCATGAACGCCATCACCTCCGTGTGCGGCGCCACTGCGGTCCTGGAGATTTGCACAGCCGCCTACGGCTCTGTTCTGGCGACGATCCCGCTGGCGAACCCGATCGCACCCGCCGCCACCGGAGCTGGGCTGCTCACCCTGACGACTCCGCGCCAGGACGACTACGCCGACGCCACGGGCACCGCTGCAGCCGCCCGCGTTCGCAAGAGCTCTCCGTCCGGCGACATCGTCATCACCGGCCTGACTGTCGGCGCTGTCGGCAGCGGGGCGAACATCGAGCTCGACAACACGAGCATCAACGAGGATCAGCTCGTCCGTATCGTGTCGGCGACGATCCTGCACGCGGTCTAAGCTCCATGGCCAAAGGGTTTGATCCGAAGTGGTCTATGACCACACTGTTCTGTGCCATGCGAGGGATTGACGGGCTAGGTGTGTTTGTCGGCGACAAGGGTGGACAGCTAACCGTACATGGCTCTGTGGCGATTTCTCGGGCCTGCCCGGATTTCCCGGGTGGCGCTGCGTACTTTGGCAACCCTGCAGTCATTCAAGCACTCTATCCAACCGCACAGTCCTTTGGCTACATGGAGCAGGCTGTTGAGATCGAGTTCTACCCGACGAGCTTTGGTTATTCCGGTCGTCGCTATCTCTGCACGGTAATCAATCGCTTTGAACTCTACTTCGATGTGGAGTTGGCTAAGTTGCAGCTCGACTTCTGGCCGGACGGCTCAACGCTGCAGAGCCACCACGCTGCAGTGGACTTGGCTTCGCTCGTCGGGAAGGCCTCGAAGGCGATCCTTCGCATCAGCCTCACTCACCTCTCGGTTGAGCTAAACGGCGCCGTGCTTTTCAACAACGCACACGGTGTCACGACGTTTAGTAACACGTCAGGTTCGGTGTTCCTCATCGGGAATTCTGGCGCCGGATCGGTTTCTCGCAACTGGTACGGCTACATTGGCCCGGTCCGCCGCACGGTCGGAGACCTGCGTGCGGAGGAAACCAGCGCGACCCGCGGCACGATGTACCCGCTCGGAGCGCTCGATACGTACCGCGAGAAAGTAGTCTTCCACAGTCACTGCGAGCCAACAGGTGGCCCGATTGAAGACACCTGCGGCAACACGGTGAGCTTCTACGGCAACGCGGAAATTTCCACCGACTACAAGGCGTTCGGCTCGGCCAGCTTCCGCCCCCGCACAGGTGGCGCCAGTGTCGACTTCGATACGGTCCTCGGTGCACAGGACTTCGAGTTCGAGACCTTCGCGCTCATCCTGACGAACTCGGTAAACCGCGGCTGGTGCTTCGCCCTGCTCGACAGCGGTGGCGCGGTGGCCCTTGGCCTGACAACGAAGCGGGACACTGGTGGCGGCGAGACAGTTGTGATCGTGAACGGTGTATCGCACACAGTGGCTTCTGGCGTATCGTCGTCGATGCAGTACATGAGCCTTGTTCGGGCAGGCAACACAATGACGTTGTTCATCAACGGGGCGTCAGTGCTCTCCATTGACGTTACCGGAGTGAGCATTGCCAACGTCGGGCCGCTCTACCTCGGCAAGCCGGCCAGCGTCGTCGAGACGGTGACGGAGTCGATCTACCTCGACGAGACGCGCCTCACTGTCGGTCAGGCTCGCCACAATGCCTCGTCAACCAGCGTGACGATCCCGACCGAGCGATTCAACGAGTACGGCCCACACAGCATGCGCGGAACAGTGAAGCGCATGGTCAGTGGCAGCGCAGTCATCTCTCCCGGCTCTCTGGTCGCAGCGTTCGATCGCACGACACTGCGCCTCGTGAGCCGAGACGTGTCGGCAGCGGACGGCAGCTTCGAGCTCCCTTCCGCGCACGGCGACGAGCACTTCGTCCTTGCCTTCGACGATGATATGAACCTCGTCGGTTACGACAAGATTCTCCCGGCGATCTTCTCGTGAGCTACATTGCCCCCGACTACGACAACATCGAGCTAGTGCTCGGCGGCGCATACAGCACCCCATCTGGCCTGCTGGAGTTCGTCTTCCCACCACCGCCGGTCAGCGCATGGCTCCAGGTCGCGGAGGCGGGCCAGGACACCTTCGCCGGTCGGGGTGGGCTCGATGTTGCAGGCGCCATGTCCGTGCAGGAGGGCGCGCAGGACACCGTGGTGTCGGACGGGCTTGTCGCTTGGCCGAACAATGCGGCGCTGTCGGTGCAAGAGGCAGGCTCCGACACCCCTGTTGCGGCCGGCGTGGTTGTGGTGGCAGGCAGTCTCTCCGCTCAAGAGGCCGCGTGCGACACGTTGGTGGCCGCAGCCCAGGTCTTCGTCACCGCCATTGGCGGTGTCACAGAGGACTCGATGGACACAGCCAGTGTGACAGGGGTTGTCATAGTTACCGGCACCGCGGAGTTGGTGGAGCCTGAGATGGACACCGTCCATATGCTCGCCCTCGGCCCGCGGTTCGGCGAGATGGCGGCCATGGAGCAGGGGGCTGACACATTCGCAGCGGCTGGTGATGTCTTCGTGCAAGGGGCGGCGACGGTCGTCGAGACCACGAGCGACAGCTTCTTCGCGTCGTCCCGGGTGGCATCCACCGCCTACGCCTACATCGTCGAAGGGGCACAAGACACGTTGCACGCTGCAGGAGGGGTCGAGACGTGGGTGAATGACCCCGCACCCGACGCGCTGAGCAGCATCTCCCACATCACAAGCACCAGCCGCATGAGGCTGGTAATCAGCGAGGCAAGAGCATGAAGAAAGTCATTGTGACGAAGCTGTCGCGGGCGATCCGCCACGTCGTCAGCCGTGGGGCGCAAGGCCCACGCGGCGGTCTCTGGGGAGATTGGAGCGAAATCCCAGGGAAGCCGGATTTTGATTCCCTGTACGACCCGCACGGCGCGGCGAGCGACGCACAGAGCGCCGCAGCGGAGGACGCTACGGCCAAGGTCAATGCGCACGCCAGTGCCCCCGACCCACATCCCCAGTATGCTACCGATGCGGACCTGTCAGTCCACACCGGGAACACGTCAAATCCACACTCGGTGACGAAGGCCCAGCTCGGCTTGGGCAACGTCGACAACACCAGTGACGCAAGCAAGCCGGTCAGCACTGCCCAGCAAAACGCGCTGAACGGGAAGGAGCCAACGATCACTGCCGGCACGTCGGCGCAGTTCTGGCGTGGCGACAAGACCTGGGCCGACTTTGCCGCGAACGTGCGCATGAGCGGGCTGACGGGTCTGAGCACTGCGCTATCGGTGGTTGTCACGGCAGCGGACACGGTGCTCGGCGCCATCGGCAAGCTGCAAGCCCAGATTTCGGACGTGGTCACGCAGGCCGACGCCGAGGCCGGCACAGCAACTGCCGTCAAGGCCTGGACATCGCTGCGGGTCCGTCAGGCTGTGGCGGCGTGGTGGGCGGGGATTACAGCTATCGACGGAAAGGCCATCGGTAACACCACTCGATCCACGGGAAAGTTCACAACGCTCGAAGCCAGCGGTAATTCTGTACTAGGTTCAGGGTCGAGCAGTTTCGTTACGCTTACCGGATCATTACTGCTTAATGACGCCAGGCCGTCAGGAAATGCCATAAACATTTCAAAAACATATAGCCCGACAGCGGGGGCCGTCAACATTGGAAGTGCGGTTACACTGACTAGCACCGTCACTACAACTGCTTCGACTTACGACGTAGCCAGCTCCCAAGCCGTTCGTCCAGTCATTCAAGCTGGTGTTTCCAATACCGGGTATATCCACACAACCCAGTTCGCGGCATTGCGTAATGGTATTTCGTCGGCTCAACCTGACAGCGGGACGCTCGCCCAGCTATATGGCGCCCGCTATCAACTTGGTCATTACAATCTAGACGCGGCTGCAACCCCCATAACCAACACAATTATTGGGACACTAATTACCCCGTTTGCATACACCGGGTCTATTGGCACATTCTACGGTGTTTCTGTCGGAGCAATTATTGGCACGGCTCCGAATGTAGCATTAGCGTCTGCGTTTCATTCGTCCATGTCCGATAACACAGGACACCTTGGTTTAAACATCGAAGGTTCTGTCCGAAACTACCTCGCTGGCAACACAGGCATCGGCGAGCAACCGACATCCGGTGCGAAATTGTCAGTTGCTGGTCCGGTGCGCATTGGCCAATACACCCTGAGCACTCTTCCAAGCGCAGCCGCTTTCTCGGGTGGCTTGATCGACGTGACGAACGCCACTGGCGGCCCGAAGACCTGTCGAAGCAACGGAACCGACTGGTGCCTTATTAATACAACCACTCCTGTGAGCTAACCATGGCAATCACCGAACGCACTCGCCCCTATGAAACATTGATCCGCCACAACAATGACGGAAGCGTTTCCGCGCACCACCAGACGATCGCCGAAGTAATGAAAGACGGCGCTGTCCTTGTCGCAACGGTCTCCGCTCCGATCGCGCTGCTCGACGTAGCGGCCGAGCTGGAGCCGATCATCGGCGCGGCACTGATCGCCGCCGTGGCGGATGCAGACCGGCTGCGCCATGCGTGCGAAGAAAAGGATGCTCAACTTGCAAACCTCGGAAGAGAATTGACCGAGCTTCGCAAGCTGCTGGAAGCAGCAGAAAAGCAATGATCACCATCACCACAAACCGCTTCATTCCCACGCGCTTCGCCGCGACAACCTACGGCCCGATCTTCGCCCGTCACATCGCCACGCTGTACGACCTCGACATCACCGAGTCTGAGGCGCTGGCGCTTTTGTCATCGTAATACTGGCTGGGGAGGCAGAATTTCCCAAAGGAGGACCACAATGCAGTACATCATCAATTCCGCTGCCAGTGCCGCGGGTGCTGTCGCCGCTTTCAAGGCGCCACTTTCACAAGGTGTCGGCACGCCGAAGGTTATGGGATACACCGGAGAAATGCCAGCCGACCTTGGCGTCACGACCGAGACCAAGCTGTTCGAGTTTGCTCTCGATCCTGATGCATGGACGACGGACGCCAACGGCCGCCTTCTGATCTCCGCGGTGGATGCATCCAATGGCCTCGCAACAGGAATCTGTCGCTGGATGCGCTGGGTCGATGGCGACGGGGCGGTAGTGATCGACACGGATGTATCGTCTGTCGGTGGAAGCGGTTTCGCGAAGCTGACGACGCTCGGCATCGTGGCAGGAGCTCCTGTTGAGTTGGTTGCCGGCTACGTGAGGCTGTGATGATCAAGCACGCTTCTACCGCACAGGAGCTGACGCAGAAGGAAGGCAAGGTGTCAGGTCAAGCCTGGAACGCCGACCACATGTTGGCCGTTGGGTTTTCAATGGTTCTTGGGGCATGGGATTTCCAAATCGGTACCGGATCGGCAACGTTTTTCGGGGAAACTGCATCCCGTGTTTCTGTTGGCGTTTATACAACCCTAGGGCCGGTTTATGAACGATCGGTTTTTTCCGCATCATGCGTCAATGGCTTTGATCAAGGCCAGACTGTTCTCGTGCCGCATTCGCCGTTACCGAGCGGATGGAGGTTTTCTATTGAGGACGACGTGTATCTTGTCGAAGATGACGAATACGTATCTAGAATCACGCTGCTGAATGAATCCGGTGTTGCATCTGACCCGCCATCAACGGTCTACGGTCAGGCGATATGGATCGCGTACTCTGGAATCGAGCCTGCGTAAATGGGCGGCGTCTTCGACATCGATCTTTTCGATCCAGACATCTTCGACTGCGGAGATTCTGGACCGGGACCTGTCGCAGAAACCGACGAAGAAAGGAAAGTCACTGGACGGCTTTCGCTGTCATCTACAACCGGAAAGTTTCTGCAAGCGTCCGGCAGGCTTTCTCTGAAATCAGGCCTTATTGTTTCAGTCGAGGTGGCAGCAAGGCTGTCGCTGACGACGAGGGGCAATTGTGGCTGACGACAAAAAGAACCTGCCGACAAGGATCGGCCCGCCATCAGGCCGGGCAAACGAGCGCCAGATGATGGAAGGCGTTGACGTTTCCGGATTCCAAAAAAGCTACCGAGTCAATGGCGACGGTTCTCAGACGATGCTCAAGACTCGCGGCGGATTCCCGCAATTCGTCACGACCGGCGAAGAGGACCGGCTTGATACCGACATCAGGCATGTGTTTCAGGCATACCCTGTTATTGGGTACAGTGACCTATCACTTGGACTAAATCCTGGTTGGGGCGGGTTTTACAGGCCGCCATCTGACCGAACGCAGCTTCTCCCTGAATACGGCGTTCCGGAAAACCCGAGGAAAGAGTTGTGGTTGTCCTCTGGATTGGCAGACATTTCGGTCATGAAGGAAAAACGCACGCATCACCGCGGCAATCTAGACTGGTTCCCCGCGGCCGGCGCGGACGACCCGAACAACATTACCGTTACGTGGAGCACCGCCCGCTGCGGAGGGCGCTACACGCAAGATGGCGAGCCGAACAATTCGGAGCCGTTCTACGGCCCTCATTACGCTCCGAACAGCTACCACACGCTCGCCGATCGTTTCCCGTCGGTATATCTCGATGGCGAAAAGGTGCTTCAGCTTGGCGGGACATGGCGTTACGAATGGAAGGAGCGCGGTGTTCTCCGGGTAAAGACGGTGGACTACGCGGCAACGGAAGGGCAGTGGGTACTGTGCGCCGCAGCGACGTGGCATACCTTCCCGGGAAGAAACCCGGCGTGGCGAGTGATGGCCTTGGTAACTGACGGAACGACTGCGCGCCTAGTTGGGCAGGCGGCGCCCGGAGACACGGGGTCGTATTGCGAAGATTGGGACATCATTGCCTCAACATCACAGCTCGACGAATCAGTTTTCACGTTGTCACACCCGCCTGTTATCAACGGATCGGCCACAGAGATCGCTGCGCTTGGGAAAGTCGGGGCTACAGGGCGCATGGTAATTCGCCGGTTCGCAGTACCTGGGCTTGCAATGTCTGAGGACGAGGCTGACGCCTACGGCTATACCGAGACGCCAAATACGATTGGCGGATCAGATGCTGTCTACTCTCCTCTTCCGGGTGGAGGAACAACAAAACTACGCGACGAAATCCCGACGCTTGTGTTCGATAACGACCTCTACAAGTCAGAGAAGAAATGCATTGCGATTGACTACGCCGGAGACACACTAAAGAAACTGTGGCGCTTTGGTGCGTTTCACCGTGTAGTAACAGGACAAGAGCGCATCGGAGAGCCGGCGAACTATGAAATCCTGACGATAGACACATCTGCTGCGCATCAGCAAAACATAGACGCAATCATGGCGATAGACTGGTCTGGAAAAGGCGGCGGGTCGTACACCGAAGAAGAGGCCGCGGCGATTTCTCGCGGGCAACTCGGTGGATTCAGCTCCGGCCATCCAACAGAGGTCGGTTTTTCGTGCCTAAGCGAAGACGCTTCTGTATTTCGCTGGCTCAACCAAACGAACATCAGTCGAAAATCCGGCATGGTAATCGAGGCAGAGCAGACGAGCACCACAACATCAAGCGCGTCAGCGGGGCTGATATTGCCAAGCGGGGAGATGATCTACACATCAACAGCAACAACCACAACGGTAGATGGATGCTCCTGGTTTTTCCCTGGCGGAACTCAGGCAAGTTACGCGCTTGGTTCGCATTCTGTGGTTGTTACCGCCCCGGTTAATCCGATTTACGGAGAAGTCGTCACGCTGAACTACATCGCAGACTCATACTCATCTATACCCCCTAGCGATGGCGGAGAAATAGCTGACTCCATCGTGAATACCGAGGATTTCGCCGAGCAGCGCATCTGGAGCTTTGAACTTCGCCACGACGCATGGATTATAGGGCCGCGCGACTACGCTCGCGGTCTTGCTGGGAAATCGTTTCAAGTCGGCGAGCCATCAATAACCGGTGTTACCCCGGCAGCGTCGTACCCACAAGGCGGCGCAACAAGTTCTCCTGTAACCGTTGATGCCGCAGGCGTCCGTGAAGCCTTTCCAGAATACTTCCTGATGGCAGCGCACCAGTCCGGTGATCATTTCGTCATCTGCCCTGCAGACGCTCCGTTTTCATACGCTGACGCGGAGAACATGGGCCTGTACCACGCAAAAGCTGACGGAACGATCTTGGCAATCGATCCGGGTTTTCCAAACTCAACGCCCTACGAATACCCGAAACGGTTTGTTGCGCCGATCTTCTTCAGGAAGAAGAAGCGAATCAGAACGGAGAAAATCTGATGAAACCCATCCGCTACCCCGCCTTTCTCGGGATCAACAACAGGCTGCCGGCAACGTCACTATCGGTAAAAACACCGGACAAGTCCGGTCGATATCTTGCCGATGCGGTGAATGTCGACATCGACAATGACGGCTCCCTGTGCAGACGCATTGCTTCCGAACTTGTCGCCGAAATAGCTGGCGTTCATTCGTTGTTCGATGGGCTTGCTGTCCTATCGTCATCCCTCTACGTCGTGGGTCTTCCCGGCGGATCGATGGCGCTCGAGCGCATTCTGGAAAGCAACTCTCGCATGAGTTATGCCGAGGTCGCAGATGGCCGACTGTACCTGTCGAACGGAACCGATGGCTTGAGGCGAAATTGCGCCGGTGCAATCGTGCCGTGGGCGTTGCCGGCGCCGAGCGCCCCGGCCCTGGCCGACATCGCTGGCGGGCTGAGCGCCGGGCGCTACGGCGTGGCAATCTCGTTTTCTGACGACGAGCATGAGGGCGCCCTGTCGGAGATGGGTGCGATCGATGTCGCTGGCGGCGGGGTGCGCGTCACGCTTCCGACGGCACCAGAGGGCGCGGTGAAGATCAACGTCTATCTCACCGGCAACGACGGCGACGTTCCAATGCTTCACACCTCGCAGCCTGTTGGCGATGCATCGATCGACCTGGCTACGCCGGCCGATGGTCAGCAGTCGATTCGAGAACATGAGGCGCCGCTTCCGGCAGGAAGCCGGATATTCGAATTCAACGGCCGGCTGTGCTCGGTGTCAGGAAACCGTCTCTATTTCAGCCAGCCGTATCGCTACGGCTACTACCGGCCCGCCAGCGGCGTCATTCCGTTCCCGGCCGACATCACCTGCGCCGCCGGCGCGCAGGACGGAATCTATGTGGCCACAGCCACGCACACCTACTACATCGCCGGTCGTGATCTTGATGGTCAGGAAATCGCTTTTCGTCTGGTCGGAAAATTTGGCGCCGTTCCAGGGACAGAGTTCGAGCATCCAGATCGCCCGGTGTTCGGTTGGTTCTCGACGAAGGGATTCGCAATCCTCAACCCGGGCGGCGAGGTGTCGCTGCCGATGGATGGCGCGGTCGATGTCGGCGCGCTGCCGGCGAGCGGGGCGTCTCTTGTGCTCACAACCGACCGACGCGACCGCGTGGTTTCCTGTGGCTGGTGCATCAACCTTGGGAACGGCGCAGCGACCCGCTACGAAGACTTCGATTTCACGTCTTTCCGCGGTGGATTTGCAACGGCGCCGGATGGATTTCATTCAATCGGATCGCTTGGCGAGGTTACGTACAGCGTCGATTTCGGACTCGAAGACTTCGGTACCTCCGCGGAAAAGCGGATGCCGGCAATCTACCTTGGCGCGCAGTGTGGTGATGCGCTGAAGATCAGGGTTGGCGCAAAAAACGAAAGTTACGACTACCAAGCGCGGTCGTTCTCGCCGGACTCGCTCGATATTCATCGCGTCGATCCAGGAAAAGGCCTTCGTGACAACTGGTTCCGGATCTCGTTGATTGGCGACGACGGCGCCGACTTTACCCTGGCCAGCGTCGAATTCGCGCCGGTCGCATCGAACAGGAGGATTTGACCATGGCTTTTGGAACTACCGTTGATCCGGACAATGCATCGTCTCCGCTGATATTGCTCAACCAGATCATCGATACAACCTGGACGGCAGCAGACGCCAAGGCGATACAGTTTTCAACGAAGATGGCTGCGGCGCAGTCTGATATCGACCCGAGCAGCGCGCCGCAGATTGCCGACCAGGCGAACATTTCCGCTCCGTCAATCACTGCTCCTGCCATTGATATTCCAGCAAACGTTGATGATTCGGTGACGCTGTACGAGTCGCAGTATCAGTCAATGATGGACGAGCTGACGGCGCGCATGACCGTCTTCATCGGCACGCACTTCCCGAACGAGGCGGAAGGGTTCTCTGCGGCACAGACCTGGCTGCAGGAAGCTATCGACAACCCGGCAGATTCCGGAATTCCGGCAGCAGTTCGTGACGCGGTTTTCGAGGACGACCGGACGCGGATTCTCAATGATGCGGAACGGGCGAAATCCTCTGTCCTGGCTTCATTCGCTGCGCGCGGCTTTCCGATGCCTCCCGGCCAGGCTTCCGGCGCGGTGATCGAGATCGAGCGCAAGGCACAGGGCGAGATTGCCGCATCGTCCCGGGCGCTGTCGAAGCTGGCGCTCGACTTCCAGCAGTTTTCGGTCACTCAGTTGCTCGGGCTTCGCCAGTCGGCAATGGCATCGACCGTTTCCTATATCCAGACGCTTGCCACGTCACCGGGCGAGGCGGTGAAGATCACCGGGGTGCAGAACGAACTGATTCGGTCAGCGGCTGATTTCTACCGGGCCGACATTGCCGCGGCAGAGCTTTCCAGTCGCGTGGCTCAGTTCAACGCAACGTCTGACCTAGATGTGGCAAGCAAGAACCAGGCGGCAAAAATAGCGACAATGACAGAGCGCGTAAAAGCCCTGATGGCTGAAGCGCAGGCAATTGCCCAGATGACCGCAGCGCTCTACAACAACCTGAACGTTTCCCTCGATGGCGGAACGCGGCATTCCAGTTCCTACAACGTCAATGTCAGCCGCGAGGAGTAATCCTCCCCGAATACTGGCTGGCATGCCAGCATCTACATACCGAAAGAGGTTGAACTATGGCATTCACAATTCTCGAAGACTGGAAGAACGCAATCAATCAGGACACGCCTGTCAGGACTGTTGCCCAAGGCCTGTCTCGCGCAACCGGCACTGGATTCGGCGCCGCGAAACAGGCCGACATTCCTGCTGCAGACCAAGCCGCCTATGACTCCGGAGCGGCCAAGCCGAAGCCGGTGGCTCAGCCCGGCCAGCCGGCAGCGGCGTCCGGCCTCGGACTGCCTGGATACGGCAACGAGGGCAGGACGACGCGCCAGGCCATTGATGCAAACCTGCCGAAGCTTGGACTGCAGCAATGGAACCCGGTCGGCCAGAAGCCCTACGACATCGCCAAGACATCCGAGCCTGGAATTTCCAGGATCACCGGCAACGGCCTGTCGTCGCCGCTCTACACGAACCTGTCGAACGTGAATCAAGCGGTTGAAGGCCTGAAGCAACCGGGAATTGCATCCGGCTTGCCAGGCTACGGCGCGCAGGCTGCATCGCAAGGGATCACCAGTACGCCGTTCAGCGCAGTCAATGCCGGAGGTTCAGTACCAGGGATCGCCGCCGGCATGCCGGAAGGCCTTGCCCGCCAGGCGAAGGCGAACGCCGTCACCAAGCAGCTGATCGACGCCCAGCCGCAAGGCGGGATCGGCATTCTTCCCGATCAGGCAGAACGCGACAACGCCGACATGCAGCGCATGCGGATGAACAGCCGGATCGATGACCTGATGTCTGGCATCAAGTACGGCAAGCGCAGCGAGCGGTCGGCGTCCGCTGCCGCCCTTGGCGCGCTTACCGGTGCCGACACGCAGCGCGCTGTCGAGGGCATGCGCCAGCAGGGCATTGCCGCCGGGCTAGATCTTCAACGGCGCGGCCAGGACATCGGGCAGGCGGCGGAAGCGGCAAAGCTCGGCCTGACGCTGCGCGGCCAGGACATGGAAAGCCAGCGGAACGATGCCCGCCTAGGCCTGGATATCGGGCGGCTGGGAATCGAGAACCAGCGGTTTGGCCTCGAGAAATCTGCCATGCAGCGCCAGCAGTCAGCACAGGACAATCTTGCCAAGGCGATTGAGAGCGGCGACCAGAACGCTATTGCTCGAGCCAGGACAATGGCGGCGGCGGCCGGGGTAAGGCTGGATCAAGCCCCTGGGGTCAGAGATCGATTCTTGACCTTAACCGAGCAAGACGCGAATGGAAACAAGGTTGAGGTTGCTGTCGATCCAGCCACAGGGAAAACCATTCGTCCGCAGAGTGTGGCGCCAGACCGGCCGGTTGGAACAACGTCCAAGGTGGGCGACCGCGTTGCGGTATGGGACGGATCAAAGTGGGTTGAAAAATCCTAATTCTTGGGAGGGGTGATTTCACCCCTTTCCCAATCAACAGATGGCGCGTCGTATAGCTTTCTACAGGCAATCCCGATTAGATATGCTGCCCTGTAGCTCTTCGTGTCAGATGCATTCTTTGCGACGCATTCAGCGGATGACGGCGAGAACAAACCCATCCCGGCCCCTTGTTGCACAGAAACGAACCCGGTCGGATTGTTCGATTGGCACACCTGAAATACGGCGTTTGCTGCAATGTCGTTCTGCACGCCCGGCATCTTGGCAATGATGCACTCGGCGAAGTTGTCGGCGGCCATCACTGGCGCGGCGACAAGGCAGAGCAGGGCGGCAATGATCATCCGGTTCATTCGCTTTCCTTCTTCCTTGGCAACGATTTGATGTCGTCGAGCGAGTTGAGTAGCCGAGTCACCATATTGGTCAGCTCGATCAAGTCCGGCTGTTTGTCCAAATCGTCATGATGAAAGCTCGTCTGAAGGCGGGCGACTATCTCCGCATTCATGGAGCGGCCGTTGGCATCGGCGGCTTCGCGGATGCGGTCGCGCATGCCGTCAGGGAAGCGAACCACAAACTGGTCTGCTACGCGACTTGGGAAGGGCGGCTTTTCTGTGCTCATGGCGACCGATGATACTCGCCACTTGATATTTTTCCATGCTATCCACTTGCGATGATACGAAGTGCGTACTACTATTGATCTACACGCCATCACATAGGAGCACGACAAGCCATGAAGAATGCACGACAAGTCACGCCAACTCCGGTGCGACTACCGCCTGACCTGAAGCGCTGGCTTCAGAACAGTGCGATCGAAAACCATCGTTCTCTCAACAGCGAAGTTCTCCATCGCCTTGAGAAATCCCGCATCAACGAAGAAGCAACAGGAGGTCGGCAATGAACATCGTCACCATCAACGACGGCAAGGTCGTCACTACCTCGCTGGCAATTGCTCATGGCACTGAAAACGACCACGCCAGCGTTATCAAACTGGTTCGTTCATATCAGGCAGATATGGAAGAGTTCGGCCCACTCGGATTTGAAATCCAGAAGGGGAAGCCTCTGCCGCAGGGTGGGTTTGCGAAGGCAACCGAATACGCCATCCTCAACGAGCAGCAATCAACGCTCCTGCTTACCTACATGCGCAACAGCGACATCGTGCGGGCGTTCAAGAAGCGGCTGGTCAAAGAGTTTTGGGCAATGGCCGAGCAGTTGCGCGGTCAGTCTTCCGCCGACCCGATGACCGTTCTTTCCGACCCAGCGGCAATGCGCGGCCTACTGCTGACTTACACCGAGAAGGTCATCGCCCTGGAAGAAAAGGTTGCCGAGCAGGCGCCGAAGGTTGAAGCGCTTGATCGAATCGCCACAGCCGACGGAAGCCTGTGCTTCACCGACGCAGCCAAGACGCTGCAAATCCGCCTGAAGGACTTGATTGCTTGGCTCAGTTCGCACAAGTGGATTTACCAGCGCCCAGGAACAAGCTGGATTGCGTACCAGGACAAAATCCAGTCGGGTTACATCGAACACAAGACCAATACGGTTGAGCGAAGCGACGGCACCGAAAAGGTGGTGACTCAGGCGCGCATTACGCCGAAGGGGCTGGCCAAGCTCGCCGAGTATTTCGGCCCAGGAAACGACTCGCTTGCCGTGATCGCTGCATGACTTCGTTCGCAAAAGAAAGCGCCCGGCGAGTGCAATCGCCGGGCGCTTGGTGAAACAATTTCTTGGTGGAAATCAACATGGATTCTATGACCAAAACCTGTGATTCGCAAATCGCCGGCAGCAAGATCGAAAAGTTATCGGCTGGAACGGTGCTTGACATCAAGTCGGAAATCATTGTGCGCACGCCATACCACTGCATTGCAGAGTACCAAGGAACGCGCGCAGCACTCGAAGCAGAGGGCGTAATCCCCGCCGAAACAAAGTGGCCGGACACCGGATTTGACCGCGTTCATTGGAGTGACGACATGATTGAATACACACTATTCCGTGATCGACCCGATGGCGCAACTGGTGCAAAGAAGCTGTTTGTCGCCGTCGATTGGTGGCGTTTTGGATTCAGCCCGATAAGGCAAAAGCCCTACCAACAGGTTGATATCGAACAGAAGAAAAAGGCGCTTGAAGATGCGATTTTCAGAGATACCGCAGAAGGAATGCGGTTGATCCAGAAGCTATTCCACGACTACCGCCAGTCAGAGAATGATGCCGCATACCAGAAGTTCAGGGGGCTGCTTGACATCGACAGGATGACATCGCGGCGCATGTCGCGCTGACGCTGGGTAGCGAAACTTTGTTGGTTGGAATGGGCTACGTCTAGACCATTTAAAATCAATGGGATAAGCGCCTTGCGATCAAGTAAACGGTCAACGCGATCTTCTGGTGTGCCGCGCACAGAATGAACCGCCTTCGGGCGGTTTTCTTTTTCCGTGACGGATCAGGCTGAAATACTGGCTGGCATCCCATCATTCCAATCATTCATTGATGGAGTGTGGCGATGGCCGGTATTGATTGGGAAAAAGGTTCCTTGTCCAGCCCGCAGAGACCGGTTGCGGACAGTGGAGTTGACTGGGAATCGGGGGTAATTTCTAGCGCAGAACCGGAGAAATCCAGCCTTGCCCGCCGCCTGATCGGCGACACCGCCGTCTCGGCCGTCAAGGGCGCCATCGGGCTGACTGAAGTTCCTGTCGGTATCGCCGACATGGCAACCGGCGGCATGGCCGGCAAGGCGCTCGAAGGCATCGGATACCGCCCGAAGGAAGCCAAGGCCATGCTCGACGAGATGTACTCGCCGGAGCAGAAGGCAGCGAACAAGGCCGTCTCTGATGCCGAAGGTTTCTTCGGTACCGCCAAGGCCGCGCTGCAGAACCCGTCGACCATCGGCCAATCTGTCATCGAGTCCGCGCCGCTGCTGCTTCCTGGAGCTGCGATTGCGCGTGGAGTAGGCGCCGCCGGCAAGATCGCGCCGGCCGTTGCCGGCGGGATTGGTGAGGGCGTTGTCGGTGCAGGCCTCGCGGCCGAGCAGATGCGCCAGAACTCCGAAGATGGCACGCTATCCGCTCGTCAAACCGGTGCGGCCCTGGCTTCCGGCGCCGGAACCGCGGCATTCGGCATTGCCGGAGGCAAGTTGGCACAGAGCGCCATTGGCAAGAAACTCGGCCTGGCCGACGTTGATACGGCGCTTGCCATGAGCCCAGCGCAGCGTGCGGCTGCCGGCGGCATTGATGCCGGCATCGCCAAACGCATTGCCGGCGGCGCCGTATCCGAAGGCGTGCTGGAAGAACTGCCGCAATCCATGTGGGAACAGGCGGCGCAGAACTACGGCGAAGGCAAACCGATCGGTGAAGGCGTTGCCGAGGCCGGCGCCATGGGTGCGCTTGCCGGCGGCGTGATGGGTGGCGGATTCAATGCGCTGCAGGGCAGGTTGCGCGGAACCGTTGAGCAACAGCCGCCGGCGCCAGCGCAAGAAGCACCACGCGCACTGCCGGCGCCGACCTACACCGGGACGCCGAGCGATCAAACCATGGCCGCCGAAGTTGAGCGCGCCAATCAGGTTGCTGCCGCCCAGGCCAATGCTGACGCGATTTATGCGGAGCGTGCTGCCTTCGAGCAAGAGCGCGCACCGGCAAAACTTCCGGTCACCGGCCCGATGTCGGCTGCCGTGAATGTCGGCATCGATTCCGGCGCAACGTCGATCACCTCGCCGGCCAATCCCCGTTACGAGATCCCGGCCCAGCCGCGCGGTTCGTTCTCCCAGCAGGATGAACTGGCAAGCCTGATCGGCCAGGAACGCGCTGACGTTGCCGACCGGCGAGAGCTGGCGCAACTGGTCGGCCAAGAGCGCCGCGACCAGGAACGGCGGATCGCAGAAGCTGCAGACAGTCGCCGGGCGCTTGATGCTGCTTTGGCGGATACCGACCGGCGTGCTGCCGGCGTTGCCGCACAGGAAAGCGAAGCGGCTCGTCTCAGGCTGCTCGACAACATCCTGTCCAGCGTCAGCGACACTGGGAATCCAGCCAGACAGTTCGGCAACGCATTGCGCCGTGCCGGCTACCGGAATACGGATTTCACCGAGCGCGAGCGCCAGGTCATCCAGCGATTCAGCGATGCACGGGCGGCGCTGCGCTCTCCCGAGGCAACCACCGCGCCGGCGGCTCCGAATGAACTGGACGCCGCAAGCCTTGGCATCCGCGAAAGATCGACCGCCAGCGCGATGCAGAGTGATTCAGGCCGCGACAAGATTGGCGAAGCCGTCAGCCTTCTGTCTCAGGGCTGGAAGCTGGCGCTCAACAAGACGCTGGTTTCCCCGACCGGGAAGAGGCGCAAGCTGAACGCCGAAGAATTCGCCGCGGTGCGCGAGGCGCGGGCGAAGATGATCAACAAGACGGAGGCCGGAAATGCAGCTACCCAAGTGGATGCGGTCAGCGATCAAGGACGGGGTGATGTCGCAGCAGGAGGCGTCAGAAATGCACAGCCTGTGCGCAGCATCGCCCGAGGAAGAGGTGGAAATGCCGGAGCACCTGTACCAGGCATGCGAGCGGCTGGCACTGTGGGAAATGCCGGCGGCGCCGGGAGTGCATTGAATGCTGCCCAACCTGAACAAGTGGCTCAAAAAGCGGCGCAAGCGGATGGCGCGCAAGTTGCGCCGGCTGGCGGCCGGGTAGCCGCAAGCAAGACCACCGGAGAATGGGCATCGTTCCCACCGGAGTCTGGTTCGCTTGGCGTTCCCCGTGCATCGATGCCGCAGATCAAGGCCGAGCACAGAGGCGCCATGACTCAGTTCATGAAAGCCCGCGGCGTGACGCATCAACAGGAGACGGTTGCCGCAGATAGCTTGCGCCCAACACAGGCTGAGTTTTCTCCTGGAAAGGTCAGGAAGGCGCTCAGGTTTGAAGGCGGAGACAGGTCGATCCTTGTTTCGTCGGATGGATACGTCCTGGATGGTCATCATCAATGGCTAGCTAAGCGCGAGAATGGCGAAGCGATCGACATCATCAGGTTCGACGCTCCGATTGATGATCTTGTGGCGCTTGCCAACGAGTTCCCTAGTTCAACCAATGCGGTCGGCGCGCCATCCGCTGCAACCGGCGATCAAATAGCGATCAAAAACGCATCTCCTTCTGCCGCAACGATTCCAGCCAAAACACCGGCTGAAAATCAGAACCTGATCAAGAATGCCGAAGCCGCGCCGGCCGGTGCGCAGCAACAGCAGAAGGAGCCCAAAAATGGGATGCAAGAAGGGCGGCGGCAAGAAGAAGTAGCCGCACAAACCCCGGCGGTAACCACTCCGCCGGCAGAATCTTTCGGCCTTGTCGAACCGGTCAAAGACCTGTCGGAAGCGTCTCGCCAAGCGCTGTATGAATCGCTGAAAGATCGGCTTACGAAGGGAGAAATCACGCTTCAGTACGGGCAGCGCCAGATGGCTGCATTTGACGAGGCGGTGAAGGCCGAGGAAGAAGCGAACTCCGGCGCGCAAGAAGCAAAGCGGGATCAATCCAAGCCGGAAGACGTGTCGAAAATTCCGCAAAAAACGAACACGTCAGGCGAATCTGTGAAAAAAACGGCGGAAAACGAACAGGTCGAGTCTGCCGACAAACTCGATCCGGCAAAGATTCGCGCCGGCTACGCGCACCGCTCACTTGGTGGCCTTGGTGACAAGGTAAAGATGGAGCAGGCTTGGTTCGACAAGGCGTCCGAAGCATTTGCCGAGAAGGTCGGAGAGAAAGCAGAAAGCGAAGAACAGAAGGCGCTTGCCGCCAAGCTGCTGGATGACTTCAAGGCAGAGTACAAGACGCGCCGCTATCGTGTCATGCGGGTTGGAGAAACGGTTGTTTCATCGGCGGTCGCTGGCCGCAACAAGTTCAACGCTGCTCAGGCCGGTCGGCGTGGCTCTGCGCTGGATCGGGCCGAGCAGGAATTCACCGACTGGCAGAAGGGCGCAATCGAAAGCGGTGTCCGCGCCATTCGTGCGGCGCGCTCGCCGGAGCAGATCGCTGCCGAGCAGCAGGCCAAGGCGGACAAGGCTGCCAAGAAAAAGGCCGATCTTCATGCGCTACTCGGCAAGCTGCTGGATTTCAAGAAGGGTGACGGCACCCTGTTCGGGAAATATCCGGTTGCAAGGGTTTCTCTGGACAAGGCCGGCTACCCTTCGAGCGTTACTGTCGATGCAACTGACTTGACCGATAACAAGTTCGACATTGCCAGGATTCTTTTCGATGGAGACAAGGAGAAGCTGCGGGCGGCGGTCGATGAGATTCGCGCCAGCCGGACGGCAGCGGAAGAGCCGCCATCCGATTCCGGCCCCCTGAGCCTTGTCGATCAGCACAACGCAGACATCGCCAAGCTGTTTGATGGAGAGCTTTCCGTCGATGAACTGAAAGCGGCATTCGCCATGGTTCGAGACAACCGCGCAGCCATCGAGGCCGAGCTGTCGAAGTTCAAGAAAGACGAGTTGCTTCGGTCTGGCGGCCCGATGTTTGGGGCCCGCTACAAGAGTGAGACGAAGCCGGAAATCGTCAAGGCCGCCTATGCGGCCATGCTCGACAACTTCATCATGGGCGAGTCGATTTCCTACGCGCTGGGCGGCGGCGTGGATTGGGTGACAACCAAGGTCAAGGCGCTCCAGGCCCGCGTCGATGCGGCGACGCCTGAATCGCTGGCCGCCTACGCCGCCAAGATCAAGGCGAACCGTGCCGAGCGCGAGCAGCGCCGCGACGAGGTGGCCAAGTCCATTGCCGACCCGAAAACGCTGGAGGACTTCCGCCGGCTGATGCAGCCCAAGGTCGACAGCGGAAAGACAGTCGAGGAAGCCAGGTTTGAACTGACGCCTGAGCAGCGCGCCCGCTTCGATATGCTGCTTGCCGAAGAGTCGCGTGGCCGGCGGTCGGCGTCGGCCGAGGCGAGCAAGACCGACGTGCGTGCCGCTGCGCAGACGACGACCGGCGACATCATCGAGACGAAGCACACCAAGACTGGTGTTCCGCTGTTCGTGGTCAAAGCGGCAGAGCGCGTCGATCGCGATATTTACAACGAGTGGAACGCCAACGCCAAACGCCTTGGCGGCTGGTATTCGTCGTTCCGTGGCAATGGCGCCGTTCCTGGATTCCAGTTCAAGACGCGCGAGAATGCCGCGGCATTCCTGCAATACCTGGGCGGCGATACGACGGCCGCCAAGGAGGCGATTGCCGAGCGGCGCGATGCCTTTGCTGACGATCGCAGCCAGTCGGCTGTCGAGCGCCTGAACGAAATGGCTGACCGGCTTGAAGAACGGGCCGACGAAAGCCTTGGCCGCGAGCGCAAGGCCAACACCGCCCGCCGTGCCCGCTTTGCTGCCTCGGCAGAGGCCGCCGCCAATTCCGACAAAGCGCTGGCCGGGACCATGCGCAACATCGCCGAAGCAATCAGCGCCGGAACGACAAAGTTCCTCGATCGCGTGCGCCAGAAGGCGCAGGTTGAAATGATGCGCTCGACGGTGAAACTGGCAAAGTACGACGAGCTACGCAAAAAGTACGACAGCTATCTGGAGCAGGAGCGTCATCGCGGCGAGAAGCCGACCGCCGAGACGGCCGATTACGCGCGCTGGCCGACATTCACCGCCGACCGTTCAGACCTGGCACGCCTGGGCCGCGACCTGTTGCAGATCGACGGGGCCAAGCAGTTGGGGCAGCGTATCCTCAAGGTTGCCGACGATGTGACCGACGCCTACCAGAAGTTCGCCAAGGAGAATCTGCACAAGGTTTCGGTGTTCTCGGCCAAGCGCGAAGGCGGCGACGAAAAGCAACCGGCCGTATTCCCGACTGCAGACAAGGCCGAGGCCGCCATTGCGCGCTCCGGATTCAAGGGAAAGGCGACGACGGTTTCGTTCAAGCGCGGCGAGCATCTGGTCATCATGGGGCCGGAAATGGCCCGCGAGGCTGGATTGTGGCAAGGCGATCCGGACAAGCGCATCACCCTGAATGCCGAGGCTGGCGAGGAAATCGTCGCCAAGGTCAAGGCGCTGGGCAAAGGCAAGGTGACGATGCCGCACGTCTTCGAGAGCGTCGCCGCCGAGCGAGCCCGCTGGAAGGCGCTAGGTATCGAGACGCCGGCCGAGTTTCGTTCGGCTCTGCGAGAGTTCATCGCGCTACAGGAGTCGCCGGTCGCCCCGGATCGCATCAAGCAGATGGAGCGCGCCATGATCGGGCGCGCCAATGACGGACTGGACTTTTTCCCGACGCCGGCAGAAACGGCGAAAGCAATGATCGAAGCGGCTGAAATCAGCGAAGGCATGGCCGTTCTGGAGCCGTCAGCCGGCATGGGACATATCGCCGAGCAGATTCGCGACGTGGCCGGCGTCGATCCTGATGTCGTGGAATTCAACGGAGACCGCCGCGAACTTCTGGAGGCGAAGGGATTCAACGTCGTCGGGAGCGACTTCCTTGACCTGTCACCGCGCGGCTTCACCTACGGCGACGTGTTTCGCGACAAGGATGGTGTCGAGGGGATCATGCGCGGGTCAGGTGGCATGGGTAGCAACCGGGTCGGATTTGTTCCGCTTGGCAAGGACGAGCGGCAGCGCGAGTGGCGCGACCGTGACGAGCTCGAAGGTGTGCGCAAGAACGGCTACAACAGCGGCTACGACCGCATCATCATGAACCCCCCGTTCTCGAACCGGCGCGACGCCGAGCATGTTCAGCACGCCTATTCGTTGCTCAAGCCCGGCGGGCGCCTGGTGGCGATCATGGGAGAAGGGGTGTTCTACGGCCAGGACAGGAAGGCGCAGGCGTTCCGTGAATGGCTGGAGGCGGTAGGCGGAACCTCGGAGAAGCTTGAGGAAGGCACCTTCCTTGATCCGTCGTTGCCGGTGAATACCGGGGTGAATGCGCGAATGGTTGTGGTCGACAAGCCGGAAAATCGCGAAACGACTTCCGGTTCTACCGGGAAGAATTTCGAGTCCCGCGCCGCATCTACAGCAGCTTCTGGTGGAAACACTAAGGTTGGCGAAGAGATTGTCGCCAACTTGGCAGAGATAAATCGAGTTCTGACCGGCGAACCCCTGGCTATCCTGAAGACATCAGAAGCCCCGCATCTTGGCAAGGCAAGGCTGAGAGAGTGGGCTGTTGGGATCTTCAGGGATTACGGTTTCTACGCCAACAATTCAGCGCTCGGAAAGGTTCTGATGGACGAACGATCCGTTCGAGATTCCATCGGCCACAGCTTGAATCCATTCAAGGCGGTTGCCTTCAAGGCGGTTCCTGAGGTTATTGAAAACGGCGTCATCGCCCACCTCGAACGCAGAGGCGACATGGATTCGATCTATATCTCCGGCCCCGTGGTGATTAATGGGGCTGACGATATTGTCACCGTTCTTGTTCATCGCGACGTCAACACGCAGCGCATGTACCTGCACAGCGTCACGACAAAAGAAAGCCTCCTTCGATCCAGCCAATCCAGTGCCGATACCGAAGTATCCAAGCGGTCTGGGACAGTCATCTCAGGAGGCATTTCCAAGATACTCCAAGATGCGTTGAAATTCAACGGCGATGAAGGCGGCAGAGAGTCCCGCGTCGATCAAAATCCGCTCAACGCCCAACAGAAATTCGCGCTCAACATCGTCCAAAAAACCGCCGACCGGTTCCGCGCCGAGTACGCCGGCGCCGCAGCGCTCGACATCCGCGTGGTGTATTCGCGCGACGATATCCCGGAATTCTTCCGCCCCAGCCCCTACGCCGAGGGCGTCTATCACGACCGCGAAGGCATCATCTACCTGGTTGCCTCGAACCTGCCGACCAGGCAGCGGGCGTGGCAGGTTCTGATGCATGAGGCGGTGGGCCATGCTGGCCTAGCCAACATGATGGGCGATCAGTTCTCGAGTCTTTTGGAAACGGTCCTGAAACGCGCAACGTCTGGCCAGCCGCTGAACTATGACCCGCTGCCCGGTGATGCGAACTACGAAACCGTCGATGCCGTTCGCCGCCTGTACCCCGAAGCCAGTGATGCCGAAGTTGCGCAAGAAGTCCTGGCTCGCATGGCTGAAACGATGCCGAATGTTGGCTGGTTCAGAATGGCGATGGCACGGATCAGGGTTTGGCTGAAGAATGCCGCCAAGGCGTTCGGTCTGAAGCTTGAGCCGACGATGGCTGACGTGCGCCGGCTGGTTGAATTGGCTGGGTATCATGTTCGCAGCGGGGCAAATCTGGAGCGTTCGCCGGCTGGGCGGGATGCGGTGTTTGCTTCTCGCGGAACAGCGATGGAGTCCCGTACCGCAACCATCGGCCGAAACGAAAGCATCATCGACCAGATGCGCAACGCCGGCCGCAGGATGGCAGGAAGCCCGACGCTCGACGAATCCGATCCGTTCGCCGCAGAAAACGCCCGTTTGCGCGAGCAAGACAAATCGCTGTGGACGAAGGCGAAGACGCAGTTACGCCGCTATCTGTCCCCGGGCGGCTTGCTTCCGCAGTCGGTATTTGCCGAGAAGATCAAACGCGATTCCGAGTTTCAGGCGGTCGAATTCGACATTCGCCACCTGATCGGCGGCCTGGAACGGGCAGCGAAATCCGATTTCGGCGTGTCTTTCGACAAGCTGAGTGACGCCCAGATGAGCCAGATTTCCGAGGCGCTGGCCGGCAGCGTTCCGGCAGGCCTGCCGGACGCAACCAAGGCCGCCGCTGTGGCCATGCGTCAGTACATCGACGGCATGTCTTCCGAGTACCTGAAAATCATCCAGGACAAGATCGATGCAAAGATGGAGCGCGCCATCGAAACCGGGAAGGCAAGCGATGCCGCGCAGGCCATCAACGACATTGAGCTTTACGAGAAGATCAAGGGCAACATCGGGCGCTACGTCCATCGAAGCTATCAGGCGTTCGACGATCCGAAGTGGTTCGAGAAGGTGCCGACCTCGGTTTTGAATTCGGCACGCGCCTACCTGAAGAAAGGCTACGTCGATTCTGGCGAAACCGATGCCAAGGCGGCCCAGCTTTCCGAGGTAACGCTTCACGAGATCCTGAAGAACGGTACGGCTTACGACTCGATGGAGGCCTTCATCGCAGAGAGCAAACTCGGCGCGAAAGACCTGAGCATCTTGATGCGCCGCAAGGATGTTCCAGCAGAGATCCGCGCGCTGCTCGGCGAGTATTCGGATGCGCGACTGAACTTCACTAAGTCAGCCACGAAGATGGGGCGCCTGATCTGGAATACCAGATTCCTCGATCGCGTGCGCGACATCGGGATGGGCTCATTCTTCTTCGAAGGAAAGGACCGTCCGCCGGCGGCAACCACGCAAATCGCTGCAGAAGGCTCGGAGGTCTACTCACCGCTCAACGGGCTTTGGACGTTCCCGGAGATCGCCCAGGCATTCAAGGATGCGATGGGCAAAGAGCAGATGAGCGAACTGTATCGGGCCATCGTCCGGGCAAACGGCATCGTGAAATACGGGAAAACCGTCCTCTCCCCGACGACCGCCATGCGCAACTGGCAGTCCGCCATGTTCTTCAGCCTGGCCAATGGTCACTTCGACCTGACGCAGATGAAGAAGAGCATTGCCGCTTTTCGTGAGCAAGTCTCGCAGAAGGCAACCGGAAACGATCTGAAATACCTGCGGCACCTGAAGCAGCTTGGCGTCGTCTATGACACGCCATACGCCGGCGAGATGGCCAGGCTTCTTGAAGACGCAAAGATGGAAGAACTGCTGAGCAGCGACAAGGGCGATGCCGTTCGCTGGTTCCGCAAGGCCAACCAGATGGCACAGGGGTTCTATGCATTCGGCGATGATTTCTGGAAGATCATCGGCTTCGAGAACGAAAAATCCGGGCTGATGAAAGCGGGCCTGTCGCTGCAAGATGCCGAGCTCGAGGCGGCGAATAGAATCCGCAACACCTACCCGACCTATAGCATGGTCGGCCGCGGTGTGCAGTGGCTGTCTCGTTTCCCGCTGGCCGGAACGTTCGTCAGCTTCCCGGCAGAAATTATCCGAACCTCGAGCAACATGCTGCGCACGGTTGCGTCAGACCTCAAGAGCGACAACCCCAAGCTCCGCGAACTTGGCATGCGCCGGGCTGCAGGCATGGCGTTTGTTTCTGCGGCATTCTGGGCGCTATCCGCACTGAGCAAGGCGATGGTCGGCGTCGATGATGACGAAGAAGAGGCTATCCGTGATCTGGCGCCAGAGTGGCAGAAGAATTCGACATTCCTCTTTGCCGGCCGCGACGAGAAGGGGAATCTGCGCTATTTCGACATGTCGTTCCTTGATCCGTATGGCTACTGGAAGCGCCCGATTACGGCAATGATGCGCGACCAGCCATGGGAGGACTCTCTGGCAAGCGGGCTGCGCGGCATGCTTGAGCCGTTCCTCGGGGCTGACATTACCGCCGGGGCGATCTTCGAAGCTGTTGCAAACCAGAAGCAGAGCGGAGGAAAGGTCTACAAGGAGAATGATGGCGCAATAGATCAGGCCGTCGACATCGCTGACCATCTGCGCAAAGCGCTGCAACCTGGTTTTGTCGGCAACATCGAGCGAATCACCAAGGCTGCGGCCGATGTTCGCAAGCCGAGCGGGCAGCCGTACAGCATGGAGGATGAACTTGTCGCGCTGGGTGGCTGGCGGGCAACAACCGTCGAACCGAAGACGGCGCTTTACTATCGCTCATTCGAATTCACCGATGCCATTGCAGAAGCACGGAAAACGCTTTCCGACACGCTCAGGGATGCCAACTCGGTGTCTGAAATCGACATCGAAGACGCGAAAGCCAGGGCAGCAGCAAAGCAGGAGAAGGCCTTTATCGAGATGCGACGGCTGATCGGCGCCGCCGAGTCCGCCGGACTGTCGAAGATGCAGGTCATGCAAACCCTGCGACTGTCGAACGTATCGCAACAGAACATCGCGGCACTGATGCAGGGCAGGGTTCCGCCGGTCGTAGTGACGCCGCAAATGAGGATGGCGGCAGTCAGCCAGGCGAGAACGATGCGCGGCGAAGAGTTTGCGAATGAAGTGTCTGACCGATACCGGATGGCGATGGGGCTGTGATGGGAAAGGTCATCGACCTCAATGAGTACCGCCGGACGCACGGGCCGGCAGTTCGTTGCCTTGAGGCTTGGCAGCAATGTTGCTGGTCGTGGTGGCTGGTCTATGCTTCATCGCTATTTAAGGCGAGGCCGCCATACTGACCAGACCCCTGTAATTCATGCGCCGATGCTGCGGTGCAACGTGCGCCAATTCGACATCAATGGCATTCTACAATGACGCGCTAAGTATCTGATTTTTATTGTCCGAATTAGGACGTTTTTAGACGCATTTGAACCCCGCAAATTGCGCATAACCTAATGATAAAAAACAACTATTTCAGAGTCCTTTTAGTTTGCATGGGCAACATCTGCCGTTCGCCGACCGCCGAGGCGGTGTTGCGGCATTACATCCGGAATCATCGTCTGGGCGACAAGGTCGAGGTCGATTCGGCAGGCACCCACGGCTACCACGTCGGTGAAGCTCCTGACGCCAGGACGCAGCGGGCGGCAAGGGCGCGCGGTTACGACCTGTCGCAATTGCGGGCGCGCAAGGTGGCGCGCCAGGATCTCGATTATTTCGACCTGATCCTGGCCATGGATCGAACCAACCTGGACAACCTGCAACGGATGGCCAGCCTGGAACAGCAGGGCAAAATCCGCTTGTTCATGGATTACGCGAAGAATTTCGAAGATGACGAGGTGCCGGACCCGTACTACGGTCTCGGCTACGGTTTCGATCTGGTGCTCGACATGGTTGAAGATGGCGCACAGGGTATCGTCGACGAGTTGCTAAGCCGCTTGCGCTGAAACGACGCAAACGGAAAAGGGCGTCCGAGGACGCCCTTTTCATCCAAGCCAGCCTGTTCTTAGTCCTGCTTCTGGGTTTCGACTATGATCAGGGGCTCGGTTTGACTGCTTTCGACCGCCTTCGGCTTGCGCGGACGCCCCAGCTTGACTGGTGCCTCGACCGGTGCAACGGTGATGGCCGAGGTGGTCTGGACCATCACCAGGCCGCTTTCCGAAAGCGCGGCATCGAGATCGACGGGGGCCGCTGCTGCTACCGGTGCAGGTGCTGCAACGGGTTCGGCCTCGACTTCGACGACGGTTTGCGGGACGGTGAGGGTTTCGACGGCAGCAACGACGGGTTCGGTTTCGACCACCACGGCCACCGGTTCTACAACGACGGCCTCGGTAGTTGTTTCAACGACAGGCTCCGGCGTCGCCGGGACTGTTGCTTCGGCAGGCGTCTGTGGCGCCACGACGGCTTCGACGATGGCTTCAGCCGCTTCCGTTGCGACGACGGCTGCCGGAATGATCACTTCGACCGGCGTTGCGTTGTCTTCGGAGATTGCGGTCACAGCGGAAGCCGCAACTTCGCCTGCCGGGTTCAGGCCGCTTTCCTGATTTTCCTGGTCGATGCGCCGCTCACCACGGCCGCGGCCACCGCGCCGGCCGCGCCGACGGTTGCCGGCTTGCTGGTCGTCCCCGGGCGAAACGGTGGAGAGTGCCGGGTTGGCGCTGTTCTCTACGACTTCAGCGGGTGCCGGTTGTTCAATGACGGGCTTTGCTTCGTTTTGCGGACGCTCGCGCTTTTCCTTGCGCGGGCGACGTTCCTGGCGTGGTTCGCCGGCGGCGGCAGTGTTTGCGTTTTCTTCGCGGGCGGGGCGTTCGGCGCGTTCCGGGCGGTTGGCGCGATCGCCTTCATCGCGACGATTGTTGCGGTTGTTGCCCCGCCGGCCATCGTTGCGCTCGCGCCGGCTATCGGCGTTGCCACGACCTTCGCGGGGTTTGCGCTGGGGCTCGCTCGGGGCGACGGGGGCCGCCGGTGTTGGCGTACCGACGAAAAGCGATTTGATCCAGCCGAACAGGCCGCCTGTTGCGGGAGTGGCCGTGACGGTAACTGCTGCCGGCGTTTCGGCCTTCTCGGCAATCACGGGGGCCGGCTGTTCCGGCGAAATTCCCTTGATTGCTGCTTCCTGGCGCGGCTTGGCGGTGTCGGCCTGGGCGCCGGTCTTTTCCGCTTCGTCAGGCGGCAGGTCGACCATCTTGTAGGACGGCTCACGCAGGTCGTCGTTGTTCAGGTCGTCGTGGCGCAGACGGGTAATGGTATGGGCCGGCGTTTCCAGATGGATGTTAGGGATCAGCAGGATGGTGACCTTGTGGCGCAGCTCGATCGCCTGGATGTCGGTGCGCTTCTCGTTGAGCAGGAAAGTGGCGACATCGACCGGGACCTGGACATGCACGGCACCGGTGTTTTCCTTCATCGCTTCCTCTTCAAGGATGCGCAGGATGTGCAGCGCGGCCGATTCGGTCGACCGGATGTGGCCGGTGCCGGTGCAGCGCGGGCAAGGGATGTAGCTGGTTTCGGCGAGCGCCGGACGCAGGCGCTGGCGCGATAGTTCCATCAGGCCGAAACGGCTGATCTTGCCCATCTGGACGCGGGCGCGGTCGAAACGCAGGGCGTCGCGCAGGCGGTTTTCGACCTCGCGCTGGGCCTTGCTGTTCTCCATGTCGATGAAGTCGATGACGATCAGGCCGCCGAGGTCGCGCAGACGCAACTGGCGGGCCAGCTCGTCGGCGGCTTCGAGGTTGGTCTTGAGCGCGGTTTCCTCGATGTCGGCGCCCTTGGTGGCGCGACCGGAGTTGACGTCGACGGCGACCAGGGCTTCGGTGTGGTCGATGACGATGGCGCCGCCGGACGGCAGGTTGACCTGGCGGGCGAAGGCGGTCTCGATCTGGTGCTCGATCTGGAAGCGCGAGAACAGCGGCACGTCGTCGCTGTAGCCCTTGACGCGATTGACGTTGCCGGGCATCACGGTGCCCATGAAGGCGCGTGCCTGTTCGTGGACTTCGTCGGTATCGATGAGGATTTCGCCGATATCCGGCTGGAAATAATCGCGGATGGCGCGGATGACCAGCGAGCCTTCGAGATAGATCAGGAAGGCGCCGGATTGCTGCTGGGCAGCGCCTTCGATGGCGCTCCACAGTTGCAGCAGGTAGTTCAGGTCCCACTGCAGCTCTTCGGCCTGACGGCCGATGGCGGCGGTGCGGGCGATCAGGCTCATGCCTTGCGGCACTTCGAGCTGGTCCATGATCTCGCGCAGTTCGGCGCGTTCGTCGCCGTCGACGCGGCGGGAAACGCCGCCGCCGCGCGGGTTGTTCGGCATCAGCACGAGGTAGCGGCCGGCCAGCGAGACGTAGGTGGTCAGCGCGGCGCCCTTGTTGCCGCGTTCGTCCTTGTCGACCTGGACGATCAGTTCCTGGCCTTCCTTGAGGGCCTCGTTGATCTTGGCCTTGTTGGCCTCGACACCCGGCTGGAAATAGGCGCGGGAAACTTCCTTGAACGGCAGGAAGCCGTGGCGGTCGGCACCGTAATCGACGAAGCAGGCTTCGAGCGATGGTTCGATGCGGGTGATGACGCCCTTGTAAATGTTGCTTTTGCGTTGTTCCTTGGCGGCGGATTCAATGTCGAGATCGATCAGTTTCTGACCATCGACAATGGCGACACGGAGTTCTTCCGCCTGTGTCGCATTGAAGAGCATGCGTTTCATTGTTTTCGGGCTCCAGCGCGCCTTCGGCACACCGCAGCGAAACGCCCATGCAGGCAGCGACAGGTTCAGTTATCGGGTTGCGTCATGTAGGGGAGGCAATGGCGATGATGAATGTGCTGATCGTTGGATATCGCGAGTCTTTTTATCAAATGCGCGATCTGGAATTCCTGCCACGGGCGATCCGTGCGTGCTTAAGGCGAGCTAATCCATTAACATCACTACTTTTGGTGAGTGAACTTAACCAGGCGTTTTACGCGAGTTTGTCCCGGGCAATTGGCACGGGAGGGACTTCGTGGCCTGCCGCTCGGCAGTCGCGCAAAATGGCGCGTGGCGGGCGGTCTGACGGTTCGACATCCCTTGCAAACAGAGACGTAAAACGCAGGCAGTATATTAGAAAATGAATGGCGCAGGTAACAATTCGGTCACCCATCTCGTGATCGGCGAAGAGGCTGCCGGCCAGCGCTTGGACAACTATCTGGTCCGGCACTGCAAGGGGGTGCCGAAGAGTCATTTGTATCGCATCCTGCGCAGCGGCGAGGTCCGCGTGAACAAGGGGAGGGTAGATGCGACCTATCGCCTGCAGCCTGGTGACAGCCTGCGTTTACCCCCCTTGCGCCTTGCCGAGCGGCCGGTCGATGAGATCGCCGAGCTTGCCAAGACGCGTGTCGACCTGCCGGTCATCTACGAGGACGAGGCGCTGCTGGTCATCGACAAGCCCGAGGGGATCGCCGTCCATGGCGGCAGCGGCGTCAGCTTCGGCGTCATCGAGGCCTTGCGCCGGCAGCGGCCGCAGGCCAAGTTCCTCGAACTGGCACACCGTCTCGACCGGGAGACTTCCGGCATCCTGCTGGTCGGCAAGAAGCGCCTGGCGCTGACCGTGTTGCACGACATGTTCCGCGAGCACGGCGCCGGCGCCGACAAGCGTTACCTGGTGCTGGTCCGCGGCCGCTGGATGAACGCCACCCAGCACGTCAAGGCACCCTTGCTCAAATACCTGACCGAAAGCGGCGAGCGCCGTGTCTCGGTGGATGCCGAGGGCAAGGCTTCGCATACCGTGTTCCGCCTGCTGGCGCGCTGGCCTGAGGCGAGCCTGCTCGAGGCGCAGCTAAAGACCGGGCGCACGCATCAAATTCGTGTCCATCTCGCGCATCTCGGTTTTCCCATCCTCGGCGACGAGAAGTACGGCGACTTCAATCTCAACAAGCGTCTGCGCCCGGCCGGCTTGAAACGCATGGCCCTGCACGCCTGGCGCATGGCCTTCCGGCATCCGCTGAGCGGCGCGCCGCTGACCTGCGTGGCGCCGCTGCCGGACGGCATCCGCAGCTACGTTGCGGCGCTTGATGCGGCGACACAAAGGGAGTTCGCCGCCGACAATCTGCAACAGATTCTGGAGCATCGATGAAATACGAACTCGTGGTTTTCGACTGGGACGGCACCTTGCTTGATTCGGCGGGGGCCATCGTCCGTTCCATTCAGGCCGCCTGCCGCGATCTCGGCCTGCCGGTGCCGGATGATGCGCGGGCTCGGCATGTGATCGGCCTCGGATTGGCCGACGCGATGCGGCACGCGGTGCCGGATCTGGCGCCGGAGAACTACCAGGCGATGGTTGATCGCTACCGTCATCATTACCTCTCCGGTGATCATGAGTTGAGCCTCTTCGCTGGCGTACCGGAACTGCTGGCTCGCCTGCAGGGCGCCGGACATGTTCTGGCGGTTGCCACCGGCAAGAGCCGGGTCGGCCTTGAGCGCGCGCTCGACCACTCCGGTCTGCGGCCCCATTTCTCGGCGTCGCGTTGTGCTGATGAATGCCACTCCAAGCCGCATCCGCAGATGCTCGAGGAGCTGATGCTGGAGTTTGGCATGGCGCCAGCGGCAACCGTGATGATCGGCGACACCTCGCACGATTTGCTGATGGCACGCAACGCTGGCGTCGATGCGCTGGCTGTGACTTATGGCGCGCATCCCCACGATCAGCTGCTGGAATACGCACCGCGAGCCTGCCTGCATAGCGTGTCCGAACTCGACGCATGGCTGCTGGCCAACGGCTGATCTGCGCCGGCAGCGCGCTGATGGATGGCGGCACGGGCGTGCGCTTCAGCGTCGAGCGCTACGGTCGGCAGCGGCCGGCTTTCGTGATCCGCTACCATGGCAGGGTCTATGCCTACCTTAACGAATGCGCTCACGTGCCGGCCGAACTCGACTTGCAGCCGGGCGAGTTCTTCGATCATTCCAAGTTATACTTGATCTGCGCCATTCATGGCGCGCTGTATGCACCGGATAGCGGTCGCTGCCTCGGCGGCCGCTGCGAGGGCAGGGGGCTGCAAGCCCTGCCGGTGTTCGAGTCCGAGGGTGACGTTTATTTAGTGCTGGAAAACTTCGATGGATAATCTCCAACGCCCGGACAGCGATCCCGGCTGGGAGCGCAAGACCCTGGAAAAACTCGCTTTTGCCACGCTCGACGAGCAGAAGGCAAGACGACGCTGGGGCATCTTCTTCAAATTGCTCGGTTTCGGTTACCTGACTTTCATCCTGATTGCGCTGGTTGAATGGGACAGCGCCAAGGTGGCCGACAAGCATGTGGCGATGGTCGATCTGCAGGGCGTCATTGCCGCCAACTCGGAAGCCAATGCGGAGACCCTGATTTCGGCGCTGAAGGCGGCGTTCGATGCACCGAACTCACAGGCGGTCGTGTTGCGCATCAACAGCCCCGGTGGGAGCCCGGTGCAGGCCGGTATGGTCAATGACGAGATTCGTCGGCAGCGCGCCAAGTATCCGGACAAGCCGCTCTACGCGGTGGTCGAGGATGTCTGCGCCTCCGGCGGCTATTACGTGGCCGCCGCCGCCGATCGCATTTACGTCAACAAGGCCAGCGTCGTTGGTTCTATCGGGGTGCTGATGGACGGCTTCGGCTTCACCGGAACGATGGAAAAGCTCGGTGTCGAGCGCCGCCTGCTGACCGCCGGCGAGAACAAGGGTTTCCTCGATCCCTTCTCGCCGCAGGCTGATGAACACAAGGCGCACGCCAGGAGCCTGCTGGCCAACATTCACGAACAGTTCATCAGTGTCGTTCGTGAAGGACGCGGCAAGCGCCTGAAAGAGACCCCGGAAATGTTCTCCGGCCTGATGTGGACCGGCGAACAGAGCATTCGCCTGGGACTGGCTGACGACTTCGGTACGGTCGACAGCGTAGCCCGCGACGTCGTCAAAGTTGAGGAAGTGCTCGACTACACGGTCAAGGAAAACATCGCCGAGCGCTTCGCCAAGAAACTCGGGGCTGGTGCTGTCAACAGCTTCTGGCGCGGTTTTTCGAGCAGTCTGCCAGCCCCGTCGCTGTACTGATCAGCCTAGCAGCAGAAAGACCGTCGGACGCCGCTCGATATCGGGCGGCGTTTGCTTTTTCCACTCGGCGATCGTTCGTGTACGGACCGATTCGCCGGGCAGGCTGAGGTCGGTGGCAACGCATAGGCGAGTGTTGCCCTGACAAGCCAACAGGATGGCGTCGAACATCGCCCGGTTGCGATAAGGCGTTTCGATGAACAACTGCGTCTGCTGACGCTTGCGCGATTCCGCCTCGAGTTCGCGTAGCGCCTTCAAGCGTTCGCCGTCCTTGGCCGGCAGGTAGCCCTGGAAGGCGAAGCGCTGGCCATTGAGGCCGGAAGCCATCAGCGCCAGCAACAACGACGACGGACCGATCAACGGGACAACCCGGATGTTTTCGCGCTGCGCCAGCGCCACCAGGTCAGCACCGGGATCGGCCACCGCCGGGCAGCCGGCTTCCGATAGCAGGCCGATGTCGTGACCGGCGCGCAGGGGCGCCAGTAACTGGTCAAGCTCGGCGGGGCGGGTGTGCTCGTTGAGTTCGGCGAGTTGCAATTCCTGCAGTGGCAGGTCGGTGCCGGCAGCCTTCAGGAAGGCGCGGGCGCTCTTCGCCTGTTCGACGACGAAGTGGCGCAAGGGGCGCAGGGTCGTCAGTACGCCAGGATGCAGGACCTCCTGCGGCGAGGCGGGGCCCAGCGGCACCGGGATCAGGTAGAGGGTGCCGGCCATCAGAGGATCGCCACGCCTTCTTCGCGCAGCATGTCGCACAGCGCGATCAACGGCAGTCCGACCAGCGCGTTCGGGTCGTCTCCCTGCAGGCTGGAGAGCAGGGCGATCCCCAGGCCCTCGGACTTGGCCGAGCCGGCACAGTTGTAAGCCGGTTCGCGGCGCAGGTAATTCTCGATTTCCAAGTCGCCAAGCTGGCGAAAACTGACCAGTGTCGGCACGCCTTGCACCTGGCTGCGGCCGCTGCGGCTGTTGTAGAGACACAGGCCGGTGAAGAAATTGACCGTCTTGCCGGAAAGTTCGCGCAGTTGTGCGACGGCGCGCTGATGGTCACCTGGTTTGCCGTAGATTTTCCCGTCGACGGTGGCGACCTGGTCGCTACCGATGATCAGGGCGTCCGGATAGGTGTCGGCGACGGCACGGGCTTTCGCTTCCGAAAGACGCAGGGCAAGGGCTTCCGGGGATTCGCCGGGGAGCGGGCTTTCGTCGGTTTGCGGGTTGGCGACGGCGAAGGGCAGGCCGAGACGAGCGAGCAGTTCGCGGCGGTAAGGGGAGGTTGAAGCGAGAACGAGGGTTGGCATCATGAAAGTTTTTGTTGGACAAGGTGTTGCAACGACTTCTTGAAGCAACACTTTGTTTTGACTTGGCGAGCCAAAAATAATATCATCCGCCGTTTAAGTCGGAACAGATTCAGATTGAAAAGGATCAACGACGCTTTTGCCTTTGCCCGGGATGCGCGCGTTCTTGAAGGAACGCAGGCGGTTGCTGGCTTGGGGCGCCTGCATGATTTGCTGGCTGAAGTGTCGGGTGAGGTCGTCTGGCGCCTGGAAGGTTTCAAGGGTGATCTTGGCGAGCCGCTGCTGCATCTGACAGTCGGTGGGTGCATCCCGCTGGCGTGTCAGCGCTGCCTGGAAGCCATTCCTTTTGAGCTGGAGGTCGATACCCTGCTGGAACTCGTTCCGGCGAGTGCCGACCTGTCGCAAGACGAACTGGAAGACGACAGCCGGGATTTTCTTCCGGTGGAGAAGGAACTGGATGTGCTGGAACTGGTTGAGGACGAAATCCTGTTGTCCCTGCCGGTTGCACCACGACATGAAAAATGTGGCCTGCCTGGTGCGGCCGACGCTGGCGAGCGGATCAATCCGTTCGCCGCGCTGGCCGGGCTCAAAGGCAAGCCGAACTGATTTTTTTGGAGTAACGAAATGGCCGTTCAACAGAACAAGAAGTCCCCGTCCAAGCGTGGCATGCATCGCGCTCACGATTTCCTGACCACCCCGCCGCTCGCCGTCGAGCCGACGACCGGTGAAACGCACCTGCGTCACCACATTTCCCCGACCGGTTTCTACCGCGGCAAGAAAGTCCTCAAGGGCAAGGGCGAGTAATCGTCTCGTAAAGGGCAGGTGGCTCCTTCGGGAGAGCCTGCCTTTTCTTTTGCCATGACAACCCGCATCGCCATTGATTGCATGGGGGGTGACCACGGTCCGTCGGTGACGGTGCCGGCGGCCATCCGTTTTCTTGCAGAGCATCCGGCGGCAAATCTTCTCCTGGTTGGCCAGGAAGAAGTCTTGCGTCCCTTGCTCGGCGCTGCCGCCGGCGATTCCCGCCTGCGCATCGTGCACGCTTCCGAAATCGTCGGCATGGACGAATCGCCGGCGCTCGCCCTGCGCAACAAGAAGGATTCGTCGATGCGCGTGGCGATCAACCTCGTCAAGTCCGGCGACGCTGATGCCTGCGTCTCGGCCGGCAACACCGGCGCCTTGATGGCGATCTCGCGCTTCGTCCTGAAAATGCTGCCGGGTATCGACCGGCCGGCCATCTGTGCGCCGCTGCCGACGCTGAGCGGCCACACGCACATGCTCGACCTCGGCGCCAATGTCGATTGCGGCCCCGAGCATCTGCTGCAGTTCGGCATCATGGGTGCCATGCTGGTCGCGGCGATGGAGCACAAGGAGCGGCCGACGGTGGGCATCCTCAACATCGGCGAAGAGGAAATCAAGGGCAACGAAGTGGTCAAGGCGGCAGCCGAACTGCTGCGCAACTCCGGCCTGAACTTCATCGGCAACGTCGAAGGCGACGGCATCTACCAGGGCGAGGCAGACGTCATCGTCTGCGACGGCTTCGTCGGCAACGTCGCCCTGAAGACCTCCGAAGGGCTGGCGCAGATGCTGGCGTCGTCGTTGCGTAGCGAGTTCAAGCGCAACTGGCTGACCAAGATCGCGGCGCTGATCGCCATCTCGGTACTCAACAATTTCAAGAAACGTTTCGACCACCGCCGTTACAACGGCGCGATCCTGCTCGGTCTGAAGGGGATTTCGGTGAAGAGCCACGGCTCTGCCGACGCGCTGTCGTTCGGCTATGCCATCGCCCGCGCCTTCGATGCGGCCGAGAACCGGGCGCTGGAGCGCATCAGCGACAGGTTGGCGCAAACGAATGCGGACCGTATGGTCGCAGTGGAGAATGCCTGAGCATGTACGCACGAGTCACCGGTACCGGCAGCTTTCTGCCGGGCAATCCCGTCAGCAATAATGATCTGGCGGCGCGCGGCATCGACACCAGCGATGAATGGATCGCCAGCCGCACCGGCATCCGTAGCCGCCATCTGGCGGAAGCAGGGACGACATCAAGCCAGCTCGGCCTGATCGCCGCGCAGCGGGCCCTCGAAATGGCCGGTGTTGCCGCGGAAGAAATCGACCTGATCATCGTCGCCACGTCGACGCCGGATTTCATCTTTCCCAGCACCGCCTGCATCATCCAGGGCCTGCTCGGCAACAAGGGCGCCGCCGCCTTCGACGTGCAGGCGGTTTGTGCCGGCTTCACCTATGCGCTGGGAATTGCCGAGAAATTCATCGCTGCGGGCAGTCATCGCAAGGCGCTGGTGATCGGCGCCGAGGTCTTCTCGCGCATTCTCGACTGGAATGATCGCGGCACCTGCGTCCTGTTCGGCGACGGTGCCGGCGCCGTGGTGCTCGAAGCTGCGGAGACGCCGGGCATCATGGCCAGCGCGCTGCATGCCGACGGTAGTCAGTTCGCCATCCTCAACGTCCCCGGCCAGATCAGCAATGGCCAGGTGACTGGCGATCCCTTCCTGCGCATGGATGGCCAGGCGGTCTTCAAGTTTGCCGTCAAGGTGCTTGCCGAAGTGGCGGAAGAGGTTTGCGCCAAGGCGGCCATCGCCACCACCGCGATCGACTGGCTGGTCCCGCACCAGGCCAATATCCGCATCATCGAAGCGACCGGCAGGAAGCTCGGCATCGACCGCGAGCGGGTCGTCGTCACCGTCGACCGGCACGGTAACACCTCGGCGGCATCGGTGCCGCTGGCGCTCGACGAGGCGGTCCGCGACGGCCGCATCCAGCGCGGCCAGAAAGTCCTGGTCGAAGGTGTCGGCGGCGGTTTCACCTGGGGCGCCGCCCTGATCGAATTCTGATAACAGGAGACAAATGATGTCTTTTGCTTTCGTGTTTCCCGGCCAGGGCTCGCAGAGCGTTGGCATGATGGCGGCCTACGGCGACGCCGGCGTGGTTCGTGCCACTTTTGACGAGGCCTCAGCCGCGCTGGGCGACGACCTGTGGGCGATGGTCGCCGATGGCCCGGCCGAATTGCTGGCGCAGACGGTGAATACCCAGCCGGTCATGCTCACCGCCGGCATCGCCGCCTGGCGTTTGTGGCTGGAGAAGGGCGGTCGCCGCCCGGCCGTGCTCGCCGGTCACAGCCTGGGCGAATATTCGGCGCTGGTTGCCGCCGGCGTCATCGAGTTCAAGGATGCGGTGCCGCTGGTCCGTCTGCGTGCCGCGGCGATGCAGGAAGCGGTACCGCTCGGCACTGGTGCCATGGCCGCCGTGCTCGGCCTCGACAATGCCGCTATTGCCGCCGCTTGCGACGAAGCGGCGCAAGGCGAGATTGTCGAACCGGTCAATTTCAATGCCAGCGGTCAGACCGTGATTGCCGGACACAAGGCGGCGGTGGAGCGGGCGATGGCTGCCTGCAAGGCGCGTGGCGCCAAGCTGGCGAAGGCTCTGCCGGTGTCGGCGCCCTTCCATTCGTCGCTGATCCGCCCGGCGGCGGACAAGCTGGCGGCCCGTCTGGCCGAACTGGATCTGAAAAAGCCGCTGATTCCGGTGATCAACAACGTCGACGTCGAGATCGAAAACGACCCGCTGCGCATCCGCGATGCCCTGGTCCGCCAGGCCTACAACCCGGTGCGCTGGGTCGAGACCGTGCAGAAGATGGCGGCGATGGGCATCACGACGGTCGCCGAGTGCGGTCCCGGCAAGGTCCTGGCTGGTCTCGCCAAGCGCTGTGCCGATGGTATCAACGGCGTCGCGCTGGCCGATCTGGCCGCGCTCGAAGCCAGCCTCTCTCTGGAGTGAGTACAGATGCTGAACGACAAGATTGCTCTCGTCACCGGCGCCACCCGCGGCATCGGCCGTGCCATCGCACTGGAACTCGGCCGCCAGGGCGCGACCGTGATCGGTACCGCGACCAGCGAGGCCGGTGCCGCCCAGATTTCAACCTACCTTGGTGAAGCGGGCTTTGCCGGGCGAGGAGTTGTCCTCAACGTCACCGACAGCGCTGCCAGCGATGCCTTGCTTGCCGATCTGGCCAAGGAATTCGGCGCCATCACCGTCCTCGTCAATAACGCCGGCATCACCCGCGACAACCTGGCGATGCGCATGGGCGACGACGAATGGGATGCCGTCATCGATACCAACCTGAAAGCGGTTTTCCGGCTGTCGCGTGCTCTGATGCGCGGCATGATGAAGGCGCGTTTCGGTCGCATCGTCAATATTTCTTCAGTGGTCGGCCATTCCGGCAATGCGGGGCAGGCCAATTACTGCGCCGCCAAGGCCGGGGTGGCTGGGTTGAGCCGCTCGCTCGCCCGCGAACTGGGCAGCCGCAACATCACGGTCAATTGCGTCGCGCCTGGCTTCATCGCCACCGACATGACGCATGCCTTGACCGAAGAACAGAAGGCGGCCATGCTGGCGGCGATCCCGCTCGGCCGCGCGGGTACGCCGGAAGACGTGGCCGGTGCTGTCGGTTTCCTGGTTTCGCCCGCCGGTGCTTATGTGACGGGCACCACGCTGCATGTCAACGGCGGCATGTTCATGGATTGATTCCCCGAATCCGGGGCTTTTGGTAGAATCTCAACGTTTTTTTTCGTACCCCGAGGGGGAAGGAGTTTTTCGAATGGATAACATCGTAGAGCGCGTCAAAAAGATCGTCGCCGAACAACTGGGTGTGAACGAAGCGGACATCAAGAACGAGTCCTCCTTCGTCGACGATCTGGGCGCGGATTCGCTGGACACCGTCGAGCTGGTCATGGCGCTGGAAGAGGAATTCGAGTGCGAAATTCCGGACGACCAGGCCGAGAAGATCACGACCGTCCAGCAGGCTGTCGATTACATCCTCGCCAACAAGCAGTAAGCCAATTCCGGTTTGACCCCGACAAGGCCGGCCCGCTAGGCCGGCCTTGTTACTTTTGCTTTCGGAGTGCACATCTTGGCACGTCGCAGAGTCGTCATTACCGGCCTGGGTCTGGTTTCCCCGGTCGGCAACAGCGTCGAAGAAGGCTGGCAGAACATTCTTGCCGGCCGTTCCGGCATTGCGCCGATTACCCGTTTCGACACCTCCGGTTTCCCGGTCCAGTTTGCCGGCGAAGTCAGGAATTTCGACATCACCCAGTACATTTCCGCCAAGGACGCCCGGCGCATGGATACCTTCATCCATTACGGGCTGGCTGCCGGCATCCAGGCGGTACGCGATGCCGGGCTGGATCAGGAAGGTGTGGCTGATCTCGAGCGTGTCGGTGTCGCCATCGGTTCCGGCATCGGCGGCCTGCCGCTGATCGAAGCCACCAAGGATGAATACAACGCCGCTGGCGTGCGCAAGGTATCGCCCTTCTTCGTGCCCGGTTCGATCATCAACATGATCTCCGGCAACCTGTCGATCGAATTTGGCTTCAAGGGGCCGAACCTGTCGATCGTTACCGCCTGCACCACCGGCACCCATTCGATCGGCGAAGCCGCGCGCATCATCGAGTACGGCGATGCCGACGTGATGGTTGCCGGCGGTGCTGAATCGACGGTTTCGCCGCTCGGCCTGGGCGGCTTCTGCGCCGCCCGTGCGCTGTCCACCCGCAACGACGACCCGGCTACCGCCAGCCGTCCGTGGGACAAGGATCGCGACGGTTTCGTGCTGGGCGAGGGCGCCGGGGTACTGGTGCTTGAGGAATACGAGCACGCCAAGGCCCGCGGTGCGAAGATTTACGCCGAAGTGGCTGGCTACGGCATGAGTGCTGACGCTTATCACATCACCGCGCCGAACATGGACGGTCCGCGCCGTTCTATGGTCAATGCGCTGAAGAACGCTGGCGTGTCGCCGGCCGACGTTCAGTACGTCAACGCCCATGGCACCTCGACGCCGCTCGGCGACAAGAACGAGTGTGATGCGATCAAGGCGGCTTTCGGCGATGCGGCAAAATCGATCGTCGTCAATTCGACCAAGTCGATGACCGGCCACCTGCTCGGCGGCGCCGGTGGGATCGAGTCCTTGTTCACCGTGCTGGCCATCCATCACCAAGTGTCGCCACCGACCATCAACATCTTCAATCAGGATCCGGAATGCGATCTGGATTTCTGCGCCAATGCGGCGCGGCCGATGCAGATCGACATCGCGCTGAAAAACAACTTCGGTTTCGGCGGTACCAACGGCTCGCTGGTGTTCAAGCGGGTCTGAGGCGCTAGTCGCGAAAGCGTGTAACGGTGCAGTTGCCGATCATCATCGGACTGCACCGTTCTTCATTGCAGCGCCGCATTTTTCTGCTCGTCACGCTGGCGGTGCTGCTGGCCATCCTGCTCTTGCCTGTGTCGCTGGTGTGGCGTTCCTGCTGCCTGCTGCTGCTCTTGCCAATCTTGTCAAGGGGCTGGGGCAGGCTGAACGTGCTGCCCTGCCGTTTGCGTCTCGAGCGCGACGGCAGCGTTTCGCTTGCTCAGGCCGGCAGCGACGAATTCCGGCAGGCTTATTGTTTGCTTGGCGCGACGGTGCATCCGGCGCTGTGCGTGTTCCGGCTGCGCGAAGCGGGTGGCGGGCAAACGCATGTCGTGCTGGTGACCGGCGATAGTACGTCGGCCGACGAATTTCGCCGGCTGCGGGTCTTCCTGCGCTGGCGCGCAGTCTTCAGTGGTTCTCCCAGCGCGATGGAGTGAGTACCGTGTTGTGCGCGCGCGCCGCCGTTTCCGGATAATCCCGGGAATAGTGGAGGCCGCGGCTTTCCTTGCGGTGCATGGCGCAGCGGATGATCAGTTCGGCCGTCAGGACCAGGTTGCGCAGTTCGATCAGGTCGTGACTGACGCGGAAGTGCGAGTAGAACTCGTGAATCTCCTGCTTCAGCAGTTCGACCCGGTGCTCGGCTCGCTGCAGGCGCTTGGTGGTACGGACGATGCCGACGTAGTCCCACATGAAACGGCGTAGCTCGTCCCAATTGTGCGAAATGACGACTTCCTCGTCGGCGTCGGTCACCCGACTCTCGTCCCATTGCGGCAGCACCGGCAGTTCGCTGGGCGCTTGCGCCAGCATGTCGTTGACCGCGGCCTCCGAAAAGACGAGGCATTCGAGCAACGAGTTCGAGGCCAGACGATTGGCGCCGTGCAGGCCGGTGCAGGAAGCTTCACCGGCAACGTACAGCCCTTCGACGTCGGTGCGACCGTTGAGGTCGCAGACGATGCCGCCGCAGGTGTAATGAGCCGCCGGGACGACCGGGATCGGTTCGCGCGTGATGTCGATGCCGAGTTCCAGGCAGCGTGCGTGAATGTTCGGGAAGTGCTCGCGGATGAAGGTTTCGCCCTTGTGCGAAATATCGAGGTAGACGCAGTCGAGGCCGCGCTTCTTCATTTCGAAATCGATGGCGCGGGCGACGATGTCGCGTGGTGCCAGTTCGCAGCGCTCATCGTGCTCCGGCATGAAGCGCGTACCGTCTGGCAGCTTGAGCAAGCCACCTTCGCCGCGTACCGCCTCGGAGATCAGGAAGGATTTGGCGTTCGGGTGGTAGAGGCAGGTCGGGTGGAACTGGATGAATTCCATGTTGGCGACCCGGCAACCGGCGCGCCAGGCCATGGCGATGCCGTCGCCGGTCGAGGTGTCGGGGTTGGTCGTAAATAGATAGACCTTGCCGGCACCACCGGTGGCGATCAGCGTGTTGCGGGCTCCCATGGTCAGGACTTCGCCGCTCTGGTTGTCGAGGACGTAGGCGCCGAAACAGCGGTTTTCGCCGTTGCCGATCTTGCCGCCGGTGATCAGATCGACCGCGATGTGATCCTCGAATACCGTGATGTTCGGGTTGCTGCGGACTTTTTCCGTCAGTGTCTGCTGGACTGCGGCACCGGTGGCGTCGGCGACGTGGATGACACGGCGGGCGCTATGTCCGCCCTCACGGGTCAGGTGGTAGCCAGACTCGTCCTTGGTGAAAGGAACCCCTTGTTCGATCAGCCAGTCGATGGCGCGGCGACCATTTTCGACGACGAAGCGGGTCGCCTTCTCGTCGTTGAGCCAGGCACCGGCGACGAAGGTGTCGCGGATGTGCGCCTCGATCGAATCCTGGTTGTCGAGCACGGCGGCAATGCCACCTTGCGCCCAGCCGGAGGCGGAGTCCTCGAGCTTGCGCTTGCTGATCAGCGCGACCCGGCAATGTCCGGCGAGCCGCAATGCGGCGGATTGGCCGGCCAGGCCACTGCCGATGATGAGCACATCAAAGTTATGCACGATGACTTACTGGGAAAAATGGTCCGGGGCGCAATATAGCACGCAGGAAACGCTTCATGCAGTTACAGAAAATCACACGCGGGCGGGGATGGCGTTTACGGGGCTGCGTTATACTGCGCTCCGACAAGAATACTTCCCGGGGAAAAACGGCCATGAGCGAGCGCGAGGTCGATCAGTTACTGGTCGAGCGGGCGCAAGGCGGCGATCAGACTGCCTTCGACCAATTGGTGAGCAAGTACCAGCGCAAGCTGGGGCGCTTGCTGTCGCGCTTCATCCGCGATCCGGCCGAAGTCGAGGACGTGGCGCAGGAAGCCTTCATCAAGGCCTACCGCGCCTTGCCATCGTTCCGCGGTGACAGCGCCTTCTACACCTGGCTGTACCGGATCGGCATCAACACCGCCAAGAACTACCTGGTTTCCCAGGGGCGGCGGGCGCCGACCAGCACCGAATTCGACGCCGACGAAGCCGAAGGCTTCGAGGACGCCGCGCTGCTGCGCGACATCAACACCCCGGAAAGTCTGCTGATGTCGAAGCAGATTGGCGAGACGGTGAACGCGGCGATGGATGCCCTGCCCGAGGAGTTGCGCACGGCGATCGTCCTGCGCGAAATCGAGGGGCTTTCCTACGAGGAAATTGCCAGTCAGATGGATTGTCCGATCGGCACGGTACGCTCGCGCATCTTTCGCGCCCGCGAAGCGGTGGCCAGCAAGCTGCGTCCCTTGCTGGACATTGCGCCAGACCGGCGCTGGTGAAACATGTCTGCTGAAGAAAACATTGCCCATGCGGTTGTCCGTTCGCTCGAAGCGGACATGGTCGAGGTCGAAATTGAACAAGGTTGTGGTCGTTGCCATGAGGAAGGCGGCTGCGGCGGCCAGAACCTGACCCAGATGTTTGCCGCCGGGCCGCGCCACTATCGTCTGCTGAACACCGTCGGTGCCGGCGTTGGCGACCGCGTGGCGATTGCCATCGCGCCGGGCAGTGTGCGCCGTAGCGCCAACTTTGCTTATGGTGTGCCGCTTGCTGCCTTGTTCGTCGGTGCGCTCGCTGGCGGGCAACTGGCTGGCGACAACGGCGCCATGCTGGGCGCCGCTGCCGGATTGTTGCTGGCTTTTCTCTACCTTGCCTGGCGCAGGCCAGCGGCATCGCAAGTGGCAGCGCCGCAGATCGTTTCCCGCTTGCCGACCAAATCGGGGAGTTGCAGTCGATGAAGCGTTTTCTGGCCCTGCTCGCGTGCAGCCTGACGATCGGGTTCGTCCAGGCGCAAAACCGGTCGCTGCCCGATTTTGCCGACCTTGCCGAAAAGCAGGGGGCTGCGGTGGTTAATATCAGCACCCTGCAGACGCCGCGTGGGCGTTCCGGCGCTTCGCCGTTCCCGCTTGACGAGAGCGATCCGGCTTTTGAATTCTTCCGCCGCTTCTTTCCAAGGCTTCCCGGCGCCGGTCCGGCGCCGCGCGAATTCGAAAACCGCTCCCTCGGTTCCGGTTTCATCATCGGCGGCGACGGCCATATCCTGACCAACGCCCACGTCATCGAGGGCGCCGATGAGGTCATCGTCCGCCTCACCGACAAACGCGAATTCAAGGCCCGCGTCATTGGCGCCGACAAGCGCAGCGATGTCGCGCTGATCAAGATCGAGGCCAACGGTCTGCCGGTGGTGCGGTTGGGCAATCCGGACAAGCTGCGGGTTGGCGAATGGGTGGTGGCGATCGGTTCGCCTTTCGGTTTCGACAATTCGGTGACCGCCGGCATCGTTTCCGCCAAGGGGCGGGCCTTGCCGCAGGAGAACTATGTTCCCTTCATCCAGACCGATGTGGCGATCAATCCGGGTAATTCCGGCGGCCCGCTGTTCAACCTGGCGGGCGAGGTGATCGGCATCAACTCGCAGATCTACAGCCGCAACGGCGGTTACATGGGCTTGTCCTTCGCCATCCCGATCGATGTGGCGATGGATATCCAGCAACAGTTGCGAGCCGGCGGCAAGGTCAATCGCGGCCGTCTCGGCGTCGTCATTCAGGAGGTCAGCCGCGAACTGGCAGAATCGCTCGGGCTGAGTCGTCCGCAAGGCGCCATCGTCAATGCCGTCGAGGCCGACGGGCCGGCGGCGAAGGCGGGCATTGAGGCAGGGGACGTGATTCTGCGTTTCGACGGCAAACCGATCAACGCTTCCGCCGAACTGCCGCGACTGGTCGCGGCAACCGCGCCGGGAACGCGTTCCGTCGTACAGGTCTGGCGCAAGGGCAAGTTACGTGATCTGACTGTTGTTGTCGGCAAGGTCGCCGACGACGAGCCGGCAACGGGCAAGGCCCCGCGCGGCGCCAAGGCGCCGGCACTGACGAGCAATCGTCTCGGCCTGGTGCTCAGCGAACTCACTGCCGAACAACGGCGTGAGGCCGGGATCGATGCTGGCCTGCTGATCGAGGAGGTGCGCGCCCCGGGGGCACGTGCCGACCTGCAGGCGGGCGACATCATCGTCGCCGTGATCAGTCGCGGCACGACGACCGAGGTCAGGACAGTTGACCAGTTCAACCGCTTGCTCGCCACCTTTGACAAGGGCAGCGCCGTTACGCTGTTGATCCGGCGCGGCAACCTGCAGAATTTCGTCACCATCCGGGGCGGCAATGGCCATTGAACTGACCCTGCTCAGCCGCAGCTACTGCCACCTCTGCCATGACATGGAGGAGGCGTTGGCGCCACTGCTCGCCGAGTTCGAGGCCAGCCTCCAGGTGCTTGACGTCGATGCCGACCCCGATCTTGAAGCCCGTTACGACGAACTGGTGCCGGTCCTGCTGCACGGGGAAACCGAGCTATGCCACCACTTCCTGGACGCCGCCAAAACCCGTGAATATTTGAGCGGAATCCGCTAGAATTCACGGTCTTTCGAACCGAGCAGGGCGCCGAGCGCGCCCTTTTTTACTGGCTGCAATGGACCATATCCGCAATTTTTCGATCATCGCCCACATCGACCACGGCAAATCGACCCTGGCCGATCGCATCATTCATCTCTGCGGCGGCCTGTCCGACCGCGAAATGGAGGCGCAGGTGCTCGATTCGATGGATATCGAGCGCGAACGCGGCATCACCATCAAGGCACAGACGGCAGCGCTGCAGTACAAGGCGCGCGACGGCAGGGTGTACAACCTGAACCTGATCGACACGCCGGGACACGTCGACTTCTCCTACGAAGTCTCGCGCTCGCTGTCCGCCTGCGAAGGTGCGCTGCTGGTCGTCGATGCCTCGCAGGGTGTCGAGGCGCAGACGGTGGCCAACTGCTACACGGCGATTGAGCTCGACGTCGAAGTGCTGCCGGTGCTGAACAAGATCGACCTGCCGTCGGCCGATCCCGATACCGCCCGCCAGGAAATCGAGGATGTGATCGGTATCGACGCCACCGACGCGGTGCTCGCCTCGGCCAAGACCGGCCTCGGCGTCGAGGATATCCTGGAAGCGGTGGTCGCCCGTGTGCCGGCGCCCCAAGGTGATCCGGAGGCGCCGCTGAAGGCGCTGATCATCGACTCATGGTTCGACAACTACGTCGGCGTCGTCATGCTGGTGCGCGTCGTCGACGGCGAGATGAAGCCGAAGGACAAGCTCTATTTCATGGCCACCGGCGCCACCCAGTTGTGCGAACAAGTCGGCGTGTTCACCCCGAAATCGCTGCAGCGTCCGTCGCTGAAGGCCGGCGAAGTCGGCTTCGTGATCTCCGGGATCAAGGAACTGAAAGCCGCCAAGGTTGGCGACACGATCACCCTGGCCGACCGCAAGGCGGATGCACCACTGCCCGGTTTCAAGGAAATCAAGCCGCAGGTGTTCGCCGGCCTCTATCCGGTTGAATCGAACCAGTACGACTCGCTGCGCGAAGCGCTGGAGAAGCTCAAGCTCAACGACGCCTCGCTGCAGTACGAACCGGAAGTCTCGCAAGCGCTCGGCTTCGGCTTCCGCTGCGGCTTCCTTGGCCTGCTGCACATGGAAATCGTCCAGGAACGCCTGGAGCGCGAGTTCGACCAGGACCTGATCACCACTGCGCCGACCGTGGTGTACGAGGTCGTGCAGCGCGACGGCTCGGTGATCCAGGTCGAAAATCCGGCCAAGCTGCCGGAAGTTTCCAAGATCGAAGAAGTGCGTGAGCCAATCATCACCGCCACCATCTTCGTGCCGCAGGATTTCCTCGGCAACGTCATCACGCTGTGCAACCAGAAGCGCGGCAACCAGGTCGATATGCACTACCACGGTCGCCAGGTGAAGCTCGTGTACGAAATGCCGATGGCCGAAGTGGTCATGGATTTCTTCGACAAGCTGAAATCCTGCTCCAAGGGCTACGCTTCGCTCGACTACGATTTCAAGGAATACCGCGCCGCCGACGTGGTCAAGCTCGATATCCTGATCAATGGCGAGAAGGTCGATGCGCTGTCGCTGATCGTGCACCGCTCCAATTCGCAATATCGCGGCCGCGAACTGGCGTCCAAGATGCGCGAGCTGATTCCCCGCCAGATGTACGACGTCGCCATCCAGGCGGCAATCGGTTCGCACATCATCGCCCGCGAAAACGTCAAGGCAATGCGCAAGGACGTGCTTGCCAAGTGCTACGGCGGCGACATCACCCGCAAGAAGAAGCTGCTGGAAAAGCAGAAGGCCGGCAAGAAGCGCATGAAACAGGTCGGCTCGGTGGAAATCCCGCAGGAAGCCTTCCTCGCCGTGCTGCGCGTCGATAACTGAGATACCGCATGAACTTCGCCCTGATCCTCCTCGTCCTGACCGTCATCACCGGCATCCTGTATGCGGTCGACATCCTCAAGTTCCGGAAATTGCGCGCCGCCAGCGACAAGCAGCCCCTGTGGGTGGAGTGGGGCGCCGATTTCTTCCCGGTGATCCTGATCGTCTTCGTGCTTCGCTCCTTCCTGTTCGAGCCGTTCAAGATTCCCTCCGGCTCGATGATTCCAACCTTGCTGGTCGGCGACTACATCCTGGTCAACAAGTACGCCTACGGCATTCGCCTGCCGGTGATCAACACCAAGGTGATCGAGGTCAGTGATCCGCAGCGCGGCGACGTCATGGTCTTCCGCTACCCCGAGGATCCGTCGCTCGACTACATCAAGCGCGTCGTCGGCCTGCCGGGCGACACCATCGATTACCACAACAAGCAACTGCGCATCAACGGCGAGCCGGTGGCGATGAAGCCGGAGGCAGATTTCCTGCACGCCGAGCGCCTGTACTATTCGCAGCAGTTCACGGAAAAGCTCGGCCAAGTCGAACATCGCGTCCTCAACGATGCCGATGCACCGGCCTTCATCCCTGGCGTATCGTCCTTTCCCTACCGCGAGAATTGCACTTACAATGCCAGTGGCGTGACTTGCAAGGTGCCGGACGGTCATTACTTCATGATGGGCGACAATCGCGACAACAGCCGCGATAGCCGTGCCTGGGGGTTTGTGCCGGAAGAGAACATCGTCGGCAAGGCATTTTTCATCTGGCTGAATTTCAGCGATTTCAGCCGTATCGGTTCATTCAGGTAAGGTGAGAGTAATGAAACAACAACGCGGCGTGGCACTGACCGGGCTGATCCTCTGGGGTATCGTCCTCATCCTCGTGGCCGTTCTGGGCATGAAGGTGGTGCCTTCGGTGATCGAGTATTACAAGATTCAGAGCGCGATCAAGGCGGTGGTCGAGAAGGCCAAGCCGGAAGCGACGGTCCCCGAGTTGCGCAAATCCTTCGAAAAGTTTGCCGAAGTCGATCAGTTGGCATTTCCCTCGAAGAATCTCGACATTTTCAAGAACAACCGCGGGCAGATCGTCATCGAATTCGCCTACGACAAGAAAATTCCCTTGTTCGCCAACGCTAGCCTGCTGATCGAATACAAGGGGACGACCGCCAACTAGGCATGAGCTTGCAGATCCTTGCCGAGCGGATCGGCCATCGTTTTGCCGATCCGGCACTGTTGCGGACGGCGCTGACCCATCGCAGTTTCGGTACGCCCAATAACGAACGGCTGGAATTCCTCGGCGACGGCATTCTCGATTGTGTCATCGCCGCGCTCCTCTACCATCGCTTTCCGACCTTGCCTGAAGGCGACTTGTCGCGCCTGCGTGCCAATCTGGTGCGCCAGGAAAGCCTGCACCGGCTGGCGCAGGAGCTGGAAATCGGCAAGGCCCTGCGTCTGGGCGAAGGCGAGCTGAAAAGCGGCGGCGCGACACGCCCCTCGATCCTCGCTGATGCGCTGGAAGCGATCTTCGGCGCGATTTACCTCGATGCCGGTTTCGACACCGCGAGCAGTGCGATTTCCCGCCTTTACGCGCCAATGCTTGGCGAACTCAAGCCGGGGCAATTCCAGAAAGACGCCAAGACCCGCCTGCAGGAATGGCTGCAGGGCCGTAAGAAGCCGCTGCCGCGCTATGTGCTGCAGGAAACCAGTGGCGCCGCCCATGAACAATCCTTCGTCGTTGCCTGCGAGATCGATCAGCCGGCGCTGCGTACCCGCGGTACCGGTAGCAGCCGCCGCATCGCCGAACAGAACGCCGCCGAAGCGGCCTTGAAAGCCCTGAACCCATGACCGAAATCCGCTCCGGCTACATCGCCATCGTCGGCCGACCCAACGTCGGCAAGTCGACCTTGCTCAACCACCTGATCGGCGAGAAGATCAGCATCGTTTCGCGCAAGGCGCAGACCACCCGGCACCGCATCACAGGCATCCTGACCGAGGCCGACGCGCAGTTCGTCTTCGTCGATACGCCGGGCTTCCAGACCAAGTTCTCGAACGCCCTGAATCGGGCGATGAATCGCGGCGTGACGCAGACCTTGAACGACGTCGATCTCGTCCTCTTCGTCATCGAGGCCGGTCGCTACGACGCCAAGGACAAGGCGGTGGTGCGCCTGTTGCCGAAAGACCGCCCGGTGATCCTGGTCATCAACAAGACCGACCTGCTGAAGAACAAGGAAGCGCTGCTGCCTTTCCTCGCCGAGGTTTCGGCCGATTTCGACTACACCGCCGTGGTCCCGGTCAGCGCCGCCAAGGGCCGGCAGACGCAGGACCTGCTCAAGGAGGCGCGCAAGCACCTGCCGAACGAAGGCCTGATGTTCCCGGAAGACGACCTGACCGACAAGTCGGAGCGTTTCCTCGCCGCCGAATACATCCGCGAGAAGGTCTTCCGCCTGCTCGGCGACGAACTGCCTTACGCCACTGCTGTCGAGATCGAGAAATTCGAAGTCGAGGGCAACCTGCGCCGGATTTACGCAGCCATCGTCGTCGACCGCGAGAATCACAAGGCGATCGTCATCGGCAAGGGCGGCGAATCCCTGAAGCGCATCGCCAGCGAGGCGCGCCAGGACATGGAGCGGCTGTTCGACGGCAAGGTCTATCTCGAAGTCTGGGTCAAGGTGAAGTCGGGCTGGAACGACGACGAACGCCTGCTCAAGAGCCTCGGCTACGAGTAAGCCTGTTTCGCCATGAGTCTGCGCAGCAAGGTCGACGGCCAGCCCGCCTACGTGCTGCACAGCATGCCGTTTCGCGAGACCAGCCTGATCGTCGAGGTCTTCAGCCGCGATTTCGGCCGCATGGCGCTTTTGGCGCGCGGCGCCCGCCGGCCGCGGGCGGCGATCCGCGGCCTGCTGATGGGCTTCCAGCCGCTGGAAATCGGCTGGGCCGGCAAGGGCGAGGTGCTGACGCTGATGAAGGCCGAATGGGTCGGCGGCCAGCCGCTGCTCGGCGGCGAGGCGCTGTTCTGCGGTTACTACCTGAACGAACTGCTGATGCACCTGCTGCCGCGCGAGGACGCCCACCAGGCGCTGTTTGCCCGCTACGCCGAAACCCTGCAGCGGCTCGCCGCGCACAACGACGTGGCAACCCGCGAGGGCGACCTGCGCAGCTTCGAGAAAGCGTTGCTGCAGGAGCTCGGCTACGGCCTGATGCTCGAGCATGACGCCGCCGGCGAGCCGATTGTCGCCGAGGCGTTCTACACTTACCGGATGGAGCAGGGGCCGGTGCGCCTGGCGCACGCCGAAGCCGACGCCCAGGTGGTGCGCGGCAGCAGTCTGCTCGATCTCGGCGCCGGCGATTTCTCCAACCCGCGTTCGCGCGGCGAGGCCAAGACGCTGATGCGCACGCTGCTGAGCTATTACCTGGGCGGCCAGGAACTGGAAACCCGCAAGATTTTCAAGGAGTTGCAGGAACTGTAGTCCGTCTCGAACTTGCTATATAAACGTAACTTGCGTATATTTCATGAAAGCCTTGTTCGTTGAACTCCCCGCATTTTCGAGGTACAGAGCCGACTATCTCGATGACGAAGGCTTTCGTGGTTTGCAGCAATTCATGCTGACGAACCCGGAGGCTGGCGATGTGATCGAAGGGACTGGCGGTCTGCGCAAGTTGCGCCATGGCGACCCTCGTCGCGGCAAAGGCAAGCGCGGCGGCTTGCGGGTGATCTACTACTGGTGGGCTGGGGGCCGGCAGTTCTGGCTGTTCACCCTGTACGACAAGGACGAATCGAGTGATTTGAGTGCCGACGAGAAGAAGGTGCTCAAGCAGATGTTGAAAGCCGAATTGGAGGCACGAAGATGACCAAGCGGAATCTGTTTGCGGAAATTGCCGAGGGGTTTGATGCGCTGGCGAGCGAGCGTGCCGGCAAGCAGACCTTGCGTACGCATAAGGTCGAAGTTCAGCCGTTGCCGGCGCTGACTGCTGAGGAACTGGTCAGTTTGCGCGAACGGCTGCATCTGTCGCGTCCGGTATTCGCTCGCTACCTGCGTACGAATCCGAGGACGCTGGAAAACTGGGAGCAGGGCAGAGCCAAGCCAAATGCCCAGGCGACATTACTGATTCGCCTGGTGGAAAAATTTCCGGATACGGTGGATCGGCTTGCCGCAGTTTGACCCCCGAAATCTCAGCAGTAAACGTCAATCCACAGGCTGCCCGTCGTGAGCGGCATTCATCAGAGAGTTGCAGGAACCATGATCGAACTCGGCGTCAACATCGACCACATCGCCACCGTCCGCCAGGCCCGGCGCACCTACGAACCCGATCCCGTCTGGGGCGCCGTCGAGGCGCATCTGGGCGGCGCCGACGGCATCACCGTGCATCTGCGCGAGGATCGCCGGCACATTCAGGACTCTGATGTCCGCCGGCTCAAGGAAACGACGCAGATCAAGCTCAACCTGGAAATGGCGGCGACCGACGAGATGGTCGGCATCGCCTGCGCGACCCGGCCGGAAATGGCCATGCTGGTGCCGGAAGGGCGGCACGAGGTGACCACCGAGGGCGGCCTCGACATCGTCGGCCAGGAAGCCCGGCTCAAGGACGTGATCGCCCGCCTGCGCGACGCCGGCATCACCACCAGCGTCTTCATCGACGCCGAAATCCCGCAGATCGAGGCGGCGGCGCGGATCGGCGCCAGCGTCTGCGAGATCCACACCGGCCCCTACGCCCACGCCTTCTACGAGAAAGGCCGCGATGCCGAGGCGCCGGCGGTGCTCGCTGAACTACAGAAAATCCGCGTCGCCGGCCGTGCCATCCGCCAGCTCGGCATGCGCTTCAACGCCGGCCATGCGCTCAACTACTACAACATCCAGCCGGTCGCCCGGCTGGCCGGCATCCGCGAGCTGCACATCGGCCACGCCATCGTCAGCCGCGCCGTCTTTGTCGGCCTGCGCGAGGCGGTGCGCGAGATGAAGGCGCTGATGGTAGCCGCCGCCGAGCGTCCGGAAGCCGAATGATCTTCGGCATCGGCACCGACATCGTCGCCGTCGCCCGGCTGCGCGGCATGTGGGAACGGCACGGCGACAAGGCGCTGGACAAGCTGCTGGCGCCGGACGAGCTGGACGATTTCGCACGCGCCGCCGACAAGGGCCGCTTCCTGGCCAAGCGCTTTGCCGCCAAGGAAGCCTTCGCCAAGGCCTTCGGCAGCGGCGTGCGGCCGCCGGTGCTGCTGCCGGCGATTGCCGTCGGCCACGACGAACTGGGCAAGCCGGTATTCAACTTTCACGGTCAACTGGCGGAAATCGTCGAAAGCCGCCGCCTGATCGCGCACCTCTCGATCAGCGACGAAGCCGAATACGCCGTCGCCTACGTTTTGCTGGAGCAAGCATGAGCACCAGACTGCCCGGTCCGCTGATGATCGACATCGCCGGCACCGAACTCACCGACCTCGACCGCGAACGCCTGTGCCATCCGCTGGTCGGCGGCATCATCCTGTTCACGCGCAACTACCGCGACCGCGCCCAACTGACGGCGCTGTGCGACGAAATCCACGCGCTGCGCGAGCCGCGCCTGCTGATCGCCGTCGATCACGAGGGGGGCAGGGTGCAGCGCTTCCGCGAGGGCTTCACCCGGCTGCCGCCGATGCGCGCCCTCGGCCAGTTGCACGACAGCGATCCGGTCGCCGCGCTGGCCGCTGCCCGTGCCGCCGGTTTCGTCCTCGCCGCCGAACTGCGCGCCTGTGGCGTCGATTACTCGTTCACGCCGGTGCTTGACCTCGACTACGGTCCGTCGCGCGTCATCGGCGACCGTGCCTTCCACCGTGATCCGGCGGTCGTCGTTGCGCTCGCCGGCGCCCTCGGCGAGGGGCTGAAAGCCGGTGGCATGGGCACTTGCGGCAAGCATTTCCCCGGCCACGGCTACGTCATTCCCGACTCGCATGTCGAACTGCCGATCGACGACCGGCCGCTCGCGGCGATGGCCGATGACCTGCGTCCCTACCGCGAACTGGCACTCGATGCGGTGATGGCGGCGCATGTTATCTACGAGTGCGTCGACTGTAATACCGCCGTATTTTCAAATAAATGGATAACTTATTTGAGAAACGACTTTAAGTTTGACGGCGTCGTTTTTACTGACGATCTGTCGATGGCTGGCGCCAGCGTCGTCGGCGACATGCTGGCTCGCGTGCAGACCGCCTGGGCCGCCGGCTGCGACATGCTGCTTGTCTGCAACGCGCCGGACGCCGTCGCTCAGGTACTGGATGGCTGGCAACCGGAAATCGATGCGCGGCGCGGCGAGCGCGTCGCCCGGTTGCTGCCGGCGGATACCCGGCGCTATCCCGCCCCGCATCTCTATCGCGAAGCGCTGCAGGCGCTGGCCCGGCTTGCCTGAGTCAATCGTCGCCCCCGCGGCGCGCCGCCTTCAGCGCCGAATGCCGGCGCTTGGCTTCCTGGCGGCGGCGGACAGTGCCACGGCTCGGTTGGGTCGCACGGCGCACCTTGACCTCGGCACAGGCCGCGGCGACCAGCATTTCCAGCCGGCGCAGCGCCTCGGCGCGGTTTTTCTCGAGGCTGCGGAACTCCTGCGCCTTGATCACCAGTACGCCGTCCTTGCTGATGCGCCGGTCGTCGAGCGCCAGCAGGCGGGCACGGACGGCTTCCGGCAGCGACGAGGCGGCGATGTCGAAGCGCAGGTGGGCGGCGCTCGACACCTTGTTGACGTTCTGCCCGCCGGCGCCCTGGGCGCGGATGGCAGTAAATTCAATCTCGTCGGGCGGAATCGCGGGAATCTTCATGCCCGTCAGTGTAGCGCGGCGACGCGCCGGGAACGTACCGGCCATTCGCGGACTCCAAGCGGCGTCCGCCAACCCAGGAGATAACGATGAACGACAGCCTCTACGACATTCCGCTAAACACGCTCGACGGCCGCCCGGCCAGCCTGCGCGACCACGCCGGCGAGGTTCTGCTGGTGGTCAACGTCGCCTCGCGCTGCGGCCTGACGCCCCAGTACGAAGGCCTGGAAAAGCTGCACCGGGAACTGGCGGCGCGCGGCTTCCAGGTGCTCGGCTTCCCGTGCAACGATTTCGCCGGCCAGGAACCGGGCACGCCCGAGGAGATCGGCGCCTTCTGCAGCAGCAATTACGGCGTCAGCTTTCCGCTGTTCGCCAAGTTGCAGATCAACAGCGCGCCGCGCCATCCGCTCTACGCGGCGCTGATCGCGGCGGCACCGGCGACCGTCTTCCCGGCTGGCAGCGATTTCCGCGCCAAGCTCGCTGGCTACAACATGCTGCCGGCCAATGACAGCGACGTGCTGTGGAATTTCGAGAAATTCCTGGTTGACCGCGACGGTCGCGTCGTCGGCCGCTTCTCGCCCGATACCGCGCCCGACGACGCGGCGCTGCGCGTGGCAATCGAGGCAGGGCTCTGATGCCGTCGCCGGCCAAGCCCGATATCTGTCGCCCGACCGGCGACGCCGAGCTGGCGATGCTCGACGTCTATATGCCGATGATGAAATCGGCGGCCATCGTCTCGGCCGGCCAGCTCGGCCTGTTCGAAGCGCTCGCCGCCGGGCCGCTGGCCGCCAGCGAATTGGCCGGGCGGCTGCAGGCGTCGGCGCGCGGCATCGCGACGCTGGCCGATTTCCTCGTCGCCATCGGCTATCTCGAACGCCAGGACGAAGCCTACGCCAACACGGCGTCGACCCAGCGCTGGTTCACCTCACGCGGCACTGTCGATTACACGCCGGGCCTGCTGTGGACCGCCGAAGCCTGGCCGATGCTGGGCGAGCTGGCCGGTGCGGTGCGCCGCGGCGGGCCGCAGACCACGCTGTGGCAGGCGATGCAGGCGCGGCCGCAGCTCGGCGAGCGGTTTTCCGCCTACATGGGCGCCTTCGCCCGCGACCTCGGCCCCGACTTGCTGGCGCGTGTGCCGGTAGGCGACGACCAGCGCCGCCTGCTCGACCTCGGCGGCTCGCACGGCTTGCATTCGATCCGCTTCTGCGAGCGCTATCCGCAACTCAGCGCGCAGATCGTCGACCTGCCCAGCGCGCTGAGCGAAACGCCGGCGACCATCGCCGCCCACGGCCTGGCCGAGCGCATCGCGTTGACCCCGGGTGATGTCCTCGAGTTCGACTGGGGGCAGGGCTTCGACCTCGTCTTCTACCTCTCGGTCGCGCACAACCAGAGCGCCGACGACAACCGCCGCGTCATCCGGCGCATCCGCGATAGCCTGAAGCCCGGCGGCCTGCTGGTGATCCACGAATACCTCGACGACCAGCCGCCCGGCGCCTACCACGCCGCCTTCAAACTGACGTTGCTCTACGAGACCGGGACGCAGATCCACCGCGAAGCCGACTATCGCGACTGGCTGGCCGAAGCGGGCTTTGCCAGCGTCGAACGCATCGACCTTGATCCACGGGAAAAGGGCTCGTTGCTGCTGGCCCGCTGCTGAGGCTGGTTTCAGTCGGCCAGCGCGAAATCCACCGCCGCCTGCGCATGCAGCCGCGTGGTGTCGAACAAGGGCAGCGGCGAGTCGTCCGGGCCGATCAGCAGCGAAATTTCCGTGCAGCCAAGTATCACCGCTTCGGCGCCGCGGCAGGCCAGGTCGGCGATGATGGCGCGGTAAGCAGCGCGCGACGTCGGTTCGCTGCGGCCAAGGCACAACTCGTCGTAGATCACACTATGCACGATCTCGCGCTGCTCGGCATTGGGCAGCAGCACCTCCAGCCCGTGCGCGCGCAGGCGCTCGACGTAGAAATCCTGTTCCATCGTGAAGCGCGTGCCAAGCAAGCCGACCCGCGTCAGCCCGGCAGCCCGGATCGCCGCCGCCGTCGGGTCGGCGATGTGCAGCAGCGGCAGGTTTACCGCCGCCGCAATGGCTGGCGCTACCTTGTGCATGGTGTTGGTGCACAACACCAGCGCTTCGGCGCCGGCCGCCGCCAGGGCGCGGGCGGCGTCGGCCAGGCGGGCGCCGGCCGTGACCCATTCGCCGGACTGCTGCAACTGCTCGATCTCGGCGAAGTCGACGCTGTAGAGCACCAGCTTCGCCGAATGCAGGCCGCCCAGGCGGGCGCGGACCTGTTCGTTGATCAGGCGGTAATAGGGCAGCGTCGATTCCCAGCTCATGCCGCCGATCAGGCCGAGGGTCTTCATCGTCATCAGCGCTCCGCCTGGGCCAGATGGACGCCGAGGCCGGCAAAAACGCCGGCAAAGCCGCGCCGTAACCAGGACTGGACGCGCGGTGCCTCGATGACCGTGCGCCGGAAGGCGTGCGCCAGCAGCCCGTAGACAACGAAAACGACGAAGGTCATCAACATGAAGACGGCGCTGAGCTGCGCCAGTTGCAACAAGGGCGAACCCTGGGCGGGATCGACGAACTGCGGCAGGAAGGCGAGGAAGAAAATGCTCAGCTTGGGATTCAGGATGTTGAGCAGGAAGGCCTTGATGACCCACTGGCCGGCCGTCTGTCGGCGGTGGTCGCTGTTGACCGCGAAGCTGTCGCGATCGCGCCAGGTGGCGACGGCGATATAGAACAGGTAGGCGACGCCGGCGAACTTCAGCAACTGGAAGGCGAGGGCGCTGGCGTGCAGCAACGCGGCCAGCCCGAGCACCGTCGCCAGCAGGTGCGGCAGGATGCCGGCGGTACAGCCGAGCGCCGCATAGAGCGCGGCTCGCCGGCCGTGAACCAGCGCCGCGGAAATCGTGAAGATGACGCCGGTGCCGGGAATCAGCACGACGATCAGCGAGGTCAGCAGGTATTCGTAGCTCGGCATGGGCGTCTTCGGGAACGGTGACCACAGCATCTTACGGCATGTCGAAGCACTTGGCAGGCGCGGCATGCACAATCCAATGACTCTGGAATTGGCTGCGGAAGTCGGGGACAATGCCCCCCGTTGAGAAATCTCGGAATCCCCAAATTGAAAAGCCTGCCGGTTGTTCTCGCGCTATCGGTTCTTGCAGCACCCGCAGCGGCCCAGTTTGTCCCCGGCCCCGAGTTCTACAACCAGCCCGCCTTGTCGGCGGTCAATCTCCTCCCGGCCTACGACGCTGGCTTGAGCGGCGCCGGGGTGCGGGTCGGGGTGGTCGATAGCGGCATCAATCCCGGTCACGTCGAGTTCGCCAATGCCATCCTGGCTGGCTACAACTCGTACACCAACCGTGCCGGCAACAGCGATTTTTCGAGCTTCCTTGAGGACTACTACAACCACGGTACCCTGGTCGCCAGCGTGCTTGCCGCCCGCCTCGACGGTGCCAACCGCGCCAACAACATGCAAGGCGTTGCCTACCGGGCGGGACTGGTCATCGGCGCGTTGAATTTCGTTGCCGACGATCAGTTCAACGTTATCTACATCGCATCGTCGCTCGACTACGTCAGTGGTTTGTCGACCAAGGTCATCAACAATAGCTGGGAGTTCGCCTCGGGCACGATCGACCCGGCGCTCAATTACCAGAGTCTGTTGCGCGATTACCCGATCGTTATTTCGGCCATCGACAGCGCACTGGCCCGGGGCAGCGTCCTCGTTTTCACTACGGGTAACGAAGCCGCTGCCAACCCCGGAACCCCCGCCATCGTGCCCGCGTATGACTCGGCGATCGCCGCCCGAGGCGGCTTCATCGTCGTTGCGGCGACCAACAATGGGGGGACGGCCCTGGCTGGGTATTCGAACCGCTGTGGTGTCAGCAAGGAATACTGCCTGGCCGCCCCGGGAGGCGACGACGTTCCCGGCCTGCCGCTATCCAGCACCGGCATTCTCGGCGCCGACAGCACGGCGCAGGAGGGTTATTTTCACGCCACGGGGACGTCCGCCGCCGCGCCCATCGTATCCGGCGCGGTGGCGCTGGTCGCCGAGCAGTTTCCTTGGATGAGCAACAAGAATCTTGCGGTGACCGTCCTCACCACCGCCAACCGAGCGGCCAACCCGGATGTCGAATGGGGACGCGGCCTGCTTGATGTGGGCAAGGCGATTCGCGGACCCGGCTTGTTCGAAGAGGACTTCGCGGCGAATCTCCCGGCGGGCTACACCTCGATCTTCAGCAACGACATCGGCTACCGTCCCGGACTGAATGGCGGGCTGATCAAGCTCGGCGGCGGCACCCTGGCGCTGACCGGAATGTCCAGCTATACCGGCAATACCGTCGTCGACGGCGGCACGCTGGTGGTCAATGGCAGCCTGCTCAGCCCGGTCACCGTGGGTACAGCCGGCACGCTGCGCGGCACGGGCAACTTGTCGGGGGCCGTGACGGTGAACGGCGTGCTGGCGCCCGGCGACCCGGTGGGCGAGCTTACGGTGGGTGGCAATTTGACGATGGGCCCCACGGCCAGGTTTCATACCGGGGTCGCAAGCGCTAGCGCTTTTGGCCAGCTGGATGTCGTCGGGAGCGCGGCGTTGCCGGACGACGCCAGAATCGTCGTACAGGTACTGGGCCCCGGTTACAACACGGCGGGCAGGCTGGAGGACGTCATCCGGGCGGGAACGCTGATCGGCAATGGTAGTTTCAGCGTCACCGACAATTCCCTGCTGTTCAACTTTTCCGCCAGCCAGGACGGCAATACCGTCGACCTGCTGGTGCGGCACGATGCTTCCGTAAATCTGCAGGAAATGGTGAGCAATGCCGGCAAGCGCTCGGCGAGGTCGGCGGCCAGGGTCATCGATGATGAACTTGCCGGCAATCCGGCGAGCCGGCTTGGGGGAATGTTCGGGGGCTTCACCGATGGGCAGGAAAGCCTGCTTGCGCAGGCCATCAGCCAGACGCTGCCGCTGCTGAGCGGCGAAACCAGCCGTGTCGCCCAGTCGGTAATGGGCTACGTCGGCAGCATTGTCCAGACGCGTCGAGATGATCCCGCTGGCTTGCCGGAAAATTCGTCGGTCGATGGCGACCGGGAAATGTGGCTGCGGCCGTTCGGCACCCGGGCCGAGCAGAAGGATCGCGGGGATGTTCCCAGCTATGACCTCAGTACTGGCGGCATGGTGCTCGGCACCGAGGCAGCGGTTTCCGCTGCCAGCCGTCTTGGCCTCGCTTTTGCCTACGCCAGCAGCCGCGTGCAAGGCGGAACGTTGGGCGCTTCCCACCGCGCGGAGATGCTCGGCTATCAGTTGCTCGGCTATGGCAGTCATGCCCTCGATGCCGATAGCGAACTGAGCTTTCAGGCAGGATTCGGGCGAAATGCCACCGAGGGTCGGCGTCACATTCCATTCGCCTCGGGCACGGCGCTTGCCAAGTATCACAGCCTGACGGCCAGCGCCGGGATAGGTTGGGAAAGAAGATTCCAGCTCGACGAAAAAACGAGCTTCCTGCCGTCGATCCGGGCCGATTACCGCTGGGTCAGGGATGGCGCCTACCGGGAAAAGGGGCCGGCCACGCTGTCGCCGCTGTTGCTCGACGTCGCCGGGCGTGTTTCGGAGGAACTGATGCTGGGACTGAACGGGCGGATGAACTACCGTCTGAATGCCTCGACCGCGCTCAGCGTCAACGTCGGTGTCGCTTACGATGCAATCAACGGGAACGCGCCCGTTCGGGCGGCGTATGCGGCCGCGCCCGAAGCGTCGTTCGCGACGCATGGCATCGATCGCAGTCCCTGGCAGGCCAGTGGCGGTCTGTCGCTGGTGCATCGGCACAAGAGCGGGGTGGAAATCAAGCTGCGTTATGACGCCGAGTCGCGTCGCGCTTACCTGTCTCATGCGGCGTCGGCCGTTGTGCGCTGGACTTTCTAGCCACGCGTCGGTCAGGTGCCGAAAATCTGCAGCCGCACGTCGACAGTCAGTTCCAGCCGGCTGAGTTGCGCCGCCTTTTCCCGGCCGGCCGGGCTGGCGCGGTAGAAGTGCGGGGTCATCACCAGCAGGTCGGCGATTTGTTCCTGGCTGGCGAGTTCGATGCGGCAGGACAGCGCTTCGCGCTGCTCCAAGGCAAATCCCGGTGGTGCCTGATCGTTCGGCGGCGCCGGGGTTTTCAGCGTCGGGTAGATGATCTCGCGCAGTTCGCGCAGATGGTCGGGGCCGGCGTCGATCATGATCAGCTGGCCGCCCGGCTTGAGCACGCGGGCGAATTCCGGGTAGACCGGGAAACCGAACAGGCAGAGCACGCGGTCGAGCGTCGCCGGCAGTACCGGCAGATTGGCGTTACTGCCCACCACCCAGGTTGCGGTGCCGCGCTGTGCTTTGGCCGCCGCCTGGACGGCCCATTTCGAGATATCGAGGCCGAGCAGCGCCGGGGTTTTTCCGGCGGCTTCGGCTGCCGTGGCAAGCTGGCGCAGGTAGTAGCCTTCGCCGCAACCGGCGTCGAGGCAGGCGGCGTCGGCCGGCAGGTCGGCCAAGGCGGCGCGCGCTGCCAGTTCGGCGATCGGCCGGTAATGGCCGGCTTCGAGGAAGCGACGGCGGGCGGCGACCATTTCCTTGCTGTCGCCGGGATCGCGCGAACGCTTGTGCTGGACCGGCAGCAGATTGACGTAGCCTTGCGCGGCCTGGTCGTAGCGGTGGCCGGCCGGGCAGGTCCAGCCGCCATCGACGCTCGCCAGCGGCGCGCCGTCGAGCGGGCAGGCGAGGGCGGTGAACGCTGTCGTCGCCATCGCCGCCCTCAGGCCGCCTTGAGCAGTGCCGAAGCTTCCTCGCGGGCGCGCTTGGCTTCGTCGAGCAGGTAGCGCTGGTAGTCGTCGAGGTCGCCGTCGAAGGGACCGACGCCGCCGCGCGAGACCAGCCAGAATTCGTCGCAGACCGAGCGCAGCATGGCGCGGTCGTGGCTGACCAGCATCACCGTGCCTTCGAACTCGTTGAGCGCGACGGAAAGCGCCTCGCGCGTGTAGAGGTCGAGGTGGTTGGTCGGTTCGTCGAGGAGCAGCAGGTTGGGCCGCTGCCAGACCAGCATGCACAGCACCAGGCGCGCCTTCTCGCCGCCGCTCATGGTGCCGACCGCCTGCTTGACCATGTCGCCGCCGAAGTTGAAGTTGCCGAGGAAATTGCGCAACTCCTGCTCGCGGCCGGGGACGTTGCTGCGCCCGGCGGCGATTGCTTCCTTGGCCAGCCGGATCATGTGTTCGAGCGGCGTGTCCTGTGGGCGCAGCACGTCGAGTTCCTGCTGCGCGAAGTAGCCGATGTTCAGCCCCTTGCCTTCGGTGACCTGGCCGCTGATCGCGCCGAGGTCGCGGGCGATGGTCTTGACCAGCGTGGACTTGCCCTGGCCGTTGGCGCCGAGGATGCCGATGCGCTGGCCGGCCATCACCGAACGGTTGATGCCGCGCACGATGGTCGTCGGCGGCGTGCCGGCCGGCGCATCGGCGGGCGGCGGGTAGCCGATGGCGACATCGACCATCGACAGCATCGGGTTGGGCAGGTTCTGCGGTTCCTGGAATTCGAAGCTGAAGTCGGCGTCGGCCAGCACCGGCGCAATCTTTTCCATGCGCTCCAGCGCCTTGACCCGGCTCTGCGCCTGCTTGGCCTTGCTCGCCTTGGCCTTGAAGCGGTTGATGAACGATTGCAGGTGGGCGATCTTGTCCGCCTGGCGAGCCATCGTCGCCTGCTGCAGCGCCATCTGCTCGGCGCGCATGTCCTCGAACTTGCTGTAGTTGCCGCCGTAGCGGACGAGCTTGGCGTTGTCGATGTGCAGCGTGACCTGGGTGATCGCGTCGAGGAACTCGCGGTCGTGGCTGATCATCACCAGCGTGCCCTGATAGCGCTTGAGCCAGGCTTCGAGCCAGACCATGGCGTCGAGGTCGAGGTGGTTGGTCGGTTCGTCGAGCAGCAGGATGTCGGATGGGCACATCAGCGCGCGCGCCAGTTGCAGGCGCATGCGCCAGCCGCCGGAGAAGCTGTTGACCGGCTGGTAAAGCTCGGAGACCTTGAAGCCGAGGCCGAGGATCAGCGCCTGGGCGCGCGCCTCGGCATCGTGCTCGCCAGCGTCGTGCAGCGCCATGTAGGCCTCGGCCATACGCATGCCGTCGTCGCTCGCCTCGGCGGCGGCGACCTCGTTACGGGCGGCGAGCAGCGGCGTGTCGCCGTCGATGACGAAATCGGTCGCCGACTGGTCGGTTTCCGGCATCTCCTGCGCGACCTGGCCCATGCGCCACTGGCTGGGCATCGAGAAATCGCCGCCATCCTCGTGCAGCTTGCCGCTGAGGAGCGCGAACAAGGTCGACTTGCCGGCGCCGTTACGCCCGACCAGGCCGACCTTCTCGCCCGGATTGATGGTGACCGTGGTCTTGTCGAGCAGCACTTTCGTGCCGCGACGCAGAGTGACTTTGCTGAGGACGATCAAAGCAGGCCAGCGCTTTCCTCGACGCCCAGATGCACGTTCATCGCCTGCACGGCGGCGCCGGAGGCGCCCTTGCCCAGGTTGTCGAGACGGGCGATGACCAGCATGCGTTCGGTGTTGCCGAAGACGGCGATGTCGACGCGGTTGCTGCCGTTGTTGGCTTCGACATTGAAGAAACCGCCGTCGGTGGTGGCGTCGAGATCGACCGGCAGGACATTGATGAAGCGCTCGCCGGCGTAGTAGTCGGCGATGATCTTCTGGACGTCGGCCGGCGTCGCGGCGCGGGTGAATTGCGCCGGGTGCAGGTAGGCGGTGACGGCCAGGCCCTTGTAGAACGGTCCGACGATGGGCTGGAAGATCGGGGCCACGCTCAGGCCAGTGTAGGCCTGCATTTCCGGCAGGTGCTTGTGCGCCAGGGCGAGCGCGTAGGGGCGCGGTGCCTTCAATTGCGTCGTGCTGGCGGCAGCGGCCTCGTAGTCGGCGATCATCGACTTGCCGCCGCCCGAGTAACCGGTGATGGAATTGGCGGCGATCTGGGTGGCGGCCGGCAGCAGGCCGGCGGCGACCAGCGGGCGCAGCGCCAGGATGAAGGCGGTGGCGTGACAGCCGGGGTTGGCGATGCGCTTGCTGGCGCGGATCCTGGCGCGCTGTTCCGGGCACAGTTCGGGCAGGCCGAAGACCCAGTCCGGATTGACGCGGTGCGCGGTCGAGGCGTCGATGATGCAGGTGTTCGGGTTGTCCACCAGGCTGACCGATTCCTTGGCCGCCGCGTCGGGCAGGCAGAGGAAGGTGATGTCGGAGGCGTTGATCAGGCGCTTGCGCTCGGCGAGATCCTTGCGCTTGTCGGCGTCGATCTTGAGGATTTCGATATCGGCGCGCTGCGCGAGGTATTCGTTGATCTGCAGGCCGGTGGTGCCTTCCTGGCCGTCGACAAAGACTTTATAGCTCATGGTGGGTCCGCGGTTCGGGTTGGTTGAACGGGAATTCTGGCAGAAAAGCGTGTCGCTTTGGCGACAGCCCGGAAAAGCCAAGGGCAGCCGAAGCTGCCCTTGAAAGATCCGGCAGTTTCCGGAATTACTTGGTACGGCTGCGGTATTCGTCGGTGCGCGTATCGATTTCGATCTTGTCGCCGATTTCGACGAAGGCCGGCACCGGCAGTTCGAAACCGGTTGGCTTGATGCGGGCCGGCTTCATGACCTTGCCCGAGGTGTCGCCCTTGACGGCCGGCTCGGTGTATTCGACTTCGCGCACGAGCATGGTCGGCAGTTCGACCGAGATCGCCTTGCCGTCGTAGAAGACGACTTCGCAGGGCATGCCGTCATCAAGGTACTTGAGCGCGTCGACCATGTTCTCGGCTTCAACTTCGTACTGGTTGTACTCGGCGTCCATGAAGACGTACATCGGGTCGGCGAAGTAGGAGTAGGTGACTTCCTTCTTGTCGAGGACAACGACCTCGAACTTGTCGTCGGCCTTGTAGACCGCTTCCGACGGGTTGCCGGAAAGCAGGTTCTTCAGCTTCATCTTGACGACGGCGGCGTTGCGGCCGGACTTGTTGTATTCGGTCTTCTGGACGACGAGCGGGTCGCTGCCGACCATGATCACGTTGCCAGAGCGGAGTTCCTGAGCGGTCTTCATGTGGGATATCCCAAAGCGGAAAAATAAAACGCGAGATTATACCTGCGCGGCGCAGAATTTGACGAGATTCGTCGCCAGATCGGGCTGCATGCGCAAGGCCGCGTTCCAGCCCGCGGCGTGGTGGGCGATTGCGTCGTAATGGCCGAGAAAATCGGCCCAGGCGGCGGTGCAATCGGCCCCTGTGTTCCAGGCCAGGAATAGCTGGCGCAGCGCGCGAGCCGCCGGCTCGGCGAGATCGGCGCAGTAGCGGTCGAGGAAGGCGTCCAGCTTGCCCAGGTGGGCGTCGTCGTCCTGCCGGTAGATCTGCCAGACGAAAGGCCGGCCGGCCCACTGGGCACGGACGAAGGAATCCTCACCGCGCACGAAGTTGATCGCGCAGTGGCGCAGCAGCGCGTCGTAGTCGTCCTGGGCAAGAAAGGGGATTGGCTCGATGCGCGCCAGGCCGAGCTGCCACGGTCCGTCGCCACCCAGGCAGGCGCGCACCGCAGCCAGCGGCTGGCCGGGCGGCACCAGGCAGCGCAGCGGCCGGGGTGAGGCGGCAAAAGCCTCAAGCAGGCTGGCGACCGGCGCCGTCGCGTAGCAGAACAGGCTGATTTCCGGCGTCGCCGGCAGCGCGGCGAGTGGCGCCGCCGGTAGCCGGGCTTCGCGCGGCAAGCCGGCGGTCGACGGCGAAAAACCGGGAAAAACGAAATGCTTGGTCAGCGGCAGCGAGGGGTGCGGCGATGCCATGCCGTGGCAGGATTCGACCCAGGACTCGGCGCTCAGGTATTCGAGGTTGAGCCACACCGGGCGCGCCGGCCGCTGCGCCATGCCGGCAACGTACCCGGGCGGTAGCTCGCAGGCAAAAGCTTCAACGACGACGTCGGCGGTTTTTGCCTCGGCAAGCCAGTCGACCGTGGCGTCGTCCACCCAGTGGCGCACTTCGACGCCGGCCAGCGCCTGCGCTGGCAACGCCGGATCGCAGGCCGGGCAGAGCGGCTGCAGGCTGGCCAGATCGTCCACCCACAGGCGCACACGTTTGCCATGCTCGGCCGCCAGTTGGCGGGCGAGTCGCCAGCAGACGCCAATGTCGCCGTAGTTGTCGACGACGCGGCAGAAAATGTCCCAATGTGGCTGCATGGGCGGCATGTTAACATCGCGGCCCGTGCCTTCTTCCCCGTTTTTCGCCCATTCCGACGGTCGACCGTGGCTTTTGATTCAAAATCCTTCCTCGCATCGCTGACCGAACTCCCCGGTGTTTACCGCATGATCGGCGCCGACGGCGCCGTGCTTTACGTCGGCAAGGCCAAGAACCTGAAGAAACGGGTCGCCTCCTACTTCCGCGACAACCTGTCGAGCCCGCGTATCGCCCACATGGTCAGCCAGATCGACCACGTCGAGACGACGGCGACGCGCACCGAAGCCGAAGCGCTGCTCCTTGAAAACAACCTGATCAAGTCGCTGGCGCCGCGTTACAACATCCTTTTTCGCGACGACAAGTCCTACCCCTACATCGTGCTGACGCGCGACAAGTTCCCGCGCCTCGGCTTCTACCGCGGCAACCCCGACCGCAAAGCAGACTACTACGGGCCTTATCCGTCGTCGTGGGCGGTGCGCGACAGCATCCACCTGCTGCAGAAGATGTTCCGCCTGCGCACCTGCGAGGACAGCGTCTTCGCCAACCGCTCGCGGCCCTGCCTGCTTTACCAGATCAAGCGCTGCAGCGGACCCTGCGTCGGCTACATCGCGCCCGACGACTACGCCGCCGACGTCCAGTACGCGGCAATGTTCCTCGCCGGGAAGCAGCAGGAAGTGATCAAGCGCCTCAACACGGCGATGGAGAAGGCTGCCGAGAAGCTCGCCTTCGAACTGGCGGCGATCTACCGCGACCAGATCCAGTCGCTGCACCAGGTCCAGGAAAAGCAGTTCGTCTCGAGCAGCAAGGGCGAGGACGTCGATATCGTCGTCGCCGTGCGCGAAGCCGGGCAACTCTGCGTCAACCTGGCGATGGTGCGCGGCGGCCGCCATCTTGGCGACCGGCCGCTGTTCCCGAGCAATGCCGGCGACTCGACCGCCGCCGACGCGCTGACAGCCTTCCTGCGCCAGCATTACGAATTGCACCCGGCGCCCGGCCGCTTGCTGGTCTCGCCGCTGCCCGAAAGCGAAGAGCTTGAGGAAACCGCCGCCAGCCTGGCCGAACTCGCCGGCCGCCCGGTGCCCCTCGCCGAAGCGCGCACGCTGACGCAGAAAGCCTGGGTCGATATGGCGCTGCAGAACGCCCGCCTGGCGATCCTGGCGCGCAACCAGACGACGGCGCAGCAGGAGCAGCGCCTGGCTGCACTGCAGGAGGCCTTGCAACTGAACGAGCCGATCACCCGTATCGAGTGCTTCGACATCAGCCACACCATGGGCGAGAGCGCCGTCGCTTCCTGCGTGGTCTACGACGGCAACCAGATGAGCAAGCGCGATTACCGCCGCTTCAACATCCGCGACATCACGCCCGGCGACGACTACGCGGCGATGCGCCAGGCGGTGACGCGGCGCTACGACGGCGTGGCCAGCGGCGAGGGCAGGGCACCCGACCTGATCCTGATCGACGGCGGCAAGGGCCAGGTCGCCTCGGCCTGGGCGGCGCTCGCCGACCTCGGCCTGACCCATCTCAACATGATCGGCGTCGCCAAAGGCGAGGAGCGCAAGCCCGGCCTGGAAAGCCTGATCTTCCCGGAGGCCGACGGCCGGCCAGCGCTCAACCTGCCGTCCGACCACCCGGCGCTGCACCTGATTCAGGAGGTGCGCGACGAAGCGCACCGCTTCGCCATCACCGGCCATCGCGGCCAACGCGCCAAGAGCCGCAAGACATCCACGCTGGAAAGCCTGCCCGGCGTCGGACCGGCCCGCCGTAAAGCGCTGATCACCCGTTTCGGCGGCCTGGCCGGCGTGCGCGAGGCGAGCATCGACCAGCTCGCCGAGATTCCCGGCATCGGCCGCGAACTGGCCGAAAAGATCCATTCCGCCTTACACTGACGGCCTATGCCATTCAACATTCCCATCCTGCTGACCTGGTTGCGCATCGTCGCCATTCCGCTGCTGATCGCGATCTATTACCTGCCGGCCGATTGGGCGAGCGGGCAGGAACGCAACCTGATCGCGACGCTGATCTTCATTGCCGCAGCGCTGACCGACTGGGCTGACGGCTACCTGGCACGCAAGCTGAACCAGACCTCGGCCTTCGGCGCCTTTCTCGATCCGGTCGCCGATAAATTGATGGTCGCCGCCGCGCTGATCGTGCTGGTCCAGCTCGGGCGGGCCGATGCCGTCGTTGCTTCAATCATCATCGGCCGCGAAATCACCATTTCGGCATTGCGCGAATGGATGGCCAAGATCGGCGCGGCGAAGAGCGTCGCCGTCTCGATGCTGGGCAAGATCAAGACCACGGCGCAGATGGCGGCGATTCCGCTGTTGCTGTACCAGGCACCGCTGTACGGCATGAACACGATGCAGGCTGGCGAGTGGCTGATCTGGCTCGCCGCCTTGTTGACCTTGTGGTCGATGGGCTATTACCTGCGCATGGCCTGGCCGGAAATTGCCCGGCGCAGTGCGGAAAAATAGCGCAGGGTGTTGACAAGACCCTTGGGGCGTCTATAATGCGCGCTCTGTTTGACGCGGCAGTAGCTCAGTTGGTAGAGCGATACCTTGCCAAGGTATAGGTCGAGAGTTCGAGACTCTTCTGCCGCTCCAAATTCCTCGCGGAAGCCCAGGCTTCCACGAATGTAGTAAAGCTTGAAGGCGGGGCGCGGTAGCAAAGCGGTTATGCACCGGATTGCAAATCCGTGTAGGTCGGTTCGACTCCGGCCCGCGCCTCCAGAAACACGCGGCAGTAGCTCAGTTGGTAGAGCGATACCTTGCCAAGGTATAGGTCGAGAGTTCGAGACTCTTCTGCCGCTCCAGTCTGAAACAAGGGAAAGCGCAATGCGCTTTCCCTTTTTCGTATCGGGCTAGCCGATACGATCGAAAAACCCGCCCGGGTGGTGAAATCGGTAGACACAAGAGACTTAAAATCTCTCGCCGAAAGGTGTACGGGTTCGAGTCCCGTCCCGGGCACCAAGGCCTGTGATGATCATCTACGACCTGAGTTGTGACAACGACCACCGTTTTGAAGGCTGGTTCCGCAGTGCCGACGATTTCGAGGCTCAACTGGAAAGGCGCATCGTGCTCTGCCCGCAGTGCGACAGCGCCAACGTCAGGCGCGTACCGTCGGCCGTCGCGATCGGCGGCAGCCACCAACCCGAACCGACACCGACGTCCGGCAATGGGCGGGTGAGCACCGCGACAGCGCTGATGCCGGCCGGCGAACAGGTTGCCGCCGCCTATCGGCAACTGGTCCGGGCGATCATGGATAACAGCGAAGACGTCGGCGATGCCTTCGCCGACGAGGCCCGCAAGATCCACTACAACGAAGCGCCGGAACGTTCGATCCGCGGCCAGGCCACGGCCGACGAATGCGAAGCCCTGCGCGACGAGGGCATCGAGATCATGAACCTGCCGGAACTCAAGGACGAAGACCTGCAGTAAATCCGGCGGTGTACCCCAACGCACTTTCCCACGACTACCGCCATGTTCAAGCCAGCCGTTTGCCCCCACGATTGCCCCAGCGTCTGCGCTCTCCAGGTTGAGGTCAAGGACGGGCGGATCGGGCGGGTGCGCGGCGGCGACCAGCCCTACACCGACGGCGTCATCTGCGCCAAGGTCGCACGCTATGCCGAGCGTCAGCACCACCCGGAACGCCTGCGCGAACCCTTGCTGCGCGTCGGCGCCAAGGGCGACGGCAGGTTCGCGCCGATTTCCTGGGACGAGGCGCTTGACCGGCTGGCCGAACGACTGCGTAGCGCCGTCGACCGCAACGGTCCGGAAAGCGTCTGGCCCTACCATTACGCCGGGACCATGGGCCTGGTCCAGCGCGCCGCGCTGCGCCGGCTCGGTCACCTGGCCGGCTGGTCGCGGCAACGCGAAACCTTCTGCGTCGCCCTGAGCGACGCCGGCTGGATGGCCGGCGTCGGCGCCAAGCGCGGCGTCGATGCCCGCGAAATGGTCGATTCCGAACTGATCGTCGTCTGGGGCGGCAACCCGGTGCACACCCAGGTCAATTTCATGCATTGGGTGCAGAAGGCGCGGCGCGACCGCGAGGTGCCGCTGGTCGTCGTCGATCCCTACCGTACCGCCACCGCCGCCAAGGCCGACCTGCACCTGGCGCTGCGCCCGGGCACCGACGGCGCGCTGGCCTGCGCGGTGATGCAGGTGCTGCTCGCCGAGGGCCTGGCCGACCGCGACTACCTGGCCGCCCACAGCGATTTCTCGCCCGCCGTCGAAGCCCACCTGATGACCCGCACGCCAGCCTGGGCGGCGGCGATCACCGGCCTGCCGGCGGCGCAGATCGTCGACTTCGCCCGTCTCTACGGCCGCTGCAAGCACAGCTACCTGCGCGTCGGCTACGGCTTCACGCGGCAGCGCAACGGTGCCGCGGCGATGCACGCGGTCAGTTGCCTGCCGGCGGTCAGCGGCGCCTGGCAATGGCCGGGCGGTGGCGCGCTGTACAGCAACGGCGGACTCTACGGCCTGAATACCCGCTCCCTGAACGGCCTCGACGCCTGCCAGCCGACGGCGCGTCGGCTCGACATGGCGCAGATCGGCGCCATTCTCGCCGGCGACGCGCAGGCCTTGCTCGGCGGTCCGCCGGTCGGCGCCCTGTTGGTTCAGAACACCAACCCGGCGGTGGTCGCGCCGGACAGCCTGGCGGTCCGCCGCGGACTGTTGCGCGACGACCTGTTCACCTGCGTGCATGAGCAGTTCATGACCGAGACGGCGAAGTACGCCGACCTGCTCCTGCCGGCAACCACCTTCCTCGAACACGACGACCTCTACCAGGCTTCCGGCCACACCCACCTGCAACTGTCGCGGGCCTGGCTGGCGCCGCTCGGCGACTGCCGTTCCAACCACGACTTCATCGCCGCCCTGGCTGGCCGGCTTGGCATCGCCCATCCGGCTTTCGCCGCCAGCGCCTGGCAGATGGTCGATACGCTGCTGCAGTCGTCGGGTCGGGGCAGCGCCGAGGCGCTGGCCGCGGCGGGCTGGCTCGATTGCGCGCCGGACTTTGCCGAGGCCCATTTCCTCAATGGCTTCGGCCACGCCGACGGGCGTTTCCGCTTTGCCCCGGACTGGTCGGCGTTCGGCGAGGGCCATGCGGCGATGCCGGCGCTGCCCGATCACGCCGAACTGATTGACGCGCCGACGCCGGCCTTGCCGTTCCGCCTGGTCGCCGCGCCGGCCCGCCATTTCCTCAACAGCACTTTCACCGAGACGCCTGGTTCGCAGCGCAGCGAAGGGCGGCCGACGGCGCTGCTCGCGCGCGCCGCCGGCGAGCGCCTGGGCCTGGCCGACGGCGACCTGGTACGCCTGGCGAACGCGCAAGCGAGCGTGCTGCTGCACGTCCGCCTGGTCGACGGCCAGCAGCCGGACACCGTGGTTGTCGAAAGCCAGTGGCCGAATTCTGCCTTCATCGAAGGCATCGGCATCAATGCCCTGGTCGGCGCCGCGCCGGGCTGGCCGGCAGGCGGCGCCGCCTACCACGACACGGCGATCCGGGTTGAACGCGGGTTTGGTGAGTCACAAGACCGCGCGTAGTCGCTGAAAGAGCTGCAATCCTTGCGGCCAGGGACCGTGGCCGGAATCGACGTTGATATGTCCGGCGGCACCGACGCTCAGGAAATCGCTGCCCCAGATGCCAGCCCATTGCCGGGCAACTCGCTCCCTGACCCAGGGATCGTCGCTGCTGGCGACGACCAGGCTGGGAAAAGCCAGACGTTCTTCGAGCAGGGCTGCCGCTTCGCCGAAGCGCTCCGGATCGGCCGGCGCGACGAGCAGGGCGCCACGGATTTTTTCCTGGCGGACGAAAGCCGCCGTGACGCTGGCCAGGCAGCCGAAGCTGTGGGCGACGATCCACACCGGCTCGCTGGCGGCGTCGATGGCGTCGCGAACCCGGGCCGCCCAGTCGGAGAGGCAGGTTTTTTCCCAGTTGGCTTGTTCGACGCGGCGGGTGTTCGGCAACTGTTCCTCGAACCAGCTTTGCCAGTGCGTCGGGCCGCTGTTGCGTAGGCCGGGGACGATCAGGATTTCAGCCATCTTCAACTCCACACGCCGCTACGCCGGTCATCGACCCGCTTCGCCTTGTGCGTGGCGCGGGGCAGGCTATCGGGCGGCAGGACGACGATGTTTGCCGAGACGCCGGTGATCGATTTCAGGTGGCCGGCAAAGCGCGCGGCGAGTTCGTCATCGCGTCCGCTGTCGGTCGCAATGCGCTCGATTTCCACGGTCAGCCGGTCGAGGTGGTTTTCGCGCTCGACGACCAGCTTGTATTCGCCGGTCAGCTCGCGGTCCTTGCGGGCGATGGCCTCGATGTCGCTGGGGAAGATGTTCACACCCTTGATGATCAGCATGTCGTCGAGTCGTCCGTGCGTGCCCAGCATGCGCTGCGAAGTACGGCCGCAGGCGCAGGGCTCGCTGGTGAACGAGACGATGTCGCCGGTGCGGAAGCGGATCATCGGCCGCGCCGACTTCTTCAGCGTCGTCAGCACCAGCTCGCCGCGTTCGCCGTCGGCGACCGGTTCCTGCGTTTCCGGATCGAGCACTTCAACGAGGATGTGGTCCTCGGCCCAGTGCAGGCCGTGCTGTTCCTCGCACATGCCGGCGCAGGAGCCGAAGATGTCGGACAGGCCGTAGTAGTCATAGACCTTGGCGCCCCACAGCGCCTCGATGCGCTGGCGGGTTTCCGGGATCGAGCCGCCGGGTTCGCCGGCGACGAAGATGCGCCTGATCGCCAGGTCTTTCTTCGGATCGATGCCTTCCTTGATCGCCGTTTCGCCGAGATACCAGGCGTAGGACGGCGTTGTCCAGATGGCGGTGGCCTGGAACTGTTTGGTAATCGCGAGCAGGCGTTCCGAGGGCACGGTGCCGGCGTGGATCGACAGCGCGCCGAGCTTCTGGGCGCCGAGCACGCACGGCCCGCCGACGAACAGCGAGAAATTCAGCGAATGGCAGTAGCGATCGTCCGGGCGCAGGCCGGATGACCAGAACTGGCGGGCCTCGTAATCCATCCAGTCGGCAAAATCGCGGGCCGTGAACGGCGAGGCGGTGGGCACGCCGGTCGAGCCGCTGGAGGCCGAGATATAGACGATGTCGCGCTCGGGCACGGCAAGCAGGTCGCCGAAGGGCGGCACGGCTTGCTGGCGTTGGCGCAGCACCTGCTTGTCGATGAAGGGAAAGCGGCGGATGTCGGCGAGCGACTTGACGTCATCCGGATGCACGCCGGCCGCGTCGAAACTGCGCCGGTAATACGGCGAGTTGGCGTAAGCGTGGTGCAGGTGCTTCTTCAGCAGATCGAGCTTGAGCGCATCCCAATCGGCGCGCGATTGGGTTTCCAGGGGTTCGTCCCAGTATTGGCGGTCGACCGCGATATTTTCGATTTTTCCCATCGACAATTCCTCCGTGATGGAGCGCATTGTCGATGCCGCCACGCTTGCGCCAAACGACGCAATTCTTATGTCCTTATGCGGCCTTGGCGGCTTCGCGGCGGGCAACGCTCAGGTCGATACCGGCGCGCCGCCATAGGAAAAGGAACCCGGCGAAGGCCGTGGCGGCGGGGGATTGGCTTCCGTGGCCGGGATTTCAGGCGGCGGCGTCGAGCCGCGCCCAGTTCCCGGCGTCGGCCGCGACGCGGATTCCTGCCGGGCGTGTGAGCGGGGCGTGCGCCTGCAGCAGGTCGATGTGCTGCAAGCCGGCATGGCGACGCAGGCGGCCGCTGTCGATGCCCTCGATCAGGACGCGCGCGCCCAAGGCATGGATATCGGCGATGATCCGTTCGAGCGGCCGGCGCGCGGCGAGCAGCCGTTTGTCGAGCTTGACGATGGCGGGCTGCAGGGCGGCCAGGAAAGCGAAATCCAGCGTCGTGCGGCCGAAATGGCTGACCGCGATAGCGTAGCCGCGCGAGCGGTAGCTGGCGACGGCGCGGATGAAATGCGCCGGGTCGGACACCCGGTCGGTATCGATTTCCAGCGTGATCTGGTCGGGGAAAAGACCGCAGGGGCGCAGGATTTCCTCGAAGGCCAGACCGTGGTTGGCGGGAACGCTGAGAATGTGGCGGGCATGGACGCGCAGCAGGAGGTTGCCGCGCACCGGCTGGGTCAGATAGTTGAGGGCATGCAGGGTGCGGACCAGGCGGTCGAGGTAGACGAATTCTTCGGCGTCGGTCGGCAGCACGAAAACCGCCTCCGGCGACATCGGCAGCTTGCTGGAGAGGCCAAACGCCTGGATCGTCGATGCATGGCCATGCGATTTGCCGCTCGCCGCATCGACGATGGGCAGGAATTTCGATTCCAGGCGGATGTTGGCGTAGTGGATGAAGACCCGCCCGTCGACCGCGACGAAAGGATGGTCGAGGCCGGAACGGCGGAGAAAGCCGCTGTGGCCGTCGGCGGGCGGAGAATTCAGGGTACGGACGATGTCGCTCAAGGGCATGGCGGACTCCAGATTGCTGTTGGCGCCAATCTAGAGCCCGCCAGCGCGGCCGGGAACGATGCGATTCTTCTCAGCTTAGAAAACGCTCGGGAATATCGTCATGCCTGGCCGGCGGCTTCTCCCTTCTATCCTTCGCTGAGCGCGATGCATAAGCAAAGAAACTGTTCTTCGTTGGCGTGACGCCCGCTCGTGCGCAAAGTGGCGTCTCCTCAAGCCAATCAATGCCGGCCAGGCCGGTAGCGGAACAGCAAGCATGACTGACGATCCTTCTCCCAACAGCGCCAGCCCGGTCATCGAACTGCGCTCGGTGCAAAAATCCTTCACGCTGCCCGACGGTCAGCATTTCGCCGCGGTGCATCCGCTGTCGCTGAGCATCGCCCGCGGCGACATCTTCGGCCTGGTCGGCAAAAGCGGCGCCGGTAAATCGACGCTGCTGCGCCTGATCAACCTGCTCGAGCGGCCCGACGCCGGCAGCGTCCGCGTCGCCGGGCGCGAACTGACGACGCTCGGGCGGCGCCAACTGCGCGAAGCGCGGCAGAACATCGGGATGATCTTCCAGCAGTTCAACCTGCTGCAGAACGCCACGGTGTACGACAACGTCGCTTTCCCGCTGCGCATCCACGGCCACCATAGCCGTACCGAGATCGATGCCCGGGTGCGCGAGTGCCTGGCGCTGGTCGGCCTCTCCGACAAGCTCGCCAGCTACCCGGCGCGTCTCTCCGGCGGCCAGAAGCAGCGGGTGGCGATCGCCCGCGCCCTGGCGCCGCGTCCGGACGTGCTGCTGTGCGACGAACCGACCTCGGCGCTCGACAGCGAGACGACCCGTGCGCTGCTGCAGACGCTGCGCGAGATCAACCGCGAGCTGGGCGTGACCATCGTCATCGTCACCCACGAACTGGCCGTCGTCGACCAGTTGTGCAGCCATGTCGCGGTACTCGAACACGGCCGCCTGATCGAGCAGTTCGCCGTCGATGGCCCGGCCCGCGAGCGGCAGAGCGCGCTTGGCCGCGAACTCGCCGAGCTGGTCGAGGAGCGCCAGTGGCGGGCGCTGCGTACCGCCGCCAGCGGCGTTGGCGAAGCCGTTACGCCGCTTGCCCCGGCTGCCCGGCGCGTCGCCGCCGGCGAACCGTCCGCCGTTTCCCCGCAATTCTCCGCCAAGGTGTCCTATGCCTGAATCCTTCATCGAACTGCTGCCCGAACTCTGGGAAGCCATCGGCCAGACCTTCATCATGCTCGGCATCGGCCTCAGCGCGGCGATCCTCGTCGGCGGCCCGCTCGGCGTCCTGCTCTTCCTGCTCGGCCCCGGCCAGTCGCTGGCCAACCGGCCGGCCTATCTGGTGCTGAGCTGGCTGGTCAATACCGTGCGCTCCTTCCCCTTCATCATCCTGATGGTCGCCCTGGTGCCGTTTACCCGGATCGTCGCCGGCACCTCGATCGGTCCGCTGGCGGCGGCGGTGCCGCTGTCGGTGGCGGCGATTCCCTATCTGGCGCGGCTGGTCGAGCAGACCATCCGCGAAGTGCCGCGCGGCGTGATCGAGGCTGCCCACGCGATGGGCGCCTCGGAATGGCAGATCGTCTGGCGGGTGCTGGTGCTGGAGGCGCGCGCCGGCCTGGTCCTGGCGCTCACCGTGCTCGCCGTCAGCTTCCTGTCGTATTCGGCCATTGCCGGCGTCGTCGGCGGTGGCGGCATCGGCGACCTGGCGATCCGCTACGGCTACTACCGCTTCGAGACCGACATCATGCTGCTGACCGTGGCGCTGCTCGTCGTCATCGTCCAGATTATCCAGTTTGGCGGCAATGCCATCGCGCATCGGCTCGACAAGCGCTGAGATTTTTCCCTATCACCACTTCAAGGAGTCATTCATGTCTTTCACCCGTCGCCACCTGCTGCTCGGCGTCTTTGCCGCCACCGTCGGCCTCGCGGCCGGTCTCGCCCACGCTCAGGCGAAGAAGGCGCTGACCATCGGCACCACCGCCGGCTCGAACATCGAGGTACTGCGCCGCGGCATCCAGCCGCAGCTCGAACAGAAGGGCTACAAGGTCAAGCTCGTCGAATTCAGCGACTACGTCCAGCCGAACCACGCGCTGGCGCAGGGCGCACTCGATGCCAACTACTTCCAGCACGTGATCTACCTGAAGAACTTCGCCGAGAAGAACAAGCTCGACCTGGTCGACATCGTCCAGGGTCCGATCGCGCCGCTCGGCCTCTACTCGCGCAAGTTCAGGTCGGTCGCCGAGGTGAAGGAGGGCGCCCGCATCGCCGTGCCCAACGATCCGACCAATCTCGCCCGCACTTTCGTCTTCCTTGAACAATACGGCCTGGTCAAGGCCAAGCCGGGCGTCGACCCGCTCAAGGTGACCGAGAAGGATCTGGCCGAGAATCCGAAGAGACTGAAGTTCGTCCCGCTCGAAGCTGCGCAGTTGCCGCGCGCCCTCGACGACACCGATTTCTCGGTGATCAACGGCAACTTCGCGATCTCCTCCGGCCTCAAACTGACCGAAGCCGTGGCCCTGGAAAAGACGCCGAGTTACTACCTGCTGGTCGCCGCTACCCGGACCCAGGACAAGAACGCGCCGTGGGCCGCCGACATTGCCGCCGCCTTCAAGAGCAAATTCTTCAAGGACGTGCTCGACAAGCATTTCCCGGGTTACGCCCGCCCGGCGGCACTGCAGTAAGCGGAGGGCCCGGCGATGGCGGCACTGGTCCATTTCGACGCGCAGGGACGCTGGAGCCGCACGCTGAGCGGCGAAGCCGCGGTCGGCGTGGCGCTGCGCGGCCTCGGCCTGAGCTTCGGCCGTTGGCCGCGGCGCGAGCTTGGCGACGGTAGCCTCGACGCCGTGCTCGCCGCCTACGGGCCGGAACTCGACGCGCTCAAGGCGCAACTCTCGATCCGCAGCGTCGACCGCGTCAGCGTCAAACCGGGCAACCCCGACTGGCCGGCGCTGCGCCAGCGCTTCCTCGGCGAGCACACCCATGCCGATGCCGAGATCCGCTACTTCCTCGGCGGCAGCGGCCTGTTCTACATCCGCGTCGCCGACGGTCATCTCGCACTGCTCTGCGAAGCCGGCGACTGGATCATCGTGCCGGCCGGCGTCCGCCACTTCTTCGACGCTGGCGAACGGCCGGATTTCGACGCGCTTCGCCTGTTCAGCATTCCTCAGGGCTGGTAGGCCGAGTTCACCGGCGCTGCAGCGCCGGGGCTGCCGTTGTTCGATGAGTTCAACGAGACGCTGTTGAGCGACTCCAATCAACCCTCAAGAGACGTTCAGAGCGCAGGCTGAACGCGAACTCCTCGGCCTGAGCGGTCATTCGACCTAATCAGTCGAAGCGACAGGTATGAGAGGGAAAGTTGCCTCTACCCCGGAATTCCGTGCCAATTAGAACTGGATATGTTCGGCACGAACTTTCGATACGGAGAACATCTCAGGGGCGGAGTCCCGCCGAGTGGTGTAAGAGCTGAGGGTTTTGGGTTTGCCGTGGTGGCCCTGCAGGGCCACCACGGCGGGCGCGATCGTGAGGTCATCGGAGAACTCCGGTAAGGTTGGGTTTGCGAATCTCAATCTCTACTGAGGAATAAACCGATGACCCAAGACAGGATGCAGCTTTCCGAGCTGCTTGAAAAGGCCGGCGCTGACGATATCGTGCGCGAGATGATCGGCTTTGTAGCCCAGCGCCTGATGGAGCTGGATGTAGACAACCGCTGCGGCGCCGGCCATGGCGAGCGTACCGAGGCGCGAACCAACTCCCGGAACGGCTTCCGGGATCGCCCGTGGGATACCCGGGCTGGCACGGTGGCGCTGCGTATCCCGAAGTTACGCTCCGGCAGCTACTTCCCTCCCTTCCTGGAACCCCGCCGGACCGCCGAGAAGGCGCTGGTGGCCGTCGTTCAGGAGGCTTATGTGCAAGGCATCTCGACGCGTTCGGTCGATGATCTGGTGCAGGCGATGGGCATGAGCGGCATCTCAAAGAGCCAGGTGTCGCGCCTGTGTGCCGAGATCGACGAGCGGGTGCAGACCTTCCTTCATCGCCCCATCGAAGGCGACTGGCCCTACCTGTGGATTGACGCGACTTACCTCAAGGTCCGCCAGGCCGGACGCATCGTCTCGGTCGCTGCAATAATCGCCATTGGCGCTAACAGCGATGGCCGGCGTGACGTGCTTGGCATGCAGGTCGGCGCATCGGAAGCCGAGCCCTTCTGGACCGATTTCCTGCGTAGCCTGACACGACGTGGGCTACGTGGGGTGAAGCTGGTCATTTCCGATGCCCACGAGGGCTTGAAGGCGGCTGTGCGCAAGGTGATCTCGGCAACCTGGCAGCGTTGCCGGGTGCATTTCATGCGCAACATGCTGGTTCATGCGCCGAGCAGCCAGCGCCGCATGGTATCGGCACTGATCGCCACCATCTTTGCGCAAGAAACCGAGGCCGCAGCACGGGACCAGTGGCGCGCTGTGGCTGACCAACTCCGCGAACGCCTACCGAAAATCGCCCACCTGATGGATGACGCCGAGGACGATGTGCTCGCGCACATGGGCTTTCCTCGCGAGCATCGAAGCAAGATTCACAGCACCAATCCGATTGAGCGCCTGAATGCCGAAATCAAGCGCCGCACCGACGTGGTCGGCATCTTCCCCAACGAAGCAGCCATCTATCGCCTGGTCGGCGCACTCTTGCTTGAACAGAATGACGAGTGGGCGCTGCAGCGACGTTACATGACCCTGGAAACCTTGGCCGAGGTCGGCGACAATCCCACCGTCAGCCTGTCCGCCGTGACAGCCTGATTGGCAATCCAGCCACACCGGAGTCCATGACTTCCTGATTGCCTCTTACACCACGCTCAGGGAGACGATCATCTCAAGCAAAGACTGGACGGGAAGTGAGTGCACGACGAATACAGTGAATAATTGAATTCCTCGTCTCTCGAGAAACGAAAAACTACGGTATCAGGTGCACCATGGAACAGAAAAATAACCAATCGACTTCAGTTGCCATAGACCCATTCTTTGAAGAGATACACGACGGAGAGTGGAATGCTTGTGTCGGCCCACAGGGAGATGCGGAGAACTATGTCGATGGATACATCGAAGCAGCTCAGGAGCTAGCGGCGGCGGTCCTTGACAAGCGACTGTACATAAGCCGCGATACGCTGGTCATGCCAATACTTTATAACTCCCGGCACGGCCTTGAGCTATCACTCAAATACGCTATCGATCGCTTGCATAAGACAGGAATGCTGATGGCAGCTCACCCGGCCAATCACGATATCGAGAGTCACTGGCAGCACCTACAATCGGCTGCAGTTGGCTCCGTTAGCGCTCTCGGAGACTCCACGTTAAGACGGCTTATCTCTGACCTTGAACCATATGTAAAAAGTTTGGCTGCCATTGACGATGATGGGCAGGAGCTCCGCTACGCCAAAAATCGAGACGGTCAAGCAAGCCTATCAGGCAAAACTATCGTCAATCTTCGTCATGTCCGCCAAAGTATTCAGAAGCTTAGTGAATTGCTGCGTAGCCTGAAGCTGCGTGTGCTGGAAATCGAAGAGGAGAGGCATACGGGCACTCACACTGCGAATTGCTCGCGTAAAGATTTGGCAGAGATCGCAAGAATCCTAGGAGACACCTCCACGTGGAGGGATGAGAGCTTTTTGGAGAAAAAGGAAATTGTCACAACCCAGTTCGGCCTAAGTAGCGGAAAATTTTCGGATGCCATCGACGCCATTCGAAAATCCCGTCCTCTGGCCGCATCAGTTGGACTGGAAGCCAGCCTCAAACACCTAAGTGATGAGAAGGCGGTGGAGGTACTTAGGCTCTGGGTTGAAGCGCACCCACTGAAAGAGCACAACGATGACTTGGGGCTCGACTATTTCGACCGCGATTGGGAAAAGTATAAAGAATGGGCTGACAGGACTAAGCAGTTCGATGACGCTGCGCGAGGGATGCTTTCGGTGGAGGAGTTTGCTGACCTGGAAACTCTCTACTACCTAGGCCGGGATCGGGTGTACGGCGAACACTACGAGCGTCTTCTCAATAGAGCTATTTTGTCGTTCGGTCGCGGTATTACGAGTGAGAATGTCCGTCACCTGATGTCAAAAACGAATCTGCTCGACGCAGTCGCGGATGGGGTTGAGAAGGCTGGGCGCACAAGCCTTGCTGGAAGGTTGCGGGGATTACGTGCTACGGACCAAGCCTAGCTCACTAAATGCGCTGGGCGCCATCATCGAGCCGACTGTCGTCCAGCGCGGGGCCCACTTCCGTTCCCGACCAAGTGCGGTCAGCCAGCACACCGTCCAGGTTGACTGGTTCGGCTACTTGCTGCCATCCAAGCTTGGCGGGCATTTCTAAGGGGCTAGGGCTCTTAGATCTTCAAGTGCGAGCGTGAGGTTGGCAAGTAGTTGCGTATGGTAAGCGTGCTCGTGGCCCAGACGGTAGTCCGGTTTCTGGCCCGAATTGCGGATTTCGCGAATGCGGAGGGCTGCGGCACTCTGCTGCATCTGTAAGGCGCTCTCGATGGACGACATCGTCACCCCCGCAAGGATCGGTCTTTTGAAGGCGGTTGCCTGAAGCCGAGCGCCGCCGCGAGACGCGGCGATGTACTGCACGCCATCCTCCCCCTTTTCTGTTACGAATAGTTTGCATAGTGCTTCGGTCTCGAGCACAAGGAAGCCGTTCGGGTGGGACAGTTCCCCCCGAGGTAGACGTGTGTCTTCTACGACAAGCAGCGACCCTGCGTCGTCCAGCAGGGCGTGTGCGTCTTTCAGCACGCTCTCCCAATGTTCGATCTCGATCTCGTGCAGCACGTTCGCCATGACGGCCACGTCGGCTTTTGCCGCTCCCGATGCAAGGAATTCCTGCGCAGAAGCGAATACACGTGCAGCCCCGTCATCGAAGTATCGGCTCACCCGTTCAGCACATATAGCCCGCGTGGACTCGTTCGGTTCGATTGCATAGTAAGACACACTCTTGCCCAATGCGTCGCCGAGCGAATGAGACAACCCATCCAGTAGCCGCCCCTGGCCGGCGCCGATGTCGACGATGGTCAGACATCGCGCACGATTCCCAGCGATGAACTCCCAAATCTGCTGGATTTGCGGATCGCCTTCCTTATAGGTGACCGTCTCGGGAGGACAAAGGCAATCGGCAGAGAACGCACACGCAGCGAACTGGTCCGCGCGAACGCAGAAGTCGCTGATCTGCTCGGCGCCCGTTGCCCCTCCAAGGAGACCGTTAACCACTTTCTCCTGCGCCAGGCCGGCACGCTCGAAACGCCCGTTTGAGCCGAACCAGATTGCCCGTGGCTCTATCGCCGCAAGGTGCGCAGTCAGCGAAAGACTGTGTGTCGAAATCCACAACTGCGCCTGTGGTAGGTGGGTACGAAGCGTGTCGATGAGTCCGATGAGTCGCGACGGATGCAAGTGCCGCTCCGGTTCGTCGAGATGGATCGGCACCGCAGCGTTCGCAAGCGCGCGCGAATGTACCAGAACTGCGATGCGGAACAGCGCGATCTGCCCGTCCGAGAATGTCGTGCGATGAACATCCCGACCATCGAGGCAAGCATGCCCATTGGAGATGTCTAGACTAATGCCTGTAATGTCGTTGATCAATTTCTGTAAGCGGACGTACTCGCTCTCGATCATTCTATGCTCGCTGTGAAACCCGATCCGCTCATTTTCGACCGCCGCAGCGTGGCGCACGCAGACGTCATCGATGTAAACAAGCGGCGCGCCAACAAGCAAAGGATCCGTCGGGTCATCGCCGCGTGGGACGCCGACTGTTAGACGCGCGAAATGCTCTCGGTTTGCGATGGAAGAGTTACGTAAGATGTCGGAGAGCCCACAGTATGCGGAAAGTGCCGCATCGACGTCCTCGCCATCTGCGCAGGCGAGTTCTAAACCCTCAATGGGCGAGAGTACCGCATCGTAAGCGTCGAGATCATGGCCCGCCGCGGCCAAGCTGTAGTGATCGTCTGGTGGATCGTTGGCGAGGGCGTGAAAGAACTCCGCCTTTTTTTCCCTTCCTGCGCGAAGCTTGAGCAAATAGGCGTGCCCGACATGTCTCGTGCGGCGAAGCAGCCAGTCCACCGCTTCGAGCATTCGCGTCTTTCCACAACCATTCTCTCCGACCAGGACGACGAGTGACCCCAAATCGCTCATCACGTTCTCTTGGAGGCCGAGTCTGGAAGCAATGTACGGATTGATAGCGAGGCGCGTGAGGTGCATTGGAAAGTCATGAAGATAGGTAACCCCACAACATAACCCATTCACGGTTGTTCTTGGCAGGTAAGTGGGCAGAGTGTTCTCGGCGCGTAACCTCGTTCGATTGAGCGCCCCTTCTCCTTCAGCATCGCTTGATCGTCGAGTGCCTGAATGTGCCAGCGCTGGCGCCATTCGCTGAGCGGTTACGATATGGCCGAGCGCCACCCACCCGCCACTAAGTCCGCTTACAGCGGCAACTAATCTAGAAGCAGGCCGTCTTAGCGACCGCGGCAAAGCAGGTGCTAGGTGACGAAACGCAGATGGCAGCTCAGGGTCGGGAGCCGTCCTCGGCCAACAACAGATGCGGCCATTGCGTCCTCAACGGCTGAGCGGCGGGTAACCAGCACATTGCAGCCTGATCCTGACCAGAGGCCCAAGGTCGGCTTTGGCCGAGGAGCACGAATTGACGATCCGACAGCTTTCGGAGTGGAGCGGCCCGTTGAATGGTCGCTACCCGAACAAGTTGGCAGTCTGTTTGTGGCCGAAGGCAGCCAGATCGCATGCTTTCCGGTGTGTCGTTGATCCGTGCTCAGGCGCGATGATCTCAGGCGGTCGCTTCGGGTGAGATTGCGCGCTACGAGCACGAGCTGCCGGGCTATGCGACGCGCGGCTTGTCAGCGATTCCCGGTGTGCGCCGGCCGCCCGCTTTAGGCGGCCGGCTGGGCAGCGCGATTTTCTCGCCGCCAGCGCAAGGCCAGCCAGGCGACGGCCGGCAGGAGCAGCAGGCTGCCTTGTGCGAGCAGGCCTTCGCGGGTTGGCGCCAGGCCCAGCCACGAAATCTGCGGGAAGCTTGGCAGGTAGGTGCTGACCAGCCAGGCGGCGGCTTGCAGTTCGATGATCGCGTTACCGACGAAGATCACGCACATCAGGTAGAGGAGCGCCGCGGTGCCGCCGAAGAAAAGACGGAAGGGCAGGCGCAGCGCGGCCTGGCGCAGCAGTAGGTAGAGCCCGCCCAGGGCCAGCGTGGCGGCGGCGAAACCGGCCGTCAGCGCGGCCGTCTGGCCGGGCGCCGAGGCGGCCAGCGCCTGGTAGAAGAGCACGGTCTCGGCGCCTTCGCGGTAGACAGCGAGGCAGGCGGCGAGCCCCAGCGTCAGCAGCGAACCGCTGTCGAGCGCCCGCTCCATCTGGCCGGCGACCCACTGTTCCCAGCGTTTTGCCTCGCGCTTGGAAAACATCCAGAAGCTGACGTAGAACAGCACGGCGGCGGCAAGCAGCATGGTGATGCCTTCGATCACCGCCAGCGAGGCGCCGGTCGACGCCAGCACGCTACCGATCGCCCAGCCGGTGAGCAACGACAGCGGAATGGCGACGGCGACGCCGGCATAGATCACCCAGACGCGGTCGGCGGCGCCGGCCCGGCGCAGGTAGGTGGCCAGCGCGCTGACCACCAGCATCGCTTCGGCGCCTTCGCGCAGCAGGATCAGGAAGGACTTGACGAAGCTGCCGCCGGCGCTCGCCGCGCTTTCTTCGGCATAGAGCGCGCGTGCCGATTCGAGCCGGCTGTGCAAGGTATCCCAGGACTTGAGCAGTTCCGTCTTTGGCACGCCGCGCATCGCGTTGCCGTTGAGCGCACCGAACAGGACTTCCAGTTCGGTCTTCAGCGCGGCGCTTTTGAGGCCGAGGTCGAGTTCCATGCCCGAGCCTTCGAAGATGTCGAAATAGAGCGCCGAAAACTCGCTTGCCGCCGCCAGCGGCTGCGCCGGGTCGTAGGCGGCGACCGCCGCTTCGCCGCGTTTGACGATGGCGTCGATCACCGCGTTGCCGTCGAAGGCGGCGAAAGCGGCGGGCATCCCGGCGAACAGGAAGAAGAGGGCGGCGAGGAAGCGGCGCGGCATGGCGGAGTGTCCTTTCATGACGATGAACGGTCCGGCAAGGTGCCGGCCAGGATCAGGTTGTTCAGGTGGCGGGCGGCGCGGACGACGCGGGCCGGCGCATCGTCGCGCGCGGCGGCGTAACGCCAGTCGGTATAGGCCAGCGCCAGCCGTGCCAGCGCCTCGGCCCAGGCCGGGTGGCTGGCGGCGACGCGTGCGGCCAGGCGGCTCGGGCATTCGCCGGGCAGGACGGCGATGCCATGGCGGGCGAGCAGGCGCAGCGATTTGTCCCAGGCGCGCTGCGCGGCGGGCACGGCACGCCATTCGCGCCAGCGGGCGAAAGCGGCCATGGCGCCGGCCAGCAGCGTGCCGAACAGGACGCCCAGGCCGAGCAGCCAGGCCCACAACGGGCCGCTGCCGTCGCCGCCGAGCAGTTGCTTCTGGGTGTCGGCGTCGAGTTTCAGCACCCAGCGCGCCAGCCAGCCAGCGACGTCGGGCAAGGGCAGGTCGATGAATGCGAGTTTTGGCGGCGGCGCTGTCGGCGGCGCCTTGGCCGCTGCGGCCGACGGCGACGGCGCGTTCGGCTGGCGTGGCGGGGTGGCCGCCTGCGGCTTCGGCGTGGCCTGTGTTTTCGGCTTGGCCGTGGTGTTATCGAAGCGCTCCGGCGCGACCAGGTCGGTCGGATCGAAACGCCGCCAGCCGTTGCTTTCGTCCCAGATTTCCACCCAGGCGTGCGCGTGGCGGCGCTTGACGACGACGTAATCGGTCAGCGCCATCAGCTTGCCGCCGCGAAAACCGCTGACCAGCCGGGCCGGCACCCCGGCGGCGCGCATCAGGAAGGCGTAGGCGGTGGCGTAGGCGCTGGCGTCGCCAGCCTTGACCTGGAACCAGAAGGCATCGATGCCGTCGTCGCCGGCCGGCAGCGGTTGGCGTTCGTCGAGCCGATAGCCGGCGTTGGTCAGCGAAATCAGCGCGGCGCGGGCGATGGCTGTCGCGTCGCCTCGGTGTTCCCGGTTCAACCGGGCGCCCAGTTCGCGCAGCGCCGGGTTGCCGCGCGCCGGCAGCGCCAGCGCGCGTTGGTGCTGAGCCGCGTCGAGGCCGCCGCCGCCTTCCCAGTCCAGCCACGATGCCATGTCGTAGTGGATTTCCTGCGTCACCGGGCGGTGCGACAAGACCTGCCAGTCGGGGCCGATCACCGATTCGGCCGGCAGCCGCGACGGCAGGTCGAGGCCGTACAGCCACAGCCGGTCGTGCGGCGTCAGCCGGATGCGGTAGCGGATCTCGCGGCCGGTGCCGCGCAGGGTTTCCGAGAAACGGGCGCCGCTGGTCCACCCCTGCGCCATGAAACGGCGCCCCTGGCCGGCCTCGTAATCGGCGTCGAGTGTCCATTGCCGGCCATCGAAGTCGTAATAGACCGGCCCGCGCCAGTACAGGCGGCTGGTCGGCGGCACCCAGTTGACGAATTCGGCGACCAGGACCGGCTGGCTTTCGCCGACCCCGGTCTGCGCCTGGCCTTCGCCCGGCGCCAGGCGGGTCGAGATGCCCAGGCCGTCGCTCGATTTCTCCAGGCCGATCGACAACGGCAGGCCGAAGCTGAGCCCGATGTCCCACAGCGGACCGGGGATGCGCGGAAAAAACAGGAACAGCACGCCGGCCAGCGGCAAGGCGCCGAGCAGCAGGGCGCCGGCCCGGCGCAGGCGGCGCAGCGGCGGACGCGGGAGTGGATCGCTGGCGGCGACCAGCAGCAGCGCGCTGGCCAGGACCAGGGCGACGCCCATGCCGTCGCCCCACTGCAGAAGGCCGATCGCCACGGCCACCGTGGCGGCCGTGCTGACCAGCGCGAACTCGCGCGGACTGCGGCTTTCCGCCCATTTCAGCGCGAGTGCGACGAGCAAGGTGAGGCGCAGCGTCGTGGCATCGAAGGTACCGAAAATCAGTGCCGCGAGCGTGTAGACCGCCAGCAAGCCGATCAGGCGCAAAGCACTGGTCAGGCGCCCGCTCGGCAGACGACGCGCCAGCAACGCCAGGCCGAGCGCCGGCCAGGCCGCCAGCGGCAGCGCCGGGGCGTGCGCGAGCAGCGCCAGCGCCAGCAGTAGCAAAGACCAGGCCGGCTGGCCGGGGCGAAAGGCGGGAAGCAAACGCATCGTCTCAGCGGCCCCCGTAGAGGTTCCAGTTCACCACGTCGTCCTGGCTGACGACGCCGTCCGGACCGAGCGAATAGAGCTCCCAGGCATGCTGTTCGCCGGGGTTCAGGTAGCGATAGGGGCGACCCCAGGGATCATCCGGGATATGCGCCAGGCGGCCGCCGGCGACCAGTGCCGCCAGGCCGTCGGCGGTGGTCGGCAGCGCCGGGCCGGCCAGCAGGGCGCTGGACAGGGCGCGGATCTCGTCGCGGGCGCGGGCGATCCGGGCGCTTTCCTCGTCCGGGTGGTCGCGCAGCACCAGGTAGCCGGTGGCGCCGGCAGTGAGCAGCGGCAGCAGCCAGGCGACGGTGACGAGCAGGCCGGGCGCGGTTTTCTTGGCTGAATTCATCGTCCGGCCTCCGCCGTCTGCGTGCTTATCGTCAGTTCGCCCTGGGTGCTGGCGATGGCGAGCGGCGGAATGATCACGTCCGGCTTGCTGCCGGTCTGGCTGGTGAAGTTGTCGAGGATTTCCTGGAAGGCGAGCCGGTACCAGAGTTTGACCTCGACCCGGTAGCGCCCGGCGGGCAGCGCCGGCAGCGGGTAGTCGATGCGCTCGCTGGCGCCGGCCGGGATCGGCTTGCGCGGGTAATGCAGGCGCTCGGCGTCGAAAAGCAGGTGGGTGAGCATCAGTTTGCCGTCCGGGCCGGTGATTTCCTTGACCCAGCGCACCGCGTCGGGGTCGGTGCGACCGCTTTGCGCGTCGAAGGCGCCGCTGTGGAAATGCGTCTTGCCGGCGCCGTCGCTGACCTTGACCTCGAGCCACAGGTGGCGCTGGTCGAGCGGTCCGGTCGGCAGCGCATGGCCGGCGCCGCTGTTGGTCACGGTCACCGTCAATTGCGCCGGATTGGCCTGGACGCTGAGCTCGGCCGCCTGTCGCAGCAGGGCGACCACCTGTTCGCTGGTCTTGCGCTGTTCGGCTTCGTATTCCTTGCGCTCGAACATCTTGTTGAGACCGGTCGGGGCGCCGCCGCGCAGGGTCGTCATCAAGCGCCCCGGCAGGTCTGGGTTAGCGAGCAGGTAGTTGTTGCCGACGATGCGGTGCGACACACCGCGCGGCTTTTTCTCGCCCCGCTTGAGCGCGGCGACGGTGGCCGCCGGGTCGGCCGCCATGTGGCAGTCCTGGCAATGGACGTTCTTCTTCGCCCACGGTGAATGTCGCCATTCGTCGTAGGTTTCCTGCAGGTTCATCGGCTCTTCGCCGGCTACGGTAGTCGGCCGGATTTCCGTGTGGCAGCCGCCGCACAGTGCGCTGTCGCCCATCAGCGGCACGTCGCGGCGGGCCTGCATGTCGGTCGCGTGGCGGGCCGGCGCGGCCATGATCACGGCGGGGTGCAGGTGACGGAAGATGTCGTTGAGGCGGATTGTCAGCGCGCCGTTGCCGGCCAGCGGTTCGGCGTGGCTGGCTGTGTGGCAGACGACGCAGGTGACGCCTTCCTCCATGGTTTCGGTGCGCGGCACGCTGTTGGCCGGAGTCACCGAGCCGGTCATCACCCCCAGCGGGTTGTGGCAGGCTTCGCACCAGCGCCCCTTTTCCATGCCGTGCTGGGCGGCAGCCAGCGTCTTGCCGGTGTTTTCCTCGACCGTCGTTGCATAGATCAGTTCTTCGTCGGAGACGGCATGCACCGAGGTTACCCATTCCATGAATTCCTGCCGGTGGCATTCGCCGCAACTGCGCGCCGACGGCACGCCGCGCCAGTCGACCAGCTTGCCGTCCGGGGTTTGCATCTCTGCCGGGGCGAAGGGGTTGTCGCCAAACGGCAGACTGAAGAACGGCAGGCCCTTGAGCGGATCGACGGCAAGGCTGGGCGGGGCCGGCAGGAAGACGGCGAAGGCGGCGAAAGTAATGGCGCTGACGGCGCAGGCGCCGAGCAGCCAGACGAGCGGGGTGGACAGTTTCATGGCGTCTTCCTCAACGGCAGGTGCAGGACCAGGATCAGGATCAGCGGCGGTGTCAGCAGGCGATGCAGGTCGAGCAGCAGGACCTGGCTGCCGTAGGGCCAGGTGAGCGGATAACCGGCCAGGTAGGCGACCGCCGGCGCGGCGACGAGCAGGCCGGAGAGCAGCACCAGCAGCAGCGTCCACAGCACGGCGAGGCCGAGCAGGCGCTTGCCGGCGTAGGCCTCGCGGCCGACGGCACGCAGCACGGCGAGCGGCCAGAACAGGTGGCGGAACGGCTCGCGGCCGTCGTTCCAGTGCAGCACGACGAAAGGCGGGAAGAGGATGGCGGCGAGCAGGCCGGCGCAGAGATGCGTCAGCAACAGCACCTGCGCCAGGTTGTCGTGGCCGAGGCGCAGCCAGAGCAGCAGACCGCTGACCAGGGCGATGGCAAAGCTGACGATCAGCGCGCGGGAAAGCTGCCGCGTCGTGTCGCGGGTACGCCAGGCGAGCCCGGCCGTTTCGGTGAGGGGCGTGTTCATGAGGTCGAAGGGTGGGCGGGAGAAAACAGGGCAAGCGCTTCCAGGCAGGCGGCGCGCTGGGCGGCGCCACGGCCCGGTGGCCGGGCGAAGCCGGGCAGGCGCAGGGCGTATTCGTCGCCGGCGTGCTCGGCGGCGAGCAGCCAGGCGGTCAGTTGGGCGAGACGGCATTCGACATCGCCGACCGTGCGTTCCCAGTCCAGGCGCAGGGCGTCGCCGCCGGCACCGCCATCGAAGCGGTTCACGGTCAACTCGCCGCTGCGCCCGTAGACGCGCCAGTTGATGCGGCGCGGCGGGTCGCCCGGCGCGTAGGCGCGCAGGCCCTGGTAATCGTCGCTCGCCGCCTGGCGGTGGGCGTGGCGCGGATCGCTGGCGGGCAGCGGCAAGTCGCCAGCCGGGGCTGGATAGACGATGGCGCGCAGCGCCGGCAGCGGACGGCTCGCCTGCCACAGACCGAGCGGCCAGCGCGAGACGAGACGCAGCGTGGCGAGCTGGCGTTCGCCCCGCTGCGTGGTTGGAATCGCCAGCGCCACCGTCGTTTCGCCCTGGGCGTCGAAATCGGCCGGCGATCCGGCACGCCCGTCGTCGGCCAGCGCCACCCAGGCGTCGGCCTGGCCGTTGCCGACCCGGCCGTCGACCACCAGGCGCTCGCCGGTAAACACGGCGACCGGTGCGTTGCCCTGCCAGACCAGGCGGCGCAACTGGCGGCGGCATTGCCAGGCGGACTGCAACCAGAGCGCGAGGAGCAGGAAGGCGAGCGCGAAGATCAGGTTGTTGCCGTAGTTGATCGCGCTCGCCAGCAGCGCCAGCACGGCCAGCAGCCAGAAGCTGCCGGCGGCGGTCGGGCGCAGCCGGGTAGCGGACGACGGGGCGCGGCGTTTCATGGCAGCGGCACCGCTTCCAGGAAACGGGTGGCCACGGCGTCGGCCTGGCGCGCGTCGCACAGGCCCAGCCGGTGCAGGGCGACGGCCGGGAAGACGGCCTGGATGTCGGCCGGCAGCACGTGGTCGCGGCCATCGAGCAGCGCCCAGGCGCGGCCGGCGGCGAGCAGGCCGAGCGCGGCGCGCGGCGACAGGCCGTAGTTGAGCCCGGCGGCGTGGCGCGTGTGTTCGGCCAGGGCGCGCACGTAGGCGAGCAGCGCGTCGCTGGCGTGGACGGCGCGCGCCTGGCGCTGCAGTGCGAGCAGCGCCGCAGTGTCGAGCACCGCCGGCAGTTCGGCGAGCAGCTCGCGCCGGTCGTCGCCGCGCAGCACCGCCAGTTCGGCGGCGGCGTCCGGGTAGCCGAGCGAGACACGCATCAGGAAGCGGTCGAGCTGCGCTTCTGGCAGAGCGTTGGTCGATAGCTGGTCGACCGGGTTCTGCGTCGCGATGACGAAGAAGGGTTCGGGCAGCGGGCGGGTCGTGCCGTCGCTCGACACCTGTCTTTCCTCCATCGCTTCGAGCAGCGCCGACTGCGTCTTCGGCGAGGCGCGGTTGATCTCGTCGGCGAGCAGCAACTGGGTGAAGATCGGCCCCGGGTGGAAGACGAAGCCCTCCTTTTCCTTGACGTAGATGGCGGCGCCGGTGAGGTCGCCGGGCAGCAGGTCGTTGGTGAACTGGACGCGGTTGAACGCCAGGCCCAGCGTCCGGGCCAGCGCGTGGGCGAGCACCGTCTTGCCCATGCCGGGCAGGTCTTCGAGCAGCAGGTGGCCGCGCGCCACGAGGCAGCTCATGGCCAGGCGGACGGCGTGGGATTTGCCGAGCAATACTTGGTTGACCGCGGCCAGCGCGGCGTGCAGGGCAGGGGAGGCGGAATCGTCGTGGGTCATGGGAAGTTTCGCAGGGTCAGAGGGATTCGAGGAATTTCAGCAGCGCCTGGCGATCCGCCTTCGGCATCGCCATGAAACGCGCCTTGGCGGCCGAGGCTTCGCCGCCGTGCCAGAGGATGGCTTCCTGCAGGTTGCGCGCCCGCTGGTCGTGCAGGAAGACGGTGTGGTGGTTGCTGCGCTCGGTCAGGCCGATCCCCCACAGTGGCGGCGTGCGCCATTCGCTGGCACTGGCCAGACCGTCCGGGCGGCCGGCCAGGTCGGGCCCCAGATCGTGGAGCAGGAAATCGCTGTAGGGGTGGATCGTCTGATTGCGCAGGCGGGCGATCTCGTGCGTGTCGCCGGTTTGCAGCGTATCGACGTGACAGGCGTTGCAGCGTGCCGCCTGGAACATCTGCTCGCCGCGCAGGGCGACCGGGTCAGCGAGATTGCGCCGGGCCGGCACGGCGAGCAGTTGCAGATAGACGGTCAGCGAGCGCAGCAGGTTCTCCGGCAGTTCCGGTTCCTCCGGCGTGCCACCATGCGGCGCGGCAAGGCAGGCGGTCTGGTTGTCCAGGCACATCTGCCGACGGTGGATCGGGCTGGTGACGCCCATGTCGTTGAACGCGGCGCCGGCCGCCTGGGCACGCAGGCTGGGCTCGTTGGCCTTGAGCGAGAAACGGCCGCTCACTTTTTTCCCGGTTTCCGGGTCGGTCAGCCAGCTCAGCTTGCCGGACACGCCGTCGGGGGCGTTTTCCTGTGTCTTGACGAGAGACAGCAGCGTTGCGTCGGCAATCGCCTCGATCAGGCCGCCGCCATGCACCGGCGGCGCCGTCCGCGCTTCGACGATCAGATTCTCCGGCAGGGGGCCGTAGGCCGGTGCCTCGATGCGGAAATGCGGCCGGCGCAGACTGAATTGCTCGCCGTCGGGAAACGCGCCGGGAATCTCTTCCCAGTCGATATGGCCGATCCCCTCCGCCGGGACGCCAGCCACCGCCTTGTCGCGCAACTGCGCGTGATAACCGTCCGGCGCCTTGAAGCCGCCCTTGCCGTCAGGCACCGACAGGCGCAGGAACATGCCGAGCATCGGCCCGCCGCTGACGTAGGGTTGTTCGACCCGACCGTCGCGGAAATGGCATTCGGCGCAGCCGGTGGCGTTGTACAGCGGCCCGACGCCGACCCGGCGCATGCCGCCTGCGCTATTGACCGCCGATGCCGTGCGCCCGTCGCCGGGGCGGAAAGTCTTGTCGAAGACGCCATCGCCTTCCTCGAAGATCGCTTCGTACTGCCAGGGCAGGTTGTCGGCCGACTGGCCGAAGGGCATGAAGCCGTCGTGGAAGGTGGTCAGGTCGCCGCCCGACAAGGCGCGCGGATCGGCCTGTGCGATATGGCTGAGGTCGCCGTCGCCATAGCCCGATTTCCAGGCGAACTGCGTCTGCCATACCGCCCAGCCGAGTGCGCCGAGGGCAGCGGCGAGCAGCACGAGGGCGAGGGGGAGCCAGCGCGGACGGGGTGCGCTGCTCAGAATGATGGCATTTTCCACGTGCTTTTCACTCCCGCTCAATAAGAGATTCGATAGCCGACGATGGCCGACCAGTTTTCGGAACGCACCTCGTTGAGGCGCAGGCGGCTGGCGCTGCCGTCGGCGAAGTAATTGGTGTGCACTCCGTCTTTCAGATCGAAGCGGCGTTTTCCGAGATCGAGGCTGACCTCCTGGCCGCGCGAAAACCGCCAGCGGGCGCCCAGTTGCGCGTCCCAACCGTCGCCGCTGCCGGAGTGGCGAAAGCTCACCGGGTGGGCGCGATCGTCGCGCAGGTTCCAGTCCGCTTCGGCCTTCAGCTTCAAGCGGTGATAGCCGAGCCCGGCGTGTACGGCAAAGCCGGCGCCGAGCGCCAGTTCGCTCTTGAGGGCGAGCCAGGGGCCGCGCCATTGCGGGGTGTAGCTGCTGTCGAGGCCGGCGAAGTCGCCCAGCGGCATGCTCTGGGGAGGCAGGCTGAGTACCTGGCGACCGTTGCGCATGCTGAAGTGGACATGTTTGAGCGCGTAACCGGCGAGTGCGCTCAGGCGGGCCCGTTGCCCGAGCGGAAAACGCCAGCCGGCGCCCAGCGACAGGTCGTAGGCCGTGCTGTGGTCGGGATCGGCGTAGGAGCGGGAAAACTCGCCGGCCCGGTTGTCCTGCAGGTAGTCGGAATCCTGGACCTTGCCGCCGCTGACGCCGTGCGCCCAGGCGAAGCGGCCTTCGACGGTGAAGCCGCTGCGCTGGGTCCAGTCGGCGTTCAGGCGCAGTTCGGCCATCGGCACCCGCCATTCGAGTTCGGACAGGATGTTCGGCGTTCGCTTGCCGCTGCGATCGGCGGCGAAATTGAAACGCAGGCTTTCGTGCCGGTAGCCGGCAGCCAGCGTCAGACTGCCGCGTCCGGTATCCGCCGCCGGGGCGTCCTCAAGGGTGGCGGTCGTCGGGCCGTTGTCGCCGAACAGGGTCAGCGTCGTTTCGGCGGGCAAGGGATCGGCGTCGGCGGCGAACAATGTGATGCTCGCGCCCGCCAGCGGGTCGGTGGTGCTGGCGGCGACGCCGACCGGCAGCAGGCAGAGGAGCGCCAGGGCGAGCCTCATGGCGTGTGCTCCAGCGCTTGCTCGAAGGGCTCTTCCGAGATTGCGTAGACCCAGCTCCAGGAGTTCTTGCCGAAGGCGGCGTCGAGGTTCGGCTGTTCGATCACCATTGCCGTCCAGCGCCCGCGCAGCATGCCGGCGCTCAGGCGCCGGGCGTGGTCGGCCAGGTTGATCACGCGCAAAGCCGTTACCCGCAGGCCGTCGGCCTGCCAGCTGGCGACCGGGCTCGCTTCCAGACGCTCGTCGAGCGCCAGCGTCTTGCTGCCGAGGCTGACGCGCTGCATGCCGACCGGCGTCGCCACCGGCTCTTCGCGCACGGCGTGGGCGGCGGCGCGCGCCAGCTCGGCGATGCGCTGCCGCGTTGACCTTGCCTCGCTGCTCGGCGCCTCCGCCGGCAACTTGAGGTCGTAGCCGGAGGCTGCCACGGGCGCGCTTTCCGCCTGTGCCGCCAGTGGTTTCGGCAGCACCGGCGTGCGCGGGAACTTGGCGCTCTGCTTGCCGTAATCCTGCTCGTGCTGGCGTGCCAGCGATGCCGACTCCTCCGGGCTTTCGAGTACGCGCGGGGTGATCAGCAGGACGATCTGCGAGCGTATCGCCGCCCGCACGTCGCGCTTGAAGAAGAAGCCGACGCCGGGGATGTCGCCGAGCAGCGGCACCTTTTCCTCGTCGCGCTGGCTGCTTTCGCGGATCATGCCGCCGATGGCGACGGTCATGCCGTCCTTGGCGTGGGCGGTGACCTGCAGGTTGGCGGTGTTGACGGTGTCGATCGGGAAGTAGATGACGTTGCCGCTGGCGGTGGTGATCGGGATCGTCGCGTCGCCGATCTTGACCGTCGAGCTGTCCTGGTCGATGGTCAGGCTGATCGTCCGATCGCCGTTGATGCGCGGCAGGATGGCGAGGGTCTGGCCGACGTCGCGCTTTTCGGTCTCGACGGTGATCGTCGTGTTGGTCGCGCCGGTTGTCCCGGTGACGCTCTGCGACGAGGCGCCGACGGTGAGGACGCGTTCGTCGCCGATGAACAGCCGCGCCTGCTGGTTGTTGGCGGCGACCAGCATCGGCGAGGAGAGGACCTTGAGCTTGTTCTCGTTGGCCAGCAGTTGCAGACGCATGCTCAGCGAGCTGCTCATCACCTGCCAGATCAGGTTGGCGTCGTTTTCCACGTCGAACAGCCCGGAGCCGAGGCTGTTGCGCGCGCTGATGCCGGTGCCCTGGTTGGACTGGCTGGCCCAGCCGCCGGGGCCGGCGGTCGTCCCCTTGCCGGCGAGGCCGATGTCGAAGACCGAGCGGTAACCGTCGTCGAGCGTCACTTCGAGGATCTTCATTTCCAGCAGCACCTGTTTCGGCGGCCGATCCATCTCGGCGATCAACTGGCCGATCTGGTCGAGCGCGGCGAGGTCGCCGCTGCGCACCATGAGCAGGTTGTTCAGGCGGTTGTAGGTGACGTTGATCGGCGGCCCGAGCTGGGCCGAGACTTCCTGCACGCTACCGGCGCCGGCGACCAGCTGGCCCTGCTCGTCGACGCGAATCTGCGTCGACAGGCGCTCGGCGCTCAGGCGGTCGAGTTCGGCGCGCGGGTCGCTGACCGCGGCAGAAGCCGCGCCGCCGCGGCTGCCGCCCTGCAGGCCGCCGCTGCTGCCGGTGGCGGCGAAACCGCTGTTGTCGGCGGTGCCGTTTGCCGAGTTGCTGCCGTTGCCGCTGCGATTGTTGTTGCCGCTGCCATTGCCGGTGTTGCGGTTGCCGGTGCTCTGCCGGTTGCCGGCACCGAGGGAAACCGGCGGCATTTCCTCGACCGGGGCGGCCAGCGCGACGCGGCTGCCGAACAGGGCGCGGATGGCGTTGGCGGTGGCGACGACGTTGTGGTGGCGCAAGGTGAAAACCCGCGTCTTCTCGTCGCGGACGATGGCCAGATCCTTCTGGTATTCCGCCGCGCTCATGATGATGTAGGTGTCGGCATCGGCGTCCTTGCGGTACCAGACGCCGGCGGCGCGGCAGACGTTGCGCACCATGTCCTCGACGCGGGCGTTGCGCAGGTAGATCGAGACCTGCTTGTCGAACACCTCGCTGGTGACGACGACGTTGGCCTGGCCGACCTGCGACAGCAGGCGAGCGACGTCTTCGAGGCGGACCCGGGTCAGCTGGATGTCGCCGATGACGCCGACAGCGGGCCGGGCCGGCGCCTTGGCCGGCGCGGCGGTCAGCGGAGCGACGGCGAGGAGGAGGAAACAGAGGGCGGACAGGAAGCGTTTCATCGCAGGATCAACTTGGTGCCTTGCGGCGTGCTGGGATTGAACAGGGAGACCGCGTCGCGTTCGATGCGGACTTCGAAGACGCCCAGCTCGCCGAGGTCGAGCAGTTCGCGGTCATGCACGGTGAGGCTGTCCTTGTCGCGGATGAGGAGCTGGGCGACGCGCCGGCCGCCGATCGCCAGCAAGGCTCGCAACTGGACCTGGCGTTGCAGCTCGAGGCGGCCGGCGCCGGGCAGGCCGCCGAAGCTGCCGTTGTTCTTCGGGCCGTCGCGCAGTTGCGGCGAGACTTCGAACGGGTCGGCGACCTGGTCGAGGCGGCGCGGTTTGGGCTCGCTCGGGGCCAGCCGGCGATTGACCGTGTCGGCGTAGCGGCCGATGGTGGCGAGGTTCTCGCGCATCGTCGGGGTCAGGTCGGCGTTGCGGTCGGCGGCCAGGTCGAGTGCCCGGTTCTGGGCGAGCAGGTCGCCGCTCAGCGCCAGCAGGGCGAGCAGGGCCAGGGCGGGAAGGCGGTGCGTGTTCATGAACTCCTAACCCCCGCCGGTGGACACGGCGAGTACGGCCTGGAAGAAGGCGTAATAGACAAAGCCGACGACACCGCCGATGAACAGCGTCAGCACCGGTTCGATCAGCGCCGAAAGCATCTTGACGCGGGCGTCGAGCTCTTTCTGGTAGTGGTTGCCGAGCGCTTCCATCACCGCTTCCATCTCGCCGCTGCGCTCGCCGACGGCCGCCATGTGGCGGACCAGCGGCGGGATCGGCGGGCGGTCGAGGGCGACGGTCAGGGCGCGGCCTTCGATCACCTGTTCGCAGGCGGCTTCGAGGGCGTGGCTGATCCTGGCGTTGGCGCTGACCTGGGCGACCGAGCGCAAGGCTTCAAGCACGGTCAGGCGGCTTTTCAGGAGCAGGCCGAAAGTCCATGCGGCCTGCGCCATCGCCGCCGCCATCAGCGTGCTGCCGAGCACCGGCACCTGCAGCAGGATGCCGTCGATGGCGCGGCGCGGTCGTGGAAACTGGCGCAGCACGACCATGCCGATGCCCAGGCCGAGCACGCCGACGCCGAGCAACGCGCCCCAGTTGGCGAGCCAGTCGGCGACGTCGAGCATGGTTTGCGCCGCCCAGGGAATGGCCTTGCCGCGCGCTTCGAGGAAGAGCGCGAAGCGCGGCACGACGGTGCCGACCAGGAAGCTGATGACGCCGATCGAGACGAGCAGCACGATTGACGGGTAGGTCAGCGCGGTGAGCAACTGGCGTTTGACGTCGGCGCGGCGCTCGGTCAACACCGCCAGGCGTTCGAAGACCGAATCCAGTTCGCCGGAAGCCTCGCCGGCCTCGGCCAGCTTCACGGTCAGCCGGGGGAAGGCCGCTTTCTCCTTGTCCAGCGCCGCCGAGAACGAACTACCGGCGCTGATCCGCTCGGCGCAGCGCTGCAACTGGTCGCTCAGGCGCGGCCGGCTGGACAGGCGGCCGGCGGCTTCGAGCGCTTCCAGGATGGTGTGGCCGGCGCGCAGCATCAACTGCATCTGGCGGTAGAACAGCATCATGTCGGTGGTGCGCACCGGCAGCATGCCGCGCAGCAGGCGGCCGAAGTCGCGCAGGCCGTCGAGCAGGTTGCGGCTGACGCGTTCGCCGGCCTGCAGTTCGAGGATGCGCAGGCCCTGGCCGCGCAGCAACTGGCGCGCCTCGTTGATATCCTGGGCGAGCAGTTGGCCGGCGCGCTCCTGTCCCTGCGCGTTGAGCCCGAGGTAGCTGAAGCTCGCCATCTTATTGTCGCCTCAGGTGCAGGTAGGGGCGCACTTCGGCCAGGCTGGTGATGGCCTTCAGCACCTTGTCGCGGGCGTCGTCGCCGAGTCGCCAGTAGTTGCCGGCAGCCTGCGCCAGTTCGCGTTCGCTGGCGTCGTTGGCGACCAGTTCGGCCAGTTCGCCGTCCAGCCAGAGCGCTTCGAAGAGGCCGATGCGGCCGCGGTAGCCGCTGCCCAGGCAGCGCGGGCAGCCGTTGGCGACGCCGATCTCGCAGGCTTCGTCGGGCGCCACCTGGAGCAGCGCCCTTTCCTCGGCGCTGGCCGGGCGCCGGCCGCGGCAGTGCGGGCAGAGCATGCGCACCAGGCGCTGGGCGATGATGCCGTGCACCGTGGCGCCGACCAGGAAGCGCTCGCAGCCGATGTCGGACAGCCGGGTGATGGCGCCGACGGCGGTGTTGGTGTGCAGCGTCGACAGCACCATGTGGCCGGTGGTCGCCGCCTTGAGCGCGACGTCGGCGGTATCGAAATCGCGGATTTCGCCGACCAGGATGACGTCCGGGTCGTGCCGGAGGAAGCTGCGCAGCGCGTCGGCGAAGCCGACCTTGCCGCCCACCTGCACCTGCGAGATGCCGGGGATCACCTGCTCGACCGGGTCTTCGGCGGTGAGGATGTTGAGCGTGTCGGCGTCGAGTTCGCGCAGCACGGCGTAGAGCGTCGTGCTCTTGCCGCTGCCGGTCGGCCCGGTGACGAGGACGATGCCGTGCGGGTTGGACAATGCCTCGCGCAGGCGCTCGACCATGAACGGCGGCATGCCCAGCGCGTCCACCGTCTGCCGTCCGGGGTCGCTCTTCATCACGCGCAGGGTCAGGCGTTCGCCGAACTTGATCGGCACCGAGGCGACGCGCATTTCCATCGGCTCGCCGTCGCCCAGCGGATAGACCAGGCTGCCGTCCTGCGGCGCCCGCGCTTCGGCGATGTCCATTCCGGCCAGCACCTTGATCCGGCTGATCAGGCCGTCGCCGAGCGCCTTCGGCAGCAGGCTGCCCCAGGCGATCATGCGGCCGTCGACGCGCAGCCGGATGCGCACGCCGTCCTTGACGCTTTCGGCGTGGATGTCGGAGGCGCGGCGCAGCAGCGCGTCGCGCAGCAGGCGGTCGAACAGCGCCACCGGTTCCTCGGCGGTGCCGTCGCGCGCGTCGGCCGGGGCGAAGCGGGCGAGCAGCGGCGCCAGCGCCTCGGGGTCGGCGACGGCGAGCGGCGTGCCGGCGCCGATGATGCGCCGCGCCGTCTCGATGCCGAGCTGGTCGCTGGGGTCGCTGATCGCCAGTTGCAGTTCGCCGTCGCGGTTGCGCAGCGGCACCATCGGGTGGCGCTTGAGCAGCGTCGCCGGCAGCCGCCCGGCCTGGCCGAGGTCGAGCGTCCATTGGTCGAGGCGGGCGTAGGGCAGGCCATGCACCTGCGCCAGCGCCAGGTAGAAGGCGGTGTGCGGCAGGCCCAGCTCGCGCGACAGGGCGTCGAGCAGGGACAGACGGTTGGCGCGGGCGTGGGCGCGCAGGCGGTTGACCAGGTCGCGGTCGAACAGCTCGGCCTGCAGGCCGGCGTTGATCAGCGCCGCTTCGTTGAGCGAACTCATGCCACGCTCCTCGGCGCCCGCAGCAGGCGGTCGAAGTTGATCGGGTCGCGCGCCAGACGGCGGCCGTTGTCGGTGTCGATCAGGCCGTCGCGCGCCAGGCCGGCGAAGGACTGGTCGAAGGTCTGCATGCCCAGCTCGCGCCCGGATTCGATGGCCGAATAGATCTGCGCCGTGCGCCCGGAGGCGATCAGGTTGGAAACGGCCGGTGTTACCTGCATGATTTCCACCGCCGCCACCCGCCCCGGCCGGCCGTGCAACGGCAGCAACTGCTGGGCGACCACCGCCTTCAGCACCAGCGACAGGCGGTGGCGGACGACGGTCTGTTCCTCGCCGCTGCAGGCGCCGACGAAGCGTTCGACGGCGCCCGCCGCATCGGCGGTGTGCAGGGTCGAGAAGACCAGGTGGCCGGTTTCGGCGGCGGTCAGCGCGGCGCGCATGGTTTCGTTGTCGCGCAATTCGCCGACCAGGATGACGTCCGGATCCTCACGCAGCGAGGCTTTCACGGCGCTGGCGAAGTCGGCGACATCGGTATGCAGCTCGCGGTGGCTGATGATCGCCTGCCTGGCCTGATGGACGAATTCGACCGGGTCCTCGATGGTCAGGATATGCACCGGCGCGCTGGCGTTGATCTCGTTGATCAGCGTCGCCAGCGTCGTGCTCTTGCCGCTGCCGGTGATGCCGGTGACCAGGACCAGGCCGTCGGGCAGCGCGGCCAGGCTGCGGATGCTTTCCGGCAGGCGCAGCTCGTTGAAGCTGGCGAAGCGCGACGGCAGGTGACGGGCGACCAGCGCCGGCCGGCCCAGGCTGCGGAAGACGTTGATCCGGAAGCGCTCGCCGCCGGGCGCGCTGTAGCCGAGGTCGACCGTGCCCTTGGCGCGGAAATCCTGGCGCTGCTGTTCCTTGAGCAGTTCGTCGAGCAGGGTCGCCATCATCGCCGCGTCCCACTGCCGGTTGCCGAGCGGTGCCAGGGCGCCGTGCAGGCGCCAGCTCGGCACTCGTCCTTCGGCCAGATGGAGGTCGGAGGCGTGGTGCTCGACCAGCGAGGCGAGCAGGGTGTCGAACAGTTGGTGAATGGTGACGCTCATCTCTTACACCACGAATTTGATCTGCACGTCCAGCCACTGGCGGATCGGCAGTTCGGTCTTGGCGTCGCGGTCGACGCGGACGACGATGTCGCAGCCGACCGGCGCGGCGATGTAGGGCAGCGCCTGCAGCCCGTCGAGGAAGGCCATCAGGCCGCGGAAGCTGGCGCGGGCGCGCAGGATCACCAGCGGCCGCTGGAAGGGATTGGCCTGCGCCGCCTTGAGGATCAGTTCCGGGGTCGGCGGCCGGTCCTTGTCCTCCTTGCGCTCGTAGACGTGTTCGATCGCCGTCACTTCCATGTCGCCGGCTTCGGCGAGTGAGGTCAGGCCGCTTTTCAGCGCATTCATCGCCAGGCTGTCGTCCATCGGCACGAAGCGGCCCTGGCGCGCCTGCACCTCGGCGCGCAGCGTTTCCAGTTGCCGTTTCAGGGCTTCCAGCTCCTGCTCGGCTTCGCGCGGGCTCTTGCCGCCGAGGCTGGGCGGCGGCACGAACTCCTTGACCGCCGCCTTGTTGCTGGATTTTTCGCGCACCGCCATCTTCTGCAGGTCGTATTCGAGCTTGGCCGCGCGATCTTCGGTCAGCGGCCAGAGCAGGCCGCCGTAGACGCCGACCAGGATCAGGGCGAACACCGCGCAGGCCAGGTTCTTGTCGCGCGCGGGCAGCTTCTGCCATTTGCGCATTTCCTCGCGCAGGCGCGATTTCAGGGCGGCTGGCGTCATCGTTTCGGCTCCGTGGCATCGCTGGGCGCTGCGGCTTCCAGCTCGCCTTCCTCGGGCAGCAGCCAGAAGCTGATTTCATGGCCGCGCTTGCCGCTGCGCCCGGCGCGTTCGTTGATCTCGGTCTGGGCGACGCCCCAGGCGCGGTCGCGCACCGCCGCCGCGACGCGGCTGACGAAGGCCTGGGCGCCGGTATAGCTGGGCGACCAGGCGAGGACATGGACCGCCGCGCCGCTGACCTTGGTGACGTCGTTGTGCACTTCGTCGAGCACGGCGTCGTCGCCGATCGACTGGGCCAGCATGTAGAGCAGTTCCGGCAGGTCGGCCTGCATCGACAGCACGGCGTCGAGGCGGGCGCGGTCGGCGAGCAGCGGTTCGAGCTGGCGGCGGGTGTCGTCGAGCGACTTGCCCAGGCTGGCCAGTTGCTGGCTGACCTGTGCCATCTGCTGCGCCGAGCGGCTGCGCTCCTGTTCCTGCTGCTGGCGTTCGGCCATGCGCGCTTCCAGGCGATGCAGGCGGAAATGCTGGTAGCCCTCGACGCCGCCGATGATGCTCAGGACGACACCGAGTGCGGCCAGGCGGCGCAGGTCCGGATTGTTCCAGGGCGAGCCGCGCAATTCCTTGTCCACCAGGCGCGGCAGGCCGGAGGTCCGGCTGCTGCCTTCGCGCAGCAGGTTGCGCCAGAGCGCCGCGCGGCTGTCGGTGCTGTCCAGGGCGCGGCAAGGGTGGCCGGTGGTCAGCGCCAGATCCTCGGCGAGGGCGGCGATGAGCGCGTCGTCCTCACCGTGGATGGCGCGGATTTCCAGCGCCACCCGCGGTTCGCTGGCCCAGTCGGCGATCAGTCGGGTCAGCCAGTCGCTGCTCAAGCGGCGTTCGACCCGCCCTTCGCTACGCGCGGCGACGACCCGCTCGTGGCGGCGACAGACGGCGACCACTTCCTCGCGCTGCAGTTCGAGGCTGATCCGCGGCAGGCTGGCGTCGCGCCGCTGCGCGTCGGCTGGCGGCGCGTCGTTTTCGCTGGCCAGCCAGGCGAGCGGCAGCACGGCGGCGAGGTGGAGACCGGCCTCGGCGACCGTTTCGCGCCATTCCCGGTAGGCCCGTTCGCCGACGCCGCAGACCAGCCACAGCGCCTGGCGCTCCTCGCTCCGGCCGAGCCAGCCGGCGGCGACGCTGGCTTCGAGGTTCTGCAGTTCGGCCTGGAGGTCCAGGCATTCGTCGAGCCCCTCGCGTTCGATCAGGCCGATTTCCAGGGCGATTTCACCGAAGCGCAACTGGCTCTGGCGGTTCTGCCGGCGCAGCGCTTCCTCCTGCGAGATGCGTTGCCGTTCATCGCCGTCCAGGTAGCCGCGTGCCTGCATCAGCGCGCCCATCGACCACAGGCTGCCGAATTCGGCCAGCGCCGGTTCCAGGTCGGCCTGCACCAGCTCGCGCATCTGCGCCCGTGGGCGCGGTTTGTCCGGGGCCACCGGCAGGTCGGCGACCACCGGCAGCACGTGGCGGGCGGCCAGGAAAGCCTGGCGCGGCCGGGCCAGGCCCTGTGCCGCGAATTGGTCGAGGACGGCGGCCAGCGCGGCGCGCAGGCGGCCTTCGCCGGAAAACGCCTGGCCGAGCAGGCGGGCGTCGGCGCCGCTGCCGTCGGCGATGGCGGCGTGCAGGCCGCCGACGTCCCAGGCGAGCAGCAGGCAGGGTTTGCGCGTACCGTGCCGGCCGCCGAGGGCCGGCAGCCTGAGCTTGGCGTGGCGGCTGGCGAAGGCTTGCAGGCGCTGGCGCAAGTTCATCGGATCTCCAGCGTGACGGCCGGCAGGTTGTGCCCGGCGATGGCGTCGATTTGCGCGAGGATCGGCGTGCTGCCGCCGCTGACGACGTCGTCGGCGGTCCACGGCTGGCCGTCGGCGCCGTGGTCGGTGAGCACCAGCAGGTGGCGACCCTGCGGGATGCGCCCCTGGCCGGCGACGGTGACGCCGGGCTTGCAGCCGTCGCCAAAGGCGACCGTAGCGCTGCGCGCGCAGGCGAGGCCGCCGACCTCGCCGTCGCCGTTGCCGTCCAGGCAGGGCAGGGCGGCACTGCTGTAACGCCGCCACTGGCCGCCGTCGCCGTCATTCACGAAGACCAGCAGGCTGAGCGACAGGCGACCGGCCGGGATGTCGTTGGCGGGGTCGCCGCCGCGGCGGGCGTTGTTGACCGTGACGGTCCAGCCGGCGATCGGCAGCAGCCAGTCGTCGGCGTTGATGGCCAGGGTCTGGTCGGCGGCGTAGTCGTCGCCACCGGCGGCGTTGTCGGCGCCGAGGCTGGAGATGTGCAGGGCCGGCGTGGCGAGCGCGGTCGCCCAGCCGGCGTTGGCGGCGTCGTCGTTGATCCCGACATTGCCCCAACCGTCGCGGAAGCGACCGTTGACGGCGAGGCCGCCGAGATAATCGCCGCGGTGACCCTTGACCAGCAGCGCGCCGTTGTCGCTCAGCGCAATGCCAGTGCTGCCGGTGCAACTGTCGGCGTCGGGCGCCGGGACGAAGAGCGGGGCGAGCGCCGCGCGCTGGCGCAGTTCACCGGGGCCGAGCAGCTCGGCGATGCTGCCGGGCAGCCGGCCGTTGTCGACGACGTAGCCGGCGAGCGCGCTGTCGCCGAGGATGGCGGTGCGCAGATGGCGCAGGCGCTGGCGGGTGTCGTCGTGGCGCAGTTGGACGCGGTCCTCGCCGAGGCCGGCGAAGGCGAGCAGCGAGGCGGCGGAGAGGATGGCGACGACGACCAGCAGTTCGATCAGCGTGAAGCCGCGCGCCGGGGAAGCAGGACGCATCGCCGCCTCAGTCGCCGAAGGCGGTGACGAGCAGGGCCGGTCCGCGCGAGTAGTTGTAGACGTGCCAGGCGTAGAAGGTGCGCACCTGCCCGGGCTTGACCGCGGCCGCCAGGCGCTTGGCGGCGTCTTCCTCGATGTAGGCCGAGAGCAAGGTTTCGCCGCCGTAGTCGAGGCCGATGCGCTGCCTGACCTGCGGCGGGTTGCTGACCTTCATCATGTTCAGCGCGCTGTGCAGGTAGTCGGCCTTCTGCGCCACCGGCAGCGCGCCGAGCACGGCCCGGAAGCGGATCGGCGTCGGCGCGAAGATGATGCGCTGGCCGGGCAGTTCGGTGCGCGACCTGGCGACCAGCGCCTTGAGGTCGACGTCCTTGTAGGCGGCGGCGGGGTCGAGGCGGCTGACCGGAATCTGCTGCGCCGGGTCGGCGGCATGCAGCGGCAGGGCGACGATGGCGGCGAGGGCAAAGATGGCGAGGCAACGGTGGTTTTTCATCAGTGAGGCGTGGCGGTCAGCGATTCAGGCACAACACCTGGTCGTCGGCGCCATCGGGATCGGGAAGGTTGGGAAGACAGGGGTCGGCGGCGTTGCGCCCGCCGTAGCGGCCATCGCGCCCGAAATAGACGAGGCGCGGGGCGTCGTTGTCGGCCAGGCCGAAGACGACGAAGGGGCGGGCGTGGGCGGGTAGTTCGTGGCGCATGGCGGCGTAGCCGGTGGCCTGGCGCGGGACGCTCCGCCAGCCGAGCATGCAGGTTGCGCCTGGCGTGCTGTGCGCTTGCTCGGCGCAGGGTTGCCAGGCCGGGCCGACGGCGGTGAAGCGTGGGCCGTTGCCGAAGGCCGGGATGTCGACGATCTTGTTGCCGGCGACCGGGTTGCCGTCGCCGTCGGGGGCGCCGTTCAGGGTGCCGTTGCGGTCGGCGTTGAAGTCGTTGCCGTGATCGACCCAGGCGCGGGCGGATATGTCCAGATAGGGGCCGTGCCAGCCGCGCCCGCTGGCGGGCTGCCAGCGTTCCAGGTAAGCCAGCGGATGGTTGGCGCAGAGCGCTGGTGCCGCGAAGAGCAGGGCGAGGTTGGCCGGCGAGGCGAACCAGGCGTCCTTGTCGGCGTCTACCGCGGGCGCAGCCCAACTGCGCCGCACGCCGCCGACGGGGTCGCAGGTGTAGCCGTCGCCACTGGCGGTTTCGACGGTGCCCGGGGCGGCCAGCGCGAACGGCCCCTGGCCCGGGTAATAGCCGGTGTCGGCGCGGAAGCGCTTGAGCGCGTCGGCCAGGCGCAGCATCTCGGCGCGGGCGATGTCGTCCTCGGCGCGTTCCTGGACGCCGGTGTAGGCGCCCCAGGCAATATAGGAGAGGGCAGCGAGGAGGCTGCAGACGACCAGGAGTTCGATCAGGGTGAAACCGCAGTCGCGCAGTTCGCCTGCCTTGGACAGCGTCATGGGATTCTCGGGTGTGTTGCGGGTCGGCGGGCGCCGGCGGATTCGACCGCCAGCGCCCGGGTTCAGCTCAGGTGATGCTTAGGTCGGGCGAACGTTGTCGAATTCGCCGAGTTCCTCGTCCTTGGTGTCGCCGGCACCGTCAACGATGGCCTGGAAGGTGGCCTTGCCATTGGTCGGCTTGGTCGAGTCGGAAGTGACGTTGAACAGCGCGACGAAGCGGTTGTACTCGTTGCCTTCGACGTGGCGGTAGATCGGCGTGTTGGTCAGGGCGCCGTAGTTGGCGGACTGGAACAGCGTCGAATCCGGGCCGACGCCGAAGGCGATCAGCACGTCGGTGGCCTTGGCATTGACCCGCTCGTTCTGGGCTTGTTTCCACATCAGCAGCGCGTTGCCGTCGGCGATCGTCGCCGCGGCGCCGCAACCGTTGGAGGCCGGGCTGCGGTAGATGTTCTGCGAGGTCACGTTGTTGGCCTTGCTGTTGATCAGGGCGCGGATGCCGGCTTCGGTGTTGGCGCAAGTCAGGGTGCCCTGGTCGGGGATGCCGGTGGCGGCTTCGTTGAGCACGCGGACTTCGGTGATGCCGACCGCCTTCAGCGCATCGAACTCGCCGGTGACCAGCACGTGTTCTTCAAGGTTGTCGGCCAGGCCTTCGTTGAGCAGGATGCTCGGCGTCGCGGTGGCGGCGAGGACGCCGGTGCCGTTGGTCAGCAGCGAATCCCAGGTGTTCGGATACTTGCCGGCGTTCAGTTGCTGGAACTCCAGGATGCCCTTGGACAGTTGGTCCATCATCGCCACGTGGGCGGCGGCGAAGGCCTTCTTGTCGGTGTCGTGCAGCATGATCGTGGCGGTGCCGGCGATCGCGGCGAGGATGGCGACGACGACCAGCAGTTCGAGCAGGGTGAAACCGCCCTGTTTCTTGCTGCGGATCTTCTCGAACTTGCGGCGCAGGCCGCGCGGCGCGGCGGCGGGGTCAACGTTGGCGACGATCGCCTGGATTTCGGCGTCCTTTTTGCCCATCAGGCGAGACAGCATGTTGCTCATAGTCAAAACTCCATAGATAAGTGGGATTGCCGTCGCCCACCGTCCCCCGGTGCGCACAACCTGCATTGCTTTACTGCCAATATCTGCCTCGACCCCTCGCCGATGGCTTGCTAGCTCGCCCGGTCGCCGACGACCGGGACTTGATGTCTGTTACCGCTGGCGGCGGTCGGGAAAGGCGATGGCCTCCTGACGGCGGCGGCGCTCCGGGGCCGGCCGCGGGCTTTCCGTTGTGGCGGGCTCGCGTCGCACTTCCCAGGCAAGCGGGTTGTTCGGGCGATAGTCGACGACGAAGCGGTACTGTTTGCCGCAGTGGATGACGACTTCTTTCTGGCCGCGTTTGAGGATGCGGAACTCGAGCCGCATTTCGCCGAAACCGTCGTGCGCGATCAGGCCTTCGTAAAGGTTCTGGAAGCGATCGAGAACATCCTTGTTGGTATGCACCCAGCGGTACTCCTGTGCAGGATCCGCGTCATGCCGGCGTCCAGTCGGCCATGCAGCAGATCGAAATTCGAGGAATCTGGCTGGCTGCCCGAGGGCTGGCTGGCGACTGTCTTGTGTGCCCATACCGCTTTGGCAGGCGGCGGTGGCAGTTTGCGCTGTCATCAATCTTGCGCAATGTCATTGACGCTAATGATAACCGTTCCCAACACAAAGTCAACTCGTTGCCACAATATTTCGCCGCCGCGCATTCGGGAAGGATGAATTTGACGGGGATGCCGATCACGCCTTGCGGCTCAAATGCCTGACTGCAGTTGCTGAAACAACTTCAATCCCCGCGGCCTGTGGCGTTGAGAAACCATGAAAATTACCGACAGGCTGCTCAAAACCCCCCGTCGGCCCGCAAAATGGCACGCCGTTTCAATATTCCTCCTCCGGGCGGGCTCATCAAGCCCGACAGGCGGCCTGTCAGAAACTGTAACGCGCAGTCACCACGAAATTGCGCGGGGCGCCGAAGACGTTGCCGCCGGTCGTCCAGCCGAGGCCCTGGTAGTAATGCTTGTCGAACAGGTTGTTGATGTTGAGCCGGATTTCGGTGCGCGCGTCGAGCTGGTAGCTGCCGTTGAGGCCGACGATGGCGTAGCCGGCTTGCTGGATGTTGGCGTCGTCGCTCGACTTGGTCCGGTTCTGCGCATAGACGTTGCCGCCGATGCGCCAGCGCGAGAGCTCGCCGGGCAGGCGGTAGCTGGTGCTCAGCTTGAGCTGGTGGCGCGGCAGGTCGCTGTCGTAGGACTGGCCGATGTTGGCCCGGTCGGCGTCCTTGGTGAATTCGGCGGCGACGTAGGTGTAGCCGGCCATCACCTGCCAGCTCGGCGTCAGGGCGCCGCCGACCTCGAGCTCGACGCCCTTGCTCTCGACCTCGCCGGCGGCCCGCTTGCAGTAGCCCCAGCTGCTGCCGGGGCAGGGATTGGGGCCGGCGAGATCGTCCACGGCGCGGTTCTGCTGGCGGACGACGAAGGTCGCCAGGCTGGCGTTCAAGCGGCCGCCGAAGTATTCGCCCTTGATCCCGAGTTCGTGGTTGGTGCCGGTGATCGGCGCCAGCAGCTGGCCGTTGCTGTCGCGGTTGCTCTGCGGCTCGAAGATCTCGGTCCAGCTGGCATAGAGCGAGTGGCTGTCGTCGAGGTCGAAAACCAGGCCGGCGTAGGGCGTGACTTCGCGGTTGATGGTGAAGCGCGTGCCGTTGCTGTGGTTGTCGTTCTCGTACCAGTTGATCCGGGCGCCGAGGATGAGCTTGAGCGGATCGGCGAGATTGAGGCGGGTGGCGGCATAGACGCCTTTCTGGCGGGCCGTGTAGGCCCAGTTCCAGAGGCTCATGTCGATCGCTGGCTGGGCGACGGCGGACGAATCCCAGTGGTAGGGATCGACCGCCGGGCCGGCGGCGGTCCAGGCGTAGCTCGACCAGCCGCCCCAGTTCTTGTTGTCGAATTCGCGGTAGCTGGCGCCGAACATCAGTTCGTGGCTGCGCCCGAGCAGGGTGAACGGGCCGTTGGCGGCGACGTCGTAGCTGTCCTGGCGGTTGTCGAGCCGGTAGCGCTGGGTGCTCTGGCGGAGCACGCCGCCGTTGCGGTAGAGGCCGGAGAACATCATGTCCTGTTCCGGCCGTTTCCACAGGGCGGCGGCCTTGAGCTGCCAGCCGCTGGCGAACTTGTGGCTGAGCTCGGCGAAGACGCTCTTGTCGGTTTGCTGCCAGTAGTCGAAATCGTTGGCGGTGTTGGCCGAACGGCTCAGGCCGGCAAGGAAGCTGCCGTCCGGATTGGTCGGATGGCCGGGGACGAAGCCGTCGTTGTCGACGTTGCGGTAGTGGAAGCCCAGCGTCGCCACCGTCGCCGGCGTCAGGTCGGCCTCGACGATGGCGTACAGCTGCTGGTTGCGGTCGTGGGCGGTGTCGTAGAACTGCTTGCTGTCCTGCGCCGTGGCCACGGCGCGGCCGCGCAGTGTGCCGGCGGCGTTGAGCGGGCCGCTGACGTCGGCGGTGCTGCGCAAGTTCTGCCAGCTGCCGGCGCTCAGCGTGACGCTGGCCTGGTTTTCCGCGGTCGGCCGCTTGCGCACCAGGTTGATCGCCGCCGAGGGCGTGCCGGCACCGGTGGTCAGCCCGGTGGCGCCGCGCACCACCTCGACCCGGTCGTAGATGTCGAGCGCGTCGTTGTCGGCGTTGAAGGTGCCGTTGGCGCCGGCGCTGGTCGGCAGGCCGTCGATCAGCAGGTTGGCGACGGGAAAGCCGCGGGCGAAGAAGCTTCCCGATTCGCCGCTGTAGTAACCCTTCTGCATGACCAGGCCGGTGACGTTGTTGACCGCGTCGTCGAGGCTGAGCAGATTCTGCTCCTCGATCTGGCGCCGGCTGAGGACGCTGACCGATTGCGGCGTCTCGCGCGGCGACAGGCTCAGTTTGGTCGCCGTGCTCATCGCGCCGGTGGTGTAGGAGCCGCTGTTTTCGGTGGTCCCGCCGAGGCCGCCGGCGGTCACCGTCATCGGCGCCAGGGTCGCCTCGCCGGTGCTGGCCGGTGGCAGGCGGCGCAGGCCGTACTCGCCGCCGCCGTCGCGCACCGCTTCCAGGCCGCTGCCGGCGAGCAGTCGGCGCAGGCCCTCGGCGATGCCGTGTTTGCCGCTCAGGCCGGGGCTTTGCCGGCCGCGGGTCAGTTCGGCATTGACCGCGATCTGGATGCCGGCCTGGCGGCCGAAGCGGCTCAGGGCCTGGTCGAGGCTGCCGGCGGGGATGTCGAAATTGATCGTGGTGCCGGCTTCGGCGGCGTGGGCCCGGGCGGGCAGCAGGCCGGCGCCGGCGGCAGCGCCGAGGAAGACGACGAGCAGCGCTTGCGCGACGGGCGTCAGCGGGTGGCGGGGGAACAGGGCGGGGCGGGACATGCGGCTTTTCCTTTGCGTCGAGATTGAACCGGTGGCCTGCACGCGGCAGGCTTCTATCCGGTATGCCCGGAGACCAGGGAAAAACTGCCAACTATTTTTGTGCCACCGCCCGTCAGCGGGTTTCAACCCTGACCCAGTAGCGCGTCAGCCGCTGGAGGCGGATCGGCAAATGCCGTTCCAGCGAGGCCAGGACGGCTTCGCTCGGGTCGCTGCCGTGCAGCGGCCAGGTGCCGGTGATGCGCAGTTCGCCGGCTTGCGGCGTGCAACCGAGGTGGCCGCGGCGATGGCGGGCGAGTTCGCCGAGCAGGTCGGCCAGGCGCCGGTTCTCGGCGCTGATCATGCCGTCGGTCCAGGCCTGGCGCGATTCGTCGAGCGCTTGCAGGCGGTCGTCGGCACGGCTGCCGAAGGCCAGTTGCTGGCCGGCTTCGACGCGCCGGCGGTCGTCTGACCCGCCGCGCAGCACATCGACCGCCCCTTCGCTGACGCCGAGCAGCGTGCCGGCGTCCAGCTGGCTGACCGTGAACCGGGTACCGACCGGGACCAGCGTGCCGTCGCGGGCTTCGACCCGGAACGGCCGGCCGGCCGGATCACGGCCGGTGGCGATGTGGATTTCGCCGCGGCGCAGGCCAATGCGACGGCTGGTGGCGTCGAAGCGGATATCGACGGCGCTGTCGGTGTTGAGCTGGAGCAGGGTGCCGTCGGCCAGCCGGATGTCGCGGCGTTCGCCGACGGCGGTGCGATGGTCGGCGGGAAAGGCAGCCTCGTGCACCAGCTCGCGGCCGAGGTAGAGGCTGCCGCCGCCGACCAGGGCCAGCGACAGCAGGCGCAGCGACTTGCGCCGTTCCAGGTCGGGCAGGCGCTGCAGGACCGAACGCGTGACGGCGGCGGGGGCCAACTGCGGCGTGCTGCCGTGGAGGCGTTCGCCGATGCGCTGCAGGCGTTGCCAGACGCGGGCATGGTCCGGGTGCTCGGCCAGCCAGCGGCTCAGGCGGGCCTGCTCGTCGGCGCCCATCAGCCCGGATGCGTGGCGGACATGCCAGGCGATGGCGACATCGACGACGGCCGGCGCGATCGGCGCGTTGTCTTCGGCCGCGCTCATGCGTAGAGAGCCCGGTAGCAGTGGGCGGTGGCGCGCAGCATGGCCTTCTGCACGACGTTGACGCTGATCCCCAGCTGTTCGGCAATGACCGGGTAGGTCTGGCCTTCGAGCTGCGAGCGCAGGAAGATCTCGCGCACCCGCGGCGGCAGACCGTCGAGCAGGCGGGCGATTTCTTCCAGGGTTTCCAGGATCAGCCGGCGCTCCTCCGGCGACGGACTGCTGACCTCGGGCCGCGCCGCCAGCTCCTCCAGCCAGGCCTGTTCCAGCGCCTGACGCCGCCAGTGGTTGATGAGCAGGCCGCGGGCGACGGTCGTCAGGTAGGCGCGCGGTTCGCGCAGCAACTGCGGTTCCGGCTTGGCGAGCAGGCGCACGAAGGTGTCCTGGGCGAGATCGGCGGCCTGTTGCGTGCAGCCCAGCTTCTTGCGCAACCAGGCATGCAGCCAGCGATGGTGATCGAGGTAAAGCTCGGCGACGGGATGGGCAGCGGACACGGGCGACTCCGGATGGGGAACAGGACCGTTGGCTGGCTACCCGAGGGTTGGCTGGCTATCGAGAATTGTTATTATTTTCCGATGCGCCACGGCTTGCCGTCAATCCTTGAAAATTGCCCGTTGTTTCCAGGTTCGGCGCGCTTTCGTCCACGCTCAGGCGCAGGCTGAGCGTGCCGATGTCGGCGCCTTGTTCGAGCGCGTGCTGGTCGATGCAGGCACGCAGGACGCTGTCGTCGATGACCAGTTCGCGGCCGTCGGGCAGGGTCAGGCGAAGCCGGCTGAGCGCCGGCTGGTTGGCGGCGAGGCGGTACACCGTCTGGCCGCTGGGGTTGCGCGCGCGGTGTACGAGGCCGTGCTGGGCGAGTTCGGCGAGCACGCGGTAGGCGCTGGAGATGCGCCCGGGCTGGCCGTCGTGTATCCAGGCCCGGAGGATGTCCTCGGGGCGGAAGAAGCGCTGCGGCTGCTTGCGCATCTCGGCGAGCACCGCGAGGCGCGAGACGGTGACGCGCAAGCCGTGTTTCTGCAGCAGGCGTCTGGGCGACAAAGGGTCGCCGGGCATCAGGATCTTTCTTCCGGGGAAGGCCGCTGCCAGCCGCCGCCGAGGGCGCGGAACAGCGCGACGGCGGCGCGCTGGCGGGCGAGGCGGTCGGCGAGCAGCTGGTGGCGGGCGGCGTGCAGGGTGCGCTGGCTGTCGAGCAGGTCGATCATCGCCAGCGCGCCGGCGCGGTAGCGGGCCTCGGCGCGTTGCCAGGCGATCTCGGCCTGGCGCACGACCTCGGCCTGGGCGGCGAGCTGCGCGGCGCTGCCGGCCCCGGCGTTGAGCGCCGTCTGGGTGTCGGCGAAGGCGGCGACGATGGCGGCGTGGTAGGCGTGCACCAGGCCTTCGCGGCGCGCCTGTTCGGTCGCGTGGCGGGCGCTCAGGCGGCCGCCGTCGAAGAGCGGCCGGGCCAGCGTGGCGAACAGGCTGCTGGCCGGGCTGGCGAAGAGGTCGGCGAGCTGGCTGCCGCCGGCGAGGACGCTGGCGCCGAGGTTGATGCTGGGCAGCAGGGTGGCACGGGCGGCGGCGACGTCGGCGTCGGCGGCAGCCAGTGCCGCCTCGGCGCGGGCCAGGTCGGGGCGGCGGCGCAACAGTTCGCTGGGCAGGCCGGCATCAACCGCCGGCAGCGGCAGTTGGTCGAGGTCCACCGCCTGCGGTTCGACGCTGGCGCTGCGGCCGAGCAGGGCGCCGAGGGCCTGGCAGCCGTTGTCGTATTCGAGGCGCAGCGCCGCCAGGCTGCGCTGGCGCTCGCCGAGCAGGCCGCGCTGGCGGGCGACGTCGAGCGGGTCGGCACTGCCGGCGCGCAGGCGGATTTCGGTCAGCGCCAGGGTGCGCTCGACGAGCTGCCGGTCGGCCTCGGCGATGGCGATCTGGGCGCGCAGCGCCTGCACCCCCAGCCACAGGTTGGCGACATTGGCGGCCAGGCTCAGGCGCAGCGCCGCCCGGTCGTGGCGGCTGAAATCGACGCCGGCGCGGGCGGCGTCGCGCAAGGCCTGCTGGCGGCCCCAGAGGTCGAGCTCGTAGCTGGCGGCAAGGCTGGCGCCGTGGCTGGTGCGCTCGTTGTTGCCGCTGCCGCCGTTGCGCGCGCCGCGCAGCTCGAGGTCGAGACCGGGCCAGCGGCCGGCGCCGGCGGCGCGGGCGACCGCCTCGGCCTGACGCTCGGCGGCCGCGGCGACGGCCAGGTCGGGGGCGCGCGCCAGGGCTTCGTCGATCAGCGCCGCCAGTTCGGCGTTGCCGAAGGCCTGCCAGTCGAGGCGCTCGGGCGGCGTTGCCGGCGCTGCCGGCTGCTCAAGCCGCCACTGCGCCGGCAGCGCGAAGTCGGGAAGGGCCGGCGGCGCGCTCGCGCAGCCGCCGAGCAGGGGCAGCAGCAGCCAGGAAAGACGGGACGGGGCAGGGAACATCGCTTCACTCTCCGGCAAGCGCGACCACAGGGTCGAGGCGCGCGGCCTGGCGGGCCGGCAGCCAGCCGAACACCAGGCCGGTGGCGATGGCGCAGGCGCAGGCGCCGACGATCGCGGTCAACGAGAAAACCACCGGGATGTCCCAGAGCAGCAGCGCGAAGCCGATCGCCAGGCCGCTGCCGGCACCGACCAGACCGCCGCTCAGGGCGATCAGCACGGCCTCGGTCAGGAACTGGCGCTGGATGTCGCGCTGGCGGGCGCCGGTAGCCATGCGGATGCCGATCTCGCGGGTGCGTTCGCGCACCGTCATCAGCATCACGTTCATCACGCCGATGCCGCCGACGACCAGCGAGACGGCGGCGATCAGGCTGAGCATCATGGTCATCGCGTCGCGCGTGCGCATTTCCGCCTTGATCCTGGCGGCGGCGTTGCCGATGCCGAAATCGACGCGGCCGTGGCGTTCGGCGAGCAGGCGGCCGATCGTCGCCTCGGCCTGGTCGACGAGATCGGCCGAAACGACGTCGACGATGCTGTAGTCGGGCTGCGTCTGCGTCTTGTACACGCGGGCGCGGCCGGCGCGGTAGGGGATGTACACCATGTCGTCGTAGTTCTGCCCCCAGCCGTCGGCGCCGCGGCTGCTCATCACGCCGATGATCTCGAAGGGCGCGTTGCCGATCAGCAGGTGGCGGCCGATCGGGTCGGCGCCGCCGGGAAAGAAGTTCTGGTAGGCCTTGTGGCCGACGACGACGACCGGGGCCAGCTCGTCGTGCTCGCGGCGGTCGAAGAAGCGGCCGCGTTCGACCGGCCAGCGGAAGATTTCCGGCAGCGCCTCGCTGCCGGCGAAAACGTAGAGGTTGCGGTCGACGTTGCCGTGGCGCACCGAAATCGGGTCGCCGATCACCGGCATCAGTTGGCGCACCTCGGGCAGGGCGCGGATCACCTCGAGGTCGTCGTCGCTGATCGTGCCGACCGGGCCGCCGGTATCCGGCGCCTTGCTGCCCAGGTACATGATCGTCGTGCCCATGCTGCCCATCTGCTCGACGACGCGCTGGCGGGCGCCGGCGCCGATGGCCAGCATCAGGATCACCGAGGCGACGCCGATGACGATGCCGAGCAGGGTCAGCCCGGTGCGCCCGCGGTTGATGCGCATCGCCCGCCAGGCGGTGCGCGCCGCCTCGGCCAGCTCGTCGCGCAGGCGGGCGGCCGGGGCGCTGGCGGCCGGCAGTTCCGGGACGCTCACGGTCGACCCCGGTGGCGGGCCGGAATCGCGGGTGATGCGGCCGTCGTGGATTTCGATGACGCGTTCGGCCTGGGCGGCGACCTCGCGGTCGTGGGTGATCAGGATGACGGTGTGGCCGGCGGCGGCGAGTTCGCGCAGCAGCGCCATGACCTCGGCGCCGCTGTGCGAGTCGAGGGCGCCGGTCGGTTCGTCGGCGAGGATTATGCGGCCGCCGTTGATCAGCGCGCGGGCGATCGAGACGCGCTGTTGTTGGCCGCCGGAAAGCTGGTTGGGGCGGTGCTCGAGGCGCTCGCCGAGGCCCAGGCGGGCGAGCAGGGCGCTGGCCCGGGCGCGCCGCTCGGCCTCGGGAATGCCGGCGTAGAGGGCCGGGATCTCGACGTTCTCGCGGGCGCTTTCGCTGGCGATCAGGTGGTAGCCCTGGAAGACGAAGCCGAAGGCCTCGCGGCGCAGCCAGGCCAGGCGGTCGGCGTCGAAGCCGGCGACGTCGCGGCCGGCGAAGCGGTAGCTGCCGGCGCTCGGCCGGTCGAGGCAGCCGATGATGTGCATCAGCGTCGACTTGCCCGAGCCGGAGGCGCCGACGATGGCGACGAACTCGCCGGCGGCGATGCGCAGGTCGATGCCGTGCAGGACCTCGACCTCGGGCCGGTCGCCGCCGCCGTAGCGCTTGCGGATGCCGGCCAGTTCGATCAACGGCGTCACCAGGTGAATCTCCGCGGGCCGCCGGCAACCGCCTTCTCGCCGAGAACCAGGGCCTCGCCCTCGCTCAGTCCGGCGGTGACTTCGGCGACGTGGCGGTTGCGCACGCCGAGCGTCAGCGCCCGGGTTTCGATGCTGCCGTCGGCCCGCTGCACGCGGGCCGTGGTTTTGCCCTCGGCCAGGCCGTCGACCGCCGACAGCGGGACGTTGAGCACGCCGCCGGCGCTGGCGGTGACGATGCTGACCTGGGCGGTCATCTGCGGCAGCAGCGCGCCGTCGGGGTTGGCGACGTCGAACAGCACGGTGTAATTGACCGCCTTGCTGCCCTGCGGCTGGCCGGCCGACTGGGCTTGCGCCGGCGCCTGCGGTGGTGCCGGCAGGACCTGGCGGACCTCGCCCTGCCAGCGGCGCGGGCGCGCCTCGGCGTGGCCGCCGAGGGTGGTGAACCAGACCGGCAGGCCGGCCCGGACGCGGCCGATGTCGGCCTCGGAAACCTCGGTCCACACGGTCATGCCGGAGAGGTCGGCGAGGCGCAGGATGTTCGGCGTCTGGTAGGTGGCGTTCAGCGTCTGGCCCTCGCGCGCCTCGACCGAGACGACGGTGCCGGCCATCGGCGCGAAGATCCGGGTGTAGCCGAGGCGGGCCTCGTCGGCCTTGAGCGTGGCCTGGGTCTGCTCGATCTGCGCCTTGAGCTGGTCGATCCGGGCGAGCGCCCCGGCCAGCGCGGCGGTCGCCGTCTGCACGTCCTCCAGGCGGGTGGCGCCGGCGAGCGCCAGTTCCTGCTGGCGTTCGTTCTGCTGCTGGGCGAGCAGGCGCTGCGCCTGCTGTTCGGCCAGCTGGGCGCGCAGGCCGGCGAGCGCGGCGCGGCCGGCATCGACGGTGGCCCGCTGGACGCTCGGGTCGATCTCGACGAGCAGGTCGCCCTGGGCGACCTGGCTGCCCGGCTGGACGTGCAGGCGGACGATCTGGCCCGAGACCTGGGCGCCGACATCGACGTAGCGGCGCGGTTGCAGCGTGCCGATGGCGGTCACCGTGGCTTCGATGTCGGCGCGCACGACCGGGGTCGTCTCGTAGTCGACGCGATCGCCCGCGAGCCAGGTGGCGACACCGCCGAGGACGACGGCAGCGGCCAGCGCCGGGCCGACGCCGCGGCGGCGCAGGAAGGCAGGCAGCGGCATCAGGGTTCGATCCGGAAGCTGAGCGTGGCGACGTGGCGGACGTCGTCGTATTTCTTGCCGTCGACGCTGGCGCTGCCGTTGATCCGGGCCGTCACCTCGAGCACGTAGAGGGCCGGGAAAGCCGGGTCGAAACTGACCGAACCGTCGGCCGCCGGCCGCAGCACGCGCGACCAGCCGGCCGAGGTGGCGACGTTGACCTGTGAGGCGGCGACCGGGCTGCCCTTCCAGAACAGCCGGTAGGTGTTGCCGCCCGGCGTCGTCGGCACCAGCTCGAGGTCGCTGACGGCCTTGGTTTCCTGGCGGCCGTAGCGGGCGTGGTAGATGACCAGCGTCTTGTCGTCGCCGCGGCGGGCGGTGAAGCGCAGGTCGCCGGCAGCGGCGGAAACCTGGTAGCCGTCGCCGGCGGCGTTCAGGGTGACGGCCTTGCCGTCGGCGGCGAAGGCGCGGGCGTCGCGCGCTTCGGCCAGGGCCTGCGGCTTGCCGAGTTCGCCGGCGACGATGCGGCGGCCGCCGGCATCGGCGTCGATCCAGAAATATTCGGCGTGCACGGTCGACGCCGCGTACAGGGCAAAAACCGGCAGCCAGCGGCGACCGGGCAGGACGGAAAGAAAGCGTTGCATGCGAAAGCCTCGCGGAAGGTCAGAGAAAGAAGGGCGGCAGCGCCAGCAGCGGGCCGACGACGGCCAGCCAGGCGGCGAAGCGCGGCGCATAGGGCAGCAGGAAGACGAAGCCGAGCGCCGCCGTCGACAGCAGGCCGAACCAGGCGACCGGGCCGATTGCCCAGCCCCAGGCCAGGCTGCACAGCCACAGCGCCAGCGCCAGCAGGCTCCAGCCGGCGAGGCGCAGGGCGCGGCGCAGCAGCGGCGCCGGTTTGCCGTGGCGGATCTGGCTGTGGTGGCGGTCCATCGCCAGACTGAGCGCGAGCAGGCCGGCGTAGCAGACGAAGAAGACCAGGTAAAGCGCGAAGTGCGGGTCCATCTCAGCGTCCTCCGATGGCGTCGATGGCCGCGGTTTTTGCCGTTTCCGGGCGGTCGACCGTCAGCGTCGGCGCGCGCCGGCGCAACTGGCGCAGCATCGCCAGGAAGATCAGGCCGAAGCCGATCGCGCTCAGCTCGACGCCGGCGGTTTCGCCGTCGCCGCGGGCCAGCGCGGCGACCAGCCAGTCGCCGGTGGTGGCCAGGTTGAGCAGCGGCAGCCCCAGGCAGAGCAGCGCGCAGGCTGCCAGTTGCTCGCGCCAGGCGGCCAGCGACGGACGCAGCGCGGCGTGCGCCAGGCTGGCCAGCCAGACCGCGAAGAAGAGCAGGATCTCGCGCGTGCCGCGCTCGGCGACGTCGAGCGGGAGCAGCCGGTTGATCCAGAAATATGCCGCGCAGGCGAGGATCAGGCCGGCGATGGCGGCGACGTTGAGCACCTCGATGCCGCGATAGACGCGCGCCGTCGCGGCGCCGAACTCGTTGGCCGATTTCTTGCGCCGCTTGACCATGAACAGGATCGCGCCGGTCGCCAGCATCGCCGACGCAGCCATGCCGCAGATGAAATACAGCCACTTCATCGGATAGCCGCCGAAGCGCACGAAATGCAGCGCGTTCATCGTCCGCTGCGTCTGCAGCACGCTGCCGCCGCGCACCGTGTTCGGCAACTGCACGTCGAGCGTCTCCAGCGTGATCGCGTCGTAGAGCGCGCTGCCGCTGCCGCGCCCGACCAGGCGGTCGTTCTCGGCGTCGGGGTCGAAGCGGCCGAAGACGCGCACGGCGGCGCTGCGGTCGCCGGCATGCTCGACGACGACGAAGCTCGCCTCACGGCCGATCGCCGCCTCGCCGCGCCGCATCAGCGGCGCCAGCTCGGGCATCAGCGCGTCGATGTGCTGCAGCGGCCGCGGCGCCGGCTCCTCGCTCAGGCGCGCGAAGAAGGCGTCCTCGCTGCCGTCGTAGCGGGCGAGGACGCCGGCCGGCATGTAGGTCGCCCAGAAGATGGTCAGGCCGGTATAGGAAATCACGAACAGGAAGGGCAGGGTCAGCACGCCGAGCGCGTTGTGGCCGTCGAGCCAGGAGCGCTGGCCCTTGCCCGGGCGGAAGGTGAAGAAGTCGGCGAAGATCTTCTTGTGCACGATGATCCCGGAAACCAGCGCGACCAGCATCGCCATCGTCGCCGCGCCGACGATCCAGATGCCGGCCATGCCGGCGTGGAACTCGAAGTGCATGTGCACGAAATGGTGGCCGCCCTCGGTCTCGCGGCTGGCGCCCGGCTGCAGCTCGGCGCCGGTGAGCGGGTCGAGCTGCGCCTGCTTGAACGGTGCATCTTCGTCGGCGCGCCAGAACACGCGGATGTTCGGGTTTTCGTCGCCGGGCAGGCCGATCGACCAGAAATCGGCGCGCGGCGAGACCGCCGCCAGGTGGCGCTGGCCAAGCTCGACCGCACGGCTGCGCTGGTCCACGGTCGACGGCGCGATTTCGCCGATTTTCCCCTGCTCGCGCATCCAGTGCGAGATCGGGTCGTCGAAGACGCCGAGCGTGCCGGTCAGGAAGATGGCGAAGAGGATCCAGGTAAACCACAGGCCGCCCCAGGTGTGCAGCCAGGACATCGATTGGCGCAGCGTCTGCTTCATGCCGCGGCTCCGCCGAGTTGCAGGGCTGCAGCCATCAGGCCCATCGCCGCGCCGGGCAGGAGCAGGCCGAGCCAGGCGCGGGCGGCGCTGGCGGCGGCGAAGGCCCAGATGACGGCAGCGGTGTAGACGGCGAAGCTGAACAGCGTCGCGCCGAGCACCGCTTCGGGCAGCTCGGCCGGCAGCAGGTAGCTCAGCCAGATCGAAAAGACGGAAGCCAGCGCGTAGCCGCCGCCGACGGCGGCAAGAACGCGCGACCCGAGGGCGAGGCGGAGATGGGCGGGGGACGGAACGGACATGGCGAACCTCGGCTGCTGGGCGTGTCGGGGAAGCGTCCGGGGCGGACGCTGCGCGGCACCATTTTTTCGGTGCTCTCAATAGACATGTCGTTTGAGATGCGAAAAAAGGTCGTTTTTGTTACACGTCGTTACAAAAATGTTTGCCGCCGGGGCGGACCCGGCGATCGCCGGGATGCGTTATCGTCATGCTTCACCCACGCTCTCTGGAAAGGAGTACGCACATGGACTGGATCGTTTCCCTGGTGATCGGCGGCATCGTCGGCTGGCTGGCCAGCATCGTCATGAAAACCAACGCCCAGATGGGGATCGTCGCCAACGTGCTGATCGGCATCTTCGGTTCGTCGCTCGGCTACTGGCTCGCCGGCCTGCTCGGCATGGCGCCGACCGGTGGCCTGCTGCGCTTCGCCATCGCCATTGCCGGTGCCTCGCTGCTGATCTTCATCCTCGGCAAGCTGGGGATGTTCCGCAAGGGCTAGATGCCGGCGGGAAATTGCCCGGATTCGACGGTCGACCGTCAACCGGCAAGAAAAACGGCGCCCTGGCAGGGGCGCCGTTTTCGCTTGCGGCCTGGTCCGGGTCAGAACTTGTACTTCAGCGTCAGCATCGCGCTGCGCGGTTCGCCCCAGGTGTAGGTGCTGTACCAGTCGAACAGCGTGTAGTACTTCTTGTCGAGCAGGTTGCTGACGTTGAGGTTGAGCGAGAGGTGCTTGTCGATCTGGTAGCTGGCCATCGCGTCGAGCAGCCAGTAGTCTTTGACGGTGTGCTTGACGGTGTTCGAGTTGTGATCGGAGACGTTACCCCAGGTCTTGTCCTGCCAGCGTGCTCCGCCACCGATGCTTAGGCCGGGAACGAACGCTGGCTTGTAAGTCGTGCTCAGCGTGACCTGGTTTTCAGGCGTCAGCGTGGCCACCTTGTTGCCCTGCTGGCGCGAGATCTTGTGGTTTAAGCCGGCGTGCACCTGCCATTGCGGCGTCAGCTGGCCGGAGATCTCGGCCTCGAAACCCTTGGTGCGGACGCCGCTGATCGCCCGGTAGGCGGTGCCGCCGCTCGGCGTCAGGCCGCCGGTGGCTTCGGCGTAGTTGTCCTGCTCGAGGATGAAGTAGGCGAGGCTGGCGTTGAGGCGACCGTTGAAGAAGCTGCCCTTGATCCCGGTCTCGTAGTTGAGGCCCTCGAGCGGGTCGAGCGTCTTGCCCTGGGCGTCCTGCTCGCCCTGCGGCCGGTAGATGGTGGTGTAGCTGGCATAGACCGAATACTGGTCGTTCAGGTCGTAGACGGCGCCGAGATAGGGGACGATGACGCCGGATTTCTTCATCGTCTCGTTTTCGTAATTGAGCACGCGGCTGCCGGCGATCAGCTTGAGGTCGTCGCGCAGGTTTAGGCGGGCGGCGGCGTATACGCCGCTCTCGCGCGTCTTCTCGTCGTTGGCGTACTTGTTGCCAGCTGGCAGGTTGTTCCAGTCTGGCTCGGGAAGATTGCCGTTCCACCCGTAGTAATCGGTTATCGCTGTACCGCCCGTCCAGTACCCGCGATTCGTCCAGCGCCGTTTCGATACGCTTCCACCGAGGACCAGTTCGTGCTTGCGCCCGAGCAGTTCGAACGGCCCGCTGGCGTAGAGGTCGACGGCGTCGGCGACGGTCTTGCCGACGTACTTGCCTTCCCAGGTCGAGATGCCGCCGCCGGTCGCCGGGTCGGGGTTGCCGGAAGCGGCCGCGCCGAGCGGCGCGTCGTAGCCGTTGATCTGGTGGTTGAACTGGGCCTTGACCAGCCAGTCGTTGGCGAAGGTGTGTTCGAGCGTGGCGAAGGCGGTGCGCGTGTATTGCTGCCAGCTGCTCCAGTCGGCGCCGTTGTTGAACGAGCGCGGCATCTTGTTGAAGTTGCCGTTGGCGTCGTAGATCGGGATACCGCCCCAGGTCGAGCGCGTCGGGTCGTTGTCCTGGGCGTCGGCGCCGACGGTGAGCAGCGTCGTCGGGCCGAGATCGGCTTCGAGGATGCCGTAGAAGGTCGCCGTCTGGCGTTCGTAGCCGTCGAGGTGCGAATGCTTGTCCTCGTAGGCGGCGACGGCGCGGCCGCGCAGGCTGCCGGCCGGGTTGAGGGCGCCGCTGAAGTCGAGCTGGCCGCGGTAGGTGTCGTTGGTGCCGGCGCCGAGGCTGATTTCGCCGTGGAAATCCTTGGTCGGCTTCTTGCGGATCAGGTTGATCGTCGCGCCTGGGTCGCCGCTGCCGGTGAGCAGGCCGGTGGCGCCCTTGAGCACCTCGACGCGGTCGTAGATGGCCATGTCGCTAAGCGTGTTGCCGGCCGAGTAGGCCGAGTCGCGGCGCATCGGGATACCGTCGTACTGGAAATTGTTGATGTCGAAGCCGCGAGCAAAGTACACGGTGCGTTCGCTGTCGTACGTGACGATGCTGATGCCCGGCGTGTGCGCCATCACCGCGTCGATCGAGGTCAGGTTGAAGTCGTCCATCTCCTGGCGGGTGACGACGCTGATGGTCTGCGGCGTCTCACGCGGCGTCAGCACCAGCCGGGTGGCGGTGGCGATCGTCCCCGGCGTGTAGCTGCCGCTGCCTTCGGTGATCTCGCCGAGCTGGTTGGCCGAGACGGTCATCGCCTTGAGCGTCGTTTCACCGGCTGGCGGCGCGCCGGCCGGGCGCAGCACGTAGTTGCCCTGGCCGCGATGCACGGCCTCCAGGCCGCTGCCTTCGAGCAGCCGGGCGAGGCCGCCGGCGGTGGTGTAGGCGCCGTTGAGGCCGGCGCTGCGCAGGCCGCGCGTCTGGGCGGCGTCGAACGAGAGGGTGATGTCGGCGGCGGCGGCGAAGGCGGTGAGCGTCGCGTCGAGCCGGCCGGCGGCGATCTGGTAGCTGCGCGCGGCGCTCTGCGCCTGTGCCGGCGCGATCGTCGCCAGCGTCAGCGGGGCGGCCAGGGCCAGGCCGAGCAGGGCGGCGCGCAGGGCGCCGGAGATGGGTCGCGGGCGCGACGGGAAGGGTGGCGTCATGGTGAAAATTCCTCTTTTTTCCGGGTTGACCGTGGACGGGCGCGGGCGCGCCGCTCTACTGGTTGGCCGGATGGCGGAAAAAAAGAGCAACCCCGGGATGCAAATAATTCTCAGGCGGCGTCGACGCGAACCCAGTAACGGGTCAGGAAATGCAGCCGGATCGGCAGCGATGCCGCCAGGTTGTCGAGCACGGCGTCGCTGTCGGCCAGGCGGAAGACGCCGGACAGGCGGAGGCCGGCGACCGCGGGCGACCAGGCGAGATGGCCGCGGCGGTGGCGGGCGAGTTCGCCGAGGAAATCGTCGAGGCGGCGGTCGATGGCGATCAGGCGGCCGTCGCGCCAGGCGCCGCTGCCGGCCGTCAGGGGCTGGCTCGGGCTGACGCCGGCGGCGTCGAAATCGACCTCTTCGCCCGCCGCCAGCCGGCGCGGCGGGCCGTCGAGCGGGCGAATCTCGACCGCGTGCTGGTGCACCGCCACCCGCGTCGTCGCGCCGTCGAGGCGAACGCCGAAACGGGTGCCGAGGGCGCGGATCGCGCCGTGCCCGGTGTGCACTTCGAAGGGGCGCGGATCGGCGGCGGTGCTGACGAAGATCTCCCCGGCGAGCAGGCGCAGCCGGCGCAAATTGGCACCGTAATCGACGTCGACCGCGGAAGCGCTGTTGAGGTCGAGGCTGCCGCCGTCGGCGAGGACGACGCGGCGCCGCTCGCCGGTGGTGGTGCGCAGGTCGGCGGCGGCGACCTGCCAGCCGGCCTCGAGTTCGGGCAGCAGGGCGAGCGTGCCGCCGCCCGAGAGCAGCAACGCGAGCAATTTGAGCGTGCGCCGGCGGCGCTCGCGGGCGCCGCTCAGCGTCGGCCCGGCGAGCTCGCCGGGCACCGCGTGCAGCCGCTGGCTGAGCGCCTGCATCCGCGCCCAGGCCTGGCGGTGGCTGGCGTCGGCGGCGAGCCAGCGTTCCCAGGCGGCGCGCTCGGCGGCCGCGGTCGTCGCGTCGTTCAACTGCACGTACCAGTGCGCAGCGGCCTCCAGCGTTGCCCGCGGCAGTTCGCGACCGGCCATCTCAGCAGCCCTCGGCAAGGATCAGGCAGTGCGCCAGCGCCCGCGCCAGGTGCTTCTTGACGGTCGTCACCGAAACGCCGAGGCGTTCGCCGATGGCGGCGTAGGTGAGGCCCTCGAACTGGGCGAGAAGGAAAATCTCGCGGGCGCGCGGGCCGAGTTCGTCGAGCATGCGGTCGATGGCGAGCAGGGTTTCCAGGATCAGGGCCCGCGTCTCCGGCGAAATGGCCAGCGGTTCCGGCCGCGCCGCCAGCGTTTCCAGCCAGGCGGCCTCAATGCTCTGGCGGCGGAAGCGGTCGACCACCAGGCCCTTGGCGATCGTCGCCAGGTATTTGCGCGGTTCCTCGATCGCCGCCGCGTTGCGCGCCGCGATGATGCGCAGGAAGGTGTCGTGGGCGAGGTCGGCGGCGTCGTGGCCGTTGCCGAGCTTGCGTCGCAACCAGCCGGCCAGCCAGCCGTGGTGGTCGCGGTAGAGCGTCGACAGGGAATCGGACGGGGTAGCGCAGGCCAAGGGAAGCTCCGGAAAGGAATGCTGGCTGGCCCGATGGGCGTGGCTTGCGTTAGTTTTTAAGAATGGTTCTCATTGTCTGATATTGCCGCGGCAGCGTCAATGCTCAGCAGCGGCTGCCCTGCATCCGCGAGAAGCCGAAATCGCCGTCACCACTGCCCGGCCGGATGCAGATGGTGATCCCGAGCGAGCGCGCGGCGCGGTCGATGTCCGGCGGAAAGGGTGAAAACGGCAGCGAGCGCTCGATGATCGCCTTGATGAAGGCGATTTCCGCGCCCTGGTCGCCGGCCTTGAGCACGACGAAACTCTTCAGCGTGCCGTCCGGGTTGAGGCGGAACTGGATCGCCGCCGTCTGCACGCCGAGCGCGCGCTTGTCGTTGCGGACGTAGCCGGCGCTGCGGTTGAGCCGGCGGATCATGCCGTCGAGATAGCTTTCGAGGCTGAACGGATGGATCGGCGGCGCGTTCGGGCGCAATTCGAGCAACGCTTCCTCGGCCTCGTCCTGCGCTGCCAGCCGCCGGCCTTCCTCGCGCGCCATCGCCCGCGAGCGCTGGGCCAGCGTCGGCCGCGGGGCGCGCGCCAGTTCGTCGAGGAAATCGTTCATCTCGGCCTTTTCTGCGGCGCTCCAGGTCGGCGCACTCGTCGCGCCGGGCCGCTTGCTGCTCAGGACCGGGCGGCGCGCTGCCGGCCTGGCGGCGGCGGGCGGCGGTGGAGCGGCGATGCTGGCCGGGGCCTCGGGCACGCTCGCCGGACGCGGCTGCAGCCTGGCCTCGAGCCGCGACGGCGGGCGCTGCCCGGCCGCCGGCTCATGGCGCGGCACGAACAGGGCCATCAGGTGCAGGGCGATGGAGAGCAGGCAGGCCAGGTAAAAGGCACGTTGCGACGGAGGGGGTGGAGCGGCGAACATCGCGATCATTGTAGTCGGAGGTTTGACATCAGGCATGAGGTTGGCGCGCTGAGCAGATCCCTTTTGCCCGCATTATTTAACATAATACAAATTATGCGCGTTTCACAGCTACACCCTTGGCCGTTCAGTCCTTCCGCCGTCACATTGCCGTAAACAGGCGAGGACTGTCAACGTATTTGTTCAAATGTCATTTTTACGAGGCATTGGTCGACAGATCAAACGGCACGATGCAGCCATTGATCGGTGGCAACGGATTGACCCAGCGTTCCGGCTGTTCAATGACCACTGCGCTGAGCTTGCCTGCGCGAACACCGTCACGCTTGACGACGGCAAAGTGCAGAATGTTGCTGTTTCCTGCAGCCTTGACGTTCCAGCCGGCGGCGATTACTTGTTGTTGCACCGCATTGCTGCTTTCGCCGACCGTCTCTGCGTAGTCCCGAAAGATCCGTGGTGAAACCAGCGCCATACCGGCCGGTAAAAAATGGATCGGCGAGCCCGGTTCGTTGTACGTCAGCCCGCCGCTGGCCAGCCCATGTTGCACCCATTCGATAAAAGCGATCGCCAGGGGCGTCGGCTCGGCCGTCGGCCCGCTGGGCACCAGTTTCGGCGCGACGGCGTAAGGCGCGACCGTGGTTGTCGGCGCTGCGCGATTGCCGGCCGGCTTCTTGCGTCGATGCGTCACGATCGCGTCCGACTCGTCGAGCAAATCATCATCAGGCGAGCTCGGCTTCGCCTCGGGGGGAATTGAATCCTTTCGCGGCGTGCTGGCGGCTTTCTGCGGCTTGGCATCAATCACCGCGAGCTTCTTGCTCTCAGCGGCTCGCGGTGGGCGCGGCGCTTGTATCTCCCTGGATCGGCCTACTGCCTTGGCAGTTCGATCACCATCGTGTTCTCGAGGTCGCCCTGGAGGGCTCGGCGGTGGCGCCAAGGCCGCCGAGCTCGTAACTGCTTCAGTGGTAAGCGGTTCATACAGGTCGTCGTCAGGGTCCGCATCGCGCGCTCGATCCTTCGGCGATCTGGATGCCGGCGCCGGCGTCGGCGTTGCGTCAGGCAAGACGAGTGGAAGCTGTGTTTCAGCAGGGTGTAGCGCCGTAGGTACATCGTTCGCCGGCGCATCCCATTCCATGGGCGCGGCGGTCGCAGCGACAGCACTGCCCTCCCCTGCGCCTTCGGCGGCCGCTACCTTGACTTTGCTGGTGCCTTTCTCGACCAGAACAATTTGACCGATCATGGCCGCCGGATAGCGAGCTGGATCGTCGTACAGGCGATGCAATGGGAAGCGCAACACCGACAAGGCGTGACTGTAGCCCTCGCCTTCTATCATGACGTGCCAGATGGCTTGGCCGGTGACGGGATTGAGATCGATTGCGCCATAATCCTGCCAGGTGTCGAAAAGCCGATCGTTCTTGTTCGGCCCGGGGACGCCGGCGGCATCCTCTGGTTCGTCCTTCTGGATTTGCTCGCGGACCTTATCGGCCAGGCGCTTGGCCACGAAGTAGATTGCGCCATCAAAGACCCAGCCTGCTGCGCCATCCCGATTCAGAGGTAGGGCGGTGCCTTGCGCCAGCAAACTGCGGATTGTGCTCATCAGCCGCTCGATGAGCGGCACTGCCGTGGCGGTCGCGAAACGTTGTCGCGGACCGCTCTGCAGGTTGTGAGCAACGGACATCTGGTCTGCCTGCCGGATGATTGCGCCAAGTGTCTTTACGCCCTCGAAGGCGCTGGTGCCAGGTTTGGCGCCCTCGCCGCCCAGATAGGCACTCAGTGCCTCCAGGACCGAGTTCTCTCGCCCAAGAAAAGCGAGTGCATTGGCCGGAGCAATGGCTTGCAGCAAAATCAGTGGCAGTTTCTTGTGAGCCAGATAATCGCGTTCAGCGGTTGGCGCAAAGCCAACCTGGTATTCGGTGGCATGCGATTGCGTCAGGGGGCCGGATAGCGGCAGCCAGCGGCGCGTCTGCGATTGGGGTGTGTCGCGAACATGCAGGCGCAAGTCGGTCATGATCTTGCCGATGTCGTGCAGCAAAGCCGCGTAGAACACAGCGTAGGTCCAGTGATCGCGCTGGCGATCAATGGTTTCGGTAGGTGCGCCCAGCGGCAACAGATACCCATTGCGCAGCGTTGTAGCAGCCAAAAGCACTTCCAGCGTGTGCGCCAGAAGTCCGCCGGGGTGGGCGTGGTGATGTGATTCCGAGGCGGGCGCCAATTGCACGAACTCGGCGTAAGCGACCAGTGCATTGCGCAAGTCACGCTCGAAAACATCCTGCGCCAGGCGCGTCTGGCGATAGATTTCGTCGATGGTTCGCTGTGCGTGGCAATACTGCAGCAGAACTTCGCCAGGTTGCACCTTGAGCCAGCTATCTGCACTTCCCGACAACCGAGGTATCACCGGTGTCGGCAGCACGGTCACCGCTGCGGGTGTGGCAGCCGGTTCGGTGGCTTGGCGCAGATAACGCCAGGCTATCCACCCGGCGGCAGCGAACGATGCAGCGGCCAGAATAACCGCGAGCAGCGACATCACTGCTTCAGGCTGAGGGTGTGCTCGCCTTGGTAAACCTGACCACCAATCTGGTCTGGGTCATATCACGGATCGAACCGGATTCCAGGGCGTCCCACACGTTGACGTATTCGCCACGGGTCCATGTCTCGAACTTCTCGGTCAATGGATCCCAGCGATTGCCTCCGTCTACGTGCCGTGCCGCCAGTCCAACAAAGGACAGTGCCGCGAGCTCGCGCGCGAAATCATCCGGCCGGAGCTTGCGCTCCAGCTTGATGTAGTCCTGCAGCAGGCCAAGAACCAACACAACAGGATCGTCTTCCGGCCAGACATAATGCTCAAGCCCGGCGTAGTGGTCGAGCCATTCCAAAATGACACCAAACCACCCGGGCTCGCCGAGTGCGTCAAGGTGACAACCGATACGATCCATTGCAGCACAATGCTCGCGCTGGTGTTCGGGAGATATTGGGGGAAGTCCGACCATGAAAAGATTCTATCACGTTAGTTATAGCTGCCAACTGACCGACCGTATTGCCGTTCCAGCACAACACTATGCGTAGACGCCCGTGTGTGCCGATGGTTGCAAGCCTTTCGTCATCTGATTTGCGCCACGCCACAACGGGTGCTGCGGATTGTCCGTGGCTTGCTTCTGCTGTCCAGCGAAAAGGCGTTATCAACGATAACGGCTTTTCGCTGGACAGTGCCTTTTGTTTCTGGTACGCGCCGCGCGGACCAGAAACTACCCGTAGATTTTCTACCTGTAATTCGCCTCTCCCTTCCCAGTAAAACCCTTTGCGCCAGCCCCCGATTTATAGGGCTGGCGCGGCCTTTCAGATAGGGCCTGTACCCCTGTAGAGGGCAAGCCGCCGCCGGCTTGCCCCAGCCGTTTCCTTTGCCGTGCGGGCATTTCCGCCACCCGCGTGACGTTGCGTCCCGCCCGCGCCAGGCATGTCCGGCAGGGCGCCGCGTGCCTCATGGCAGTTCGCAGTTCATGAACTGCGAACCATATCGCATCGTAATTTCTCGATCCAGAACCGGCCGTCAAAATCCCGTCGCCATAGCACGACAGAATATTTCTGTCCAGCGAAAAGCCTCATAAATCTTTCTGACCCTTTTCGCTGGAAGCCCGCGTCGCAAAAACCTACTGTCTCGCCGTGACTGGAACGGACGTTGTGTGTCCATCCCTCCTTGGCCCCGGCTCACGCCGGGGGTTTTTTTGATGACATTCGAGGCTTCCAAATGCTGACGCATCCGCTATGTCGTTATCTCATGCTGGCTGCAACACTTCTTTCGATTTCCGTTGCCGCAAGCGCCGCGCCGAGGGATGGCGACGCCATTACCGTCGGTCGCTATACCTCCACCACCGATGCCATCGAGACCGCCGAAATTGATCCCCTGGCGGTCGTGGTTCAACTGAAGTTTCCCCGCGAAGCGATCCAGAACGTTGGTGATGCCCTGCGTTACCTGCTACAGCGCACCGGCTACACGATTCGTCCGGCAGACGACTACAGCACTCGCCTGTTCCAGTTGCCGCTCCCGGAGTCGCAACGCAAGCTCGGCCCCGCCCGGGTCAGCACGCTGGCCCAGGTGCTGAGCGGTGCCAACTACCGGCTTTGCGTTGATCGCTTCGGCCGTGAAATTGTGGTGCAGGCCGACATCAACGGCTCCTCCTGCCCTGCCGTGACTCCTCCCGCCGCCAATAGCGAGGCCTCGCAATGATGAATACATCGTCGTCCCCTTCCAGCGACGCGCCGGCGCCGATCAAGCGCCGCCTGTCTCGCACCAGCGCCATCGCTGGCTCGCTCGTCCTTCTGGTCGTGGTCCTTGCCGCATTCGGCTACTTCACCGCCATCACCCGGCCCGAGCCCGTGGCTTTGCCGGCTCCCGAACCGGTAGCTCAGGTGCCGGATGCGGTGGTGGAGCGACTGGATCGGTTGGAAACGATGGTGCGCTACCTCACCGCGCAGGTCACCCTCTCGATCGAAGCGCAGACCGCAATCGCGGCCGACGTCGCGACCTTGCGCTTGCGTGCCGACGCTGAGGCCGAGAAGGCGGCCGAAGCTGCGCGCCAGGCGGAAGAGCGCCGGGCAGCGCAGCAGAATCGTCGCGCCGCCAGGCCGGCGGCCCAGTCGGCGGCGCCCAAAGCGGCGGTGCTCTCGGTTGATAGCTGGGGCGGAAAGCCGTCTGTGGTCGTTCGTGATAGCGACGGCAAGGTCCAATTTCTGACGCTCGGTGATCGCCTTCCCGGCGGCGGCGTCATTGGCGGCGTGCAGGTCGCCGAGCAGCGCGTGACCGTCCGGCATGCCGATGGGTCAGTGTCCACGCTGATCGGGAAGGCGCAGTGATGCGTCACGCCCTCCCTGTCCTCGCGCTATTCCTTGCTGGCACGGCATGTGCCGTCGAGCCTGTTGCAACCCAGATCGGACGGACCCAGCGCAGCGGCGTCGCCATGGCCACTAACGCCCAAACCGCATCGGACATCGAGCAGGCACGGGTCTGGGGCCTGACGGTCGAAGAAGTGCAGCGGGCACGTCAGTTGATGCAGCCCGGCAGCCCCAGGGCGGCATTCTCATCGCCGAACATCTCTCCGGTCGAAGTGCTCGGCATTCATGCCACGACGGCCGCTGAGCGCACTCGCTACGCCACGTTGTTCGCCAAGGCGCTGCGCGCCGATACCGAGCGTGTCCTGGCCTGGACTGCGACCTACGGCCAAGTCACGAAGCGTCTCTATCCCAACGAGAAGATCCTCGATTTCGGTGGCGCAAAGTTGCCGAAGAGCCAGGAAGTCTTCCTGCGCTGACATGATGCACGCCTTCGCCCGTCCCCTACAGCCGCGCCGTCGCGCCTTCCTCGCCGCCGCCGGTTGCACGTTCGCGACGATGGCACTGCCAGCGTTCGCACGGGCTCGCGGTGGCCAACTGCTGCTCGATGTACCACCGGCCTACCGCGACGCGGCCTTGCGTGCCGGCGTACCGCCCCGCCTGCTTTACGGCATCGCCCTGCAGGAATCGAAAATGCTCTTTGGCGAGCGCGTTTTGCCCTGGCTGTGGACGCTCAACGTCGCCGGCAATCCGCATCGCTACGCGACCTATGGTGACGGCGTGCGCGCCTTGAGTCACTGGGTGCGCACTCGCGGGATCAGGAACGTCGATTGCGGACCAATGCAGATCAATTGGCGCTGGCATGGCGACAAGCTGCAGAGCTTCGAGAAGGCGCTCGACGCCCATTACAACCTGGCGGTCGGCGCCTCAATCCTGGCAACCCACTATCGCGATTCCGGCGATTGGGTAGTCGCCGCCGGCCGCTATCACCATCCGACCGACACCGCGCGCGCGACCGCCTATGCGAAGGCCGTATTTCGGCGCATTCCGATGCTACGGGAGGTTGCATGAAATACGGCGTCACCGAAGCCATGCTGCGCCCGCCCGTTGAGCTTTATTCTGCCGCGACGGCCGGTTCGATCGGCATCATTGCCGCGACCGCGCCGTGGGCACTCATGCTGTCGCCGGGGATTGGCCTGGCTGCTGCCGGCGTCGCCACAGGCTTCGCCCTCTATCGCGGCACCCAGGGCTTCCAGGTGCTGCGCTACACCGTCGGCCTGACCAAGTTCAAGATCACCTCCGTTGCGCCGCACAAGCTGCCGCGCATCCCCGAGCGCTTGTACATGGGGCAAGGGTTTGAATGGACGCAACGTCACACCCAGCGCTTGACCGATGCACGTCGGCCGGACGCCCGCGATTTTCTGACGCCGAACCCCTTGGGGACGCTGACCGCCAAAGCCTGCAGGAAGCTGGTCAAGCGCGCCGCCCGCGCGCCACTGCCAGGGTTTGAACGCGTATGCAATGCATTGGTCGCGCCGCGCTGGTGGAACCCGATCGCCGACATTCCCGACCTTGGCGGCTCGCCCCTGCTCCACGGCGTCGAACCGGACGAAGTACCGGTGTCGTTGTCGCAAAAACACCGCGTCGGTCACACGCTTGTCATCGGCACCACGCGCGTCGGCAAGACGCGCTTGATGGAGCTCCTGGTGACTCAGGATATCCGCGATGGGCATTGCGTCATCGTCATTGACCCGAAGGGCGACGCCGATTTGATGATGCGCGTGTATGCTGAAGCGGCACGCGCCGGGCGCCTCGATCAGCTCTACATTTTTCATCTGGGGTATCCGGACCTTTCTGCACGCTACAACGGCATCGGCAATTTCGCGCGGATCACCGAAGTCGCCAACCGGGCAACCAATGCCCTGCCCTCTGGCGGCAACTCGGCAGCGTTCAAGGAATTCGCCTGGCGCTTTACTAACCTGATCGCGCAGGCTCAGGTGGCACTCGGCATGGTTCCCACCTACGAACTGCTGCTGCGCGACATCACCGACATCGAGCCGCTGTTCGTCCGCTACTCCGAGCATGTCCTGGCCAAGATCGGGCCGGAAGGCTGGCTGAAGAAAATCGAGCAGATTGAAGCGGCCATCCAGCAGAAGAAATACGCTGTGCCACGCGCCCTGCAGGACCGCACGCCGCGCTTGATTGCCCTGGTCCATGTCCTGAAAGAATTGCAATTGCCCGAGCCAGTGGTGCAGGGGCTGGCGTCTGCCGTGCGCTACGAGCGCACATTCTTCGAGAAGATCGTGGCCAGCCTTGGCCCCTTCCTCGAAAAGCTCACTACTGGCGCCGTTGGCAAGCTGATCTCGCCAGACTATTTCGATACCACGGACAAGCGGCCGATCTTCGACTGGATGAGCATCATCCGCCAGAAGGGCATCGTCTACGTCGGGCTGGATGCGCTCTCCGATCCGGTCGTGGCCAGCGCCGTCGGCAACTCGATGCTGGCTGACCTGGTGTCGGTCGGTGGCAAGCTCTACAAGACCGGTCTCGACCCCCATCATCCGGAAGGCAAGATCGTTCTGCCCACCGTTGATTGCCACCTCGACGAAGTGAACGAGCTCGTGGGCCCGGAGTTCGTGCCCATGGTCAACAAGATGGGCGGTTCGGGCTTCCGGATCCACGCGTACACCCAGACCATTCCCGACATCGAGGCGCGGCTTGGCGATGCCGCCAAGGCCAAACAGGTGCTCGGCAACTTCAACCACCTGGTCATGTTGCGCGTGAAGAGTGCCGAGACGGCCGAATTTTTCACCAACCAATTGCCGAAGGTCGACATCACCTCCTTGACGTCGGTTTCGGGGGTCACCGATAGCTCGGCCGATCAAGGGCCGGTCGACTTCGTGTCGCGTAATGAGGACCGGGTCAGCACCACGCAGACAGAGATGCTGACGCCGGCCGACATCATGGCGCAGCCGCAGGGCCAGGCCTTCGCGTTGCTCGAAGGCAATCGCCTGTATCACATCCGGATACCTCTGCCGGTATCGGCCAAAGACGACGAGTTTCTGCCCGAGTCGCTGCGCGCGATCGGCGATGCCATGCGTGCTCGCTATCACACCTCCGAAAACTGGGCATCGGAAAACGATTGGCTCAAGGACATGCCGATCGGCCTGGCCGGCTCGCCGGCCTTGGTCGACCTGGGCGACTTCTCGCTCGCGCCGGCACTCGATGCCGCCGATCCGCTTGCTCCAGAGGCGTCGGCCGATGGTGTCGAATCCGCTACCGAAGGGGTCGCCTGATGGCTGCGAACACCGCAACGGCGAACAGCGCACCGGCACAACGCCAGGTCGGCCGCCCACGGCCGCGTGGACCGGTCAGCGTCATCGTTGCCGCCTTGATCGGATTTGTTGCATCCATCGTGACATCGTTGTTCCTTGGTGTCGCAATCGAACTTATCGGCGATCACACCTGGTGGAAAGGCAAGGCCATCGAGCATGCCAAAGCCCAGGTCGTCGAGGATCTCAGCTACATCGAGCTGTTCCCGAAATCTGTCCTGGTGCCCGATACCGTCGCATTTACGAAGCACATGGTCCGACTGGCGTCGACGCCGTGGGAGGCGCTCAACGCGGCAGCCTTCTTTGAACGCACCAGGAATGCCGCCCCGGCGCCGGCCAAGCCGATGCAACGGATTCTGCAGCGGCTGATCGTCGAAATCGCCCGGGTGCTGGAAATCCTGCTTTACGTGACCCAAGACACGGTGGTGCGACTTTGCGTCGCCTTCCTTGCGTTGCCCGCGTTTGCCATGGCCTGCCTGCTGGGCCTGGTCGACGGCCTGGTCAAGCGGGACTTGCGCAAATGGTCGGGCGGCCGCGAGTCGAGTTTCGTCTATCACCACAGCAAGCACTACACCGCCTGGTTTCTGACCGCTGGGTTCTCGCTGTACCTGGCATGGCCGATCGGCGGCTTCAACCCGGCCTGGATGGTTCTCGCCTTCGCTGCACTGGTCGCGATATCCCTATCCATCACCGTCGCCGCGTTTAAAAAATACCTTTAAGGAGAAAGTCGATGCCCAATTGTTTCCCGACCAACCGCCGCATGTCGCTGGCCTTGTTGATGATGTTCGCGCTGATCGGTCCGGTGCACGCCGAGAGCGATTTCATCGGGTTCGATGGCGTCGCTGGCGTGGCGGCCTATGCCAATCGTCCGGAGCCAGCACCACGTGCCGAGCGCGTGCGTGCCGAATCCGAAGTGCGCGTTCAGGACCGCGTTGATGTCGAACGCGAGCGCCTGGCCAACCTGACGCAGGAGATTACCTACCTGCGCCGCCAGGTTGCCGATGCTTCCAAGCAAGCACCGGGCGCTGCCCGGGTGCAGTTCCGCTACGACTGGCTGGACCGCGACCTGGAATTGATCCAACAAGGCATCCAAGAGCATCTGGATGCCCCGCGTCAGCCCCGGCCGATCCCGCCGCTCAAAGGCAACTACCGTCGCTGAGAGATCGCCATGAACAGCGCGCAAACCACAGCTTTCAAGAACGCGGTCGGTGGCATATCGGGCGGCTACCTGCCGGGCGATTTCGCACTGCTGCTCGGTCTGATTGCTGCCACCGCGCTGTTGCTGTGGGCTGCCTACATCGTGTTTCGGCTGGGGGATGACTTCCTGGCTGGTCGGATGCCGGCAACCAAGATGTTTGCCTTCAAGGTACGCGTCCTGGTGCTCGTTCTGCTCGTCGTTTCCATCCTGAATGTCTGATTTTCTGGCCGATGCCTTCCCGCACGGCATCGGCCTACCTCAAGTACGCGGGATCACGTCCTTACTGGAGCAATCACCATGCATAACCCACTGACCACGCTTCTGAAGCTCTACCAATCCACGCGGACGCGTCTGCAGGCTCGTCTTGCGGCCTTCGTCGTCGCCGCGCTTGCCGCAACCATGACGAACCCCGTCCTGGCCGCCTTGCCGACTGCTGTCACGCCGGCCACCGGGACGGCCACGGGGGACTACATCTCGATCGCCAAGGAATACTTCAAGAACGGCTTCTTGTTCCTGGGTCTCCTGATCGCCGCGTATGCGCTGATCAACGTCGCCGGTGGCGCGATCGGCAAGTTCAACGAGTTTCGTGTCGGCCGTGCCGAGCTCAGTGATGTCGCAGTCTATGCCGTGGTCGGCGTTGTCATCCTGGTCATCATCGTCTACCTGCTGACCGAAGCCGCCGCCGTCCTGTGATCGGGTGCCCCAGATGAGCGAAAACCACCCGCTATCCGATATCGACGTGCATGCCGCGCCCGAGATCGATCGCGTCAACGTCGAGCCGGTGATTCTTCTCGGTCTCTCAAACAGCGAGGCGCTGTGGGTGATCGGGCTGGCGTTCGCCATCTGGGTGCCGGTTGCTGGGCTGGTCATGCTGCTGAAACCGAGTTTGCCTCTTTTCATCCTCCTGGCGACGGTCGGACCCTTGGCATCGGTGTGGCTGGTCGCCAAGAAGATGGCCGTCGTCAAACGCAATCGCCCAGACCTCTACTACGTCCACGCGATGCGCCAGTGGGCGTCGAAGAAGGGGCTGCGGCGCTCACGCTACATCACCCACGTCGGCGAGTGGGATGTCGGCCGTCGCCTCGAATCACGCGATGTCTCCGACCGTCGCTTCAACTTCTTCCGGAGATAAGGGGATATGTCCCGCTACAAGAACGCTCTCTCCCAGGCCGCCTCAATTGCACGATCGCAACGCTTCGTAATCGGTGTCCTCGGGATCGTCACGCTGACCGCCCTGGCCGGCTGGCGCTACAAGGAAACGGAATTGACCGCGCACATTCCGCCCGACCTTTCCAACGGCACGTCGCTCAAGATCGGCGGCACGCCCCAGGTGCCTGCACCCAATGTCTACTCCTTCGGGTATTACATCTGGCAGCAGATCAACAACTGGCCCAATGATGGCGGCACAGATTACGCGAAGCAGATTTTCGCACTGCAGTCCTACATCACGCCCGCCTGCCGCGCCCAGCTCGATGCCGACCTGAAGATCAAGGCGGGCAATGGCGAACTGGCGCAGCGCACGCGCGCCGTCATGGAGATCCCCGGCTATGGCTTTGCCGCAAACCGGGTGACCGATCACGGCAGCGGCGCCTGGACCGTCTTGCTTGACGCGGCACTGCTTGAGACCTCGCGCGGTGTCGCCGTCAAGCGCACGTACATTCGTTACCCCTTGCGCATCGTGCGCTATGAGGTCAACCGCGAACAGAACCCGTTCGGTCTGGCGATCGACTGCTTTGGCAACCGCCGACCGGAGCGCCTGGAAGAGCGGGATATCGTTGTCGAACAGGTCATGGCACCCAATGCAGCCATCCCCGCCGTACTGCCCAAAGCGGTGACCAACGCGATACCGCTGGTTGGCGAACCGCCTGCAACCCCGTCGAACGCGGCGCCGGGCGCACCAGAAGCCGCTGCCGCACCCGCCCCGACAGCTTTGCCCACACCGGCAGCGCCGGCTGCAGCAGCGCTGCCGAATGCCCAGGAACCCCGTTGAGATGGAGTCGCTGATGATTTCCCTACGTCCTATCGCCCTAATCCTGATTGCTGTGGGATCGCATGCCATTGCCGGCGAACCCGGACCTGACCTGCCGCCCGATCGCCCTGCAGCGGTCGCCGAACCTACGGCCAAGGTCGTTTCGACTTCCCGGAAAAAGGGCCGCGGCGAACGAAGCGCAGCGCCCGTGCTGGAAACCTTCCCCCCAACGGATGACCTGCAGGCGGGACAGCCGGCGGTCAGGCCGGCTCCCGGCATCGAACGTGTGGTCTATGACCGGTCGCCGCTGCGCGTCGCCTTGAGCGCCGGGCAGGAGCGTCGCGTCTACCTGCCGTGGGAGGCCGCGTTGCATCTTCCGCCGGATGCCGCTGGTTTGAACGCCCAGGTCATTGGCTCAACCCTCTACCTGACTGGCCAAAGCGGTCAACCCACCGTGCGGGTGATTGCCGAAGGACTGGATGGCCAGGGAATGATCCCGCTCGATGTCCAGGTCCGCGATCAAGCGGGCGTGCCCGGTGAAATGGAGATCAGCATCGCGACGCGCAACGAGCGCCGGGCGCCCGCGCGTCGCGCAGCCATGGCTGATGACGACGAGGATGAACCGGACGAACCGGACCTGGTGCAACTGACGCGTCATTGCTCCCAACAACTCTATGCCCCGCAGCGCCTGGTCAAACCCCTGCCCGGGGTGCGCGCGGTCGATATCCGCAGCAAACCGGTTGCCGGCCTCTATCGGACCAGCGCCGTGCTGACCACGCCGATCGGCGCCTGGCGCAGTGCTGGGCTTTACGTGACGGCGGTGCGCTTCACGAATCGTGGGCAATCCGAGCTTGAGCTCGACATGGACTTGTTGCGCGGCCGTTGGGTTGCAGCAACGCCCCAGCATCACATCCTGGCGCCGGCCGGCAGTGAAGCCGACACGACGGCGGTATGCCTCATTTCCGAACAACCCTTTGATGCTGCGAGGCCGTAATCATGCCGGCGATCAAATCCAACAAACTGATTCCGTTTCTTGCCGTCATCGCGCTACTCGTAGTTGGCTTCGTTGCCCTGAAGGCGAGTCAAGATCCGGCGCCCGCATTGACGGAGTCGCCGCTTGAAGCGGTGCCGGCGCAGCAACCGCCGGCCGAGGAAGCGGATGCCGGTCAACCCGGGCTCGTCAGCGGCAGTCTGCTGGGCGGGGTGAAGAATCCCAAGTCGCAGCAATCGGCCGATGCGGACACGCCGACCGAGTCCCTCAAGACGCTGACCGCCGAGATCGCGGCGGCCCGGCTGGAAATGCAGCGCGTAACCGACGAGAACCGTCAGCTACGCGCACAAGGCCTGCAGACCGAGCAGGCTCGCCGGCAGATGAAGGACGAGTTGCGTGATGAACTGCGCAATGAACTGCGCACCGAAGTGCCGGCGCCGGCGGCGCCCGCCCAAGCACCGGCCACGCCATCGAAACACGGCCTGCTTGATCCCAGCAGCCTGGTGTCGCAACTCCCGCAAGGCTTCGGCTTCGATGCCCTGCAGGGCGGCTCCAGCGGTGGTGCCGCCCTGGGAGACGCGGCGATGGGGACGGCCGGAGCCGCACCTGGCGGTTATCGCACTGTCCTGCCGCTCGGTGTTCGTGTCGGCAAGGGGACTGACGGCCGGGACGCCCTGGTTCGGGCAACCGCTGGTGTTGAAGAACGCGGCCGCACGGCAACGCCCACCGCCCCGCCGTCGTCGAGCGCTCTGGCGCCTTTCGATGGCACCGGTGCGGGCACCGGCAAGAAGAAGGAAGCGAAGCGCTATTTCACCATCCCGGAAAACTCGACGCTGCTCGGTGCCACCGCCATGTCGGCGATCATCGGCCGCATCCCGGTGGACGGCAAGGTGCATGACCCGATGCAGTTCAAACTGATCATCGGCCCGGAAAACCTCGCCGCCAGCGGCCAGTACCTGCCCCGCGACCTGTCCGGCATCATCATGTCCGGAATCGCGATCGGCGACCTGAACCTGCAGTGCTCCGAAGGTCTGATCCAGTCCATGACCTTCGTCTTCAAAGACGGCACGATCCAGACGGTCAGCCAGCGTAACGGTGGTGCTGTCACAAGCATGGGCATGGGTGAAGGCGGCAGTTCCTCCAAAGGCCTGGCTCAAACCTCGAAGCTCGGTTACATCAGCGATCGCTACGGCAACCCCTGCATCGCCGGCAAGTTCATCACCAATGCCCCGGCCTACCTGACCGACACCATCGGCCTCAAGATGCTGTCGCTCGCAGGCGAAGCGGCCGCCATGGCACAGACGACGGTGTCCTCTAGTTCCGGCTATGGCGGTACCTCGTCGACCAGCACGGTGACGGGCGACCAGAACCGCTACATCCTCGGCAAGGCAGCATCCGGCGCCACCAACGAAGTGACCGAGTGGCTGACCAAGCGGATGGGCAACTCGTTCGACGCGATCCTCACCCTGGCCGGCGCCGAAGTCGTCGTCAACATCGACCAGGAAATCCCGATCGACAAGAAACCCGATGCCCGTCGTATCGACTACGACCGCATCGATGCCGACAACCGTTCCTCGCAACGAAAGGCTCGCCACCATGATTTCGATTAAGTCACCGCTTCGCGTTTTGTCGCTGCTCGCCCTGCTCACGGGCATCCTGCCGGCGTGCACGGTCATGCCGCGCGAATCGCCGCTGCCGAAGAGCGGCGGCACGATGGAAGAAATCTACCGCAACCACAACGATCGCGCCGGCAGTACCGGGACGAAGGATGCGCGGGACCGGTTGCCGTTGCGCGCCGCCAGCGACTACAACCCGGGGCCGACCAAGCTGGCCGCCCAGGAACAGATCGAGCGGCGATTCGCCCGGGTGGCCAACCCAGACCTCCTGATGACGGTCTTTCCGCACCTGGCCAGGGGGAAATACCCGATCCCCGGTTACGTGACGATGTTCCCGATGTACGAGTCGGTGGAATATCTGTTGCCCGGTGAGGCCTCCAGCAACTTCGACGGACTGCGCTGATGCTCAACACCATGATCGAATCGCTGTTGCATCGCGGCAAGAAGGCGCCCCAGGTGGCGCCTGATGACAGCCCAGCGGATGCGCCGCAAGCGCCGCAACAGCCGGATGTTGCTGCATCCGGAAAACTACCGGGTTTGACGCTGGCCCAGCGCCGCGCCATGGCCCAACGGCCGCCCTCCTTCGTCGATATGCTGCCGTGGATGGAATGCGACCGTGAGGGCGTGGTTCTCCTCGAGGACGGCATCTCCTGCGGCATGATGTACGAGCTGGACCCGATCCCGACCGAAGGTTCGGACGACGCATTCATGGAAGCCTGCATGCACAAGGTCAAGCTCGCCTTGTCGGCTTTGCCGGAATGGGACGATGCGCAATGGGTGGCCCAGTTCTTCGTCAATGACGATACCGGTCTCGATCCCCTGATCGATCAGTTGACCCGCTACATCCTGAGTGCTCAAGGGGATGCCGATAGCCAGCGGCGCCGGGCGCAAGAAGTGCTGTCGTCGCAATTCACCCAGTCGTTCGTCAAGGAAATGGCTGAGCATTTGCGCTCGGTCGCCAAGCCGGAGGGGTTTTTCCGTGACGAGTCGGTATCGGACAACATCTGGCGCGGTCAATTCCGTCGTGTCCGGATGGCGATCTATCGCTGGTATCCACCGAAACACGACTTCGGCGGCGACTTTGGGTCGCCGCGCACTTCGCTGATCCAGGCCGCCAACGGCTTGGTTGCTGGCCTTCGCGAGGCAGGTATCCGCTCGCGCGTCATGCTGGCGCCAGACTTCTATGCGTGGCTGCTGCCGTTCTTCAATCCCCGGCCGTTCGGCGACCTGGCGACCACGGTCAGCGATATCCTCAAGCGCTGCCCCTATCCCAATGACCAGGAAGGCGACGAGGCACCGTTGCCGTTCGGGACCGACATGGGCGATCTGTTGTTGCTCTCGCCGCCGGTTTCAGACCCGGAAACCGGCACCTGGCTTTTCAACGGCAAGCCGATGCGCGCACTGGCGCTGCAGGGAGTTCGCGAAACCCCCCAGGGCGGTCATTTCACGGCCGAGCGCCTGCATGGCAGCAAACGCTTCGCCCGTTTCGACCGGATGCCGCCTGGCACGATGCTGTCCTGCACCCTGGTGATATCCCCGCAGGATCGGATTCGTGCCCGGGTGCAGAGTATCCAGTCGGCGTCGCGCGCACGCACGTCAGATGCCCAACTTGCGCACGACGAATCGAAAAGGGTGCTCAAATGGATGAGCAAGGGCGACAAGCTCTATCCGTTTTACATGTGTCTCTATGTGCGCGGAGAGGATCACCAGGATCTGAACAACCGGGTCGCAGAAATTTCGGCGTCGCTGACGGCGTCCGGGCTGCGCTTCATCGATCCTCGGCATGAGCTCGTCGGTTGCGATGTTTTCATGCGCGGGTTGCCCATGAATTTCGAGCCCGAGTTCGATGCCCGCGAACTGCGCCGATCGCGCCTGGTCTGGGTCTCACAGGTCGCCGCTCTGCTCCCGTTGTACGGCCGGGCGCGTGGCACGGGCAATCCCGGCCTCTGGCTGTGGAACCGTGGCGGCGAACCGCTATTTTGCGATCCGCTCAACAAGCGGGACCGCAAGAAGAACGCGCACATGCTGATCTTCGGCCCCACCGGCGCCGGCAAGTCGGCGCTGCTGAACTATCTCTGCATGCTGGTGATGGCCATCTATCGCGTGCGCCTGGTGATCGTCGATGCCGGCAATTCGATGGGGCTCTTGAGCGACCACTTCAAGGATCATGGGCTGTCCGTGCACAAGCTGCGGTTCACGCCGGATTCCAAGGAGAGTCTCCCGCCGTTTGCTGACGCCTACAAGCTGCTTGAAGATCCGGGGCTCGCCGCATCGGCGGTCGATGCGCGCGATGCCAATGCGGTCGACGAGTCGTTGATTTCGACCATTGAAGCGGACATTGACGCCGACGACAACAACCTGGACGAGAAACGCGACCTGCTCGGCGAAATGGTGATTCAGGCGAGCCTGATGATCACCGGCGGCGAAAAGCGCGAAATCGAGAAAATGAGCCGCGCCGACCGCTACCTGATTGAGCAGGCGCTATTTCGCGCCGCGCGCAAGGCACAGGCCGCCGGTCAGCCGCATCCCCGGGTTCAGGATGTCGCAACCGCACTGATGGAGATGCGGGATTCGCCGCACCTTGGGCCGCAACGTCGCGACCGCGCCGAAGACATGGGGCAGGCGATGATGGTGTTCTGTTCCAACGGCTTGCGGGGAAAGTTGTTCAACGGCTATGGCGAAAGCTGGCCGGATGCAGACGTGGTCCACGTCGAAATGGGTACGCTGGCCATGTCGGGCTACGAGGATGCACTGTCCGTCGCTTACACGTCGCTCGTCAGCCACGTCCATGCCCTGGCCGAGGCGACGCATTACGAGGGGCGCCCGCTGATCTTCCTGACCGACGAAGGCCACTTGATCACGAAAAACCCGCTTCTGTCCGACTACGTGGTCAAGATCACGAAGATGTGGCGCAAGCTGGGTGCGTGGTTCTGGCTCGCCACCCAGAACATGCAAGACTTTCCGGATGACGTGGCGCGCATCCTCTCGATGTGCGAATGGTGGTGGCTGCTGACGATGCCGCCGGACGAGATTGAGCATGTCGCGCGGTTCAAGACCCTCAGCGAAGAGCAGCGCCGCTTGATGGAATCGGCGACCAAGGAACCGCCGAAATACACCGAGGGAGTCGTTATTTCGTCGGTCATGCAGGCGCTGTTCCGCAATGTCCCGCCGGCGCTGCCGATCGCACTGGCGATGACCGAGATGCACGAAAAGGCCGAACGGCGCGCCATCATGGAGGAGCAAGGTTGCACTGAGCTGCAGGCTGCTTACGTGGTCGCGAAGAAACTGGCCGCTCGGCGTGAATATGCGTGAGGCGCCGAGCATGATCTCGACCGAAGTGCTGCAACCCTGCCGGACGATCGCCGATCAACTCGGCGACCTGCTGCTCGAAAGCTACGGCGCCGTCGATCTGGTATTCGCCGAAACCGGGGCGTCGTCGATCACGGCGCTCGCAGCGGCGACCTGGTGCCAGGATTTCAGCCTACGCACACCGTCGGCCGCACTGGTTGATCTCGCCGACCTCGCCGGCGGCGAGATACGCCTGCGGTACGCCCGTCACGAGGAATACAACTGCGACCTGCAGGCGCCCGCCCTTTTCGAGCGAGTAGCGGCCGCTGATGTTGTTGTCCTTGATGGGGTTGACCTCGCGGCTCGCCGAGACATGCCCAGCCTGCTGAAATTTCTCGGGCGCTGCGCCTGGCGCAGCAGGCTGACAGTCGCCCCAGTCAGCCTGGCCGCCCCTTTCATCCGGCATCCGGTGTTGTGCCATCTTCGGATGGCGGCCGACGAACTCATCCCAACCGACGTGGTAGGCAACCAGCGCGCAGCGCTCATTGCCGCGTCGTTCATCCGGCAATCCGGAGAAGGATCTGAATCATGAGAAATCGCAAGCTGTCCCTTGGTGCAACCCTGATCGCACTGGCTTTGCTGTCGCCAATGGTCGCCGACGCGGCGGTCACCATGCCCTCATCCGGCCGGGGCTCGTCGCTGTACTACTCCCTGGGTGGCAGCGATCCCGCCGCCCGGGCGCCCAACCCCAATTCAATGCGTCTGCGCCTGGGGCTGTCGGGTAGCGGCCGACTCAATTACTCCTGCGGGAAGTTCGATGTTCAGGCCTCAATCCAGGACACCCTGAATGGCCTGAAGAATGTGGACAGCGTCCTGATGAATGCCATCCAGGCAGCGATTTCCGCCCTGCCGATGTACATCCTGCAGCGCGCTCAGCCTGGCCTCTACGAACTCCTGCAGACCTACCTGCAGAAGGCCCGCGACCTGGTCAATGTGAGCTTCGAGTCCTGTGAAGAAATGGAAGCGCAAATCAAGGACGGCAAGAACCCTTACGACAAGTGGGTGACGATGGCCATGGGCGAACAGTGGAAAGAAAAAGCCGCTTCTGGCGGCAGTGTCGTCAGTGCGAAGCAGGATGTTCAATCCGATGCAGGCAACAAGGGCGTGACGTGGATATTTGGGACAAAAGTCGGTGGCAGAAACCAAGAGCCGATCCGGATCGTGACGGATCTCGTGATTGGCGCATATAACCTGACGATGATGCAGCCAACGACCGCATCCCCAACGGCCAATTATGCGTCGACGAATAGTAGGTTGGCGAAGGCATTTCCAACCCCCAGATCAGCGTCAGAGTTCGCTGTCGACACCGTGGGTGACATGGAAATCGCAACCTGCGCCGATACTGGATGCCCTGGGAAGGGAACCTCGTCAGGGATCGGTCTCAGCAAGAAATTCGAGGAAGAGATTCCTGTAGCGCAAGGTCATTTGAATACCGCCATGTCGGCCAACGTGCCGACGGCGGCAGCGCTCGAGGCCGCCTCCGCACCTGGCGTGCTGATCACCCGAGATCTAATTGATGCGATACGTGCATTGCCGAAGCCCGAGCAGGCTATCGCCTATAGTCGCCTGTCACAGGAAATTGCCTTGGCCAGAACGGTCGACCGTGCCCTGCTGGTCCGTCAGATGCTCGTCACCGGCAAAACCATTCCGGCCGCAGTCTCTGACAATGTGACTACGGCCGTTGATGCCAAGCTGGATGACCTCAACAAGGCGATCGAGAGCCTGATGTACGAGGCCCGGGTGCGTCGCGAAGTGGTTTCCACGTCGGCCGGCACGCTGCTGCAAACCTACCAGGCAGCACGATCGTCGTCCGCGGCCATTCCTGCGACGCGGCCGGCGGATAGTCGGCCGATGACGAACGGCAAGGTGCAGTGATGGTCGCCGATCAACCGCGTGCCGAAAGCACCGTGCCCAAAGCCCGCAAACGCACCGCCCTGACCTTCGCTGGAGCCGGTATTGCGTTGATGCTGATCCTGCTCGCAGTGGGCTTGTTTACGGCAGGGCTATTGATCCGCAGTGATGCACCGCAGACGGTGGCCGTTCGTGTGCGTTACTGGCTCGACCTGGCACGCCCGGCTGTGCTTCTGCTGCAGCTCGGCGGCCTGGCACTCATCTGGTGGAAGTGGGAGAGCATCGTGAAGGCGGCGCACTTCTCGGCCGCCATCGAGGCGGCCTGGCTGGCCGCCCGCGATCGCCTGCTCTTCTGGGGGCTGGCGCTGATCGGCCTGAGCGTCTTTCTCTGGTCCGCATGAGCGAGGATTGTCATGACCGTTCAAAGCTATTTGGAACTCTTCACCACGATGTACGGGTGGGGCTTCGCCGCCATCTTCAAGGACATCCTGGTCGGTACCGGCCTCATCTACCTGCCGTTCATCTTTCTCATCCTCGGCACCTGGATCGAGGCGCACAAGCAGGCATCGACCGATGGCGCTGACGCCGGCTGGATGATCCGCGTGATGGAAGTCGAGCTTGGCGTTGCGATCTTCGTACTGGCCATGTGCTTCACGACGATCCCTGGGCTGAACATCAGCCAGGTCAGCCTGAACCACACACCCGACGCGACCGCCGTTACGACATCGACGACAGCGACGAGTGCGGCCGCAGGCTCCTACACCGACGCTTTCGCCGGGGCGCCGGCAACCGTGGAAATCCCCGCCTGGTGGTATTTCGTGATGGGCATCTCGTCGGGCGTTGTCGAAGCAGCGAAGGCGGGTATCGGCAACGATATGGCGGGATTCCGGCAGATGGAGGAAATGGCCCGTATGGCCAGTATCAACGATCCGAAGTTGCGCGCGAACGTCCAGCGTTTCACGGCCGAGTGCTACACCGCAGCACGTTCGAAATACTACATGAACACCAATCCCGTGACGGCCGCCGGCACGGCTGCCCTCGGCACGTTTGGCCCCTCGGATGTCGAGTGGATTGGCTCACACTTTTTCCAGACCGAACCTGGCTATTACGACACGCTGTCAGCGACGCGTGGCGTCGAGGGATTCGCTGTCGACGCCACCGCAGATGCCGATGTCGCTGGCACGACAGTGCCGCCCGACTTCGGGCGGCCGGCGTGCAACACCTGGTGGGCGCAATTGAAGTCGGACATCCTGGCCGGCTTTGTAACCAGCGGCGGTGCCTTCACGACTTCGATCACGACAGCGCTGACGTCAATTTATCCGGGCACGGACCCCACGACCATTGAGGACTCCGTAATCCGCTTGGCAATCACCAAACAGCGTCCAACCCTGGTCGATACCACGGCAATCATCGGCGAGGATCGCGGCGAGCTCGATCGCTTGATCCAGGCGCCGCTCGACATCCTGGGGATTGCCGGCACCGCCGGGAAAGCGATTGAGGCCCGGGCCTCCCTTTACCCGATCGTCCAGTTCGTCAGCATGGCCCAGCCGCTGATCCTGATGACGATCTACATGTTCCTGCCATTGATCGTGGTGATTGGCCGCTACAGCCTGCAGGTGATGTTCCTGGGCGGCCTGGCGATCTTCACGATCAAGATGTGGCCGCTGATGTGGTTCATCGCACGCGTGATGGACGACCACCTTCTGAAGGCCATGTATCCGGACGCCGCTACGGTTTTTGGTCAGTTCTTCGACGGATGGCAGTCCGGCGGCGCTGACGGCGTCATCAAGCGCATCACGCTCAATACCGTCCTGGTGAGCATGTACTTGGGCATTCCATTGGTCTGGTCCGGCATGATGGGATGGGTGGGTTACAACATCATGCAGCGGGTTTCTGGGATGAAAGAAGCGGCCATTAGAACGGCCGCCCAGAGCGGTGCCAGCGGCGTTGGGATCGCTAAAAAAGTGGCTAGTAAACGATGAAAGTTCGCACCTGTTCGACGCGTGAGTATTTAGTCTTTGAGGCTAAAGAACGTTTCTCCATCTCGACGAGATATGTACTCGCGGCATCCGCTTACTCCCGAGTCAGTGGAGTACAGCTCATCGTCTTCATCTGTGTCAGGCAGCAACGACAACAGCCACAGGAAGACCGCTCCAGCGGCCAGCAGCAATTGCCAAGCCAGTTTGAACGTGAAGAACAGGAATTTCAGGAGGTCCATGATGAATTATTTCCGCAAAGCGTTGATGGGGATTTTCACCGCCTCGATCAATGCGGCCAAAGCCACATGGCGGAACGTCATTCAAATAAACGGGGCCGGCGCTCGGTATGCGTCCAGCACTGAGGCACATTCAGGATAGGACAAGGGGATGCCACTGGTCAAGTCTGAAACGGTTGACGTCGTCATGGTTGGCGCTATGATGGAGTCCTACAAGCCGCAGCTATTGTCGGATCATGGTCCAAAATGGTCTGACTGCTTGCCTCACCGTTTTCAGCGTGAGGCGAAGATTTCAAGCGCCAATGGCGCTGAAGTCTTCCCCGTCATTTTTGATTACGGGCGCCAAGGGCCGGAGTTTCCGGTCCCCTCACCGGGCGCCACGGCGACCGTCGTCGCCCAGCATGAATTCGTCAAACCAAGATTCAACCCAGGAGCTTTCATGATGCTGCCGCGTGCCGTATTCGCCCTTTTCGTGGGCGTGTTGTTTTCGTCGCATGTTCTTGCCGACGCAACCCTTGACCGTGTTCGGGCAGGTATCGCTCGCCACACCGAGGGAAAAATTGAGGTGACATCGGTCAGCCCGACACCGATTCCCGGCCTCTTCGAAGTTGTGTCGGGCACTGATGTCTTCTATAGCGACGCCAGCGGCCGTTTCGTGCTTGTGGATGGCCGCCTGGTCGACACCGAGCAGCGTCAGGATCTGACGCAAGCCACCCTGGAAAAGGTGTCCAGGATCGAGTTCAAGAAATTGCCGTTTGATCTGGCCATCAAGACGGTGAGCGGGTCCGGCAAGCGCCAGCTTGCGGTGTTTGAAGATCCAGCATGCTCCGCATGTCGCGAGCTACATGGCAGCCTGGCGCAATTGAGCGATGTGACCATCTACCACTTCCCGCTGCCGATCATTTCCGAGGCCTCGCCGCCCGCTGTCGCGATGACTCTTTGCTTGCCGGCGAACCGCCGCGCGGCGAAGTGGCATGCCTACATGACTGGCGCTGAGGCGATTCCTGCAAAGGTCGATCAAGGGTGCGAGCCAGCGCTGGCGAAAGTCGGCCAGCTCGTCGCGCTCGGCAATCAGCACAAGGTGCAGAACACGCCGACGATCGTATTGGGCAATGGGCAGCGCATGGTCGGTCGCGTGCCCATCGATGTGCTGTCCACCGTGCTTGATGCGTCCATGGTCCAGTAATTCAGTTGCGGAGAACCTTCATGAAATTACGTCACAGCAAATTACTCCTTCTCGCTGCGCTGGCGTTGCCGGCGCTGGCCCAATCGGTGCCTGACCTGCTGTTCAAGGGCGTGGCCAATGCCCAGGTACTCAGCCCCGCCGATCGACAGGCGATCGCCGCCCTGCTCCCTATCGCTATCGGCCCGGAAGGGTTGGTGGACAGCGAGTGCAAACAGGCGAGCGAGCCAGTGGTCACCCTGCGTGACCTGAACCGCGATGGCCGCACCGAGGTGATCGTGATCGAGGGCAACAGTTGCGCCTACGGCATGAAAGGTCGGGTCACCCATGTTGTCACCAGTGACGCGCAAGGCCGCTGGCGGACAGTGATCAGCGCGGACGGTGACGAGGTCCACATGCAACCTGCGAAACCCGGCGCCTGGCCGGAGATCATGCCGGCGGTCCGGGGCTTCTGTTATCCCGTTTGGGGTTACGCCGAGACGCAGCGGAAGTACGTCCTGAAGGGGCGCGTGGCGGACCCCAAGATGCCCGACGCCTGCAAGGGGCTCTGATTTCGACCGGAGGAGCAAAGCGATGGCCAGATCAATATCCAACTGGATTCGCCGACACGCATTGTTGAGCCTGTTGCTGGTGGCAACTGCAGTCTGGGCGGGCACCACCTATGCGGACTATTTGCGATCGCTCGCGCAGCGTGAATCGTCGATGAACCAGTACGCGGTGAATAAATACGGCTATTCCGGGTTGTATCAGATGGGATCGAGCGCGCTGCAGGACGCGGGCTACAAGACGGCCTCTGGCGCCTGGACCGGCAAGGATGGCATCAACAGTCAGGCCGATTTTCTGGCGAACGCGCAGGCCCAAACCAACGCCGTAACCGCCTACCACACCAAAGCCTGGCAGACGATTCAGTATTACGGGCTGGACAAGTATGTCGGTCAAACCGTCAATGGTGTTGAAGTCACCGCCAGCGGGCTGCTGGCCGGCTATCACCTCCTGGGCATTGGAAATGCCCAAAACCCTGGCCTGAAGGCCTTCCTGCAGGGCGGCGTAATCGGCACCGATGCCAACAACACAAGTATCGCCAGTTACATCGCCAAGTTCGGTGGCTACGGCTTGCCAACGCCGACGACTTACGCGGAAGTGCTGTCCGCAAAGCCGTCTGGAGGCGCCTCGACAGCAACGACGAGCAGCACAGCCACTACACCCCTGCCTGCGTCGCTGACAAGCCCATCCGTTCTCGCCTCGCCGTCGACCGGCGCAGTGTCGGTTTACGCCAATCCCCTGGACGGGTTTGCCGGCGGCTCAGGCAGCACCATGAGCGACACCAGAAGCATGCTGACTTTGGTGGCGGCCACCGCCTTCCTGACCTGGTTGGCCTATGTCGTTTTTGGTTCCTGGACGGCATTTGCGGAAGGTCGTGTCGAGCTCCACCAAATGAGTGGCGACATTGTTCGCGGCATGGTCGTCACGATGCTGCTGATCTTGATTCTCTGGTAATGAAAGGACTGCCCATGAAGCGCAATACCTTCGCCGCCCTGCTCTCGCTTGGTGTGCTTCTAAATCCGGCGCCTGCATGCGCGCTGGAGTTCCTGGACGACATGATTTACTCGGTTAAGTGTGCCGGTGACGCCAACGTAGATGCGTGCAAGGCCAAGGCCAGGAAGGAATACGAGGACTACGCCAGGAAAAAGCAGAGCGGCGAATTCACCGGCACCATTGATGATGGTGGCTCCGAGCAACGTAACAAGGGCTACCAAGAGCGCTGTGAGCAAACAAATGCTTCTGGTCCGGCCAGCGTCGACGCGGCCTACAACCGCGCCATGAACAAATACCGCTTTCCAACGCCAGAACAGTACGCGAAGGCCAAGTACCCTCAGCCAGGCTTCAATCACGGACGAGTACCCGGAGTCCGCTATGACGTTGCCACCCAAGTCAAGTATCCCGGATACGCTGATGTGGCTATGCACGTCGATTTAGTCCTAATCAAGAACGATACCGGGGCGGGCAGCACCGTACGTGCTGAGTATTGCATGGCCACAAGTGACAAGTATCCAAATCCGCAATTCCACAATCAAGCCTTCTGGAAGAAGGTGGCTTCCGATTTTCGTAGTCTGGTGCGGTGATGCTCTCCAAATCCAAAGTAGTTATCGCCGCTTGGCTTTCGGCTGTATCTCTGCTCGCACACGCTCAGACGGCAGAGGTCTTCAAGCTGAGCAATCAGCCCAATTTCGTCGGTTCCGGTATCGCGGTTGTGCACGTCGTCGATCAGCTTCGCCGCAACATGGATGCGCTCTCTGCGGGCTTGCCTGACAACGAAGCGGCGGCTACGACAGTCGCTGCCAACCGCCTGCAGGCGCTGACGCCGCAGGAGCAGAACGCATTGCGTGCCTCAGCGATCGCTCGAGTGCGCGCGGCCGAGTACGGCATCACGAAGACACCAGCGATCGTGTTCGAAGGTAAGGCAACGGTCTACGGCCTCTTCGATGTCGATCGCGCCCGGTCGATTTACTTGACCTGGCTGCAACAGAGGGGTGGCCGCCCATGAAAAAGCTGATCGCCTGCCTGGCTGGCCTGGCCATGGGCGGCATGGCCGTCGCCCAAGTCACCGGCTCCGGAAAATCCGGCGTCGGTGGCGACGTCACCAACACCGCTGCGCTATTCACTCAGGCAACGGTCACGTTCCCGTCCTGCAGCCAGTGGCACGTCAGCGGGGTCTGCTTTTTTCTCTACTGCTCACACCACTGCCGCATCCGGACCACGGTGCGCTACTCACACTTCGCCCCGGATCTCGTCGTCTCGACGTACCAGGATCTGGACAATCATCCCTGGCCGGAAGTCGGAATTCCAACCGGTAAGGCACTCGCAATGGGTGCCTCAACACTCCTGAAGGCATTTATCGGAGACGGCGCGGGATCATTCACCAAAGGCGATCGCCGCAACAGGGCCGCCAAGTACCGCGATGCTGACGCCATTGGCCATCCAGGTAGCGGCTTCGGCCTTGCTACCTGCCCTCGCGCCGTAACGCCGTTTACGCCCTATTTTTCGAGCTTCACCGATGCTGCTGTTTGGCGGGATTTTGTCCCGGCCGAACTGCTGTATCCGGCGTCGTGGGTGCCAGGCATGCGGGAAATCGGAAGCTTTCCGCTCAACACCTGGGGCAGCGTCATGCCTCGCACGGGCTGGCACACCCATCAGCACCCCGTCAAGGTCGCAGCGGTGCTGTCGCAGCGGATCGCCGATATCGTCACGCACAGTGGCCAGCCTCACATCTACCGCTATCTGAAATCGGGTGGCCGGACATCTCGGAGCGGCCAAATCGTCTGGGATCCGCCGGCGGCGCGAGAAAACAGTGAAATGGGTGGTCTGTGGCAACTCGCGGCGCCGAAGGCCGCCAGTAGCGCGACATCGTCCTGCCACGTATTCGGAGCAAACGACACACTGTCGTTATCGGGCTATGGCGACATGTCGACGAGCTCAACCGATTCGTATGCCTACACGTTGTGGCGCCCCTACGCATGCTGCCGCAAACGGGGGACGTTCCTTTACGCCGTCACATGGGGAAAATGGTGATGCTTCGCGCGATTTGTCTCACTGGTGTGGTTCTCTTGGGCTCCGCAAGTATTCCGGCCGGCGCTCAGACGGCGCGTGCAGCGCCGGTTGTGATTCACGATGGCGGTGGCGTCTCGATTGCGGCCGAGCTCGGCGACGAGATCGAGCTCGATGGCCCGGCCGAGCAACCGGCCGCGCCACCGCAACCACAATTGCAGCCACACCTGATTTTTCCGGTGGTTACGACGGCGGCGAAACCGGGGATTCTTGGCCCGGCCGTGCGTGCAAATCTTCCAGGCGGCCCTGGGGTTCCGATCTGCATTGTTGGTGACGACCAACTGTCTCGGCACTGGCTCAGCCTCAACCGCGGCACGCTGGAGAAGATGGGCGCAGCCTGCCTGGTAGCCTCAGTGCGTGATTTGAACGCGCTCGAGAATCTGCGTTCGCATGCCGGCGCCGTGCGCCTGGTGCCGGGATCGATCGACGCATTGGCCGGCGCCGCCGGCATCACCGTGTGGCCGGTGCTGATCACGCCGGACGGGATGATTTCGCAATAGGAAGGGCGACGACCATGGTGGAACCCATCGATTACACCCCGGCTCAGCACCAATCGGATTCGTATCCGATCTGGCAGGAGACCGAAGGCCACGTTGCGTCATTTTGGTACTACCTGGTTTGCCTGCTCTTGGCCTGGCTGCTGCTGCCGGCGCTGCTTGCCCTGGTTCGCTACCTGCAGGTCCGGAATCACATCTACACCCTCACCTCGCAGCGCCTCTCCGAACGCTCTGGCGTCGTTTTCGTGCGCTCGGAAACTTGTGAGCTCTATCGGGTCAAGGATATCTCCGTCGAATTGCCGCTCCTGCAGCGCCTGGCGGGCTGCGGCCGCGTCATCCTGACCACCAGTGATGTCAGCACCCCTCACGTCGTTCTGGAAGCGGTACCTGATCCAATGGCGGTGGCAGACCTGATGCGTGACAACGTTGAGCGCTGCCGAGTCGCCAAAGGCGTCAGGGAATTCAATTAGGCGGTTATCCACAGAATCCGGGGATAAGCCTGTGGATAGTCATGCTGCAGTCCAATAACTGTCACGGATGGACGTGACTGACTACATTTTAAGCAATCCTTAGAAGGAGGCTTTCCGTGCCCAGCATTCGCCCTAGTCTCGCTCAACAGAAGCTTTTGGATCGGATCATCGCAGGAGGCCGGTTATCGTTCGATTCCTCGACCGGTCGCTACCAACTCTTAGAACAAGGTCAGATCAAAGCCGTTGATCAACGTCCGGTCCTGGTTATGCTGCGCAAAGGCCTACTCTTCCAGAACATGAGTGGCATCTGCCGCCTGAGCTACTAAGCACCTCAATTGACAGGGGTGTTGTTCTCGGTTTTGTTTGTATTGCACAATACAATAACTCATGAAGCCAACCGTCAAAACCTATGCTGAGCTCCAGCTTGCCTACGACACTTTCAACGCTCGCCTCTTCGGTGGCCAGCTACCGGAGTGTCTGAGGGTTGGCCGGGAACTGTGCGAAATCCTCGAATTATTAAGATAACTCGTTGATTTAGCGCATGTCTTAGTTTTCATTGGCCGCCGTCGCCGATGCCAGTGAAAATAACGTACTGGCGCAAACAGAAAAACATACGCCAATTCAATGACTTGATAATTACGTACCGTATTACGTAATACGCTATTACGTACTATCGCGGCCAGATTTGAACGGCAAAAATTCGCGTTTGTCACACGCGATAATGCCGTGTTATCTCGTGTGATGCGCTTAGTCATCGCTCAAGGTGCAAGTTTCGGTAAATTCTTCGGATTCGGTTACATCGGTGAAATAAGCCTCATGCGCTGTCGGATTGCAGGCCGGGCATGGAATGTCGCCGCCAACGGACAGCGCTCCGCCCGGCTCATCGCAGCTATCCAAGTCCCATAGATAGCCGTCGATACAACAGGCATCCGGATAGGTCGCGCCGAAAAATGGGGCGTGATAGTCACACATGGTTTATCTCCTAACGATTAGTCAAAATTCATTTGCAGCATCAGAGGGTTACATCACTTTTTCGAGGATTTCGCACAGTTCCCGGCCAACCCTCTGTCTGATCACCCTGCAGCGGGAAAAGCGAACCTATGGCTATTTCTCGGCCGATCGCTTCGGAAACAGGAGCGGTGAGACCGTCGACGAAATCGCGCTCAACCCCAGTTACTTCGCCGTCGTCCCGATCGTCGAGATCATGCAGACGCTGGCCCACGAAATGGTGCACCTCTGGCAGCACCATTTCGGCACACCTGGCCGGGGCCGCTATCACAACGGGGAGTGGGCGGACAAGATGGAAGCACTGGGCTTGATGCCGTCGAGCACGGGCAAGCCTGGGGGGAAACGAACAGGCGACTGCATCGCGGACTATCCGCTTGATGGCGGACGATTTCTGCAGGTTTGTTGTGAGCTGCTGACCACGGATTACCAAATCTCATGGTACGACCGTTTTGCGCCGGCGGATGAAGTGGCCGTCAGCCAGAGTAATGTGGCCAGCCTGGCGCCGAGCTTGCCGCCGGCCGGCGCGAGCATTCCCGCGATATCCGGGGTCCAGCTTGTGCAAGCATCTGCCTCGGCCGGCGCCCCGACGCCTGGCGAGGTTGCCGGCGCCACTGCCAATAAGAGCAACCGGTCGAAATACACCTGCTGCTGCAATACCAATCTTTGGGGAAAGCCAGGCCTAAAGATCCAGTGCTGCGAGTGTGGCCAGCTGTTCGTGGAGTTCCCCTGAACCAAGGTGTGGATGGAAACCTTCCCGTCTATTCGAGCATAGCCAGCAACCGCAGAAGGAAATGCCGGAAGGTCATCTTGGAGTTAAATCAATGGTCGTAACAAACGGTTCGAGATCGTCAGGAAACTGTTTGCGATAGGCATCTTTGAGAAGGCGGACGTTGTTGTCTTGTTCAGAGTATCGTCGGCTTAATTCATCTAATAGCTGCTGACAGGAACCGCTATCGTGCCCGTGCCTCTTGCCAGACCTTATTTCAAGATCATATCGATTCTGCATGCCAGCAGTCGTATATAAGGCATCGAGGGCTTGTTGAACTTGGCGTCGGGCCTCAAGCTGGCCGTCTTCCAAAAAATTGCTGACCATACCAATCTCCTTCGTTACAAAGCCTGAATTCTGAAACGGCCGACACCGAATCGTGCGCCGGTTAGAACCTGGCGCCCGAGCATTCTATTCCTTGGCTCCCCCCAAATTGATGATCCCTTTGCAACTGGGGAATTTCGTGCATCCCCAGAACTGGTTGCCCGCGTAGGTGCCGGACTTTGCAGTCCGCTTTACCATCGCGCTGCCGCACTTTGGACATTTGGGATCGGCGGCGGTAGCTGAAGCCTGCGCGGCAGGCAACTCGCCGCCGACCAAGCGCCTTAACTTGCGGGAGTCGACCAGCTCGATGCTGCGCCCCATCGCGAATGCTTTCGCATCCGGCGTGAAATCACCTGAAGCAACCACGAAACCGCCGACTGCGCGCTCGGCCGTCATCACACCATAGAGCTCCCGAACGATCGCCACCCCGACCTGGCGAGTTTTCCACTGCTTGCACTGCACCAGGTACTTGTCCGAGCCCATATACACAACGAGGTCGACACCGCCGTCCGGACCGTCACCGCCCTTCTCCAGGACGCGATAGCCTTTGCGTCGGAATGTCTCAGCGACCAAACCTTCGAATTCAAACCAGGTCATCTTATCGAGCGCGTTATCCGATCCATCGGCTGCAACCTGATCATGCAGCTCGCCGGCGCGGCGGCGCCGGATCGCGGACACAAAAGCTCCTGCCAGAAACGGCAGCGGCGCGAGATATTGGAATATCTGCGATACAGAGCGAAACACCGTGGTCGTCACCATCGCACCAATCTCGCCCGGGGTGACGGTGGCCACCGTAGGTAGACCGGCAAAGTGATGTAGTACCAGGTAACTGAGAATGGCCAGTGCAACACCAACGCCCCAATGAAAGCGGGCCGCCAGTTCGGCGATGTCTTCGACCAGTGAGTCCTGTTTTCTGCGTCCCATCGTGTTACCTCATGGATTTGCCAATGCGGCCGTAAAGCGATCGGCCGCAACGCTCGCCGGCCAGGGTTCCCAGGGCGTGCCGCCGTACAGAGCGACAAGCGGATCTTCGACGAGCGGCTTGATTTTGATGCCGAGCACTGCGCGGACTTCCTCGGCCGACCACCCAGCCACATGAACCGCCTCGCTGGCGGCCGCCAACCTGTCGGCTTCCTTGTGCCTGCCCTTTTCCTCTTCTGTCCACCACGGCAACCCGTAGCGCAGGAAAACTGCTCGCGTCAGACGGTCCATCAGAGCCTCAAACGCATCGCCCAGGATTGGTTTGAGCGGTGAGATCGGATCGAAACCGATTAGCCCTTCTTCAGCGTCGTGCAGGAGTTCGCGCAAGGCAGCCTGACGATCGAGCGGCGTCGGCGACATCTGGCGCCGGAGCGCCAGCACCAGGATGCTGTGTTGCGCAACCGACATCGGCCTCGGCCAGGTCGAGTGACCGCCCCAGCGGAAGGTCCGGGCAAGACCGATCGCAAGATCCCTGTCCTCCCAATCGAAAGGGGTCGGATTGGCCAGATCGAGGCGCCGGCCGGAAGGCTGACGAACCCAAGCGCGATGCGGCCGACTGCTGGTCATCTGCGCGGATACTCGCTCACCAGGCTTTCGGTTTGCTTGGCACGAATTTCTGCCAGGGTGCCCGCAGGCAGGTGCCAGCCACCCGTTCACGCTGCACCTTGTCCTCGATGGCCAGCAACTTTTGCTTGTAGTCCGGTGCTTCGCAAAAGGCCTTCCACTCCGCATCGGAACGCGGTTCCTTGAAGCCATCCTGGCCAGCAGCCGGTAAGCTGATCGCGAGGCCAACGACTATTGCTCCCGCGACTTTCCAATGCTGTTGCATACCCTTCCCCTTCGTTGGCCAGCTATTTGCCGTCGAATTTGATCAGGAGAACCAGGGCATACAAGAGGCATCCCAGAAATCCGTAGACCACGATTTCGATCGTCACGAAGCCATCTTTCAGATAGCCAATGATTGCCATCACCGAACCCGACGCGAATGCTTTCACGGCGAACCCGGGACTGGCAACAATGACGTTTCGCAAGGTTCCAATAAGGACCGAGGCCGTCTGATACAACACCACCGGCACCATCACGACCATCGCAAAAATCGCCAGCGCAGACGCCATCAGACGATCTCCCCGAGCACAACGGAACAGAGCGCACTGGAACTTGTTATCTCGATGACGTAGGGAAGACCAAACAGCCAAGCCACCAAGAAGCCGGCGATCGCACCAATCACTCCCCTGGTAAACCGATAGGGATGATTGGATGCGAAGGTGCAAAGGCTCGACGCCCCACCCAAGAAGATCATGTAGATCAGGTAGGCTCCAAGGAAAACACCAAAGAGAAGGGCCAGATGCATAACGTGCTCTTACTCCAGAATCAAAACCGATCATCATAATCTGGCTTGCTTACGCGCTCCCTGAGCGTTTCGAGCGCTCGCTCCAGGACGATTCTGTCGGATACGTCCTTTTCACGCATCGTTTGCTTGGTCCGCAGCAGGCCTTCCAGATTGATTGTGCGAACGGGAACACCGTCCAGATCGACGGTTTCGGCGTACTGCTTCAGGGTTTCATAGGTTTCGCCGCAAGCGTTGAGCATGACGTCGACCACAAAGGCATCTGCCACGCGGATATTCTCGCCTTCGTCGAACCAGGCCGGATCAATGTCTTTCGCCGCCTGATCCGGCAGTACCATCAACGCAGAGCGAATCTTGATCCCGGCCTCCTGAGTTGCCGGCACCAGAACGTCGATGTCCGTGGTGGCTCGATGGTAGCCGTGCGCGAACAAAGCATATCCACCGATCAGCAGGTAATCAGCGCCCTGGTCATTCAGCGAGGCAATCAGCGACTTGAGGTCATCAATGGTTGCCGGACGGCTGTATTCATCCATTACATCCGCTCCAGGGCGATTTTTGCCATGCCGGCGATCAGGCAATCCTGCTGGTGTTGATTGGCCTCTTCAAAGGACTTGAACCGGTAGAGCCCCTTCGGGATATGGGTCGTGTTGCCAGTCGGAAGGCGGTGGATTTCGTCATTGAATCGCGCGCCCTCAGCCAACAGCTCGGCCGAGGCCGAGAAAGTGATGGGATGCTCCTTGCGGCGGCCTATGATGCGCATACGCTTCTTCCTTGTTGAGGGGCGACTACACCTTGTAGGTGACTTCCGAGCGCTCGATTCTGCTCGCTCATGTTGTCAGAATTTCGCAGTAGGTTTCGGAACGCTGTTCCGCGGCAAACTTGACGGCCTTGCTGATCGTTGCCCGGCTGCAGCCGATGGTTCGCTGAACCACGCTCCAGGAGTTGTTGCTGGCCAGCATTCGGTTGATGGCGTCGTAGCGCTCCTGGTTGGGTTGCCGCCCCTGGTATTTCCCCTGCCCCCTGGCTTTGGCGATTCCCTGCGCCTGGCGCTCGCGACGCTGCTCGTAGTCGCGGCGTGCGAAAGCGGCGAGCATGTCCAAGAGCATGTCATTGATCGCGCCGAAAATCCGCGCATCGAACTCACCTTGCGCCGGCGCCAGGTGCTGCCAGGTTGTTGGCACGTTGACCGCGACCACCCGGACCTGGCGCTCGCGAATGGTCCGTTTGAGGGCTTCCCAGTCAGCGCTGGCCAGGCGTGACAGTCGGTCGATGTCTTCGACCAGGAGCACGTCGCTTGGCCGGCAATCCGACAGCAGCCGGAACAACTCGGGGCGATCGAGGCGAGCCCCGGATTCGTTCTCGACGTAGTAGTTGCAGATCGTGACGCCACGTTCGGCCGCAAAGCGATCCAGCGCGCCCCGGGCGCGCTCGGCATCCTGCTCGTTGGTTGATGCCCGAAGATAGGCGCGGACAAAGTAGTTCATTGGTACTCTTTGGGTTCAATGCGCGAACCAGTTTATTTTGGGTTTGGTTTGCAACCAAACAGTACCAGAACACGGCGGTTCGTCAAGGGCATACCCTTGAGAAACCAGCCGACCTCGTTGCCACCGAGCAACCTTTCTGAAAACGACAAGCAGAGACAAAAACCAAGATCAGTTCAGGCCTGCCTTTTCCAACAGCGTAGCAGCCTCGGCCTGCGTTACTCCTTGAACCTTCTCATGTTCAAGGAAAAATCTGGCGCATCCGCCCACGACATCGCCGGACCAAAAACTATAACGCTTGTCGCCCTTGCCAATCAGGTTAAGCAACGCCCCTCCCGGGCCATCAGCGGGCACCTGTGAGACGTCGTAACGGTTGCCTCGTGCAATGTAGTCGTCGATATCGACGTTTATCGGAAAATCACGTGCTTCAAGGCGTCCATGCTCTAGCTCAAGGACGGCAACGAAGCTGACGAACTCGACGCGCACCCCTCGCAAATCGTTGTCCAGGACGCTGTTCAAGATTATGTTGAGCCCATGCGCAGCATTCAGTATCGAGGTTGCTGGCATATGCTGCGGCCCTTGATAAACCACGATGGTTGCATGAGCGAATGAACCATCAACGCCCAGAGCAATGCCGCAGAGCGCCTTGCAGGGCTGCCCCATGTTTCCAGGGAAATAAACAGGCTTCACATTCTTCCTTTCAAGGGTGTCACTATTTTGTCATTGGGCATGAGAACGTTTGTCGCTCTGGTAACGGGGAGTTTTTCCAGCCCGGTAAATTCCTATTCTCGAAGCCTTCCAGGTTCGGGTAACCGCTGACATTCCAGTTGTAATCGCTGACATGCTCAACTTCAACAACCTCAAACCGGCATTGCTTGCTTCGATTTTTCAAGCGAAAAACGATTCGCTCGTGTCCGTCGCTGACTTCTTGCTCCAAAACTTCGTAGCGAGTCGATTTACAGATGCTATAGGTGGAATTCCACTCAAGGGTCTTGGAACGCACAAACAACGCACCAGAACAAGCCCTGCCCGTTCCCTCAAAAACACCGACAAATGCCTTGTCAGCAGCGCTCACCACGCCAGGCTGGCTTCCAATCGCCAACAATAGCAATATGGCATTTAATGTTCGCATACCGCTACCTTGCCCTTCCGAATCAATGCCAAGGCGTAATCAAGTTTTTTCGCGTACATCGGGTCCCCGACGTTGTAGCTTGTCGCAATGCTCGATGTCGAAATCGACTTCCAGCCGACGATGATCTTTTTCAGGGCAGCCTTCTGGTATTTCAAGGTCTGGCCTGGTGCCAAAGCTTTCGCATTGGGATTGAGTTTTTGTACCACTTCGATGGTGCTGCCGTTCTCCTTGGCAATTTTAGTTAGGCTATCCCCTGCCCGCACCGTCACCGTGTAGATGCCGGTATCGGAATCTGCAATGCTCTTGACAGCGTATTTTGCCGTCCGCATCAGCAGGTAGCCGATCCCAGCTCTGATGTTGTGTGCTGGATTGATTGCGACCGTAGCTTCGGTCAGGCGAACTTTCAAGGCCGGGGGGACAATCAATTCTCCTCCTTCATTTCCGACTAACAAGGCTCGCAAGCCGGGATCTCCCGGGTTGCCGATTTGGATCGGGTTCGACTTCCATTTATTGCTTTCTGCACCCGTTTCGACCCAGATCATCGCCTTGATAAGTCGCCAGTTCAGAGGGGTGTAGCCTGGCGTACTTGCAAGATGCAAGTTGTACTCGTCAACTGCGCTCTGTATTTCGCAATCCCAAAAGTTCCACTTATCATCATCGACGGCCTTGTTGATGCCGTGTTGCCACTTCTCAAATCCCGTCTTCGGTTGTGTTTGCTTAGCCATGTTGCCCTTTTCGTCAGATAACCTTCCATCTTTCAATAGTACATCGGTATAAGACTAAAAGAAAAACCCCCGACATCCTCACTAAGATGTCGGGGGCTAAGATTTTCAACAATTCAGTCAATAGCAGAGATTCCCAACGCTTCACATGCACCAAGGACTTCCCACTCCACCCAGTAGCCAGGCAGCGGATAGATCAGCGTCTGCAGGGACGCCTTGTGCTGGACGGATGCCTTTGCCGCCCATTTCCGCCACTTGGGCAGCAACAGGCTGCCGGGCTTTCCGTGGTCGTCAAACGGCCGCGAACTTTCCCGGTAGTAGACGACACCATCAACGACACACACGACGCCACGATAGCGCGCCCTGCCCGGCCCCGACGGTGCCATCAGCTTGTCGAGATAAGCAGGGCTCACCCGAGGATCGCGCTTTGACGCAGTTAGCGCCCAGCGCACCAGGCGATCCCTGGACTCCTTCGGCATTGCTGCCAGAGCCGCATGGAGCGATGGTGCCGAGTTCGCTGTCCACCTATCCACGGTATGACAGAGCGCGCTGAGGATTACCTGCGGCCTCCACCGGTCGATGCAACCGCACATCGCCGCCAGCTTTGCAGCCATCGGCAACAGACGATTGGTCGAACTGGTTGATGCGGCCAGGCGCTGCCTTCGCGGTTCGGCCCTTGGTTTTCTCAATCAATTGGCGTTGGATGGCCTGCTCGATCGCCGGCGGGTTCGCGAATGCCACTACTTGCTTTTGAACCGCCATCAGCCACCCCAAGCAAAAGGCATCGGCGGCAGAGCGTTCTTCGGCTTTCGTCGCCTTCCAGCCTTCCGCTTTCGCCTCGTTGCGCAATTGCTTCGCATGTGACAGCCGAGACGTCCGCAATAGCCGCAACAGCACGGTCGCCGTATGCGCAGCCATGGTGGCCTGCGCGGCGATCCCGAGATAGCGATAGACGCCGCCGGCGCGACGGCCGTTCACTTTCGCACCAGGTACGAACATCCCCTGACAACCGAAAGCCTTCCCCACCAGCGTCACCAACATCGACTCCCAGGCCGGCGGCCTAGTGCCATTGTCTGAGGCATAATCAACGTCGGCCGAGCCAACCTCAGAAGCAACAAGGCCAGCCTCATCGAGGCCATATTTTCGCATCAAGGCCTGCGCCTGGCGCAACGCGGCGGCGGCCTCATTGGGATTGTCCGACGTCGACAGAGCCATACACTTCTTGACCTTGTCGATGATCCGTTCAAGCTCGTTATTCATGGTGGTTTCTCCAGAATTAACGCGGAACGGCACCCTGGCGGGCACAGTCCCGCAAGGGTGGTAAATATGAAATTGGACCGGCCCCGCGAGGGAGCCGGTCGTGTGAGACTTACTTTGAAATCGCGCGCAATGCGCTGGCCACTACTTTGACCAAACTCGGGTGCAAAACACCCAGCTTAGGGTGTTGCCCATGTTCCGGCCGTGGAGGGACGGCAAAAAACAGTTCATCCCATGGGATTTCGACCACGGTGCGAAGATCGAATTTGGTATCGAGGGCAAGGCCAGCCAGTTGATACGCGAGTGGATTCGCCATTTTGCAAATGGCGAACTCACCCGCCATTAGCTGATTGACCTTCTTGGACGTGCCGTAGGCCACTTTTAGCAGGTGGCCATCTTCATACTGGCTGACTTCGAGCACTAATGCCGGTCGCGGTTTAGGGCCAGGAACATCACGAGGTCTTTCCGGAAAACGACACCAGACGATATCTCCCGGCTCGGGTGCTGGCCACATAGCCCCTCCTCAACCAACTAACGACTTTTTGCTCAGCAAGCGCCCTTGCGGCATCTTCGAAAGAGCGGACTGTTTCAGCCGGTCAATATCCGATTCCATCAGCGGGCCGTCATCTGCCTCATAGGCCGGCAGGGTTGCTTTTGCGAAGTTCGCCAAAGCAATATGTACGACAGCGGTTTCAGCCATGTCGAGCTCCTTGGAAAGCGCCTTCAGGGTTTCTCGCGAAACCCCAAAGGACGTGTCTTTTGAACGAAATTTCAACAACAGATTTGCAGACATCGCCGTGGCTCCGAGGTGATTGGTATATATCCAATATATATTCGATGCCACGGCATTTCAAGGGCCAGAAAGCTACTCCGCACCCCATTGACGCAGGTACTCAGCGATGCCCTCGTCAGAAATGCCACCATCGAACAGCACCTGGCGCGCACCGCTCACGTCACCATCGTTGAACAACAACAGCGCGCTGCCCACGGTCAGCGAAGACTGCCGCTCTGCCTGTGCTGCACGCTCGGCGCGTTGAGCAGGCGAGTGGTAAGCCAAATATTCCGCTTGGCTCTGGAAATACATGCGAACTCCTTTCGAGAATTAAAAAGAGGGAGATCGCACCCGGACGGGAAACGAAATCTCCCGTACTGGGTTGTTGAACTGAAAATACCCGTGCCCGATGACTACGGGCGGATCCTGCAGGCTGTACACAGCCAGTCCGAGCCAAACTGATTGCGGACCTGGCGTAGCAGCGGGCCGTCCGTTTCCTTCTCGTCGGCCCCACTGCCCCAGGCTTGCAGCAGCATGACTTTCCAACGACGCCCGTTCCTGGTGGCGAACCGTTGCAGAGCGGCCAACTGTGCCTGGCTTGGAGCGTTCAATTCCGGTTCGGCATAGTCACCGATCTGGATTTCTGCCCCAAAGACATGCGCCGTGGCGTCAAAACCGTTCTGTGTGATGAACCATGCCGGGGGGTCGATGGGCTTGACCAACAGACCGAGATAGCCAGACTCGACAAAGTATTTGATTACTCTGGCCAGTCCGATGCGGTTCGTCGTGACATCAACGATCGCGTCGATAGGCGGCGGTTCCTGTGCGTTCGACCAGCGAGGCAAGCCAGACGGCTTCGCCAGAACATGCTTTCCGAACGCAATGCGCTCGAAGGGCGGCGGCACATCGAACTCCTGATACTTCATAGGATGTCTCCTTTCGTCAAAAAAAGGAGACGGCACGATCCCCAATCGGGAAGTGGTCTCCCGAGTGGGTAAATGCTGAAAAAGCCCCAAGCCTTGCGGCCGCTCCGATCGCAGGGGCTGATCGGATTCAGACGTCGCACATTGCGTGACGACGGCACTACTCAAATTGCATGGGTATTTTGCACCCAATATCAGCTTTTTCCAAGATGGCGCGCCACCCTCGAAAAAGCCCCCCTCGGCCGAGGCCAAGGGGGAACGGGATCAATGATCACCTCATGCTGCAGCCCTGAATCGCCGCCCGCCTGGCGCGACGATCCCCGACTTGAAGGCCAACAAGGACTCTCCCAGCAAACAGGCGATGGCCCGGACAGGGCGATAGACGATGCTCTGTCCCAACAACTCATGCCCGAGGGTCTGACCCAGCCCAGACACCAGATGCTCGGGAATCCCCTTCAGGCGCGCATGCTCCCTCACGGTAGGCAAGCGCAACAAGCCAGGATCCTCTGGATGACAAAAAAATGGATCCGTCGATCGGCGCTTCGCGATCCCCTTGGTCAGGGTCGAGATGCTCCGCTCGCTGCCGTCGTAAATCTGCATCCGGAACCCCTTCCCCGCCGCCTGGTCGCGCACCTCTTTGTCTTTGAGGTACTGCATGGGGCTCCAGCAAGGATCATCCAGCGGGATATCGTCCATGACATCCGCCAGACGCCGCTCGGGATACTCCCCGGGCTGCAGGGCGTCAAAGTCGAACGGGATGCCCTTCGTGACAGCGACCAGAAACCAACGCTGCCGGGCTTCCAGTTCGCCCCAGTCGGTGCCCAACAGCACGCGCTCGTGGACGTCATACCCCATGTCGGCGAGATAGCCCCGAAGAACGGCTGCAGACGCACTGCTCGCGTAGGCGACCACGTTTTCCATCACGCACGCCACCGGGTTGAGCTTGGCCAACAGCGCGATCGCGGGCGCAATGAGGTGGCCGACGGCCGGGTGTTGCTCAGGCAGGACGATCTTGTTGCTGGTCCGCCCTGCCCTCGAAGCACCGCTGCAGGGCAGGCCAAGATCGACGATATCGACCTCCGGCAAGCGCCGCACGACTTCATCATCAAAGGCGAGTTCCTGCAGGGGCAGGTTGGCCATGATGGTCTGGTCGCAGAAGGCGTCGTTGTGGATCATTGCATGTTCAGCGAGGTCCGTTCGGATCTCGTTGGACAGCAGCGAGATGGCCTGCAGCCCGACATCCTGGAACCCGGCATGCAGCGCATGAGACAGCACGCCACCACCGGTTGCCACGCTCGATGTCTCGAGACAGCCGTTCGCCAGATGCGCCTGCAGGCGGACCAAGCGGCGGCGCCGGCGCAGTTCGCTGGCCAGCGGCGAAATGAAAATGTGACGGTCACCGAAAACCACCCGGGCGGACTCATGGCCATCGAGCGGCGCCAGGTCGTTTCGCGAGTTGATATCGATCACCGGCACGATGCCGTGTCCGCGAACCTTGCGGGAGACCCGGCGCTCGCCGTCATCGGCGACTCGGAGCAAGACCCCGTTGCCATGCCGTTCAACGGCAAAGCGCACGCCAGGCTCGAAACCGGCCCGGCCGGTGGCAATCGATTCGACCCAGATATGAGGCGAACCGCGCTTGGTGCGCATACTCAAAATGGAAACTGCTTTCATGTGATTCTCCAATGAGATGCGGAGAACCCCTTGCGGGAGATCCCCGCAAGGGTGGTGATTGAAAAACGAGGCGTGCTGTCAGTGCAACTCGCCGCCGAGGTAGTCGCGGCCGCTCATGGTTTCCAGAGCGAACTGCAGCCCGTCACGCCGGCCGCGCCAATACTGCCGGTCGGTTTCCGTGCGCGCGGTGTCGTGCTGCTGCTGTGCCTCCTTGAGCAGTCCGATCACAACTTCCGCCCTGCTGCTGATTTCGTGGTCATACATCTGGGGTCTCCAAATGCCCAGGGGAAGCCCTTCCGGGCTCCCCTGCAGCGTGGTTGAAAAATGATGCTGAAACTACGCGACCAGTTTCTTGGCCAGCGCGACCTCGATCGAGTCGTCGTTCTGATTGAGGATGTCCAATCCGGATTCCGGCATGTCGCCAGAGGTGGATTGAGATACCGCAATCTTCTTCGCCATGAGCTCCAGGCACGTCATCTGTGCCGTTCCCCGGTGGCCGAAGAAATACACATCGACCTCTTCCTGTTGACCGATCCGCCAGGAGCGGCGAGCGGCTTGCTGCAGGGTGTAGACGTTGTAGCCGGATTGCATGAAGGCGATCGTCGGGAATTCGAGCAAGTCGAGACCGGTTTTGGTGAGCTCCGGATTTGTCAGCAAGACATCGATGCCGCGATCGACCTGGTCAGCAACCCAGTCCTCACGCTTTGTGGCATCCACGCTGGCGCGCAGGATGGCCACGCGCAGGCCTGCACGCTCCAACATCACCTTCAGCCGTGTCGTCGTATCGCGCGTCCCGGTATAAACCGAGTAGGCCAAGACCCTGCGACCTCGCCGCTTCTCCCGCTTGCACAGGTCGAGCAGCGCCTCTTCCTTCGGCATCGATTCGTCGTTGCTGAACACCGCCGGCTGAAACGCCAGCGTCGCCCTGGTGCGAGGATGCCTCACCAGCTCATTGCGGAATGCACAGTCCGGCCAGGCCAACAGCACCTGCAGGACCACCCCGAGCAACGTGGGATCGCCCTTCGCCAAGGCATGCCGCAACTCGGCCGTGAGTGACGTCGAGAGCTTCGCGTAAGCCGCTTGCTGCGCCTCAGTCATCTCCACCTCGACAAAATGCTCCCGGTAGCCAGGCAGGACGCCGGCACCGATATCGGCGAGCTTGAGAAAGACCGTGCACGGCAGGACGTAGCGCATGATGCCCTTGGGGCCAAACCCCGCGCCCTTTGCCGTGCGCTTGGCTTCGTGCTTCCCCTTGGCGGTTCGATGGGCCTCTCCCGAGGTTTCCTTGAACACGTCTTTGAGCACCCCGTGGTCCCGCATGAAAGTCATCGACGCGGTACCGAGCGAGCGACGGGCGTTAACCCGGTAGCCGTCAGCGATCATTGCCTTCGGATTCAGGCGCCATAGCAAGAAGAACAGGTCGTCGGCGTAGCCCCCCATCAGCGTGCCGGTGAGCAACAAGGTCTTGCGACACTTGCGCGCCAGCACACCCATGGCCTGACCTTGGGCTGAGCCTTGATTCTTGTACTCATGCCCCTCGTCGACCACGAGCAGCCCGAAATAGCCGTGAGGGAGATAGCGCTTGATGAACTCGGTCGCCTGGTAATCCCCTTGGCCAATCGAAAACTCCATGCTGGCCATCGCCCGTTCCATCCGGACCGCTTGCCGATCACTGAACACTAGATCGCCGTTCGCATCCATCAGGTTGATGAACTCGTAGACGTTGTCTTCCAGCATGCCGCCCAGGAGCGACTCCCCGAAGGTGCTCAACAAGCGATCAGCGGTTTTCTCGCCGATCGTGGGGAGTTGCTTCAAGGCATCGAGCACGATCTGACGGCGCGAACGCATGGCATTGCCCTTGCGGGACAAGGTCCAGAGTCTGGCGCCGCAAGCCGGGCACGAACGTCGATCTCGATCGAGCTCGACCAGGGCAACGTCTGGCGACAACGGGATATCCGTGCCGTCGACTAGCTGGTGGGTCAAGTATTCACCGCAGTCCGGACAAGCCGCATAGCGCGCATGGTGCAAGCCACCGATCTCGTCGCGATACACCGTGCGCCGGATGGCAAATGAGGGTTTCCAGTGAAACCCCATGCGCATCCGGACACGCCCCAGGATGAAGAACTCCGGCACGCTCGGCCGCTCACGCATGCTGCGCAAGGCCAACAGTTTGCGCAGCGTATCCGGACCATTGAGGATCCAGACTCGGGCATTGGATACCGTTTGCTTGATCTCCCGCCGCCACTTATAAACCAGGTGCGGCGGCGAAATGATCAGCGCCCGTTCGTAGCCCTCAGCATGCATGACCGCCGCTGTTGCGATTGCCATGATCGTCTTGCCAGTCCCCATCTCGGCGTTGATGATCGCCGACGGGTCACCGGCATCAATCATCAGCGCAGTGCAGGCCTGAACAACATCGCGCTGCGGGTCAAAAGGACGGCGCAGAAGACCATCGAGCACACGATCCCGCCCTGGATGAGGCCGACCGTCATAGATCGGCGGGTTCTGCTCGCGCACTGCATCGAGCAGGGACTCGCCAAAGATGGATACGAAATCGCCGAGAGACATCTCGACGGGCGCCGGCAGTGTGGTCGACACAGCGGCAGGTTTGAGGATGGTCATGGTGCTTGCTCCGCAGAGATTTGCGGGTCGCACCCTCCCCGATGGGAAGCGTGCCTCCCGCGAGGGTGATTGATGGATGCCGAATGGACGGCGGATAGAAAATGGGTGAGGCGTTTTCAGTATTCACTCGGCAACAACAAAGTCGTGACCGAACGATCCGCCTCGGTGATGATCCAGATGGTGTTGCCGCCGCTACCGGTGCACGGTTGCTCGGGATCAATCGGATAGGCCGAAAAAATGCGCGAGCCATCACGAAGCGCCTGATCATTTCGATAGCCGTCCGACGAAGCCCCCCAGTCACCCCGCTCATGGCGGTGCAGGAGACGCATCGGATTGACCACATTGGCATCGATCAGATCTTGAATGCCCTGGGTACAGACCACTCGTCCCAAATCGAACAACGGCACCCGGGTATCGGTCACGGCTTGAGCTCGTAGCACCGCTTGGGCCGCTCGCGCAATCCGTTGTCCAGCATCGCCCGGCATGTCCGCCTGGTTGAGGGTCAGGGCGCCGGTGGCCACGGCCATCGACACGATGTCCTCAAAGCCATCCGGGATGGCGACCTCTGCACCGTCCACCTTGCCGATGGGCGGCGTATCCGTCGTTTGCAGCGGAGTCACCAGTTTGTCGCCCATGGCGGCGACCAATGGCCAGCGCCAGTGGTCGAGTAATGGGACAGGACACAGCTCGCGCAAAAGCAACCAGATGCGATCATCGAACGCCTCGACGGACTCTGAATCATCGTGGCGCAACAGCAACGCCCGACGATTTGCCCGATCCGGCTTGATCACGCCTTCACCATACAACCAGGTATGCGTCAGATTACCGAACAGCGTATTACGCGGCAGGCGCCCGGTCAGCTTTTGCAGCTTCTCGGGCTCGGGCAGCGCAATGCAATGCTGCTCATGGCCACGAACCAAGGTGAAGTCACGACGGCCGCCCTGCCCGGTCGGCAGGCTAAAGGACGCCAGAAACTGCAGGATCACGGTGTCACGACCGTACATCGAGAGAAATGCCAGGTCGCCGTTGGTGTCGCGCACCGCGGCGTCGACAAACACATCCGCGAATTCCCGGATCGAGAAAAGTGAAGTTTGCATAGGGTGGACTCCAGCAAAAAAGCCCGTGGCAGCCGATCCTGTGGGATCGACTGCGACGGGCTTGGTCTAAGGAAACCGATCAGATCGGCAGTTGGTAGGGCTTGGGTTTGGCCATCACCATCGCGTCCGGCCGGCGGTTACTGGCGAGCTCTGCTGCGCGCAGTGCGGCAAGTGCCGACGGATAACGCGCAACAACCAGCGGGCGTTCGGCGAAATTGCCATCGGTGCCGAGCTCACGCTCTTGTCCGAGGAAAATCTCGACGCCGACATAGGGACGTGCAATCCGGCCAAAAAGGATGGCGCGGGCTTGCTCCGCACCCATACGAAAAATGACGTCATCGAGGTTATCGAGCGTCGACATGAACACTTCGTCACGCATGACGTGCAGAATGCCGCGAATCAAGGCGCCGTCGGTCGTTCCCAGGGCATCAGCAATTCGCTGCTCGTCGGTGGCGGTGGGGTGGGTCAGTACAAACATGGCTTGCTCCAGTAAATTCTGGGGACAAGCCGCCCGGTCGGGGGATCTTGTCCCCCTGAACGGGTTTGAGGATTGGCGAAAATCAGTTGATGTTGAGCACCGGCCAGGTCTGCGATTGCTGACCGGACGAATTGCGTGCGCTCATTTCAACGTTGGTGGCCTGGTGCGGGCGAGCTTTGCTGGTGCCTGCAGACAGCCAGGACATCAGGCGAGCGAAACGCTCTCCCCACCGTTTGGCCTTCGCGTAGCGGATGCGAGACAACTGGACGGTCTCGCAGGCGCGAACGTAGATCCCCGCATACTGGAGCTTGGCTTTCGGGTCGCTGTCGAGAAAATCAACAATGATCCGTGCCGTGGTCGGGTTGGTGATACGAGATACCAAGCACTGCCACTGGGTGACGTCCATCGAACGCATTGCTGCATCCAGTTGGTCCATGGCACCTTGGGCGGTTTGAGTCTTTCGATCGTTGGTCTTGATCATTGCAATCTCCTGAAAAGAAAAAAGGGAGATCGCACCCCGGTCGGGAATGGAATCTCCCGTTCGGGTGGTAAAGCGCTAAATGAACCCCAAGCCTTGCGGCTGCTCCAGTTGCAGGGGCTGACTGGATTTGACGCCGACACATTGCATGCCGACGGTACTGCTGAAGCGGTTCTAGGATATCACCTCCCCGCCAACCCCCGTCAAGAGGCTGGCAGGCTCAGGTCGAAAATTCCTTCATCATCAAGCGCCCGCGTCGAAATGCGGTGCGCCCCGCATTCCTGAAGCAGATCCGGGTAGCTGGCCAAGCTCTTTTCATCCCCTTCGTGAAACTCGATGTACTCGCGCTGGTTCGGGCCAGTATAGAAAATCGCATATTCCATGTGTCTCGTTTCCTTGTTGTTGGCTCAGGCGCTCGCTTGCGCGAGCCCCCGGCCGTGACCTACTTCAATACCTTGTACCCCTCGCCCGGGTAGCGGCGACGGACAAGCTTCAGTGCTTCCTTGGCGCTTGGTGCGCGGATCTTCTTCGTGGTCTGCTGCGGTGGGTGCCACTCACCAAAATGCATGTGCCCATACCGTAGAAAACCAATTTCAAACAGCAGGTTTTCATCTGCCATGGTCGCCTCCTAGCTGATGGAAACAACGGAACCCAACCGCGCACCCGGGGTGAACTCCAGGCCGCGAATCACCGGCACGAAAATGTCGGTCAGCGTATGCGTCTCGGTCACCGAGCCGTCATCGTGCGTCGTGACATCGACGTGCTCGCGCTTCGACTTGTAGGTATCCCCTTTGATCAACAGCACCCTGCCATCTGGCGATCGCACCTCACCGCAGATTTGCCCTGCAGCGAGCGCCAGCGCCAAATGCCATGGGCGCATGGCGCGCAACGGCCGGCGGTGCGCCTGCTGCACCTGGCCGAACTGCATGCCAAACCCGGGCCACAAGGTATTGCTGCGAAACCGCATCAACTCGGCTTCGAGCTGAGGCGCGTCGATCCGGACGGCATGGAAGCGAAAATCCGCTTCCGCAAAATCCGCTTCCGGGACCAGGTAAGGGCTCTCCGGCCAGATTTCGGGCAGAACCTCGAGCAACCGATCACCTCTGCCAAAGGCCTCCAGTGTTTGCACCACACCGGCGTCGACCCGGCCAGCGTTGCGTCGGCGGACACCGAAGATCACCACTTGTTTGAAGCGGGCTTCCGGTGCGGTGAAGCAACGGACCCGATCGAAGTTGCGGGAGATCATGGTCGAGAATTCGGCATCCAGCACGTAATGCGGGACGATCAGAACCAGGATGCCGCCGTAGCGCAACATGCCCAGCGCTCGACGAAAGAAGGCCTTTTCCAGGCGCTCACGCTTGGCCTGGTCGCCGGTCTGCCCCTTGTCTGCCACAACATCGCCGTAGGGCGGGTTGAGAAACAGGAGCCCCATTGCGCGCGGCGAGCAAGAAACGTCGTGGATGTCGCTGTGCAGTACCGTATCGAGCAGGGTCTTTGCGTGCCAGGCGCGCTCGGAATCAAACTCGACCCCGAAGGCCTGAACAGCCGCGCCGTCCTCACCCAGGTGCTGCTTGAGATCGGCCAGCGCAGTCCCCTCGCCGCAGCAGGGATCGCAGATCCGGATGCCGGCGGCGTCCGTGGCCAGGGCGGTGACAATGCGCCCCAGCGTCACCTCATCCGTCGGGAAATACCCGTTCTTGATGAAGTTGTGGGCCAGTCTTGAAAACATCAATGCCATGAGTGGACTCCTTTGAGAGAAAGAGGAAACCCACGGAGCTCCCCACCGGGAGAGACCCGATGGGCAGCAAACAACAAAAAAACCCCGGAGAAGCGATGCTTCCTTGCCTGTTTCAGGGGCTGACAGGCGTTCGGTCACCCGAAGGTGCGACGATTTCCCCAAGCACGCTTTCAGCAAGTGCGCTTGGGGAACCCGTCGCGGGTTCTGTTTGGACAAAGCAATCGTCTGATCAAGCCCCCTCCGCGCCGATTCACTGGTGCGGGGCATCCAGAACGAGGGCCAGGATGCCTAAACATGAGCGCGAAGCGCCAAAAAGCCGCGACCTGTCGGTCAGTCGCCCACCTGATTCAAAACCACCTGCGGACAGGCTTTCCCATGCACTCACAGCAATGCATGGGAAAGCCCGCGAAGGGGCTTTCTGAACTACGCCTGGTTGAACAGCCAGCTTTGCGAGGGGACATCGAAGGAGTAACCCAAGGAGTCGAGACGATCCCGCTGTAAGCGGAACTTAAAGCGTTCGATCGTTGGATCCAGCTTGACAGCCTGCCGGCCGACAACAGCATCAAACAATTCACCGAACAAGACCTTATCGGCGTCGTCATCGGACGCTGGCGCTTGCGGTTTTGCGGACGGACGCTGCCGCTTTTCAGCGGCCACAGGTTTCATTTTTGGCGGATCAACGAACTCAGGCGCCACCGGCGGCGGCGTTTCTTCCTTCGCGGGGTCCGGCTCGACCAGGTCTCGGCTATCCACGTTGTTGCGGGCGCGGCCTTCGATCTGTAGATCCGTGAGTTTTGCCCGGACCTCGACCACCATTCGACCGTAGGACAAGTAGGACCAGGGAAAAATCTGCTGGATCCAGAACAGCCCTTCGTAGAGCCCGTCGTCGAACTGGTCAAGCACTGCATCTTTGACGCGGAACTCCCCGATTTCGGTTTCGAGATCACCGACACAAAATGGGCCATTGGCCCCATTGATGCGCTTGACGCGCAACTTTCCGGGTATGGATATGGACATCAGGTTCTCCATGAGAAAAAGCCGGGGAACCTGCCGCGTCGGGAAGATTATCCCGGCGGGGTTGGGTGATGCGAGAGGGTGAAACCGCCAACCTCTTTCGAGGCCGGCGGGTTTTGTTGAAAGTGCTGCGAGTGGAATTCCAAGTCCACAAGCACATGGGTTGCTATGGATCGGGATTTGGAAGGATCTGAACGACCAGGGAGCTCCCATCTGAATAAAACCCCAAGCCCGAAGGCCGTACCTGTGTCAGGGGCTGACAGGTCACTACCGCAGAGCGGCATCGTGTTTTTAGCGAAACACGCAAAACGCTGGAAATTCATGCTGTCCAAAACATCCATAGTCTGGAGGCTTTGGGCAGCACTCCCTTGCGGGAGGACTGCTGTTATGGCGAAAACGCCGGCAAATCTACCACAGACTGACAGCTATCGATCAAGCCGCAGTGCTATGACTTCACCACAGAAGTGAAGTCCGACCACTGCTCGATGCGGAAGGCGCGAATGTCGCGTACCGATTTTGGAAACCAAGCTCTAGTGCGCAATGCTTGGATCGCCAGGAAGAGGTTTGCCATGTCTTCGTTGTCGGTCACATACAGGCTACCCTGCACACGCCGAAAACCGTGCTCCGCGAGGACGGCACCAATTTCGGTGTATGCCTGCGTCACACCCTTCGGGTGATGCTGCTCGGTGTCTGCTACCACCAGATCGAAGGCGACTGCGTACATCAGCGTGCCTCCGGGTCATCGGTCAGTCGGGTCAGCCGGTATTCGGCTTTTTCACCGGTTTCCACCATGGTGACTTCAACCATCCAATCGCCGTCGTCCAACTGGCGAAGCGGTTGCCCAACTTCGTACTTTGGCCCAAAAAGCCCAAAACTCTTGATCGTTCCCACGGGGACAGGTGGAGGAGCAATAACTGCTTGCATGATGAATTCCTTGAGACGTTGCGCCGCCGTGCTGCGCATTGGGGTTGCGAAACGCATCCGAAGGGATGGTAATGCCGCAACCTCTGGTTGTCGATTATCGCACTCATGCGCCAGGGCGCGGTGGTATTGGAAAAATGGCGACGGGAGGGAGTTCTCCCGGCAGCCAGTTCAGCAATTTCCCGTACCCGCTTCTCAGGGCTCCATCCGCTGAGTAAAAGCAACGTGGCGAAGTGCCGCTTCCGCTGCGCCGCGCTCCGACCAATACTCGACCGATTCGCGCGAACACGGGCCATTCTCGTCGGCGGTGCCAATATAGAAACCCGCTGCACTTTCCAACACCTGCAGAGGTAAAGCAACACCCAGCGCTTGCCGGGCCAGAACACCAAACGCCATGATTCGTCTCCTTCAAGTGAAAAACGGACCCCTCTCGAAGAGAAGGATCCGTTTGATGATTTAGCCGAAGCTGCAGGTTTAAGCGTGGGTGCCGGTGCGACGGGGTTCGTCGTCCGATGCCCCAAGGGCCAGGGAGGTGGTGATGTTCCCTTCCTTGTCCTTGTGATACACAACCTCGTCATTCACCTTGACGTAGGTGATTTGAAGCAGCCGCCCCTTGATGAGGCAAGCCATTTCGGTTGTGCCGGTGTCCCGACCGTTTTCACGCACCTTGCGCTCATACAGGTGGGCATAGGTATCGCCGATGACAAAACCGACGATGACCTTGTTGCTGTTCCTGCCGTTCTGATCCTTCGCCAGCACAAGCGGCGAGAGAACCTCGACGATTTCCTGGGCATCAGCACCGGAAACGCGGCAGTCGTACAACGACGTGTTCGGATCGCTCACGGCGCCGTGAAGCGCGTTGATGCTGCAAGCCAGGAACGGTTCGCCGCGACGACCACCCTTGCCCTTTACATCAACCCAGCGAGCGCGGTTGAGGTAACCGATCCCACGGGTGTGCAGGTCAAAGTATTCGTTGGCGACGGAAGCGGGTTGTTGTTGATTCGACATGACGATCTCCTGAGAAAAAGAAAACGGGAGATCGCACGCATCCCGGACGGGAGGTGGATATCCCGTTCGGATGGTTGATGCTGAGAAGAAACCCCGAGCCCGAAGGCTGTACCAGTTGCAGGGGCTGACTGGTCACCGTTGCTAGGTTGCCTAGCGAACGTACAACAAGTGCGGTTCTATTTCTACGCCTCCCCGTCGCCGACGTCAACACCCCGAAGGCATAAAATATTGCTTGCTTTTGTACGTATCATTTCATAACATATCGTACATATCGTTTCATTTCGTAAGGAGTCACACCATGGCCGGACGCGAACCCACCATCACCTTTGACCAAGTCGCCGCCGCTGCGGCGGAAATCAAAGCGTCCGGCCGCAAGCCGTCGCTACGCAACGTCCGGGAAGCCCTGGGCAACGTCGGCAGCCTGACCACCATCTCCCGTTACCTGCAAGGGTGGAACGACGGTCAGCCGAAGGAGAACAAGGTCGACATCAACATCCCGACGTCTGTGCTCACCGGCATCCAGGCCGCGATCAGCCAGGCCTCCGTCGAGGCCGAGGCCGCCGTTCGTAGCGAGCTGGTCGATACGCAACAGGCGTTGGCTGACATCACCGCCGAGGGCGAACGCACAGCGGCCGCGCTCGATGCCGCCGAAACGAAGATCACGGAACTGGATATGGCGCGCGCCGACCTCGCCGGCCGGCTTGATGAAGCCAAGGCGAAAGCGGCCGAGGGCGAACTTCGTCACGCCGCCGAGGTTGAACTACTCAAGGCCGACCTGCTGCGCGAACGGCAAGCGGCCGAAGCGGCACGCACTGAGCTCGCCAAGGCCCAGTTGCGGCTCGAAGCAATGCCGCGGTTGGAAAAGGATCTCGATGACGCTCGTCGCGAAGCCCGTGAGAACGGTGCCCGGGCCGCCGAAGCCGAGCGCAAGCTGGCCGGCGCCGAAGCCAGCCTGGCGGCAGCCATGGCCGACCAGGTGCGCGACCGCGAGGAACTGAAGACGCTCAAGGCCGAGAACAAAGCCATGGCGGCCGAACTCGGGACCGCACGCGTCCATGTTCAAGCGCAGCAGGTCGGTCTCGATGCCAGCCAACGGGAGATTGCCATGCTCCAGGATCGCATCAAGGAGCTGAAGCCAGGAACAGCCAAACCGGCCGGCGCCGGCGCGCCCAAGAAGGCAGTCAAGCCCCAAGAGGAAAGCAAGGGCGGGTAACTCGCCGGAAGGGGGACAAGCCCGTTACCGGAACTTGCCCCCCGGGCTGATTTACTTCTTCGCCGGCGGATTGTTCCCGCGCCCGCCACCGGACGGCTCGCCGGTGCGGCTCGGCCAATTCGGGTTATTGGGATCAGCGTAGATGCGCTTGCTCATGATGTTGCCTGCCTTTCTGCAGTGGGTTGAAGTTGGGCGTCCGGAGTGGACGTGCGCTATGCTCCCACCGCACAAAAGGCCGACGGTACCGCCCCATGGAAAACCTCCCTATCCCCAACGCGCAGTTCTCGCCTGACAAGACCATTGGCGAATTGCTCCTGGTGCCTTTCCAGCCGGTGACGGTGCTGCGGCCGCTCGGTCCCTACGGGCGAATGCTGGAGCTTGAGCCAGGCGTTCCCCAATCCCCCGACCCGGAATTTCTCGTCCGCCTGATCACCGGTCACGCCAGCCATCAGGCAACGGTCCGGCACGCAGCCGGCGGTCAGTACAAGAATCTGGAGAACCTGGTTCGTGGCAAACACAAGAGCAGCCCGACCACAAAAGCCGTGCTGGCCAGTGAGCTTGGGCTCTCGATCGACGTGCTCGATGCGCTCGATGGCAGCGCCCCGGAAGGGCCGCTTCTTCCCGAAATGCTGGCCCTGTACCAAATCGCCGAGGGACTCCCAAGCCTGGTCGCCTCCCGCATTCTTGACAGACATGTCCCATGCCCCTGCTGTGGGGGGAATCTCTTGGATGACAAGGCCCACTGGTGGTCAAAAAACGCCCCGGGAATGGGGGTTGCCGAGTTTGAGTTCGCCGAGCGCCTGCTCAATGCGATTACGGGTGCCAGCCTGATTGAGCGCTTCCTCGGCAGTTTTCTGACCCCCCCTGAAATCTATCTCGGTTGCATGGCATGCTTGGCCAAGCCGTCGAAACACCCGATTGGACATTGGCTGGCGGAAGCGCAGGCCGCCCTGAACCGCGACTCGTTGGCAGACCTGGCCATTGAGCTGGAGCTCAACCAGAAGACTGCCGCCCACTTCTCATACGGCCGAATGAAGAAGTGGTCAGCCGGCCAGGACGTGATGCCCTTGGGGGCCGGGGAAATGATCGCCGAGGCCTGCGGCCAGGCCAAGGCGGGTCAGCGACGTTTGACCGCCGCCCGTGCGATCGCGTTGGTAATCGATTTCGTAGCCGCCACCCTACCCACCGACACCAGCCACCAAGCCGCCCGCACCATCGTCCATCAGCGCCTTGGGCAACTGAGCCAGAATCTGCAGATGTCCCTGGCAACTATCGTGAAGCCCGCAAGCCCCACGGACGAGAGAAGCGCAGCGGCCTGACATCAGTCAATGTCACCGCACCCGCACGGACAGCAGTCAGGATCCAGTCCGTGGCAGCAGTAGCCCATCTCAGCCATTTCGTCCCGCGACCGCTCCAGTTCTTCCGGCGTTGCATAGCCTCCTATGGCCATTGCCATTTTGACGGCTTTATCGCGCTCATAGCTGCCCATTGGATAGGCAAAATCAACCATACCCGAAAATCTTTCCAGGAACAGCTCATACGACTGACCGCAGCCTCGATTGGCTTGCGCCGCCATCGCCCGAAGCCGATCTTCCATGGTTGGAAGCCTGCCATCAACAGTTAAGCCAACTGCCTCTGTCAGGCGTTCACGAACATAAGTTCTGATCCCCGCCATGAATTCGCTCTCATCCTGCACCATTTGCATCCCCATCAGCCCCTGGCAGGCTAAGACGATTGCTCACGATCAAGTCCCGGAAAAGCTCATACCTGTCCCAAAACCAGTCTTCTTCGTTGGCGGCAAAGAATTCCCGCACTTCCTCGCCAAGCCGTCCGGCGGCCGTCAGCACCGCGCCCTTGAAATGGGAATCTTCGTCGAGCACCTGGCCTGTCGCAAATTGAAGGAACAGATGATCATCCGTCTGGATGACCTGCCACACTTTGCGGGCATGCTCAACCATTGCCATGGTCAGCGTCAGTGACTCCGGATCGTCAATACAAGCCTGATCCAGGCGCTCTAGGTAAGCCGTTCTGGCGACCTCGAAATCCATCAAAGTCACCGTGAACGGTAGCTTGACCTCCCTGGTGGAGGTAAGCACCTGTACGGTCGTCGAGTTGGGTGGTGTGAGTTCCATGCTTACTCCTGATGAAGGTTGATTTGCGCGCGGGCTTCTTTCGCCCGCCGCTCCAGTTCCGCCCGAATTTCCGGCGGTTGTCGCAACGCACCGAGGCGTTGGAGACTCTGCCAATCGTTCGGGCGATGGCGGACATCGACACGACGCAGGGTGCTGACGTCGACCCATTCCTCGAATCGCGAAATATCCTGGGCATCGATAACGGGCTCATCGCCGAACCGCTCCGCGAATTCGCACTCAGGCACGTCCTCGAATTCGTACCAGCGGACCCGGCGGCGGTTGCCGTCGACGGCGTCGATGATCACCCAGCCGTGCTCGATATGACGCGCCTCGCAGTGCAGCGGAAAGAGGGCCGGGTGGCGGCCGATCGGGATGACGATGGCCGATGAGAGTTGTTGTTCAGACACGTTGCTATCCTCCAGTTCGATGGTCAATGTGATGACATTCGGGATACTGGCGTGCTCGGTAACGGAGGATCCCCCCGACGCGGGGCCGGTGGGCAACGGGCAAGGTGAGCACGCACCGCGTTCTCGACCACGGACTCCTCGATCTCGGTCTTCGATCCCAGCAGGGCAAGAACCTGCTCGTCGATCGTTCCTGGTATCACCGGAATGATCACGAAGACATCGCGCGTCTGTCCGTTGCGATAGGCACGGTCCTCGCGCTGGCGCTGCATGGCTGGCGTCCACGGCTGCGAGGCTAAAATCACATAGTTCGCAGCAGTCAGCGTAATGCCGACGGCCGCTGCGGATGTTCCGATGAATACCCGCACGGCGGGATTCTGCTGGAAAGCATCCACTGCACGCTGTCGTGAGCTACCGTTGTCACTACCCACCAGCGTAACGCAGTCTATGCCGGCATTCTTGAATGACTCTTTCATAAAGTCAACGGTCGGCATGAACTCGCAGAAGATGATGACCTTGTCGTCCGCCTGCAGGGACTGGACCGTCTCGATGAGGAAATCCGTTTTGATGATCTCCAGGTGCTGGCGCAGCTTGGTGATTTTCGGCATGACGGGCAGGCTCATGTCGGCGAGGATCCGCTGGTATTCGTCGAGTCCTTCGGCCGGGGTCACGTAACGCACCTGGTGCGTCTTCTTGCCGAGCCCCTTGAGAACCTTCTTCGACCGGCGCAGCATCCAGTCAGCGACCGCCTCGGCGAGCGCCTGGCGCTGCGCTGGGCCACCGCTGTACGCCTTGCGGAACTCCCTGAGCTCCAGCATACCGATCGGATGACCAGAGAGGCGCAGCAGCGTGTGCATCTCGATTTCGCGATTCAGAATCGGCGTGCCGGTGAGCAGGAAGCGTCGCGGGATTCGTTCGGCCAGGAGGAAGGCATTTCGGGTTCGGCCGGCATTGTGTTCCTTGAGGTTGTGCGCTTCGTCGACCGTGAACACCTCGAACTCGATCGACGCCCGGACCAGACCGCCCAGGCGCTCGAAGTTGGCGATGACCCAGCGGCAGGCCGGCAAGGTGCTCATGCGATCATCTCCCACCATGCCAACCACGTCGTTCGGGAAAACCATGTGAATCTCGCGCTCCCAGTTGATGCGTAGCGAAGCCGGGCACGTCACCAGGATCCTGCCGTGCTCGCCGGCCGCCAGGCGCGACGCCACCACCGCCTGCCTCGTCTTGCCCAGGCCCATGTCGTCGGCCAATAAGGCGGAAGATCGCGCCAGGAAGTGGCGCACGCCGGCGGGCTGGTGATCCATCAAGCCGAAATCGATTGCCGCCCTGGCCAGCATCGCCTCGTCGACCGGCAGATGCTCCAGCGGCCGAGCACAGCTCGACAGAAAGCCGCTACCCTCCTCCTCATCCCCTACCCCTGCGCCATCGCCGAATACCGGTGCTGCACCAGGAACGCTGATCGGCATCTCGGCCTTGGGCTTCGAGACAAGATCCTCCAGGTGCATGACGTGCTCGTGCACGAAAACATGCAACAGATCGACGCCGGCAATGCGCTGCAGGGCATCAAGGATCTGCGCTACGGACCCTGCCACATCCCAGGCTTGAGCGTACTTGTGAAACCGGCCGCGCAGCGCGCGCATCGCGTCGATGAAGTAGCTGTCGTAGGCACCGGAAACCGCATGATGCCCGGGCTGATCCAGCGGAATAATCTGCAGGTCCAGCATCTCGGTGAAATAGTCCGGCGTCGGCGTGGCTTGCGCGCCCTCGATCACCGCCGGCAAGTCATCGAGATCCAGGTAGGCCGTCGGGAAGGCGTCGGCCAGTTGGCGTGCCAGGCGCTGCCCATCGAGCGGACAACGGAACACCCACTGACGACGTGGTGCGAACCAATGCGAATTCAGGGCGCGAAAGGCGCCTGCAGGCGATTCCAGTGCAGTGGTCGCAATGCCAAGCCGCCGGCCGTCGCTGACAGCGCGCAGGACAGCCTTGCGGCGCGCGGGCGCGATCGGGGTGGGAACGTACATGACCGACCTCCCGTTTCTCAGTGCAGGATTCGACGCGGATCGACTGTCCACGGCCGGGTCAAGGGGGTCAAGCCGTCGTCACCGCGCAGCCGGCGTATCCGCTCGACCTCACTATCTGGCGTGTCGTTGCCGGTCAGCGGGATCAAGTGCCGCAAGGCCTGCGCCAGCGGAGAAAGCGAATCCGAGACGGCAATCAAGGCTTCCGGTGTGCTGACGTCCTCAGAAATGCTCCGCAGCTTGGCGATGACTTCGTCAACCCGAGCGAAGTAGAAAATCCGCCGCGCGCTGCGTTTTTCCCGCTGGATCAATCCGGCGGCGACCAGGCGCCGTATCGCGGCCTCCACCTGGCGGATGCTCGGCCAGTTGAGCGAGCAGGCAATATGGGGCACCGTCGCCTCCACCCAGACCAGACGCGTGCTGTCCCAGACCGAACACCGACGCAATAGATAGCCCAGCACCAGGGCATCGATGGTACGTAGCCGGGTAGCCACCATCAGCGCCCCGAACTCTTCCATGCCGGTGATCCAGCGTTCTACGCGCGAAATCACTAGGCTCTGCCGGCGCTCAATCCTTTCGAGCTCGCCATACCGCTCGTCTGCGCGCTGCAGGCATTCCAGACGAGAGCGGGCCACAGATTGCAACTGGCGATGCTCGGTTGCCAATTGGTCATGCAAGGCATCGTTTTTCCAGGCGATATCCATCTGCTCATCGAAAAACGACAGGGTCTCCCGCTTCATGGCCACGAACGCTCGCATGATCTGGATATTTACGTCGATCGCGCGCTTGCTGTTGAGGACCGACGAAAGCATGGCCACGCCCTGCTCAGTAAACACGAAGGGCGAGCTGCGGCGACCGCCGTGCACCAAACTTGAGGTCACAGATTGTGATCTCAAGACGGCAAGATCATGTTTTTCAAGTTGATACATAAAGTCTTTGGGAAAGCGATCCGGGTTACGTTTCACAGCCTGGACCAGTACGCGAGTTTCCACCCCATACAGTTCCGCCAGATCTGAATCCAGCATGACTTCGACGCCCCGAATCGTATAGACCGGCAATGGCTGTTCAAGTTGAATGTGCATCATCTGTGCGGGTGCTTCGGTTGAAACAGGCACAGCTTGTTCATCTACGGTGTCATCTTCCTTCATGCTCGTCTCCTGAGTGAGTGGGGCGATTTGTCAATGAATCATTGAGTTATGCCCTTGAGATCACAAATTGCGACCGCAAAGGCAAGTAGCGTTGCCCGACGAGGGCATGCCTTGGGAATGCGCGCGCTTGCTGTTGAGGACCGACGAAAGCATGGCCACGCCCTGCTCGGTGAAAGCAAACGGCGAGAAACGCGGATCGCGGTGCCTCTGGGAACCAGTCGCAAATTGCGACCGGTTCCATGTGAGCTCATGCCCCTCCAACTGAAACATGAAATCCTGCGGAAAGCGGTCGAGATTGCGCCTCACCTGCTCATTGCCGCTGTCGGTGCAAGAGGCAGACCGCTCGCGCGGATTACAGGCGTTTGGGTTCGTGCCGGACGGACAGGCCGAGCCGGGTCAGCGAGGCAAACATGGGCTTGAGCAGGTCGAGCGCCCGTGCCTTACGCTTCAGGTAGTCAATCAGTTGCTCGCAGGAGCCTTGTTGCAAGGTCCACCAGCAAGAGACATCGAATTCATCGTCCAGCGGGCCATTGAGACTCTCCCGCAGATGGTCGATCAGTTGATGCGCCATGTGGACGACAGAGGCATCATCCGGATGCTGTGCCAGATAGCTGGCGAGGTGATAGTAGTGCTCGATCAGCACTGCGGTAAGCGCCTGGCGACGACGGTTGTCCCGATCATCGATGGCGTACTGCGGATCGCGCGGATCATTGCTTGGATCTTGGTTCATGCTACTCACTCCCGGTGGTCGATGGTTTTACGTGCGGGTGACTGGAACGGCACGGTGCCCCGGTGGTGTGAGTTGGAATTCTAGTTCAGACGGGCGTCAATAGCGATCATGCAGCGGCCTTTTCGGCGGCTTCGCGTTTCGGCTTGACGGTGATCGTCTCGATGCGATTGAGGCAAAGCGTGATGTCGTCTGCGATGATCTGGAAGCCCGGCACCTTCTCCTCAGCCCCTTCGACCTTGTACTCGAACGCGCGCAGCCGACCTTCAACCTTGACCCGCATGCCCTGGCGCAGCAGACGTGCGGCTTCCTCGCCCCGTTTGTCCCAAATCGACACCGCCATCCAGAACCCGCCGCTTTGGGTGTACTCGCCAGCCGTCTCGTCGTACTGGTACTCGTCAAAAAAGACCCGCATTTCGGCAACCTTCCGGTCCTCACCGCCGATGGGAACCGTCTTGAGCGTTGGCGCAGCGGCGAGATTGCCCTTCCCTTGGAACACATTGGACATTGCTTACTCCTTCAGTAGCGCCGATTGAAAAACCCGATCAGTGGTGGCGCAGCACACTGGCGGGAGAAAGCTACTTGCTGCTCAGGACTTCGCGGACTTGAATTGCTGGGCCAACTCCATGTAACGCTCAGCCGCCCGCAATGCAGACCGAGTGATTGACTCTTCGGCATTGAGTCGCATCGCCAATGCTGTTGCATCGCGATACCACTGCGCCAGCGTCGGCAACTGCTGGTCAAAGCGCGCCGGCATTTCGTCCCAGGACATATGGCGAGTCGAAGCCACCTCGCGCCAACGAATGGAATGCTGGCGATAGCGAATTCGCTGATCCGGATCAGGGCGCCGATGAATCGTGAGATAGAACGAGAATCCTGGCACTGTCCGCGAAGCAGCCGCCAGGTCGTCCATCTCCAGATGGATCTGATCGAGCTCGGCGCGCAACGTCACCAGATCAATCCAGACGCTGGCCCGCCGCGCGCGACCCCTACCCGTAAAGGCCTTTATGTCAGCAACGTGTTGACGCGGCTTGGCTGTCCCACCACCGACAACTGCAGTTGCCTCAAAATCCATCCTTTTCATCACAGCTCCTTGCGCCATGACTGCGTTCATACCAAAGCGTCGGTTGCTGCATCCGGTTCGGCCGCATCCTGCTCTGCCATCGCCAGTTCTTCACCGACCCGGGCAAGCAACGCCCGTTCTGCTTCAGTCAATTGCGTGTGTCGCCGGGTATGCGGCGGCAGCACCTTTCCAGCAAAGATATCGGCCGGCACCGCACCAAAGATCGCCGTCACGGCCTCGGCACGCTTCTTCCCTTCTTCGTCGGCCGACGGAAGAAAGTCGGCACGGCACAGACGCGACAACTCCGGGCGCCACAGGAAACGATTGAACCGCGCGATCTCTTCGGACCAGCCGCGAATCCGCCGCGTGATGTTGCGAATCACGTCATGGCCCTCTGCATCGGTCAGGCGGCCTTTTCGCACCGCTGTCTTGATGACCCGGACGGTATAGTCGTAGTCGACCACCAGCTCGGCGAGCATGTAGCCGTATGGGCTGGTGAATTGCAGCGACACACTCTTCGGATCGGCAGATTTCAGGACCGAATAGCTCAGCCCCTTTGCTTCCATTTGGCGCAGCTTACCGAGATGTGTTTCAGCCAGTTGCTGCAGTTCTTGGCCAAATTGTTGCAGCCCCTGGCTCGCCCGCAGCAGTGCCCAATCGGCGTAGGGGTTGTCGTGAGCCGTCTGCACCCAGAAGCTGCGCAACGCGGCAGCGCAGAACTTGATGCCGATGATCGGCTGATACTTGCCGTCCGGATCCTTGCGCCGCCCCATGAACAGCCGGAAGGCCTCCTTGGTGTGCAGCAGCATGGAATCCTCTGCTTCATTGACCAATCGGCCCAGACTGCGAATCTGGTTGGCCTCGATGTATTGAACCTGCTCGTTGGCCCCTTGATCCAGCCGGTACGTCAGACGCGCCTTTTCCAGCCGCTCCTTCCGTTCCTGGAGTGCCGCATACCGAGCCCAGCGCGGATCCTTGTCGGGCTCATCCATGGCATCCATGTCGGCCAGCGCTGCCTGCTCCTTCTCGATCGAATAGCCATCGCCAAAGGGCGAATTCGGCTCGGTGAGAAACTCGATATGACCCCAATCCGTTTCGGCCGCGCCGATCGGTGGCGGATCGATTTTCTTGCGTTGGCTCGGCACCTGCGCCGTCCGGCGCGGAGCGCGAACCGATGCGTCATTGCTCATCGACAACTCCTTCTTGGTTCATGGATGGAACCTCGCCGAAGATTCTCGACAAGGCGGGTAACGGCGTGATGCCGGGAATGATGTTGGCGGGTGCTGCTGGTTGCGCCAGCAGTGCGCGCAGTGCATCACCGTCGACGCGGTAACGTGTCGTGGTTTGAGGATGCTCTTTCAGTTCGATCAGCCCAGCTTCCTGGAGGGTTCTGATCGCCCTGGGAATGGTGCGATAGACAACGCGGTCGCCAAGCATTGCAGCAAGCTCGCGATAGCTGAGGGCAACAAAGGCAAGATCCGCCTGCTGGCCGAGCAGCGCCGACAAAACTGCGGCGGCACTGTAGTTGCCCTCAAAACGATCCAGAAGTTCGGTAAAAAAACGGTCAGGGGTCATTGCATCTCCCATCTGTGCAAACTTGGCACAATGATTGCGCCGTATTCATTGTGCCAAAGTTGCACAACGCTCACTGCTCGCATTTCGATTCCTTCACCTTCATCCCGATCGTCTTCAGTTGTTCGCGAAAGAACGCCGGAATGCCCGAACGAGGTACGGCGGCACTGGGTGTTTGCGCGGTTTGCATTTCGGCGGGCACCTGGCGTGCCTTTGCCAGTGCTTCATCGAGTTGCTGACGGCGCTCGCGGCGATAAGCCTCATCAACACCGGCCGCCGGCACAAACGCCCCTTGCTTCGCCTTGCTGACCAGGGTCGCCAGGTAGCTCAAGGGTACGCGGATGCGGCCAAGTCGCAGTTGCGCCGCCCACTCGTCGACAACACGTTGCGCCAGCTTGGTATCTGGAAGCGTGGCCAGCATCTGGCAGGCCGATACGGTTTCATCGTCACGCAGGTTGTCAGGCAGAACGATCGCACTGAGATCAAGCGCATTTGCCCTTTCCTTTGCCATGGGCAAACCACTACTACCAGCGGCGCTAGGCGTGGCCACACCCGTTGAATCTGCTCTAGGTGGTTGTAGGGGTAAACCAATCTGTTTACTAACTTCGTTAACAGAAGTGCCGAAACCGGCAAGCTGGTTTGCCGCTTTCGGAAAGTCTAGTTTGCCGGTTTCGGCAGGTCTGGAATGTACGTTTCCGCCATTCCAGTTTGCCGGTTTTGGAAGGTCTGGATTGCGCGAATCCGCCATTCCTGAAAAATCAAAGGCTTGTTGCAGAATATCGCTGTTTTCTGGTGCTTCACCATCGGTGTCGCTATCAAAATCATCGCTTTCTTGGGATGGCAGCGGCTGACGAACCACATGCTGACGCTTCGCTGATAACAGGCGTGACAGTTGATCCAGATTGATGCGGGTCAGCGTCCTCGGTTGGACGCCACCGCTGGAAGACTCGTCGGCGATGCCCATCGTCTTGATGATATGCCTTGCCGTTCTCAGCCGTTTTTCTGATACCCCCAGCATTTCGGCACTTTGCCCCAGCGGAAGATCCAGCCAGCCGTTGCCAGCATCCAGTTCGCGATCGCGGCCGTTGAGCGTGAAGTGGCCATTGATCGCATCACGCTCAACGGTGCGTAGTTTCTGACACAGTTCAGACAGATAAAGCGCTGCCGTTACCGAACCGGTCAGGTCGGCAAAGCCGCGCAGGAATGCGACCGGTCGGCCGAGCAGCGCCAGTGTCGTGCGATCGCTCCAATGCCAGGCATTGAACGCGCGATGCGCGTACTGGGAGATCGCCTTGCCGAGTGCGTCAAGATCCACGCGGTAGTGCATCCGGGCAGGTGCGCCCATCAAGCGTTCCTCGACGCAGCCGCATTGACGCAAATAGGCCCGGGCGGCGTCTTGCTCATGCCGGGACAGCCCTGTGGTCTTGCGCCAGTCCCGAGCGGTATGCCAGAACCACCCGTCGCGTTCAGGATGGTCGTCGACATACCTACGGGTCCAGTAAAGCATCTGGCTCAACATCAGGGCCGCGTTGGCGGAACCGGTGATCCGCTGTAGCGCCGGGTAATAGAGGATGAAGCGCTGTGAGATTGGCGCAAGTACCGACTCGATACGCGTGCGACTGGTGGCCGCGTGGCCAGCGACCGACGCGCCGGTCGGTTGCGTCTGAATCTTGATGGGCATGGTGCCGTGCGGTCCGCGTTGCGGATCCTGCCGGCGGGCAACCATGGCGATCGAGACTCTCATCGTGTCAGAGACTTCCCTGTTGCCGCACGCATGGCTTGGCGCTCTGCATGGAGACGTTGCGCGTGCGCTTCCATGGCAGCGTGCAATTGCGGCAGTACGATGCGGTAAGCGAGCGGCGCATTGGGTGCGCGGCGCTCTTCAAGCAGGTTCAGGGCTCGCAACCGGTTGCGAGCTGTCTCCTGCTCGCGCCTCGACAGACCAGTCTCCAGCAGCCACTCCTGTTGGCTCTTGACGAACCAACCTTCGGCGTCAGCACCCCGTTCGGAGACATGGTAGATCGCATAGGCCAGCCACAGTGCAGCCGTCACACTGCCAGTGACATCGATGTAGAGGCGGTGAAAAACGATCGGTGTCTGGCCGAAGAGCTCCAAGAGAAGCGTTGGATTGACGCCTTGGTCCAGGGCATGCAACTCGCCGCCGCCGCTCGATAGGTCGTCAATGGCTGCGTATGGATTGTTTGACCGAGAAGGGATCATGGCTGCACTTTTCGCACTGCGTAGCGGCTGGTAACCACCGTGGTGCCATCTGAAAACTCAACCAGCGCGGAGTTCATGCGGCCAGTGACGAGAACGCGGCAAAGCTGGCCGTGGCGCTCTGGGAGCCATTTCCGCCAGTACCAACGGTGCGTCATCATCAAGCACCACCGCTACGAGCGGTTGAGCGTGCGCCTGGCGGCGTCATGTCACCGAATTCATTGACCACCGACCAGAGTTGATTCAACTGGTGATCAGGGAAAAGTTGGTGCAGTTCAAAAAATCGTTGGCGCTCCGGATGCGACTTGCGAATTGCATCCCAGGCTGCATGGATGCGCTCCCGCACATCGACATCCGGCATAGAGGGCCGTCCCACGGTTTCTTGATCGGGGCCACAGAGCGCCGCGCGCATCTCACGGAGCTCGCTGATCGACTTGCGAAACATCTTTGCCAACAACCAGGACGGCAATTGGTGTGTCACGTAGTATTCCAGTAGCTGTTGGTCCCGAACGATGTCGTCGAGTCGGAGAAATGCAGTATTCAACTGATGCGCGTTGATCTTGATCTCGATTCCGATCGACGAATCCTTCGCAATCCGAGCGATATCGCTCATGCTGCGCGTGCGCAGAGCCTGCAGCAGATCTCCAGTCATCCCGCTTTGCAGCAGCGGCTCGATCTCACCAAGATCGATCAGGCCGACGAAATACCGGAGGATCGTCCAACGAACCTCTGAGTCATTTACGGGGATGCTGTCCATGATTTTGTCCAACTGTCCTGCGGTTTAGCTGATCGCTTCTTGTGAGTGTTGCTCGCCGTTACTGCTGACTTTGGAGGTCAACCAAATCGCCGGAAATGCCGCGCTCGCGGCGGTACTGATCCAGGCACTTCCCCCATTGGTCATAGGCTTCGCAAAATGCCATCCACGGACCAACCAGTTGCGGGTTGCGCAACACGATTAGGAGGTCATCTTGCCCCAGGCTCATATCCATCGTTCTCCCCGTCACTCCGCCCAGGTTGTCATCCCAGATGTTGTAGAGAACATCCATGGAGTCGTAGGGGATCATCGCGGCCTGACGCCAGGTCGAGTCCTCTGGCAGGCGGGATGCAAACGGGAAATACGAGGTTGGCCTGCCGTCGCTGGTCACGATCACGCCACCTAACTGGCCCGAAAGCAGCGCCGTCATGCGATAGGCGATCGCCCGAATTGCGAGTTGATCAGGCTGCAACTCGCCCTGCTCGGGATCGAGCAGATTCCACATGCCGTTTTGCCGAGATTCGAGAATCTCGGACGGCAAGTCCAGCCAGAACAGGTAAGGAACCTTCGTGTCGTCAGAAAAACGCAGCCACTGCGAAATGCGAGTCAGGTTGCACCAGTTGACCAACTTGTCCGCGAAGTCACGCGAAATGCGTTGCATGGCTTCGTCGGTCATTTCGCTCAGCGATTGAACAGCGGCAGTATCCTCCGCTGCTGCTTGGCGAACGGGTTCCGGCCCCACCGATGCCCCCGTATCCGTATCAGACGCCGGCGGCACGTCGACAACAGTTGCCGGAGTAGCTGCAGGCTTGCGACGATCACGGCCGCCTTCGGTCGTAATGACCTTGGTGGGCTTCGGCTTAGTCGCCGTACTGCCAACATTGCCAACCACAGGGGATTTCGCATCGTCATTTGCTGGGGCGCTTGCAGGCGCAGGCGCTGTGTTGCCAATGAGCAACGTTTGCAAGGCATCGGCCGATAGAGCGTCCTTGCTGCCCAGTGCCGAGAAGACCCGCTTTGCAGCGTCTGGCTGCAATCCGAGAATGCTGACTGCCAATGCATCAAGCTTCACCAGGAGTTCATCCAGGACCGCTCCGCGCAGTGCTACGGCGTTCGAGTCCTCACTTTCCGGCCGAGATTTCAGTTCGGAGGCACGGGCTTTAAGTTCATCAGCAAAGCCAGCCAGCAGAGGTTGGACATCCCTGGAAAAACGATTCTGGAAATCGCCTTTGACATTTAATGCCTTGGCCAGCACGTCGTATTGCGTGTAGCGCCGCTTGACCAGGCTGACATTATCCTTGGTTAGCCAAGGCCCAATGGCTTCAAGATTGGCGATAGCGAAGTTATAGAGCAACACGGTGGCTTGATTGACCATCATGCCCATCTTCGCTGTCATTTCCTGCACGTCACGAGTGCTCAGCGTGCGCCCTTCGTCCTTCTCGATTTCTGCGACCAGGGCGACCAGACCTCGTGCTTTTTCGATGAACAGCGTGTCTCCACGCGCTTCGTTTTCGATGAGGTGGCTGGCCATGATGTCGGCTTCGCCATTCCAGGCGTGATAGACACAATTGACCTGGTAGAACCGCTTGTCACCCGTCTCGGAATAAAGCTCGTGCAGAATCTGCAGGCGGGTATTGCCGCCCATGTAGAGCATGTATTCGCTGCTGCCGGGTCGCTTGGTGACGGTGAGATTGCCCTTCAGGCCACCACGATCGCGAATTGACGCCTTGATTTCGTGGTACTTCGGGTTTGAGGACGTTCTGGGATTACGATCGTAAGGCAGGATGCGGTCGATCGTCAGCACCAAGAACGAACCATCGAGCTCATCACCTGGGCGCAAATCCTTAGCGGTGCTCTCCGGCCCTCGTTGAGCAATGTTCGCTGCCAACGCCTCTTCGGACTGGCCTTTGATGCGCAAAGTCATGCGGTTTCTGGAGCTCACGTTTTTTATCGCCTCGCTGATGGGGATTGAGTGCGGGACATAGATAGGCTTGGTCTTGTTGCTACTCATGACGATCCCGCCCGTCGGCGTCATCAAGGTCATTTGCGAACTGCGTAACGTCGATCAATCCCTCGCAACAGGCGGCTACGCTGCCGGCGAGCGACGGAATGAGCTCCCAGACCAATTGATGCATGGTTGCGCCGGCCTTTGTCGGGTCCAACCAGTGCACCGGGAGCTGGGCTGTTGCAGCCTGCTTGTACGCCACCGCATGCGGCACGGTGGCATCGAGCACATCAACACGTGCGCGCAAGTTGACGTATTCACGCCGGATCGACTGCGCGATGTCCCGCGAATCGCGAGTACGCTCCATGCGATAGATCAAGGCCTTCATCGGGGGGACGCTGATGCCCATGTCAGCGCTCGGCTCCAGTCGTTTTAGCAGTTCGAGCGTGCCGCTAGTGAATTCCCTGGCGGAAAGAATGTCCGGGGAGATGGGCGACAGGAGCACGTCAGCGGCCAGCACCGCGGCATCCTGTAAGTGACCGACGGCGCCCTGGGTGTCGATCAAAACAACGTCGTAAGCCTCATCGATGTACGGACTCCGCACTGCTTTCCTGATGCGAATAGCGCGGTCGATCCGCTGGGCTAGCCAATCCTGCAGCGTCCCTTCCGGGGCGTTCGCAAGCACGATGTCGAGACAACCGTCCGGATTCAGCGCAAAGCTGTCATCCGGCACCTTGAGGTCAATGTGGGAAATGCAATCAGGGGTAATGGCACCGCGCTTGATGATTTCGGAAAGTCCGAACTCTGCACGTTGCGAAATAGGGTAATAGCGAGTGAGCGACGGCTGTACGTCAGCATCGATCAGCAAGACACGGACCCCAAGGTCCGCCAACAGCGCGCCAAGATTGGCGCTGAGCGTGGTTTTACCCACCCCACCTTTCGTGGATACTACGGTGATCCCGATCATTTATGACACGCCCTCATCGTGATTACAGAATGAGGACGAACGACCTGAAACCTAGCGCTGGATCGGCAAATTACCCAATTTGCATAGATACAAATTATGCGCGTTTTATAACCGGATTCGCGATGCGCTTCTGACAACCGAGTCTCGATTTATTAGAATGGCATCTTTGTATGAATTAGCCATATGCAGCCATCTCCTTGGGATCGCCTGCATGTTAAAACCACAGGAGTTAGAAACTTGTTGCGTCCCCTGGTAGGTAGCGCCGGTCCTTGCGGCGAAGACATGATCTTTTCTTCCGAGTTCGACGAGATTCAGGAAGCCCGGCGCTTTGACGATCCGTCGATTTCCCAAGGCGAATGGGTAACAACGATCAAGGAGGCGGATTGGCCGGCAGTGATTCGTCTCGGCGAACGCCTGCTCACCACGAAAACCAAGGACTTGCGGCTGGCGGCATGGATGATTGAGGCGCGTGCCAAGACCGCCGGTCTCGACGGTCTGGCCGAAGGCTATTGGCTACTGGCGGGGTTGGCGGAAAATTTCTGGGCGGCGATACATCCGCTGCCGGAAGACGCCGACGACGATGTCCGGGTCGGCGTGCTCGACTGGCTGGTCAACCAATCCGCCCGCTTGATCCGCGAAATTCCGCTGACCAAGTCGAAGAAGGGGCAATATTCCAGCATTGACCGGGAAGCCGCCCGCAACGTGGCGAAAAATGTCGAACTCAACTCGTCCTATGCCGAGGAAGCGGCGCGCAACGGCATGCTGACGATGGAAGTATTCGAGGCTGCGCTCAAGGATACGCCGCGCGCCTACTTCCTCACCCAACTGCAGTCTGCCGAACGCCTGCAGGGCGCGATCAAGCGCTTGCAGGAAGTCGTCGATCCTCTGCTGGGCGAGCAATCGCCTGCTTTCGGAGCGAGCCTCGAAGCATTGCAGGAAATCATGCATTTCTTCCGGCGCCAGGCGGGTGGCGATCTTCCCGTTAACCAGCCGGAAGCCGGAATCGTTTCCGAGACGGAGGACAAGGAAGCCATGTTTTCAATGCCAGGCAGGATGGAGCCAAGAATCGGCGAGCTTGCCGGTGAAAAACAGGCCGGGCCGATTCGCTCCCGCGAGCACGCAATCTATCTGTTGCAGGAGATCGCCGGCTATTTCCGCCGCACCGAACCGCACAGCCCGGTTGCCTATCTGGCGCAGAAGGCCGCCAAATGGGGAACGATGCCGCTACACCAGTGGCTGCGCAGCGTCGTCAAGGACGACGCCTCGCTGTCTCACGTCGAGGAATTGCTCGGCGTCAACGCCATGTTTCCGGACGACACCGACAGCGCTTCCTGAATGCCCGGCGCTCTTCGACTGAGCGCCGCCTAGCCAGTCTGCCGGAACTCGATGCGGCGGTTGCGTGCCCTGCCCTCCGCCGTCGCGTTGCTGGTGACCGGATGATCCGGCCCGGAACCCATCGCAGTCAGCGATTCGGCCGGAATCCCCTTGCTGACCAGGTAGTCGCGCACGCTGTTGGCACGGGCCAGGCTGAGGCTGACATTGGCCTGGCGGTTACCGGAGCTGTCGGTGTGGCCGATGATCTGCACCTTGGGCATGCCGATCTGTTTCATCGCTGCCACCATCTCATCAAGGATGACGATTCCTTTGGCAGTGAGCGTCGCCGACCCGCTTTCAAACTCGACGATGCGGTTCGACAGCGTCCGGTCGAGCACTTCCTGGGCGGCCGGACCGGCAACCACCAGGGCGTTGTCGACGGTATAGGTCGGATTCAGCGCGAGGGCGATCTTGCTCACCACCTGTTGCCGCAACGCCTCGTTGGCAACCGTGCCTTTCAGCGCGACGCGGGTGCCGGTGACCTGCATCTGCCCCTTGTGCACTTCCTTGAGGTTTTCGGTCAGCAGCTTGCCCATGTAATCCGCCCAGTTGGGCGGCGGCACGACGCCGCCGACTTCCAGCCGGTCGACGATGTTGGCGGCACCGAAAACCTCGCGTAGCCGGCTCAGAATCGCCGCCCGCGCGGCTTCGTCGGGGACCACGCCGCTGGCGATGACGGCTCCAGGAGGATTGGCCTGGGCCGAAGGCAGCAGGCAGGCAAGCAGAGCCAGGCTTGCCGCGATGGTTCGGAATTTCATGCTCATTCTCCCAGGTAGACTTCGCGGAACGTCTGAATCGCCAGTTCCAGCGTGATGGCGGGCTGTTCGAGATAGGCGGAAAGCTTGGCAACGCCGTACTCCCGATTGGCGGCAAGCTGCTGATCGACCCATTCCGGATCGACCAGGGAAATCACCCGCTCGCTGCCCGACTCCGGCGCTATCGCAGCAGCCAGGGCCGCGGCCGAGCTGCCGTTGAAACCGATGACCAGCCGCGGGGCCTGTGGCGCCCGCTGAATGAGGAACTGCGCTTCGACACCGGATTTGCGCAGGAAAGCGGTCACCAGGTAGATCCACAAGCCGGCGACCAGATTGCGGTTGCGCTCGTCCCTGGGCAAGGCGAAGACCAGTTCCTTGTCGACCACCGCGTTGCCCTGCCCCAGCAAGGGACGCATCAGCAGGCCGATGGCAAGGATGGTCCGGCGTACTGCCGAGCAGTCCGGAGAACCAAGCATCGCCGCCAGGATTTCAAGGGTCGTGCGGCGCACGAAGTTCCCCAGGGGATCGCTTTGCAATGATCGGGCGAACTCGCCGGCCGCATCGATACCTTCCAGCGTTGCCAGCAGGCTGGCAACTTCGGCGCCTTGCAGGCCGGCTTCGCAGACCCCGGCCAGTTCGCCGAAAATCTGCACCAGCGCCACCGGCGCGCAACGGAAGACCAGCGCATCGTGGCGCTCGATGGTGCCGGCTGTGATGAAGGGAAAACGCCGGCCCGAGGCATCGCCGCTCGGCCGGATGTGACCGACCACGGAAATCCGGCTGCGCGCTCCGGCGAAGACGAAATCGATGCCGACCGCGTTGTCGTAGGCGGTTTTCCAGCGCGGGTCCTCGGACAATTGCTCCATCGCCTGGGTGACCCATTTGTCGAGCACCTGGATCAACTGGTGCTGGCCACCGCCCTTGATGAAATCGCCGCGTGACGGAATCTTGCCGAAGCAGACCGCGCCCTTGCCACCAGTATTCATTGCGCACCTCCTGCCGTGGCAGGCGCTGGTGAGGTGGGAGGCGGCGCCGCTGGCGAAGTCGCAGCCGGCTCGCTTGCCACGGGCGCAGCAGCCGGCTCGACCTGGGCGATCGCCAGCGGCAGGCTCATGCCGTTCCAGCTGCGCTCCCCTCCTCCATCGTTCGAGCGCCCCGACTGCGCCTGCGGGCTGCTCAGCAGGCGCAGATCAATGCTTACCTCAACCCCGCGGTTCGCCCACTTCAGGCGGAAGGAACCATCGGGCTGGCGGGTCCGCGCAGCCGAGTTGATCATCTTCTCCAGGCCGAAACGCCCCGGAAAATTGATGATGTCGATCGTCTCGCCGTCGAAGGTGGTGGCCATGATGCGCGCGCCGGGCGTTCCCGCCGGATTGGGCCAGATGAAGTTGGCCCACTGCGACGCGCCGTTGCGATAGTTGAGTTTCTGCCCGTCGACTTCGACGACATACGCAATCGTCCCCGCCGCCGGCTGCGGGCGCAGCATGAAGACGGTCTGCGCCTGGCTGGCGCCCTGGTTGTCGGCGGCGACGCCACCTTCCAGCGGTGCCACCCAGCGCGAGAAGCCGTTCATGAAATCCGCCTGCAGCGCCAGACCGAGGTCGCCCCAGGTGCGCGGCGTGATCGTGTTGCCCCGGCGCTCGACCAGACCGCCGAGCGCGCTTTCGGCGAACTTCGCGACCGCCCCTTCCGGCCCGAAAATCTGGGCGATTTCCGCCGGACCAGCCTCGATCCCCGCTTGCGGCGAGAACGGATACTTGATCGCCAGCTTGCGGCTGAACGGTTCCTGGACCTGGGCGACCCAGGTCTTGTTCAGTTCTTCCGACGCCGGCCGGATGATTGCCGCGTAGGTCTGCAGCAGGGGCCGCAGCAGCAAGGGACGCAGCACGTTGCGCTGATTGTCCGGGATGCCGGTGAGCATCTGCTCGTCGACGTAACGCAGGGTTTCCGCCAGTTCCGAATTGCTGCCGCTGAGCGTGTCGCGCATCAGGCGCAGCGCCCCGGCACCAGGATCGCCCTGGTTCTTCAACTGGTTCAGACGCGTCCGCAGCTTCGACAACTGGCTGAGATAGGTATCGATCAGCGGATCGCCGCCATCGCGCGGCACGACCAGGCGTGCCACCCCGGCAAATTCCTGGCCGACCGGCCCCATCGGGATGCCCTTGGCTGCCGCGACATTGACGTCCACCTGGACCCGGCTCGGCGACATGCGCAGGATCGAACGCTTGAACCATTCGATGAAGCCCTTCTGGGCGCGTTCCAGCCCCAGGTTGGCGACTGACGGATTGTCCCAGGCGGTCTGGTCGAAAATCACCTTCACCAGAGTGCCGATCGGCGAATTCTGCGGGTCGCCGATCCGCCCCATTGCCGCCACCGCTTCCGGGAAGGAGGCAAACGAGGCGACGCTGACGCCCTGGACGAAACGTTTCCACTCCTCGACGTAATCCTGCTTGTACATCGCGACCAGCGTTTTCTGGATCTGTTCCGGGCTTCCCTCGAGCGTCAGGTCGTCGCTGGTCGAGGTCATCAGCACCCAGTCGGCGTTTTTCTGAGCGTTGGTCGCCGCTTCCTTGATCGCGCCCTGCACGTAATCACGCCAGGCTTCGGCGGTGAAGGTGCCGGAGACCACGCTGCTGCCGGTGACCAGAGTGGCATTGTCGGGGCCGACGATGTTGGCGACGGTCACCGGGGCAAAGCGCGTGGACGCCCGCGCCTTGATCTCGGCATAGACCCGCTCCGCCGCCGGCATGCCGCGGACGACGCGGCGCAGCTTGTCGCGGACTTCGTCGACCAGCGCCAGGTTGGTCGTGATCAACGGCCATTGCGGGTCGCTCGCGTGTTCGAGATGGAAGGACAGGATGCTGCCCGCCGAACGGATCATCTGTTCGCGGCTCATCGTCCCCCGGTTGGCCTCCAGCCAGCCGCGCCAGAAACGGGTGATCTGGTCGGAAAGATGGCCGGCATCCACATGTTCGCGGCTGGACAGCATCAGGTAAGTCTTCAATGCGTTGTAGCCGTCCTCGACGTCCGACGGGATGGCATCGCGATAGGGGCCGCTGGCGGCGGTACGCTGGATCGCCTCGGCATTGCCCGCTTCCTTGCGCTTGAGCTGATTGCCCGGCAGGTTGACCTCGATGAGGAAGGCTTCGAGGTTTTCCTTCACCGGCGTCAGCATGATGCTGTTGATGCCGTGGAAATACTCAATCCGCAGCTTGTCGGCCATTTCCCTGCCTTGGTAGAGGCCGAGGCCGATCGACAGCGGGTGCTCCTCGTTGAAGCGTTCGAGTTGGACCAGTCGGTCCTGCAGGATCGCCATTGCTTCGAGGCGGGATTGCAGGTCGATCCGGCCTTCCTGCAGGCGGATTGCCTGGGTGATGTCCTGCTGGACATTCTCCAGCAGACTGCGGTTGTTGAGGTAGGACCAGCTCCAGCCGCCTAGCGTCAGACCGAGTACCCCCAGCGCCCCAAGCACGGCAACCTGACGCAAACGCATCTTGAAGCGGGTGGTGTGGCGCCGGACCAGGTTGCGATCCGGGAAAATGACCTTGGAAAACAGTTCCTTGAGGAAGTAGCCATGGGTCATCGCGGTGCGCACCCCGCTACTGCCACCGCCCTGGAGGGCGAATTTCTTCTGCACGCGCTCGCTGGAAATCGGCGTGATGTCGTTGCTCTGCGTTGCCGAGGTGATGTAGAAACCGCGGAAGACCGGCTTGAACTGGAAGGGATTGTCCTCGAACAGGGTGGCCACGAAAGCGCGCAGGGCGTTCTTGATCGCCGCGAACTCGGAAGGGAAGATGAGCAGCCCGGGCATCGTGTTCTCGCCCTGAACCCGCGACAGCTGAGCCACGCTCATCGCGCGCAGGCCTTCGTAAAGCTCGTCGAAATGGCGGTCGAAGAGCGCGATCAGCTCGTTGCCGGTCGATTGCTCGTAGGGAATCGTCGCGCCCCAGACGCGGTCGCGCTCGGTCCATTCCAGATCAAGGAAGAAATCGTGGAAGCCGGGAATCAGGTCGGCCTTGGTGAACAGCACGTAGACCGGCGCAAAGACTTCCAGCTTTTCGGTCAGCTCCTGCACGCGCTGGCGCAGGTTCTTGGCCAGGCTGATGGCGAAGGCCGGCGAATTGCCGATCAGTTCGCCGATGCTGACGGTGACGATGATGCCGTTGATCGGCGCGTGCGGCCGGTTCTTCTTGAGCAGTTGCAGGAAACCCAGCCACTCCTCGCGGTCTTCCTCATGCACCGAGTAGCGGCCGGCGGTATCGAGCAGGATGCCTTCGGTAGTGAAGAACCAGTCGCAGTTGCGGGTACCGCCGATGCCCTTGATGATCGCGTTGCCGCCGTCGTCGAAGGGAAATTTCAGCCCGGAGTTGACGATCGCCGTACTCTTGCCGGCGGCCGGGTTGCCGATCGTGATGTACCACGGCAGTTCGTACAGAGCCTCAGCCCCCGAGACCTGCCCGAGCTTGGACGTGCGGATCGTCCGGATGGCTTCGTGCATGCGTTTCTTGAGCGCCTCGATCTCGACGGCTGAAGCCGAGGCGCCTTTCTTCTGCAGCTTCTCGTCCGGCGTCTCGAGCATGGTGCCGATCGCCTCTCCGGCCTGCCGGGCGCGGCGCCGCCGAATCCACCAGACGGCACCCCAGATCGCCAGGAGCACGCCGCTGGCGATTGCCGCCCAGATCAGTGCCACCTTCAGCGTACTGGCGCCGAGAAAGAAAAACGCCGTCAGGGCGGCGATGCCGACGATCGAAAGAAAGCGGGAATCGGTCAGGAGGGATCGGAGTCGATACATCGTTCAGGCATTCAGGAGGTGGAGGTTTCGGTGTCGCCGGCGGGGGCCGGGCGAACGAGCAGCATGGCTCTTTCGAGCGGGTGGTGATTGCTCAGACAGAGCACAGGGGCATTTTCGGCAAGACTTCTGGCACTGGCGGCGGCAAGCGCCAGCAAACCACCGACCGGGGACAGGCTGCCGGCGACCAGACCGATCGCCAGAAAATCCTTGAGCGGATCAAGATGAGCGATGCCTTCGCCCAGTCCTTCCAGAGCTTCGGTCATGTACGCCGCCCGGTGATCGGTATCGAGCAGGACAGCATTGAGGCTCGCCGGATCGGTCGCCGTCGTTTCGAGCAGGCTGCCGAACAGCCCGGCGATCAGTTTGCCGCCGATCCGTCCACCGGCATCAAGGCGCTTGTCCCGGCTGCCATGGACGAGGCGGCTGACGGTCAGCGCGTTGTCGCGCTGCAGTCGGTCGACCGTCGCCTGCCGGGTCAGCAGCAGGGCAACGGCGCCTTCGCCGGGAATCGAGCCGTCCTGGCACGCGGCGGTGAATAACCTGCCCTGCCCCGCCCACTGCGCGATGCAGTCCTCGTCGACCGCCGACACCGTGCCCAGCACGAGCAGGAACTCGTCATCGAGCGGGTCGCGGTTGCAACGGACGATGGCCGCATCGAGCTGGCGCAACGCGTCCACCTCGTTCTTCGCCTGCAAGACCATGATTTCTGCGGCAACGCCCGGCACATCGTTGGCCAGACGATCGCCGAGGTACTGGCGCAGCATCGGCATCAGCGCCGGCTGCCAGGTTTCCGGCAACAGGCAGAGCACGCTCAGATGAAAACTCTCCGGGTTCGCCTCACGCAGCGGATCGATATCGTTGCGGACGGCATCGATGACGCTGTCGAGCAAGCCCAGCGCGCGCACGAAAGCGGGGGATTCGTCCACCTGCACGAGCGCCGGCTGCGTTGCCTGCAGTTGCTCCGTCAGCTCGTCGACATCGAGATCTGCCACTTCGGCGACGAAGGCCGGGAAGCCCTCGTCGTCCTGCAGCCGCGAACTCGGCGCCGGCCGGCGGCCTTCGGCGACTGCAGCCAGCGCCTCTGCCGCCGATTTGCCGCTCGCCAGCGAAACATGGCTCGCCAGCAAGGACAGCGACCAGTTCCGCTCCGCCGCATCGCTCGCCGCGCCCGCTCTGGCCAGCGGATCGTCGTCACGCGCGGCAGGCGCGCCTGGCGCCGCCACCTCCAGTGGTTTTTTCAGATGCTCGATGAAACCCTGCAGCAGGAGATAGCCGACGATCAACGCCAGCGGAACCCCCAGCAGATAAAGCAGCATCTCCCCCGGCGACGGGGAAAAATCGTTCGACTGCCACCAGCCCAGGATCAGCGCCCAGATGATCGCCAGAACCAGAAAGCTGCCCAACAGCGTTTTGACTACAACGGAGCGCATGCCAGCCAGTCTTGTCTCAATCCGTCGTCTGCCACTGGCTGGCCAGCAAGGTCGCGCCGCAGGCGGTCTTGTCGCCATGCCGGGCGGCCGGTTGGCCGTCGATGATCGCCGTCGGATCGCCGGTGACGATGGTCGTCACGCTGCCATGCCCCTTTCTGGGACAGGTCACCTTGTCGCCGATGCGGGCGATCCCGCGCCCGTTCCAGTCGCTCGTCCCCGACGCCGAAATGACGACGCCACCATGGTCCGTCTTGTCACCCAGCAAGATGAATGGTCGGCTCATCAGCCCCTCCTTCCGTGATTTTTCCGAACTGACATCATTCAGTCGTCCGCCCGAGCACACCGGCCCGGCGCAACTCGACATGTCCGTAATCCAGCAGTTTCCAGCGTCCGCCCCAGGTCAGCCCAAGTTGTTCGGCGACTTCCCCGTACAGCGCATAGCCGCGCATCGCCCAGGGATCGCGTTCCGAAATGACGATCCGTCCGTCCTTCAGAAAAGCCGAATCGGCGGCCAGACCGTACTGGTGATAACTCCTGTAGGCGCCAGCATGCGTCACGTGACTCCCTTGCGCCGCCAACTGGGCCTGCCGCTCCGGCGAGCGATAGCCCTCGATCAGCACCATCTCGTAACCGTGGCGCTCCTTCATCAGCTTGAACGCCACCAGCAAGCGCTGCCGGAATTCCTCGTCGAGACGCAGCCAGTCCCGGCTCGCGTGCGCCGCATCGGGACGAACCATCTCCACTTCCCGGGTCGTGAAAGCTTCCGGCGGCAATGGCGCCGGCGGCACCAGTTGCTCCCCCTCAAGCAGCAGGGCGATCTGCCGGTCTACCGAAAATTGCTGATCCGCGTCGCTGAACGAAAACAGGCTCAAGCCGCCAAACCACCAGGCAATCAGCGTCGGCAGCACGAAGGCCACGCCGGTCAAGGACACCAGCAAGCGATTGCCGGCAACAAAGGCCACCACGCGCCGACGCGCCTGGCTCAATGCCCGACCCGAAGCAAGGAGCGCATCCCAAGCGCCACGGGCGAAACGCTGCGTCGGCACGGCCCCGGCGTCGAGCACCCCCCAGAAAAGCGCCGTCACGCGGCTACGGTAGGCGGGAAATGCGACAAGTACGGCGGCAAACGCAACCAGAAAGAAATATGCAGCGATCGTTGCAACAACCAAGCCCGACTCCGCCCGTTGGTCTATGTATAGATGGAATTTTCCGCCAGGCTGCCAGCGACATGCCATTGGGGAGTCGAGATTTTAGTACAAACGAATGCAGCCGTGAACTTGCGTTTTTCATATAATGGCTGCATCTTGCAACTTTGAAACAGGAATTTTTCAAAGTCCGCATCCAATTCATTAAATGATGAATCGATTTTCATGAGCATCCTGAAAGATCTCGATCCCGAATACGCCCGCCTGGTCAGCAATCCAGCCGGGAAAAAGCGCGAAGGCATGGACCTTGCCATAGCGACCGCGCTGCTAAGCCTGAGCACCCTGCTCCTCCTGCTCGCCCTTTTCTACGGCCCGCAACTCCTGCCGAAGTCCGAAGCACCGCCCCCCCTTGCTGCCGCCAGTACTCCTGCGCCAATCACCGTCAGCAAAACCGAAGCGCCGCCCGCGGCAAGCGCAACAAAGGCAGCCCCCCCAGAAATTTCGCCGAATATTTCCGCCGAAGATCTCACCAAGGCACAGAGCAATCCCCTGCTCGTCCTGGAAGAACCCCCATCGGCTGGGCCGGTAAAGGCGAAAACCGCGAAACGCCCGGTCAAACCCCAAAAAAACAAAATGGCGCGCAAGGCGTCGCCAAAAAAAATCGCCATGAATAAATCGGCGAAGCGTCAGCAGAAGTCACCGGAAGACCCGCCCCTGCGCAGGGACGTCGATATCATCACGGCGATCATGCGTTAATCGCGCCATTCCCTTGCGGACGGCATTGCGGGGGAAGCTCAAGTTTGCATTCCTGCCGGGGACTATTCGGGTCCTCCGGGTCGAAGTGCTCAAGGAAATAACTCTTCAGCGCAGGGTGCGCGATGAAAGCGGCATGATCGGCACTGTGTTGGCAGAGCTGCTGCTCGAACTTGTCCAGCGCTGCCTGAAAATCCTGCTGAAAGGTTTCCTTGGCCTTGCCGTCGTGCAAGCGATCCATCTTGCGCGTGAGGATTTTTGTTTGCACCGTTGCCACATCCTGGATGGGCGCGATGACCTGCCGATGGCGTGCTGCACTGACGTTGCGCCACCGAGTTGCACAGCAATGTCGACCGCCTGGCTGGCCTTGTTTTATTGCGCAGCTTGGACGTTCAGCGGTTCGCACTGAATGCGACTCAGGTTTCCCATGGCTGGCGCAAGGAGCTATCCCAAACACTTAGCGATGCTTTCCGCTCTTTCGCGAACTGCCCTTGAAGGTCATCGGAGAGGGTGTTTCCGACGGCAATTCCGCTACGGCCTTGCCATTGGCAATGGCGGCGATGCGTTTAAGGTCGAGCATGGCTCCGGCGTCGGCCTGAAGCTCTTGCGGCAATTCGATATCCTTGCCCCATTTGAAGGCTAGCCAGTTGAAGATGATTGCCAGCAGCGTCAAGTCAGCAATAAACAAACAAAATACGATTGCCAGATCGATGAAGGTGCCCTGATTTGTGGGAGGAAGGCCGAATTCAATGATCTTACTTGTGCTCCACCAGCAAGCGACAAGGGCCAATACCCAGCCACCTTTGGTCATCGTGTTGGCCGACTGTAAAAGATTGGTCGGGTACGGCGGCGCTGGTTGATCGCCGGGGTTGAGAATCGGGCCACCTTGTTCCATGTAGCGCCGGATGTGTTCCCAGAGGTTGTAGGCCATTTGCTTGCCCACCATGAAGGGCGAAGCCAGGCTGATGGTGCCGATCACCGTGTCGCTGGTCGGGCTTTCCTTGACGATGAGTTGCAGGATGTTGATGGTCTGCACGACATTGCCTTGCAGGCTGGTTTTCTCGAAGTACTCCGCTTCCAGGCAATCCCAGTCGTATTCGATCAGCAGCATCGGCCAGGGCTGAAAGGCGGTCAGCCAGTATTTGACGATGGCCTTCGGCGAACTGAGATCCCGGGTGGGCATGTTCTGGATGAATTTGTATACCTTGCGTGTTTTGCGGTTGAAAACCAGCGGGACGTCCTTGGGGCCGAAGAGGTCGATTCGGAAGGCTCGGATGGCGGCGGTGGTTGTCACAAAGGCAGCTAACCCAAATGCAACGACTAGGAGCGCAGAAGTTAATGCCACGAAGGCCCTTCCTTCCGCCATTAACCGAACGACATCTGACGAAAGATCTGAAATAGGCCAAATAAACAAGGCTATGAGCGCCAACATCCCAAAAGCAAATATACTCGCCCACCCCCGCCCTCTTACCCAGCTACTCTCGAAGTAGAGCGCATTCTCGCTGGCCCGGCGCACCAGTTCATAGGTCTTGGGCGTTTCGGAAGCCGGCTTGTCCTTGGGCAGATACTCCGTTTTTGCACCCCGTTCGCCAACCGGCGCATGTCCCACTTCGCGCAGTTCATTGGCGTGCTTGAAGTCGTAAGCGCTCATGCCGCTTCTGCCTTCTCCGGCACATCGGCCTCTACCGCACCTTGGCCGGATGCTTCTTCCAGCGAAAGGCCCAGAAACTTGGCTTCCGAATCCCAGTTGCTGGGATCATTGGCCTTGCCATCGGGTCCGCGATACTTGGGCTTGTCGCCGAAATAACAAACCTCTACCCAGGTTTCAAGCTTGGTGCGGTCGTAGTAGGCAACGATACCTTCAACCGCGAACGCGCCGACCGTAAAGACCAGCCCCCAGCCGGTCAGGCTCAGACCGCGCAAGGCTATCCCGTAACCAAAGCGTGTGGCGGTACTCGTCAAGCCGACCGGCAGCACCTTGCGTTCGACGAACCAGTGGACGGCTATTTCGAAGCCGGAGGCAGCAAAAGAAGCGCTTGCTAGTCCGTAAAGAAAACCAACTCCGTAATATGCATTTTTGAGAGAGTCATCCCCCTCCTTCCGCTTCCCCATCGCCTTCGTAAAATTCTGCATCGCATTAAAAAACGACGCTGCCGCCCCGGCAAATGCCGCCACCGTCAGCAATGCCGAAGCCGTCCCCGTCAGTTGCATGCCATGGGCACCGATGCCCATCAATTCCGTAACCCCACCAGTAACCCCTGCGTAGTTATCCCAAAGACCAAGCTTCGTAATTGCCAATGCATCCTGAATCGCTTCGCGCTGCACCGGCGTCAGGCTGCCGGCCAGCTTGGCCTCCAGTTTCTGAATCGACTCTTCGTTCCCCAACATCAAGCGGTATTGCAGGAAGGCCCCGAAGAAGGCGAAATGACCGGCCCGCTCCGTCATGCCACGCGCGGCGGCGCCGGGCAACGAGGCCACCGCACCGCCAGCGCTCGCCACGAACTTCGAGAGTTGCGGCACGCCATCGCGCACGATGTCGACCAGCCCTTTTTTCAGGGCATCGAAGCGGTGGGCCTTGCGGTAGATCTCCCCCAGTTGCGCCACGCTCAGCGAAGCAACGCCCACACCGGCCGCCTTGGTATGGCTGAGCACAGAAACCCGAACCTGCTCGGCGCTGTCGGCAACCCCCTTGATGTTCTTGGCGTCATCAAGCGCCACGTCGGTTGTCAGGAAATCGAGCGAGATGGTTTGCGAACGCATCGCCTCGGGCATGCTTTCCAGGATTTGAAATAGTTCACGCGTCTTTCGGTTGAAACTGACTTTCTGGGCCTTCATGTCGACCAGAATTTCCAATGCCTGCGCCATGGTAACGGTCGTACGGACATAAAGCGGCCTGGCGGGCGGCTTCTTGTGGAGAGCGCCCTCCAGCAATGCCGCCTGATGGTTGCACCAGGTGTTGATCTTGGCCGCCAGCTTCAATTCCTTGGCAACGATGCCGTTGGCCATGAGGTCGGCAAGACCGCGCGCTTTGCCGATGGCCTTGCCCCCCGCACTGACCGTTGACGGAAATTCCCGCGTCAGGGCGTTTGCTGCGATATGGGTTGCCGCGCCGCCCAGAAATCCCATCATCCCAAAACTCAGGCCAATGCCCGCCGAATTGAGCCAGCCAAAGCGCGGCACATAGAGTTTCTTGGCAACCTCCTCATCGCCGAGTAGCGCTTTCAGGGCGTCGTAGGACTTGTCGAGCTTGTTGGCGGGATTGGTGAACCAATCGTATTGCTGGCTCCAGAAATCATCCAAGGTCGAGAACAGGCCTTTCTGATTGGCCACCAGCGCTCGTAACGCCCAGCCATCCAGACTTTCAATCTTGGCATCCATGAGTGCCTTGATTGCTGCTTCCGACTCCGGCGTGATGCCCCCCCAACCGATCAGGGCCTGGTTGGCTTCTTCCATATAGGTAATGCCGGGTTTGCATTCCTGCCGGGGACTATTCGGGTCTTCCGGGTCAAAGTGCTCAAGGAAATACGCTTTAAGCGCAGGGTGCCCGATGAAAGCAGCATGATCGGCACTGTGTTGGCAGAGCTGCTGCTCGAACTTGTCCAGCGCTGCCTGAAAATCCTGCTGAAAGGTTTCCTTGGCCTTGCCGTCGTGCAAGCGATCCATCTTGCGCGTCAGGATTCTGGTTTGAACCGTTGCCACATCCTGAATGGGCGCGATGACCGATCCATAACCCATCTGGCCGACCAGCCCTAGCCAGCGCGCCGAGGCGGGCAAATTTTTATGGATGTTCTTGCCGTCGACGAAGCTTTGATAGCTCATCGTGCCCATATACATCCACTTGCTCAGTTCCGCGCCGTCAGGAAAGGCGCGCATGTCCCTGTCTGAAAATAGCGGCTTGCCAATTGCATTGTAGGCATCACTCTTCTTCAGCGGCCGGCTCTTTAGCTCGGCTTCCTTGGCTTGATAGACACCGTCGCGAATGAAATCGATCGCTTGCGCCGCGCCCAGCGGATGGCGCTGGCTTTGGGCGTAGTCCACTGCCTGCCGATGGCGTGCGGCGCTGACATTGCCAAGCGAAGCTGATGTTCCTACCGGATCGCGCAAGACAAACACGACGGAACGATCTTTGGTCTTGGGGTGATTGCCATCCAGATCGCCAAGATGCTTCTGAAATTGTTTGCCTTGGTGATACAGCGTATTGGCGAAGGGAAATGCCGACTCCTTGCTACCCTGACGAAAATACGTCAAGGCAAACTCGGTCAGATACTTGTCAAGCCAGGCCGCCTCAGGTTTCACCATATTGGCTTCAAGATTGCCACCGAGTAGCGCGGCAATGTCAATGGCCTGCATGACTTCGGTATTTGCCTTGTTTTTCTTGCGTAGCTTGGACGTCCAGCGATTTGCACTGAATGCGACCCAGATATTGCCGCTGCCATGTGCATCTGGCAGGCGATAGGTCACCGCCGTCAGCAAATGACTGCCGCCATCCCGAGAGCACTGAAACGGCGCTTTTGTCCCAAAGTCAGGATGATCTTCTGGAATCAGCGCATGCTCGTCGGTAATGCGAAAGCTTTCCCAGTGGCCTGCTTCAGGGTCGATTTTTTTCTGAGCTTTCTTTTTTTGTGCCAGCCAGGCTGGTTCGGTCTCATGGTAGATATGCAGGTATCCAGGGCGCAACAAACGCAACACATAGCGCGCATGCTTGACCTCCGGCAACCCGAGCGCCGCGATGCTTTCCTGATGTGTGGCTAGTAAATTCGCACCGATGGGCGCCAGCTTTGCATCGCTTGCAATCGCGCCATGGTAGGTAAAAAGAAAAGCCAATCCGCTGTGTTCGCAAATTTTGCAGGTCATGATTTCAGGTTCTCACATTTGACATACTCACGTGGGGCGCCATCTCATCGACGGTGCGCTCCAGCAGGATTTCAAGCGACTCCGTTGAGCTTGGGTACAGGGCCAAAGCCTTCTGCAAGCATTCGTTTGAGACGCGCCGGGAAGCCCCTAGCGTGTTTGCGATAAATACAGCACTGTCTTGTGGCGAACGAAAGCGGTAGGTTCCCGCTTTGCTAAGTGCATCCGGCAAGCGACTGTAAATAGCTGCATCCGGCGCTACGCCCTCTTGCTGCAAGCGGGTCAAGGCCAGCGAAATGGCTTCGCTTTGCAGCAGCAATCCATGCTCGGCATCGTTCAATCTCAAATTCATTTCGCGCCCGGCAGCTTCATCGAGAACGCTTTGACGCCGGTAACTGTCGTTTTCAGACAATTCAGTGTCGCTCATCGCCCCTTTAACCCAATGCCATCCGAAAGACCGGCCCAGGATACACCAGCCACCCAGTGGCCCCAGCCAGTTGGTAACGACTTGCGGCCGGACAACATGGAACAGAAGTTCCATTACGCGCCGATCTCCTAAACGCAAATAGCGACGAGCCAGTGAGCGATGGCTGTATGACCACATGCCTTCCAAGCGCTGCATGATGAGTTCAGGCGGCATGTCGCTCTGGATGAAGCTTCCCAGCCGATAAGCAGCGCTCGGCACGCCATCCAGTTGGGCGGCATGTTCGTTAATCGCTAGTTGTTGCAGGTCATCCAGCAATGGATCTCCGACCTCCAACTGAACGATGAATGGCAGACGAAATGGCTCGATCAGCGGCCGGTCACCGGATGCAACCCAGACCGGTCGCCCCCAAGCTCGCGTACGGCATTCCGAAAGCGCAGCAAAACTCGCTTGCTGATCTGACGAACAATCAAAGGCGGGAGGCTCGCCAAAAAATGGATCAACGAGTGCATAGAGTGTTTCGTAGCCCAAATCCAATTCGCCGAATGTCATGCTTACAATAAGCCCGCGCCATTTGCCGCGCTATCAGCTTGTTGCTGCGAGCATGGCGGTATTGCTTTGGGTTTCGGCAAACTCAAGCTACTCGAATCGCTCTTCGGCCCCGTCCAGTTCTTGCTGCTGGCCTTGAATTCCACCTTGCCCGGGGCGTGGAGCTGGATGTTGCTGCCTTCGAGCTTGAGGTAGGCACCCTGGGCGGTGGCGAGGACGTGTTTGGGGGCGCCGACGTTGAGGCTGGCGTGGGTGCTGGCGAAGGTGACTTTCTTGTCGGCGGCGGCCATCGTCTTGCCGCTCTGGCTTTGCAGGCTGACCTTGCCGCTGGCGGCGTGCAGGTGGGTGCCGGTTTCCTGGTTCGGCTTCTGGGGGTTGCCGGCCTTGCCGACGGTGAAGAGGGCGATGCCGTCCTTGACGGCGATGCTCTGGTTGCCCTGGGCGATCAGGTTGCTGTCCTGGCCGCTGGCGATCGACAGGTTCTTGCCAGCGAACAGGAAGTGGTTGTTCGGCGTCAGCTGGGCGATGCCGGCCGGG
>JAFIHA010000042.1 GCA_017848965.1 Dechloromonas aromatica (nom. nud.) | reverse complement strand
TGGTGCGTTTCGTTTTGCGTTGTAGCTCCCTCTCTCACCCCGGAAAGCTACAATCATGCAACTGAAAGCCATCATCCCGACAGCGTTGTAGCTCCCTCTCTCACCCCGGAAAGCTACAATCCACCATTCTTTGGCTCTGTATCCGGGCAAGTTGTAGCTCCCTCTCTCACCCCGGAAAGCTACAATGACCAGCAAATAACAGGAGATCAAATCATGGTTGTAGCTCCCTCTCTCACCCCGGAAAGCTACAATCTGTCGCATCGCGCCCCTCGGTCAGGTTGTGTTGTAGCTCCCTCTCTCACCCCGGAAAGCTACAATAAGGCATATGACCCTTATTGTTACCCTGGAGTTGTAGCTCCCTCTCTCACCCCGGAAAGCTACAATGACGTACTTGCGCAGCAGGACGCCGTCGTCGTTGTAGCTCCCTCTCTCACCCCGGAAAGCTACAATGCCTGCGCACCTTGCGCGGTGGCATCGCGCGTTGTAGCTCCCTCTCTCACCCCGGAAAGCTACAATCGTTCCGCCAACGATCTATGGTGTGCAGGGGTTGTAGCTCCCTCTCTCACCCCGGAAAGCTACAATCCGCTTCGTCATCAACGGCCTGACCCGCTAGTTGTAGCTCCCTCTCTCACCCCGGAAAGCTACAATCGACCAAACCGAAATTCCCGCCCGGCTTAGCTGGGCGGGAATTTTTTTCATGCAAATTTGCGTCAGAACAGCAGCATCTGGTTCGCCGGAACCTTTTTTTCCTGAAAAAGCGGCATGCCGACCAGCAGGCGAATGCCGGCGAACTGTTTTTCCGTGACGGTCATGCAGCGAATGGAGCCGGCGGGCGGGAGGCTGTCGATCAGGCGTTTGAGGTGTTTTTCGTGGTCGTCGTTGCCGTTCAGCAAGCGGGCGTAGACGGACCACTGGATCATGTCGTAGCCGTCATTGAGCAGGAAACGGCGAAACTGGACGTAGGCGCGTTTTTCGGTCTTGGTGACCATGGGCAGATCGAAGAAGACGATGAGTCGCATGAAGCGTCGTGTCTCCAGTCCCATGCCTCAGCATTCCAGCCGGTGGGCCTGCAAGCCGATCAAGGCTGGAAGTTCGAGTTCGCTGTTGCCCTCCTCGAATAGCCGGGCAAGGCTCTCGACCGCGTATTCGATGGCGGAAAGTGCAGACATCTTGCCTTGCGGCATGCCGACATCTACGTTGAGCAAGGCGACCAGTTCTGCCTTGTCCTGCGGGCTGAGATCGCCTTCGGTGAAAGCCGGGTTCTTGGCGACGTGCAGGTCGACCAGGGGGCGGAAGGGTTCGATCAGGTCGTCGGCCAGATTGAAGGCGTTTTGTTCGCTGGCATGAAAGAGGCCGATGGGCGGGTGCATGCCGTGGGCAACCAGTCCCCGGGCGATGGCGCCGCGCAGGACCGCATAGCCATAATCGAGTGCGGCATTGACCCAGCGTTCTTCGGCACGACAAAAACCCTGGCCGAAGAGTTGGGTGAAATAGAAGGCGGCGGCCTGACCTTCGAGGTTTTCCGTGTCACCTGAACGCACGCGCCGGGCGTAGGAATCCATGCGGTCAACACCGTTTTTCGCGCAAAAACGAAGAACGGCTGTCTGGTTTTCGATCTTGCGTCGAACGATGTTGGCCCACGCTTGTTTGGCCAGGGGGCGGGGAATGTCCATCTGTTTGCGCATCAGGCGCGTGGTGCGGGAGTGCGCGAGAAACGGCAGGAAAACGCCATTGGGCTGGTGGTTGTCACCGGTGGCGTAGAGGCCAATGCCGTAATCGGCACAGGCCGAGAGGACCGGGTGGGTGAGCTGGATTTCGCGATGGTTGAGGACAATGATGGCGATGTCCTCGAAGGGGACAAAGGCGGTCTGCTCCTGCTCGATGGCCAGGGAGAAATGCTCCCGGCGCAGCTTGGCCGGACGGGAGATCATCACACTACGCCAGCCCACGACGTTTCTCCGGCGGGGCGGGGTAGATGTTGCCGAGGGTATCGACGTGGAATTTCTCCAGCTTTGCTGCCATCTTTACGCCAACACCCTCAATCAGTCCGAGCTTGTCGTTTGGTATAGGTTTGTTTGGATCCTTTTTGAAACAGGCCAGACTGGTGGTTTTTTCTCCGAAAGCAAATCTGTCGTGTAGAGCAATGTTGAGTGCGCCTGTCCCGCTATGGCAGCCTCGGTAATAGCCGAATACTGTTTCACCGCTTCTTTGGGTTACTTGCAAGAGATCGTTTGGATACAGCGAGAAGCACCATTCAAAACTCTCATCGATCAGCGTCCATTCTTCTTCGTCCTTAGCCTGAACAATCGCCCGATTCGGCAGCCCAGTCACACGGTGATGCACATAAACCGGTACCAGGTGGAATTTGCCGGCTTTGGTGAAGACATCCACCCGCAGCATGGTGTCGTTCTTGGCGATGCCGCCGCGTACCGGGATACCGGACAGCTTGTCGATGACCTTGGTGACGGTGCGAACGATGGGGCCGGTCTCGTTGCCTTCCTTGTCCGGCTTGCGTAACGGGTTGGATGATGGGAAAGCTTTGTCGCCTTTGCCGCCATGGGCTTCGAGGCGTTTGGCGATAGCCTCGTACAGTTTTACGTTCCGGTGCGGATCGACGAGCGAATCAAGGTCTTTCAGCGTCAGGCTCGAGAGCGGCACTTTTTGAGTGACACCGCCTGTTCTTTTCATTCTCTCCGGTTGGCCGTAGATGGTGTCCCTATGTGCCGCGCCGCCATTACGACGTTGCGGCGCACGGGAAACGAATAGAGGCTTTAGTGTTGCGAGTTCTTCCTCAGAGTAGCTGCCCAGCCGTGCCATTTCTTCGCGTAGCAGTTCGGGAGAGTCGATCTTCAGGCGGGCTTCGAGTTCGTGCCGGAAGTAGGGCCACGGATCGGGGAAATGTTCGCGCAGTTGCTGATGCATGGCTGGATTGACGATTTCGCCGGTTTCGATATCAACGAAGCCATCACGGACTTGTTCCAGTTCTCGGGTGCGCGAGTAATTGGACAGGCGTTGAACCATGCTGTGACTACAGGCCGCGACAACGGCCGCATCGAGTGCATGGTGACGGTCGCTGTCGGAACGCACTTTGAGCAATCCCCAGCGGGCGCGCAGGAAATTGGTCAGTTGGCCGCTGACGACGACGCAGCGTTTGGCTTCGCTGCCATTGGCAAGTTTCAGGTGTTGTTCGATGTAGTTCTTGAAGAAGCGGGAGATGTAGCGGGTGTCGTTCAGGTTGCGCTCGCGGAATTCCCCGGATTCTTTTGCGCCGAAATCCTTGCGCAGCAGCCGGGTGCGTTTGGCCAGTCGATACGCTTTGTTCGCCTCGACAAAGGCAACGTAGCGTTGCCAGCGTTCGCTGTTTTCGGCGCCGCCCAGATACTCGTAAGGCGTGCGATTGCCCTTGTCGCGGTTTTCGCGGGTCAGGACCAGCACCTTGTTGTTCTTGCTGTCGTCGAAACTGCGCGAGTAGGGCAGGGCATGGTCGATTTCGGTGGAGCCTTCGAGGAAGATTTCGGCAACGTTGCCTGACGGCGCCAGCGGCTTCTGCGAGTAAACACATTGTCCGTTCTGCTCCCGGTACAGGCGCCATTTTTCGAACTCAAGGCTTTTGGGGGGATGACCGAACAATTCGATGAACTGTTCCCGGTCGCGTTGATTCCGTGCCTGGTATTCGTCCTGCTCCTTCTTGATCTTGTTGCGCTCGTCGAGGGGGCGCGAGAGATCGCGGGCCATTTCGATGTGGACCGCAGCCGGCGAACCATGGCGGCGGATGATGGCATTGACCACCTTGCGCGCCTGATTCAGCGAACGCAGAACAACGGGGTTACGCGGGATGTCGGCATCTTCGGCGAAGCGCATGCGGCCGTCCTGGTCGCGTCCGGCGTAGAGCGGCGGCAGATATTTGTGTTCGCTTTCGCCGACCTTGTGCAACTGGCTGTGGTGATAGCCGGCCTCGACGCAGGCCTCGTCGTAGCGCAGCCCCTTTTCCATGGGCGGGACGATGGCGCGCAGGGCTTTCAGCGACAGGGCGTGGAATTTGTCGAAGCGGATGTTGAGCAGGGCGTCGATGAGCGCGTCGCGGTTGGGGAGCGGCAGCTTGGCGAGTTCGGCGCGGACTTCGTCGTCGTCCTTGTGGACACTGAGCACCCAAGCAATTTGGTCGAAGTTTTCCGGTTGACCGCAGAGCGCATCGCCCGAGAGTTTTTTCCATTCGTCGTCGAGGCCGGCCTTGCTCAGCGTTTGACGCAGTTCCTGCCAGGCCGGGATTTTGATCAGCGTAGCGGATTCCGGGTCTTTCGCCTTGCCTTCAGCCTTTTGCGCTTCGGTGGGGTAGGCGAGACCGGTGAATTTGAAGCTGCCGGCTTCCAGCAGCCCGGCTTTGGTCAGCGCCGTGCCGAGTTGCTTGTAGGTCAGGTCGCCGGCTTGTTGGTAAGGCAAGGGCAGGCAGAGTTGGCGTTCCTGTTCGGTCAGTTGGCGGGTGACGCCATCGGTGACGATGCGCAGATTGTTCAGGCGCGTCAGCCAGATGTGGCGTTCGGCGGTGAAACTGGCTTTCGGGGCGCGGTATTCACCTTTTTCGAAGGTGCAGGTGCCGAGCATCTTGAGCAGGTCGGCCCCGGCGAGGGCCGGTTTTTGCTGCCAGAACAATCCGCTCTTCTTGTCGCCGTTGCCGAGGATGGCGGTTTGCAGCGCACTTGATGCGTGGGGATTGCCGAGTTCTCGTTGTTTTTCGAAGAGCAGGGCCAGTTCTTTGGCAAGCAGTTCCCGCGCCAGAGCTTTGGTGTATTCGCCCTGCTTGTTGCGTTGCGCATCAGGAAATTCGCCCAACACCATTTCGGCCGCACTGCGATAACCTTTTTCCGTCATCAATTTGGCGGTGCCGGCGAGCCCCTGTTTGACCTTGCCGCCTTCGCTCTTGCTGTCGCCCTCGGCTTGCTTTGCTTCGGCGCGGCTGATCCAGTGGAAGCCCCGGTGTTTGCTGAGATGGTAGATGACGCGTGCCCATTCTTCGTCGTTCAGGCGGCGGTCGAGGCCGTCAACGCGCAATTGCCAGAGCGAATGGGTAAAAGCGTGTTCGGGCTGGAATGCCTTGGCGTCGGCGATCAGACCTTCACTTTTTAACAGGCGGGCCAGCTTTTTCAGCCGCCATGCTCGCCGGAACAAGCGCCGCCGCATCAGGCGCGCATTGCGTCGGGCGAGGTTCAGCGATTCCCCTTCCTTGGCCGTTTCGGCCTTATCGAAGGCGCGCACGCCCAGGTCGATGATGTGGGTTTCACCAAGAACGCACCAGCCGACCGATGCGATGCCAATGTCCAGACCAATGGTGTATGTCGCGCTCATGATTTGCTGTTCTCTATCCGGAATGCGTAGAATAACGCCATGTAGCTTTCCGGGGTGAGAGCCGTTGCTACAATAAGGTGTCACCTTCGGGTGACGACCGAATCCGGCCCGGCAGGGAAACCTGTCGGGCCTTCTCTTTGTGCGCCCAGCATGGGCCATTCGATCGGGTGCAAGTTCCGCCGTGAGTCGATCACCGCGAACGCAGTGAAGTGCAACTGCGTGAGGGCGACCGAGCGTGGATCGTATCCGCGAGCCGATGGACGAGAACCGGATAGAAGGCGTTGCCGAGCAGGGCGAGTGGTCAATGGACCCCGAGGCTCTCGTGATCAAGCTGAAGAGTTAGCCGAGAAGGAATGTGCTACGCCATGTCGATGCGTGAAGTCTTGCGTCAGACGCCTGGGAAACCGGGGCGGGGACCGGTAGCGGACGGAGGCGAGTGTGAGCAGGGCATTCCGACGGTGACGGATCGACATGCTGGAAGTTGTTGAAGCGCTGCGTTCCTATGTGCCGGGGTGGATAGCCAGTTTCCGGTTATCGCAAACGCCGAGAGTCTGGCGTACGCTGGACGAGTGGATGCGACACCGGTTGCGGGCGATTCGACTCATGCACAGGCAACGTGAGGTTTCGATGTATCGGGAGTCGAAAGCGCTGGACGCCTCAGAAACCGTGGCGCGCCGGGCGGCGGGAAGCGCTCGCAGTTGGTGGCGAAATGGCTGCCGGCTGATCGATTCGATACTGACGATCGCCTACTTTGATCGACTTGGGGGGGGCTCGTCACTCATGACTGCAACTTCTTTAACCACCCGGTGCGGACCCGCATGTCGGGTGATGTGGCAGGGGGGCAGCTTATAATGGCGGCCCCCGATGCCGATTGCAGAACACCATGAACCAGCGACAGAACAAGTCCCGGGCCGCCGATCCCGTACTCGATACCTTGCGCGTCCCGCCGCATTCGATCGAGGCCGAACAGTCGATCCTCGGTGGCCTGCTGCTCGACAACAATGCCTGGGACCGCATCGGCGATCAGGTCGCCGAGAGTGATTTCTATCGCGACGAGCATCGGCGGATTTTTCGGCAAATCCGCAACCTGCTCGAGAAGGCGAAACCGGCCGATGTGGTGACGGTCGCCGAGGCGCTGGATGCCGCTGGCGAAAACGACCAGACTGGTGGACTTGCCTATCTTGGCGAGCTGGCGGCGAATACGCCGTCAGCGGCGAATATCCGGCGTTACGCGGAAATCGTCCGTGAGCGTGCGGTGCTCCGGCAACTGGTGGCGACGGCCGACGAAATTGCGTCCGATGCGTTGAATCCGCTGGGCCGGGATGCGGCCTCCCTGCTCGACGAGGCCGAATCGAAAATCTTCAAGATCGCCGAAGCCGGCGCCGGTCACGCCGAAGGTTTCGTGCATATCAATCCGCTGCTGACCCAGGTTGTCGAGCGCATCCAGGAACTGCACGATCGCGACAATCCTTCCGACATCACCGGCGTGCCGACGGGTTTCCTCGATCTTGACCAGAAGACCTCCGGTTTCCAGCCGGGCGACCTGATCATCGTCGCCGGTCGTCCGTCGATGGGGAAAACGGCTTTCGCGCTCAATATCGCTGAGAACGTTGCGGTCGATAGCGGCCTTCCGGTTGGCGTGTTTTCCATGGAAATGGGCGGCGCTCAGCTGGCGATGCGGATGCTGGCCTCGATCGGTCGGCTCAATTCACAAAGTCTGCGCACCGGGCGGATGAGCGATGATGAGTGGTCGCGTCTGTCGTTTGCCCTCGGCAAGCTGCACGAAGCACCGATCTACATCGACGAGACCGGTGGTCTCAGTCCGGCCAACCTGCGTGCCCGGGCGCGTCGTCTGGCGCGCCAGTACGGCGGCAAGCTCGGCCTGCTGGTGATCGACTACATCCAGCTAATGAGCGGCAACAAGGCAGGCGAGAACCGCGCCACCGAGGTCTCGGAAATCTCTCGCTCGATCAAATCGCTGGCCAAGGAACTACAGGTGCCGATCGTCGCCCTGTCGCAGTTGTCGCGGAAGGTCGAGGAACGTACCGACAAGCGGCCGATGATGTCCGACTTGCGCGAATCCGGCGCCATCGAACAGGATGCCGACGTGATCCTGATGATGTACCGTGACGAATACTACAAGCCCGATTCGCCGGACAAGGGCCTGGCCGAAGTGATCATCGGCAAGCAGCGTAACGGCCCCACCGGCACCGTGCGCCTCGCCTTCCTCGGCGAATTCACCCGCTTTGAAAACCTCGCGTCGGGCGGTTTCCAGGACGCGCGGGACTAGGTTCGAGGTTTCGGCGCCAGCCAAAACCTCGCGTCGGGTGGTTTCCAGGACGCGCGGGACTAAGTTCGAGGTTTCGGCGCCAGCCAAAACCTCGCGTCGGGCGGTTTCCAGGACGCGCGGGACTAGGTTCGAGGTTTTGGCGCAAGCCAAAACCTCGCGTCGGGCGGGGCGGAGAAATTGCCGCCCGGAACTCTTACAGCACGATCTGGCGGGCGCTGATGCGGATGGAGGTGTTGTTCGGGTTGAGCACGTCGATATTCTGTGCGCCGACTCGAAGTTGTGGAAGGATGAAGTGCGGCAAGGTATGCGACAGGCCAGTCAGTTGCAGATCGTTGCCGGAATGGAATCCCGCCCAGTTCATTTCCCAGACGCCAAACAGGACCCGGCGCAGCGATGCGAGCTGGCCGCTGCCCTCCTGGAGCGCTTCATAGGCGACCGCCCGGCGGACGTCGCTGGGGTCGGCCGGAATCCAGCCGTAGCCGGGCAGATAGAACTCGGCCCGGACATGCTGGGCGCGCGTGGCATCGTCGCTGCGCAGGCCAAGCGAGGGGAAGAGCCGGGAGCGGCCGATCCGGATGCCATAGACGCAGCGTGCCGGGATGCCGATTGATCGGCAGACGGCAACGAACAGGCCGTTGATGTCGGCGGAGCGGCCGCCGTACTGCCCGGAAATCAATTGGCGATGGATCTCGCCATTGCCGCAGCCGGGCAAGGATGGGTCGTAGATGGCGTTTTCGCAGATCCAGTCGTAAATGGCCTTCACTTGCGCCAGGGGATCCTTGATCCGTCCGACGATGCGTTCACCCAGTTGGCGGGCCAGGCCGTCATTCGGAATCAGCGTGCTGGCCTGCAGGTTATGGCGCAGGATGTCGTCGCGTTCGGGCGGGACGCTGCGCCGGGTGATGTCAAAGTGCCGGTCGGCCGTGCTGATTTGCGTGACGAGACGCAAGGAGGCGTTGCTTGCGTCGTTCCATTCGCAACGCAGCACTTCGAGTTCGCCCTCGGGTCTGCGCTGCAGGCTGACATTGCGGGCGTCGGTTTGCCAGTTATGGCCGAGCAGCCGCTGGTGCAGATTGTCCTGAGTTGAGGGCAGGGGCAGCCAGAGGTTGGCATTTTGTCCTGGTGCGCGCAGGTTCAGCGTCGTGACGATTTCATAGGTCTGCCAATCGCTGGGGGCTTCCTGGGCGCGAACCGGCGGCAGGCGTGAGGTCGAGGTGCCTTCCGGGGAGGCATCGATCAACGGGGTGGCGGCGCTATGTACGGCGGGACGCGATGTCCCGGTGAGATTGGAGCGTGCGGAACGGGGGCTTTTCTTCTTGCTGGATTTGCGCGAGGTTTTTTTCGCAGTGGTCTTTTTCTGGGTCTTTTTCTTTGCAGCAAGGGCGTCGCCGGTAAAGAGCGAGAACAGTGCGGATGCGGCCAGAAAGTCTCTGCGTTTCAAGGCGAACCTCGGGAAAAATCAAGGTTGAAATGAAAAGGCCGTGTCAGACACGGCCTTGCCAAAGTGGCGCCGACTATAGCACGTCGGCTGCGTGATCAGCCAGACGCGAGCGTTCGCCTCTTTGTAACGTGATGTGACCGGAATGCGGCCAGCCCTTGAAGCGGTCCACGACGTAGGTCAGGCCGGAGCTGCCTTCGGTCAGGTAGGGGGTGTCGATCTGCGCGATGTTACCCAGGCAGACCACCTTGGTGCCTGGGCCGGCGCGGGTGACCAGGGTTTTCATCTGCTTCGGTGTCAGGTTCTGCGCTTCGTCGATGATCAGGTACTTCTTCAGGAAAGTGCGGCCACGCATGAAGTTGAGCGACTTGACCTTGATCTTCGAGCGGATGATGTCGTGCGTCGCGGCCTTGCCCCAGTCGCCACCGTAGGGGCTGCTGTCGTCGGTGTTGGTCAGGACCTCGAGGTTGTCTTCCAGGGCGCCCATCCACGGCGCCATCTTTTCCTCTTCGCTGCCCGGCAGGAAACCGATGTCCTCGCCGACCGGGACGGTGACGCGGGTCATGATGATCTCGGCGAACTGCTTGCTTTCCAGCGTTTGGGTCAGGCCGGCGGCCAGAGTCAGCAGCGTCTTGCCGGTGCCGGCCTGGCCGAGCAGGGTGACGAAATCGATCTCCGGATTCATCAGCAGGTTGAGGGCGAAGTTCTGTTCGCGGTTGCGGGCGGTAATGCCCCAGACGGCATTCTTCGGGTGCGTGTAGTCGACCAGGGTTTCCAGCACCGCGCTCTTGCCGGCGGTTTCCTTGACGATCGCGGCGAAGCCGTCCTTTTCCAGCCAGACGAATTCATTGACCAGAAACTGCGGGCAAAGCGGACCATTGACCCGGTAATAGGTCTTGCTGTCCTTCTTCCAGGATTCCATGCCCTTGCCGTGCTTTTCCCAGAAGTTGTCGGGCAGGGCGCGGGTACCGGAGTAGAGGATGTCGGTGTCCTCGAGCACCTTGTCGTTGAAGTAGTCCTCGGCCAGCAGGTTCAATGCGCGCGACTTGATGCGCATGTTGATGTCTTTCGACACCAGGATCACCGGGCGCTTGGGGAATTTCTTCTGGAGGTGGATGACGACCGACAGGATCTGGTTATCCACCTTGGAGGTCGGCAGGCCCTGCGGCAGTTCGGTGCTGATCGCCTCGGTCTGCAGGTAGAGGCGGCCGCTCGCCAGTTTGGCCGATGGTCCGTAAAGATCGATCCCCTCGTCGATGTCGACGTCGTCGTGGGCCAGCATTTCGTCCAGCATGCGCGAGGCCTGGCGGGCGTTGCGGGCGATTTCCGACATCCCCTTCTTGTGGTTGTCGAGCTCTTCCAGGGTCATGATCGGCAGGAAGATGTCGTGCTCCTCGAAGCGGAACAGACAACTCGGATCGTGCATCAGGACATTGGTGTCGAGCACGAAGATCTTGGTCATTGCGGGCTTCTTGGCGGCGGGTTGGCGCGGCATGGGGGTCTCGCGGGGACGGTTGGAAATCAGAGGGTTTTGACGAAGTCGAGTACTTCCTGGGCGTGGCCGGCGACCTTGACGCCGCGCCACTCGCGGCGCAGCACGCCATTGCGGTCGATGACGAAGGTGCTGCGCTCGATGCCGCGGCATTGCTTGCCGTACATCATCTTCTGCTTGATCACGCCGAACAGGTTGCAGACGGCCTCGTCGGCGTCGGAACCGAGTTCGAAGGGAAAGGACTGCTTGGCCTTGAAATTCTCGTGCGCCTTCAGGCTGTCGCGGGAAACGCCGAGGACGACCGCGCCGGCGGCGGAGAACTGGGCGTGCAGATCACGGAAGTTCTGGCCTTCCGTGGTGCAGCCGGGCGTGCTGTCCTTGGGGTAGAAGTAGATGACGACGATGCGGCCGGCCTGGTCGGCGAGCCTGAAGCTGGTGCCGCTGGTGGCGGGCAGGGCGAAGTCGGGGACCGGGGTGTCGAGCATGGTGGCTTCCTGTGGTTGTTTTGGGCCATTGTGTTCGGAGCCCGCTGGCCCGGTCAAGCCTTTGTTATACACTGGCGGCCATGGGAAAACTGCCTGCCTGCCTGCTTTTCTGCCTCGGCCTCGCGGCCTGCGGCGAGTCGTGGAACACACCCTATCCGGCCGCCGATGCCGGCCGCGAAATCCTCTATACGGCCTTCACCGACCGCCCCAAACACCTCGACCCCGCCCAGTCCTACACCGAGGACGAGGCCGCCTTCACCGGCCAGATCTACGAACCGCCGCTGCAGTACCATTACCTGCGCCGTCCCTATCAGTTGATCCCGGCGACCGTCGAAGCAGTGCCGCAGCCGCGCTACCTGGCGGCCGACGGCAGCCGGCTGCCGGACGATGCGCCGGACGCGGCGATCGCCGAAAGCGTCTATGAACTGACCCTGCAGCCGGGTATCCGCTATCAGCCGCATCCGGCTTTCGCGCTCGACGCTGCCGGCCAGCCGCGCTTCCTTGGTACCGAGACGGCGGCCGGTCGGCAGAGCATCGCCGATTTTCCGGCCAGCGCCAGCCGCGAACTGAGCGCCGACGACTACATCTACCAGATCAAGCGCCTCGCCCATCCGCGCCTGCACTCGCCGATCTACGGCATGATGGCCGACAAGATCGTCGGCCTGCGCGAACTCGGCGAACGTCTGCGGGCGGCGGTCAAGGACCTGCCCGACGACACCTGGCTCGATCTCGACGCCTTCGCCCTGAGCGGCGTCGAACGTGTCGATGCGCGGACCTGGCGCATCCGCATCCGCGGCAAGTATCCGCAGTTTTCCTACTGGCTGGCGATGCCCTTCTTCGCGCCGGTGCCGCGCGAGGTCGATCGCTTCTACGCCCAACCCGGCATGCGCGAGAAGAACCTGACGCTCGACTGGTGGCCGGTCGGCACCGGCCCCTACATGCTGACCGAGAACGACCCGAACCGGCGCATGGTGCTCACCCGCAACCCGAATTTCCGTGGCGAACCCTATCCCTGCGACGGCGAAGCCGAAGACGCCGACGCCGGTCTGCTTGCCGATTGCGGCAAGAGCGTGCCCTTCATCGAGCAGGCGGTCTTTACCCGCGAGAAGGAGGCGATTCCCTACTGGAACAAGTTCCTGCAGGGCTACTACGACGCCTCCGGCATTTCCTCGGACAGCTTCGATCAGGCGGTCCGCGTCAACGTCGGCGGCGACGTCGCGCTGTCCGACGAGATGCGCGACAAGGGCATCCGCCTCCTGACTTCGGTGCGCCCATCGACCTTCTACATGGGCTTTAACATGCAGGATCCGGTGGTCGGCGGCCTCGGCGAAAAAGCGGCTAAGCTGCGTCAGGCGGTGTCGATCGCCATCGACCAGGAGGAGTTCATCTCGATTTTCCAGAACGGTCGCGGCATCGCCGCCCAGGGACCGCTGCCGCCCGGCATCTTCGGCTACGAAGCGGGCGAGGCGGGAATCAACCGCGTCGTCTATGACTGGGTCGAAGGGCAGGCGCGGCGCAAGTCGGCCGCCGTCGCCAAACAGCTGCTCGCCGAAGCCGGCTACCCGAATGGGCGCGACGCCAGGAACGGCGAGCCGCTGGTTCTCAACCTCGACACCACCGGCGGCGGAATGGGCGAAAAATCGCGCCTCGACTGGCTGACCCGGCAGTTCGCCAAGATCGACGTGCAACTGGTGGTGCGCGCCACCGACTTCAACCGCTTCCAGGACAAGCTGCGCAAGGGCGCCTTCCAGCTCTTCTACCTCGGCTGGAATGCCGACTACCCCGATCCGGAGAACTTCATGTTCCTGCTGCACGGTCCGGAAGGGCGTCTGCAAGGCGGCGCCAACTCGGCCAACTACGAGAATCCCGAGTACGACCGGCTGTTCCTGCAGATGAAGAACATGGAGAACTCGCCCGAGCGCCTGGCCATCATCCGGCGCATGAACGACATCCTGCGCCACGACGCGCCCTGGGTTTTCGGGCAGCACCCGAAGAGCTACACGCTGACCCACCGCTGGCTGAAGAACCGCAAACCGAGCGATGTCGGCAACAACACGCTGAAGTACCAGCGGGTCGACGCCGTCGACCGGGCGCAGGCGCGGCGTGAGTGGAATGCGCCGGTGCGCTGGCCGCTGCTGGCGGCGCTCGGAGTGCTGCTGCTGGCGGTGGTGCCGGCCTTGATCGGTTACCGGCGGCGCGAGCGGGCGGCGGTCAGGTCGGCCGACTGACGGCGGCGATTTCCCGCGGGTGGTCGACGATGCGGTCGGCGCCCCAGGCCTCGATCGGGCGCTCGACGCCGAGGTAGCCCCAGCGCACGGCGATCGTCGCGCAGCCGGCGGCCTGGCCGGCGACGATGTCGCGCTGGTCGTCGCCGACGTAGAGGGTGGCGGACGGCGCCACCCCGAGCAGTTCGCAGGCATGCAGCAGGGGCAGCGGCGATGGCTTGGCGGCGGCCGTGGTGTCGCCGCTGACGACGCAGGTCGTGCGCGGCGCCAGGCCGAGCAGGCGGACCAGCGGGTCGGTGTAGCGCATCCGCTTGTTGGTGACGATGCCCCAGCGCAGCCCGTTCTCCTCAAGCCGGTCGAGCAGGTCGGCAATGCCGTCGAAAAGGCGCGTTTCCTCGCACAGGCGGGTTTCGTAGTGGGCCAGGAAGCGCGCCGCGAAGGCGGCGTAGTCAGGGTGCTCGGGGCTCATGCCGAAACCCTTGAACAACATGCCGCGTACGCCCTGTGAGGTGAACGGACGCAGCTCGGCGAGCGGCTGCGGCGCCCGGCCTTCCTCGACCAGCAGGCGATTGACGCAGGCGGCGAGGTCGGGGGCGGTGTCGGCGAGCGTGCCGTCGAGGTCGAAAAGGACGGCCCGGGGAGCGGCCTCAGGCATTGCGCTGGGCGCGCAGCAGGTAATTGACGCTGGTGTCGCGGCCGAGGCTGTACTCGCGGGTCAGCGGGTTGTAGCTCATGCCGAGGATTTCCTGCGGTTCCAGGTTGCCCATCTTGGCCCAGCGGGTGAGCTCGGACGGCTTGATGAACTTGGCGTAATCGTGGGTGCCCTTGGGCAGCAGCTTGAGCAGGTACTCGGCGCCGATCACCGCGAACAGGTAGGCCTTCGGGTTGCGGTTGAGCGTCGAGAAGAAGACCTGGCCGCCGGGTTTGACCAAGCGGGCGCAGGCGGTGATGGTGCTCGACGGATTGGGCACGTGTTCGAGCATTTCCAGGCAGGTGACCGTGTCGAAGGCGCCGGGCATCTGTTCGGCCAGTGCTTCGGCGGAAATCTGCCGGTAATCGACCTTCTGCCCGCTCTCCAGCAGGTGCAGGCGGGCGACGCCGAGCGGCTTTTCCGAGAGGTCGATGCCGGTGACCTCGGCGCCCAGCGCAGCCATGCCTTCCGAGAGCAGGCCGCCGCCGCAGCCGACGTCGAGCACCCGTTTGCCGCGCAGTCCGACGCAGCGGTCGATCCAGCCCAGGCGCAAGGGGTTGATGTCGTGCAGGGGTTTGAATTCGCTGTTCGGGTCCCACCAGCGGTGGGCCAGGTCGCCAAATTTTTGCAGTTCGCTGGGGTCGGCGTTGAGCATGGTCGGTTTCGCAAGGCTGAAAAAGAAAAGGCCCTGCCGAAGCAGGGCCTGCATTGTAGCAGCGGCGGATTACTTGGTGCCGATGACTTCGATGTCGACGCGGCGGTCCGGCTGCAGGCAGTCGATCAGCGACTTCGACTTCTTGTCGCTCTTGCCGCACTTGTCGCCGGTGACCGGCTGGGTTTCGCCCTTGCCTTCGGTGTAGACGCGGTTGGCTTCGATACCCTTGGCAACCAGGTATTCCTTGACCGCGGCAGCGCGCTTCTCGGACAGCTTCTGGTTGTAG